>NZ_VIGB01000003.1:2404000-3005000 GCF_006636205.1 Kitasatospora acidiphila | reverse complement strand
ACCACCGAAGTCGTGTCATTCACAGAATACGCCCAACGGCGCTGTGGATGGGTAGGGGAGCGTCGTGTGCCGGGTGAAGCGGCCGAGGGATCGAGTCGTGGACGGTATACGAGTGAGAATGCAGGCATGAGTAGCGATACAAGAGTGGGAAACTCTTGCGCCGATTGACCAAGGGTTCCTGGGTCAAGCTGATCTGCCCAGGGTAAGTCGGGACCTAAGGCGAGGCCGACAGGCGTAGTCGATGGACAACGGGTTGATATTCCCGTACCCGCTTTGAAGCGCCAACGGCGAACCAGGTGATGCTAAGCCCGTGAAGCCGCCCCGGAGTCTTCGGACAAAGGGGAGTGGTGGAGCCGGTGACCCAAGTCTGTAGTAGCTGAGCGATGGGGTGACGCAGGAAGGTAGTCCAGCCCGGGCGGTGGTTGTCCCGGGGTAAGGGTGTAGGGCGTTGCGTAGGCAAATCCGCGCAACATGTGCCTGAGACCTGATGCCGAGCCGATTGTGGTGAAGTGGATGATCCTATGCTGTCGAGAAAAGCCTCTAGCGAGTTTCATGGCGGCCCGTACCCCAAACCGACTCAGGTGGTCAGGTAGAGAATACCGAGGCGTTCGGGTGAACTATGGTTAAGGAACTCGGCAAAATGCCCCCGTAACTTCGGGAGAAGGGGGGCCCCTCCTGGTGATGGCACTTGCTGCCTGAGCTGGGGGTGGCCGCAGAGACCAGCGAGAAGCGACTGTTTACTAAAAACACAGGTCCGTGCGAAGCCGTAAGGCGATGTATACGGACTGACGCCTGCCCGGTGCTGGAACGTTAAGGGGACCGGTTAGCTCTGATTCGTCGGGGCGAAGCTGAGAACTTAAGCGCCAGTAAACGGCGGTGGTAACTATAACCATCCTAAGGTAGCGAAATTCCTTGTCGGGTAAGTTCCGACCTGCACGAATGGCGTAACGACTTCTCGACTGTCTCAACCATAGGCCCGGTGAAATTGCATTACGAGTAAAGATGCTCGTTTCGCGCAGCAGGACGGAAAGACCCCGGGACCTTTACTATAGCTTGATATTGGTGTTCGGTTCGGCTTGTGTAGGATAGGTGGGAGACTGTGAAGCAGCAACGCCAGTTGTTGTGGAGTCGCCGTTGAAATACCACTCTGGTCGTGCTGGATGTCTAACCTGGGTCCGTGATCCGGATCAGGGACAGTGTCTGGTGGGTAGTTTAACTGGGGCGGTTGCCTCCTAAAGGGTAACGGAGGCGCCCAAAGGTTCCCTCAGCCTGGTTGGCAATCAGGTGTTGAGTGTAAGTGCACAAGGGAGCTTGACTGTGAGACCGACGGGTCGAGCAGGTGCGAAAGCAGGGACTAGTGATCCGGCGGTGGCTTGTGGAAGCGCCGTCGCTCAACGGATAAAAGGTACCCCGGGGATAACAGGCTGATCTTCCCCAAGAGTCCATATCGACGGGATGGTTTGGCACCTCGATGTCGGCTCGTCGCATCCTGGGGCTGGAGTAGGTCCCAAGGGTTGGGCTGTTCGCCCATTAAAGCGGTACGCGAGCTGGGTTTAGAACGTCGTGAGACAGTTCGGTCCCTATCCGCTGTGCGCGTAGGAGTGTTGAGAAGGGCTGTCCCTAGTACGAGAGGACCGGGACGGACGAACCTCTGGTGTGCCAGTTGTTCTGCCAAGGGCATGGCTGGTTGGCTACGTTCGGGAGGGATAACCGCTGAAAGCATCTAAGCGGGAAGCCTGCTTCGAGATGAGCACTCCCACCTCCTTGAGAGGGTAAGGCTCCCAGTAGACGACTGGGTTGATAGGCCGGATGTGGAAGCCCTGTGAGGGGTGGAGCTGACCGGTACTAATAGGCCGAGGGCTTGTCCTCAGTTGCTCGCGTCCACTGTGTTGTTCTGAAACAACGACCCCACCGCATAGGCGGTGGTGCGGCCGATAGTTTCATAGTGTTTCGGTGGTCATAGCGTGAGGGAAACGCCCGGTTACATTCCGAACCCGGAAGCTAAGCCTTACAGCGCCGATGGTACTGCAGGGGGGACCCTGTGGGAGAGTAGGACGCCGCCGAACAATTCTTCAGAAGAAGCCCCCACCGGCTGTGTTTGATTAAACGCAGCTCGGTGGGGGCTTCTTCGCGTTTCCGGTCAGTTGTCGGGCGGAGTGCTGGTGATCACCGAGAAGACCGCCCCGTGCGGATCGGTGAGTTGCACGAACCGCCCGACTCCGGGTTCGTCGATCACCTCACCGCGCTGCCCGCCGCCCAGCTCGACCGCCTTGGCGCGGGTCGCCTCCACATCGGTCACCTCGAAGTACGGCAGCCAGTAGGACCCGGTGTGCACGGCCTTGTCCACGGGGATCAGGGTGGCGATACCGCCCTGGCTGGCGTCCAGGCCACCGCCGGTCGGAGTGATCACGGTGTAGGTGAAGTCGCCGAACGGGACGTCCTGCTCAAGCCAGTTGAAGACCTTCCGGTAGAACTCCTTGGCCTGCTCGGGGTCGCTGCTGTGCAGCTCCGTCCAGCAGAGGGTGCCGGTGCTGGTCACGGCGTCCAGGCCCCTGGTGGTGCCGGGCTGCCAGACGGCGAAGGCGGCGCCGGTCGGATCGGTGAAGCCGGCCATCCGCCCGGAGGTGAAGACGTCGAACGGGCCGAACCGGACCACACCGCCGGCCTGGGAGACCAGCTTGGCCGTCTGGTCGGCGTCCTCGGTCCGGAAGTAGACCGTCCAGGCCGCTGTGGCGCCCTCCTCGGTCAGCGGTCCGAGGGCGGCCACGGTCTGCCCGCCCAGGCGGAAGAAGCCGTAACCGCCGGAGTTCGGCCCGGCCGAGGTGAAGGTCCAGCCGAACAACCGGCTGTAGAACTGCTGGGCCGCGTCGGTATCGGGGCTGCCGAGGTCGATCCAGTTGGGAGCGCCGGGCGCAAAATCGGTGGTCAACATGGTGTCATCCACTTCAGTCGAATGGGTCTCCACTTGTCATCGTCGGCCTTGCGCGCGGTGGCCACAATCGCGGCCGGCGGTGTCGGCACGGAGCGGTACCGTTCATCACGCACGGCACTACCACGGAGGGCCGCCTAGCACAGGAGGGGTGCGTCGAATGAGCGCGCTGCAGGGCCGGCAGGCGCAGGCCCCGGTACCGCTCCAGCTCGCCCAGTTGGAGGGCGTGCTGGAGCGGATCACCTACGCCAACGAGGAGACCGGCTACACGGTCGCCCGCGTCGACACCGGCCGCGGTGCCGCCGAGCTGCTGACCGTGGTCGGTGCCCTGCTCGGCGCCCAGGTCGGCGAGTCGCTGCGGATGCACGGCCGCTGGGGCTCGCATCCGCAGTACGGCCGCCAGTTCACCGTGGAGAACTACACCACCGTGCTGCCGGCCACCGTCCAGGGGATCCAGCGCTATCTGGGGTCGGGCCTGATCAAGGGCATCGGGCCGAAGTTCGCCGAGCGGATCGTGGGCCACTTCGGCATCGACACCCTCACAGTGATCGAGGAGCAGCCGTCCCGCCTGATCGAGGTCCCGGGGCTCGGCCCCAAGCGCACCAAGATGATCGCCGCGGCCTGGGAGGAGCAGAAGGCGATCAAGGAGGTGATGGTCTTCCTCCAGGGGGTGGGGGTGTCGACCTCGCTGGCCGTGCGGATCTACAAGAAGTACGGGGACTCCTCGATCGGCGTGGTGAAGAATGAGCCCTACCGGCTGGCCGCCGATGTCTGGGGCATCGGGTTCCTCACCGCCGACCGGATCGCCCAGGCCGTCGGGATCCCGCACGACAGCCCGGAGCGGGTCAAGGCCGGTCTGCAGTACGCGCTGTCGCAGAGCAGCGATCAGGGCCACTGCTACCTCCCGGAGGAGCGGCTGATCGCCGACGGGGTGAAGCTCCTGCAGGTGGACGTCGGCCTGGTGATCGACTGCCTGGGCGAGCTGGTCGCCGAGGAGGGTGTGGTCCGCGAGCTGCTGCCGGGAGATGGCGGGGAGTCGGTCAGCGCGATCTACCTGGTGCCGTTCCACCGGGCCGAGGTGTCGCTCTCCAACCAGCTGCTGCGGTTGCTGCACGCCGATACGGACCGGATGCCCGGCTTCGGGGACGTGGACTGGGGCAAGGCGCTGTCCTGGCTGGCCGAGCGGACCGGAGCCGAGCTGGCGCCCGAGCAGGAGCAGGCGGTCCGGCTGGCGCTGACCGAGAGGGTCGCGGTGCTGACGGGTGGCCCGGGCTGCGGCAAGTCGTTCACCGTGAAGTCGATCGTCACCCTGGCGCTGGCCAAGAAGGCGAAGGTGCTGCTGGCGGCGCCGACCGGCCGGGCGGCCAAGCGGCTGGCCGAGCTGACTGGCCATCAAGCGGCGACCGTGCACCGGCTGTTGGAGCTGCGGCCGGGTGGTGAGGCGGCCTACGACCGGGACCGTCCGCTGGACGCCGACCTGGTGGTGGTGGACGAGGCCTCGATGCTGGACCTGATCCTGGCGAACAAGCTGGTCAAGGCGGTGGCGCCGGGCGCGCACCTGCTGTTCGTGGGCGATGTGGACCAGCTGCCCTCGGTGGGCGCCGGCGAGGTGCTGCGGGACATGCTGGCCGACGGCGGCCCGATCCCGTCGGTGCGGCTGACCAGGATCTTCCGCCAGGCCCAGCAGTCCGGGGTGGTGGTCAACGCGCACCGGATCAACGAGGGCAAGCCGCCGCTCACCGACGGCCTGCCCGACTTCTTCCTGTTCGTGGAGGACGACACCGAGCGGACCGCCGGCCTGGTGGTCGACGTGGTGGCCCGCCGGATCCCGCAGCGCTTCCGGCTGGACGCGCGCCGGGACGTGCAGGTGCTGGCGCCGATGCACCGCGGCCCGGCCGGTGCGGGCAACCTCAACACCCTGCTGCAGGCGGCCGTCACCCCGGGGCGCGAGGGCCTGCCGGAGAAGCGCTTCGGCGGCCGCACCTTCCGGGTCGGCGACAAGGTCACCCAGATCCGCAACAACTACGACAAGGGTCGCAACGGCGTCTTCAACGGCACTGTAGGCGTGGTCACTTCGCTCAGTGCGGAGGATCAGCGGCTCACCGTGCTGACCGACGAGGACGAGGAGGTGCCGTACGACTTCGACGAACTTGACGAACTGCAGCACGCTTATGCCGTGACCATTCACCGCTCGCAGGGCAGTGAGTATCCGGCGGTGGTGATTCCGGTCACGACCTCGGCCTGGACCATGCTGCAGCGAAATCTGCTGTACACGGCAGTGACGCGGGCCAAGAAGCTGGTGGTCCTGGTCGGCTCGCGCAAGGCGATCGGCCAGGCGGTGCGGACGGTGGGCGCCGGTCGCAGGCATGCGGCGCTTGACCACCGGCTGTCAAGCGAGTGAACAGCTCGAACCCGAATGGGGTACAGGGCCGCGACGGGGGTATCTTGACGTGAAGAAATTGATGGACCAGCCTAGTCGTGCAGTGATCTTGTCCGGTTCGTACCGGCTGGAGCTGCCGAATTTGTAGGGGCCGGCTCTTTTGGGCCACCCCGGGTGCGCGGTCGTCCACCGCATGGGGGAGGGTGGACGGCAGGGCACGCGAAGCGGATTTCTAATCGTCGGTGAGGAATAGCGTGAGCGAGAACAGTCAAAGCGCCGTAGTCCTGAAGTACCAGGGTGGCGAGTACGAGTACCCCGTGGTCGAGAGCACGGCGGGCAACTCTGGGTTCGACATCTCGAAGCTGCTCCCGCAGACCGGCCTGGTCACCCTGGACAACGGCTTCGGCAACACCGCCGCGTACAAGTCCGCCATCACCTTCGTCGACGGTGACAACGGCATCCTCCGCTACCGCGGCTTCCCGATCGAGCAGCTGGCCGACCAGGGCAGCTTCATCGAGACCGCCTACCTGCTGATCAACGGCGAGCTCCCGACCGCCGACCAGCTGGAGACCTTCAGCAGCGACATCACCCAGCACACCCTGCTGCACGAGGACGTCAAGCGCTTCTTCCAGGGCTTCCCCCGGGACGCGCACCCGATGGCGATGCTCTCCTCGGTGGTCGGCGCGCTCTCCACTTTCTACCCGGAGAGCCACAACCCGTTCGACGAGGCCCAGCGGAACCTGTCGACGGTCCGCCTGCTGGCGAAGCTGCCGACCATCGCCGCCTACGCCTACAAGAAGGCGATGGGCCAGCCGTTCGTCTACCCGCGCAACGACCTGAGCTACGTCGAGAACTTCCTGCGGATGACCTTCGCCGTCCCGGCGGAGGAGTACGAGCTCAACCCGGTGATCGTCAACGCGCTGGACAAGCTCCTCATCCTGCACGCCGACCACGAGCAGAACTGCTCCACCTCCACGGTGCGCCTGGTCGGCTCCAGCCACGCCAACATGTTCGCCTCGGTCTCGGCCGGCATCTCGGCGCTCTGGGGCCCGCTGCACGGCGGCGCCAACCAGGCCGTGCTGGAGATGCTGGAGCAGATCCAGAAGGACGGCGGCGACGTCGACGCCTTCATCCGCAAGGTGAAGAACCGCGAGGACGGCGTCAAGCTGATGGGCTTCGGCCACCGCGTGTACAAGGCCTTCGACCCGCGCGCCGCGCTGGTCAAGGGTCTGGCGCACGAGGTGCTCGGCCAGCTCGGCAAGTCGGACGAGCTGCTGGAGATCGCGCTCAAGCTGGAGGAGCACGCGCTCAGCGACGACTTCTTCATCTCCCGCAAGCTGTACCCGAACGTCGACTTCTACACCGGCCTGATCTACCGCGCGATGGGCTTCCCGACCAGCATGTTCACCGTGCTGTTCGCGCTCGGCCGGCTCCCCGGCTGGATCGCCCACTGGCAGGAGATGATCCAGGAGCCGGGCAGCCGGATCGGCCGTCCGCGCCAGATCTACACCGGCACCGCGATCCGCGACTACGTGGCGCTCGACAAGCGCTGACGCTCGGCCGGGGGTCCGCTCCCGCACCGGAACGCTGAAACCGAAGGGCCCCACTGCCGAGCAGTGGGGCCCTTCGTACGTGCGACGCACGGCGACCGGGCGATGCGGAGACGAGACCGGGAACGGCCGCTCAAAGCGTTCCAGACCCACTCCACTGCCCGGCGCCGTGCGCGAGGACCGTCGTACCACGACAGTCATCCCGGGGCCCGCCGGAGCCCCGACGGCGACCTGGCCGCGGGTACGCGGGCCGGCCCAGGGGGGGAGGGTGGCACGCGCACGCCGTTCCGCGGTGGAAGGTCGCACTCACCAAGGTAAGACGTATCAGGCCCGGCAAAGTTACGTCCGGGCGGTGTGAGTTGCCTCTCGCTCCCAGCGCGCCACCCGCTCATACCACATGATCCCCGGCGCCGAGCGTCACCCTCCCCGCAGTGACGGCAACCCTGCGTGATAGGAATCGTGTCATTCCGGTATGGACAGGGCGGGAGATTTGCAGATGGCCAGGAATGTTGTCGTCACGGGCGGTGGCACCGGAATCGGCCTGGAGATCGCCCGGCGCTTCGTCGAGGCCGGCGAGCAGGTGGTGATCGTGGGCCGCCGCCGCGCGGTGCTGGATTCGGCCGTGGCGGAGCTCGGCGGCAGCGTCACGCCGCTGGTCTGCGACCTGGCCGACCCGGACGAGGTGGAGGCCGCGCTGCGCGCGCTGCCGTCTCGGATCGACGTGCTGGTGAACAACGCGGGCAGCCGGGAGACCGGCTTCGGGGTCGGCCCGCACGCGCTGCTGGCCCGCTGGCGCGGGGACTTCGAGCGCAATGTGCTGACCGCCGTGCTGCTCACCGAGTCGGTCCGGGACCGGCTCACCCCGGGGAGGGCAGAGTGGTCACCATCAGCTCGATCGCCGCGCTGCGCGGGGCCGGCTCTTTCGGGGCCGCCAAGGCTTCGCTGCACGCCTGGAACCACTTCCTGGCCGCCCAGTTGGGTCCGTCCGGGATCACCGCCAACATCGTCGCCCCCGGCACGGTGGCCGGTACCGAGTTCTTCGGTCCCCGGCTGGACGAGGCCGAGGTGTCCCGCCGGGCCGCCCGCACCCTGCTGGGCCGGATCGGCGAGACCGGCGAGGTGGCCGCGGCCGTGCACTTCCTGGCCTCCCCGGGGGCCGGCTTCATCACCGGCGAGATCCTGCACTGCAACGGCGGCGAGCTCCTCGGACGCTGACGTCCAAGGAGCTCGCGGGAGTTGACGCTCAGCCAGGGGCCCAAGCCGTCTGGCCGGGCGCCGAGCCGGCTGGTCAGCCGCCGAAGCGCCGCAGCCGCAGGCTGTTGCTGACCACGAAGACCGAGGAGAAGGCCATCGTGGCGCCGGCGACCACCGGGTTGAGCAGACCGGTGGCGGCCAGCGGCAGCGCCGCCACGTTGTAGGCGAAGGCCCAGAACAGGTTGCCCTTGATGGTGGCCAGGGTCCGCCGGGAGAGCCGGATCGCGTCGGCGGCCACCCGCAGGTCGCCGCGGACCAGCGTCAGGTCGCCGGCCTCGATCGCCGCGTCCGTCCCGGTGCCCATCGCCAGGCCCAGGTCGGCCTGGGCCAGCGCGGCGGCGTCATTGACCCCGTCGCCCACCATCGCCACCGAGCGGCCCTCGCCCTGCAGCCGCCGGACCTGGGCCACCTTGTCCTCCGGCAGCACCTCGGCGATCACGTCCGCGGCCGGGATGCCCACCTCGGCGGCCACCGCCTCGGCGGCCGCCCGGTGGTCGCCGGTCAGCAGCACCGGGCGCAGGCCCAGCTCGCGCAGCTCGCGCACCGCCTGGGCGCTGGTCGGCTTGACGGTGTCGGCCACCACCAGCACCGCGCGGGCCGCGCCGTCCCAGCCGACCGCGATGGCGGTCCGCCCCGCCGCCTCGGCCTCGGCCTTGGCGGCCGCCAACTCGGCGCCCAGCGGCTGCGACCAGTCGGCCAGCAGGCGCTCCCGGCCGGCCAGCACCGCGTGGCCGTCCACCACGCCCTGCACACCCAGGCCCGGGATGTTCTCGAAGCCCTCGACGCCGGGCAGGGCGCCCAGCCGGTCGGTGGCGGCCGCCGCGATGGCCCGGGCGATCGGGTGCTCGGAGGCGTCCTCCAGCGCGCCGGCCAGCCGCAGCGCCTGCTCCTCGGAGACACCGTCGGCGGTGTGCACGGCGGTCAGCGCCATCTTGCCGGTGGTGACGGTGCCGGTCTTGTCCAGCACGATGGTGTCGACCCGGCGGGTGGTCTCCAGCACCTCGGGGCCCTTGATCAGGATGCCGAGCTGGGCGCCGCGCCCGGTGCCGACCATCAGCGCGGTCGGGGTGGCCAGACCCAGGGCGCACGGGCAGGCGATGATCAGCACGGCGACCGCGGCGGTGAACGCCTCGGTGGGGCTGCCGCCGGCCAGCAGCCAGCCGACCAGGGTGGCCAGCGCGATCAGGATCACCACCGGCACGAAGACCGCGGAGATCCGGTCGGCCAGCCGCTGCGCCGCGGCCTTGCCGTTCTGCGCCTGCTCGACCAGCTGGGCCATCCGGGCGAGCTGGGTGTCGGCGCCGACCCGGCGGGCCTCGACCACCAGGCGGCCGCCCGCGTTGACGGTGGCGCCGGTGACCGGGGCGCCGACCGAGACCTCGACGGGGACGGACTCGCCGGTGAGCATCGAGGCGTCCACCGCGGACGCGCCCTCGACCACCACGCCGTCGGTGGCGATCTTCTCGCCCGGGCGGACCACGAACCGGGTGCCGACGGTGAGTTCGGCGACCGGGATCCGCACCTCACGGCCGTCCCGCAGCACCGCGACGTCCTTGGCCCCGAGGTCCAGCAGGGCGTGCAGGGCGGCTCCGGCGCGCCGCTTGGAGCGGGCCTCCAGCCAGCGGCCGAGCAGGATCAGCACGGTGACGGCGGCGGCCGTCTCCAGGTAGAGCGACGATCCGGCGTCGGCGCGGCTGACCGCCAGCGAGAACATGTGCTTCATGCCGGGCCGCCCGGCGTCGCCCCAGAACAGCGCCCAGACCGACCAGCCGAACGCCGCCAGGGTGCCCAGCGAGACCAGGGTGTCCATGGTGGCCGCGCCGTGCCGCAGGTTGGTGCCGGCGGCCCGGTGGAAGGGCCAGCCGCCGTACAGCACCACCGGGCCGGTGAGGGCGAACGCCAGCCACTGCCAGCTGGTGAACTGCAGCGCGGGGACCATGGAGAGCAGGATGACCGGGACGGTGAGCAGCGCGCTGATCGTCAGCCGCTCGCGCAGGGGATCGGGGGCCTCGGCCGGCGCCGCGCTCTCCGGCGAGGGCGTCCGGGCGGCGGGCGGCGCGGGCAGCTCGGCGGTGTAGCCGGTGCGCTCCACGGTGGCGATCAGGTCGGCCACCGTGACGCCGGGGCCGAAGTCGACCCGGGCCTTCTCGGTCGCGAAGTTGACGGTGGCCTCGACGCCGTCCAGCCGGTTGAGCTTCTTCTCGATCCGGGCTGCGCAGGAGGCGCAGGTCATCCCGCCGATCGACAGCTCGACGCGGTCGGTGGCCGCGCTCGGGACGGTGCTGCTGGCGGTGCTCATCGTGCTGCTCTCCCATCGAGGATCAGAGGGTGCGGGGGGCGGCGGGGGCGCGCCCCCCGTCACCGCGGTCAGGCCGCCGGGCCGACCAGTTCGTAGCCCGCCTCGTCGATCGCGGCGCGGACATCGGCCTCGTCCAGCGGCTGCTCGGAGGAGACGGTGACGGTGCCGGCCTTGGCGTCGGCGGCGACGGTGAGCACGCCGGCCAGTGCGGAGAGCTCCTCGGACACCGACTTCTCGCAGTGGCCGCAGCTCATGCCGGTGACGGTGTAGGTGGTGGTGCTGGCCATTGAGAGCCTCCGAGGGTCAGGGGCGCCGGGCGGCGCCGTACTGTGAGAACACCATACCCCCCTGGGTATTCCATGGGGCGGGATGGGCTGCGGTCGGCATGAGATGATCGCCACAGCAGGGCACTGAGAGTAGTCGCATGCGGACGTGGGGTGGTATTGCGCCGCTCCCGGGCGCGCGAAAAGGCCACCTGGTCACAACGCGTGTCCAGGTGGCCGGTGGGGAGCGGGTGAGGTCAGTGCGGTGACGACACCTCGGCGAGGGCGGCGAACAGCAGCGCGGTGGAGGTGGCGCCCGGGTCCTGGTGGTCGATGCTGCGCCGTCCCAGGTAGGAGGCGCGGCCCTTGCGGGCCTCCAGCGGGATGGTGGCCCGGGCCCCCGCCTCGGCGGCCTCGGCGGCCAGCGCGCTCGCCTCGCGCAGCGTGAAGCCGTCGAAGGCGGCGCGCTCCAGGGCGGCGACGGCCGGTTCGAAGGCGTCCACCATGGTCTTGTCGCCGACCGCCGCGCCGCCCAGCTTCTGCAGCGCGGTCAGGCCGGCCCGCAGCGCCTGGGCCAGGTCCATCATGTCGGCGGTGGGCGCGGGCAGTGCGGTGCCGGCCGCCCGCAGCGCGCTGCCGTAGAGCGGTCCGGAGGCGCCGCCGACCTTGGAGATCAGGGTGGTGCCCGCCCGGGTCAGCACGCTGCCGGGCGGGGCGGCCGGGTCCAACTCGTCCAGCAGCCCGGTGACGGCCGCGAAGCCGCGCCGCAGATTGGTGCCGTGGTCGCCGTCACCGATCGCGGCGTCCAACTCGGTGAGTTCCTGGTGCCGTTGCTCGACGGCCGCGGCCGTGGCGCGCAGCCAGGCGACGGCGAGATCGTGGTCGATGGCGTAGGACATGCTGATGCTCCGTCGGTCTCACAAGGGGGTGTCAGGACCAGTGCAGGGCGGGGGTGGCGACGGGCGCGTCCCAGAGCTCCAGGAGCTGCGGGTCGGCCTTGGTCAGGGTGAGCGAGAACCCGGCCATGTCGAGGCTGGTCACATAGTTGCCGACCAGTCGGCGGGCGATGGTGATGCCGCGCTCGGCGAGGCGGGCGGCCACCTCGCCGTAGACCAGGTAGAGCTCGTGCAGCGGGGTGCCGCCCAGGCCGTTGACCAGGGCGATCACCTGGTCGCCCGAGGCCAGGGTGTGGTCGGCCAGGACGGTCTCCACCACCTCGGCCACCAGCTCACGGGCCGGGCGCAGCGGCTCCCGGCGGCGGCCCGGTTCGCCGTGGATGCCGACTCCGACCTCGATTTCGTCACCCGGCAGGTCGAAGCCGGGCTTGCCGGCGGCCGGTACGGTCGCGGCGGTCAGCGCCACCGCGAAGGAGCGGGACGCGGCATTGGCCAGCTCGCCGATCGAGGCCACCTCCGCGGCGCCGGCACCGCGCTCGGCCAGCGCGCCGCAGACCTTCTCCACCACCACGGTGGCGCCGGTGCCGCGCCGCCCGGCGGTGAAGGTGGAGTCCTGCACGGCGACGTCGTCGTCCACCAGCACGGTGCGGACCTCGATGCCCTGTTCGGCGGCGAGTTCGGCGGCCAGCGAGAAGTTGAGCACGTCACCCGTGTAGTTCTTGACCACGAAGACCACACCGGCCCCGCCGTCGACGGCCGAGATCGCGGCCAGCATCTGGTCCGGCACGGGGGAGGTGAACACCTCGCCGGGGCAAGCCGCGTCCAGCATCCCGGGGCCGACGAAACCGGTGTGCAGCGGCTCGTGACCGGAACCGCCGCCGGAGATCAGTGCCACCTTGCCCGGGCGCGGTGCGTCCGCCCGGTGCACCACCCGGGCCGCCCGGTCCACCGTCAACTCGGGGTGTGCGGCGGCGATTCCGGCGAGGGTGTCGTCGAGCACGGACTCGGGCGTGTTGATCAGCTTCTTCATGCGGGACTCCCGGGGTGGCGGTCGGACCGGCTGCCTCGAACCTACGCCACGCGGCTGGGATTCCTCAGCCGTTCGTCCAGCCCTGGCGTGGCGATCCGGCTAGGCTCGGGCCATGAGGACCTCGGTGGGAATCGTCCTGGTGTCGCACAGCCCGCAGCTCGGCGCGGGGGTGCGCGAACTGGCCGAGCAACTGGGCGGCGGCGCCGTGGCGGTGGCGGTCGCGGCGGGCACCGAGGACGGCTCGACGGGCACCAGCTACGAGCTGATCGAGGCCGCCGTGCGCGAGGCCGACGGCGGCGCCGGCGTGGTGGTGCTGCCGGATCTGGGCAGCGCCGTGCTGACCGCCCGCGCCGTGCTCGCCGACCTTGACCGGCCCGACCAAGCGGTGCTGGTGGACGCCCCTTTCGTGGAGGGCGCGGTGGCGGCCGTGGTGACCGCCTCCACCGGGGCGGCGCTGGCCGAGGTGGCGCAGGCCGCCCGGGAGGCCTGGCAGTCGCACAAGTTCTGACGGCTCGTCAGTGACTGCGGCTCACTTGGCGTCCGCGTAGCACTCCACCACGGCGGTGCTCATCGGGAACTGCACCGGGGTCGGCCCGAAGACCAGCCGACTGGCCTCGGCAGCCGACTCGGTGACCGCCGACACCACCTGCTCGGCCAGCTCGGCGGGGGTGTGCACGATCACCTCGTCATGCTGGAAGAAGACCAGATGCGGATGGTCGGGCAGCTCGGCGAGTCTTCGGCGCAGCGCGGCGATCAGCGCCAGCGCCCAGTCCGCCGCCGAGGCCTGGATGACGAAGTTGCGGGTGAAGCGGCCGCGGGCCCGGGCCGACCGCGGCCCCTGCTCGCCCTCGCCGCCCGCCGCCTCGGTGAGGTCCAGCCAGGCGTCCGAGGGCGGCGGACAGCTGCGCCCCAGCCGGGACCGGACGATGCCGCCCTCCTCACCGGTGCGGGCCGCCGCCTCCACATAGCCCATCGCGACGGGATAGCGCTGCCGCAGGATGGCCAGCAGCGGGCCGATGTCCCCGCTGGTCTGCCCGTACATCGCGCCGAGCAGGCCGAGCTTGGCCTTGTCCCGCTCGCCGTGGAACGCGGTGGCGGCCAGCGCCTGGTAGAGATCGCCGCCGGCGGCACTGCGGGCCAGCGCGGCGTCCTCGGAGAGCGCGGCCAGCACCCGGGGCTCCAACTGGGCGGCATCGGCCACCACCAGCCGCCAGCCCGGATCGGCCACCACCGCACGGCGCAGCACCCGCGGGATCTGCAGCGCGCCGCCGCCCCGGCTGGCCCAGCGGCCGGAGACCACGCCACCCACCACGTACTCCGGGCGGAACCGGCCGCCGCGCGCCCAGGCGTCCTGCCAGGCCCAGCCGTGCGCGGAGTGGATCCGGGACAGCTCCTTGTAGCGGATCATCAATTCGGCGGCCGGATGGTCGATCCCGCGCAGCTCCCAGACCCGGGTGGAGGAGAGCCGGATGCCCTGGTCGGCGAAGGCCTTCAGTACCTGGGTGTGCGAGTCGGGGTTGAACGGCTTGCTGCCCAGCGCCTGTTGCAGCCGCACCGAGAGCTCGGCCAGCCGGGCCGGCTGGGTGCCGGGAACCGTGGGGCGCGGGCCCAGCAGCTCGGTGAGCATCGCGTCGTGCACCTCGGCGCGCCACGGCAGCCCGGCGGCGGCCATCTCGGCGGCGGCCAGCGCACCGGCCGACTCGGCGGCCACCAGCAGCCGGAACCGGGAGCGCTCCGCCGCGTCCTCGAACGCGCCGAGGCGGCGCTGCTGTTCGGCGTGGACGGCGAGGACGGCGGTGAGCGGGTCGGTGCCCGGCGGCAGCTGCAACCGGTCGGGGGCGAACAGCGAATCCTGCGCCTCGGCGGCGCCGGCCTCCGGCAGATCGTCGGGCACCGGCAGGCCGCGCAGCCGCGCCCAGGCGGCGCCCAGCGAGCGCGGCGCGCCCCAGCGGCCCTCGTGCCCCAGCAGCAGCGGCTCGACCAGCCGCAGGTCGTGGCACCGACCCAGCCGGTCCGGCAGCTCGGCCAGCAGCGGGACGTAGGCCGACTCGGCGGCGGCCCAGACCCAGCGCGGCCGCTCGGCCGCCTCCAGCTCGGCCACCGCGGCGGCCAGATCGCGCGCGGTCAGCACCCCGCCGACCGGCTCGCCCTGCTCGGTGAGGCGCTGCAGCCGGCCGCCGCGCCCCTGCTGATCGGGCACCAGGGCGATCCTGGGCGTCATCGGCGGCCTCCTGTTCGGGTCGATTGAGGGCAATGGATCAGGCATTCCCGACCGTAGCGCGCGGGACTGACAACGTCAGGTGCAATGGCCAGCGCGGAGCCGAGCGCGGCGCGTATGGTCGGCGGAATGACGGACAACCCCTTCCTCGCTCCGAGCACGCTGCCGTACCAGCTGCCACCCTTCGCCGAGATCCGGGACGAGCACTACCGGCCCGCGCTCGACCAGGGCATGGCCGCGCAGCTCGCCGAGATCCGCCGGATCACCGGCAACCCCGAGCCGGCCGACTTCGAGAACACCGTGGTCGCGCTGGAGCGCAGCGGCGCCCTGCTGACCCGGGTGCTGGTGGTCTTCGACAACCAGTCCTCCGCCCACACCAATGACGCCGTGCAGGAACTCGACGCCGAGTACCGGCCGAAGCTGGCCGCCCACGACGACGCGATCCACCTCGACCAGGCGCTCTTCGCCCGGATCGACGAGGTGCACCGCAACCGGGCCGAGCTGGGGCTGGACGCCGAGTCGCTGCGGCTGCTGGAGCGCCTGCACCAGCGGTTCGTCCGGGCCGGCGCCCGGCTGTCCGGCGCCGAGCAGCGGCGGCTGCGCGAACTGAACGCCGAACTGGCCGCCGCCTCCGCCACCTTCCAGCAGCATCTGCACGCCGCCAACGCGGCCGGCGCGCTGCTGGTGAAGGACGCCGAGCAGCTCGCCGGGCTCTCCGAGGGCGAGATCGAGGCCGCCGCCGCCAGTGCCCGCGAGCGCGGCGAGGAGGGCTACGCGCTCACCCTGATGAACTTCACCAACCAGCCGCTGCTGGCCAAGCTCGCCGACCGCGGGCTGCGCCGCCGGCTGCTGGACAGCGCGCTCGCCCGCGGGTTGAGCACCAACGGCCCGCTGGCCGCCCGGATGGCCGCGCTGCGCGCCGAGCGGGCCGCCCTGCTCGGCTACCCCAGCCACGCCGCCTACACGGTGGCCGACCAGACGGCCGGCACGGTGGAGGCCGTCAGCGAGCTGCTGGCCAAGCTGGTGGCGCCCTCGGTGGCCAACGCCGAACGCGAGCTGGCCCGGCTGGCCCAGGCCGCCGAGGCGGACGGGGTGGCCGACTTCGGCGCCCACGACGTGGCCTACTACGCCGAGCGGGTGCGCCGGACCGAGTACGAGGTCGACACCGCCGAGCTGCGCCCCTACTACGAGTTGGAGCGGGTGCTGCGCGACGGCGTCTTCCACGCCGCCCGGCTGGCCTACGGGCTGACCTTCACCGAGCGGCTCGACCTGGCCGGCTACCACCCCGACACCCGGGTCTTCGAGGTGTTCGAGGAGGACGGCACGCCGCTGGGCCTGTTCCTGGCCGACTTCTTCGCCCGCCCGTCCAAGCGCGGCGGCGCCTGGATGGATGAACTGGTGTCGCAGGCCGGGCTGTTGGACCGCCGCGCGGTGGTCTTCAACAACCTGAACATCACCAAGCCCGCGCCCGGCCGCCCGGCCCTGCTCAGTCTGGACGAGGTGCGCACCCTGTTCCACGAGTTCGGCCACGCCCTGCACGGCCTGCTCTCGGACGTGCGCTACCCGTCGCTGGCCGGCACCCGGGTGCCGCGTGACTTCGTCGAATTCCCCTCGCAGGTCAACGAGATGTGGTCGACCTGGCCCGAGGTGCAGTCCCACTACGCCCGGCACTACCAGACCGGCGAGCCGCTGCCGACCGAGCTGCTGGGCCGGCTGGAGGAGGCCGAGAACTTCGGCCAGGGCCTGCGGATGGTGGAGGTGCTGGCCGCGACGCTGCTCGACTGGGCCTGGCACACCTGCTCGGCCGACCAGGAAACCGTCCAGGACATCGAGGAGTTCGAGGCCCGGGTGCTCAAGGAGGCCGGCCTCGCGCTGCCCGCGATGCCGCCGCGCTACCGCACCGGCTACTTCAGCCACCTCTTCGTCGGCGGCTACAGCGCCGGTTACTACTCCTACCTCTGGTCGGAGGTGCTGGACGCGGACACCGTGGAGTGGTTCCAGGGGAACGGCCGACCGGTGCGGGAGAGCGGTGAGTCGTTCCGCCGCGAGCTGCTGAGCCGGGGTGACAGCGTGTCCGCGATGGACGCCTTCCGGGCGGTGCTCGGGCGCGACCCGCAGGTCGGGCCGCTGTTGGCGCGCCGGGGGCTGGCGCAGGACTGATCCCCTTCGGCCACCCTGGCGCTAGCATGACAGGCATGGCCAACTCTCGGGGACGGTAGGTCGGATGGCGGAGCAGTGGACCGCACGGCTCGGGGCCCTCGGGCTGACCTTGGACCAGGAGCGGCTCTACCTCCAGCTGCTGACCGTGGCCGGGCTGAGCGCCGCTCAGCTCGGCCAGGTGCTCGGCATCGGAGCCGAGCGGTCGCTGGCCGCGCTCGGCTCGCTGGCCGAACTCGGGCTGGTGGAACGCCCGATGCCGAACGGCACGCTGTGGAGCGCGGCCGCCCCCGACGTGGCGCTGGAGGAGCTGCTGCTCCGTCGCGAGCTGGAACTGCGCCGCACCCGGGGCCGGATCACCGAACTGCTGCGCACCTACCGCAAGTCCCGCAGCGGCACCGAGGCCGGCGAGCTGGTCGAGGTCATCACCGGCCGGGACTCGATAGCCGAGCTGTGGCGCAGCCTCCAGCTGAGCGTGCGCGGCGAGTTGCGGGTGCTGGACAAGCCGCCCTACATCCGCCGGGCCGATCCGGAGCTCGAACTCGCCGCGCTGGCCCGGGGCGTGCGGATGCGGGTGGTCTACGAGAGCCGGGTGCTGCGGGAGCCGGACCGGCTGGCCGAGATCCGGCTCTTCACCGGCGCCGGCGAGCAGGCCCGGGTGCTGCCCGAACTCCCGCTCAAGCTGGCCCTGGTGGACGACAGGTGGGCGCTGCTGCCGGTCAGCACCGGCACCGAGCTGCAGAGCGTTTTACTGGTGCGGCCGTCCTCGCTGCTGGACGCCCTGGCCGGGCTGTTCGAGCTCTACTGGACCAGGGCGATGCGCCTGCCCGCCGCCGACTCGCCGGACCTGCCGCAGGACCGCCACCGCCAGCTGCTCGCCCTGCTGGCGGCCGGGTTGACGGACGAGAGCATCGCCCGGCAGATGGGCGTCTCCACCCGCACGGTGCAGCGCTGGGTGCGGGAGTTGATGGACCGGTTCGGGGCCCGCACCCGGTTCCAGGCCGGCATCCAGGCGGCCCGGGCCGACCTGCTGTAGGGCCGCTCTCATGGATCACGCCGGGCGCGCTGATCCATAGGAGAGGCCCTAGTCCTCCAACTCGACGACCACGCGGGCGCCGTGCGGCACCCGTACCCGCAGTCGGCCAGGGGTGCGCCGGTCCACCTGTACCCGGTCGCTGCCGGTGACGGTGAGCCGGGCGGTCGGCGGTGCGGTCAGCTCGGTCCAGCCGCCGGTGGCGGTGAACGCTACCGTGTACCGGTCGGCCGCCCAACTCTCCGTGCTCGGCAGCCCGGCCAGCACCGCCGCGTACGGCCCGAAGGCCGGGCCGTCTCCGGTGGCCGGCTGCCCGTCGGGGCCGATCGCGCAGTAGCCGCCGTTGCCCCGGCACCAGTACCACATGGTCCAGCCGCTCGCGAAGCCCGCCATGGCGGCGATCTGACGGCGCACCAGCTCGGTGTTGCCCGGGGTGGCCGCGCTCGGCGGGCCCCACTCGCCGACCAGCAGCGGCATCCGGTTGCGGCGCGGATAGTCGGTGATCGCCGCGGTGTAGGCCTCGATGAAACCGTCGCCCGGGTTCCAGTCGGCGCCGTTCTCCACGGTGGTGTCGTAGAAGTGCGGTGCGTAGCCGAGCCGGGGCTGGCCGGGCCGTGGGTCGGTGAAGCCGGGCAGTTGCGTGGGCACGCCCTCGCCGACCAGCACGGTCGGCTCGACGAAGAGCCAACTGCGCTGGTCCGCGGTGCGGATGGCGCCGATCAGCCGCTGGTACATCAACGCCAGTCGGCCCTGCTCCAGTTGGGCCGCCGACGCCGCCAGCACCGCCGGGTCGCTGGGGTCGCCGGACACCGGGCCGAACGGTTCGTTGAACAGGTCGTAGCCCAGCAGCGAGCGGTGGCCGCGTAGTTCACGGGCCAGGTGGGTGTAGAAGTCGCTCTGCCAGCGGCGCAGGTCGGGGTCGTCGTAGAGGTGGCGGAAGGCGGCCTGCACGGCGGGCTGGAAGTAGCCGGCGAACCAGTCGTTCGGATCGGGGACGAACGGCAGCCCGTCGTCCCTGGTGGCCCAGCGCGGAATGCCCCGGTCGCCGCCGCCGAACGCGGGCCCGTAGACGTCCTGGTGGAAGTCGACCACGGCCAGCAGGCCGTCCTGGTCCGCCCAGTCCAGCAGCCGCCGCAGCTTGGCGAGTTCGGCGTCGTCGTAGTGGCCCTGGGCGGGCTCCAGCCGGTTCCAGGAGACCGCCACCCGGATCAGCGTGAAGCCGTGCGCGGCGATCGAGCGCAGATCGGCCTCGGTGGTCTCGTCGTACTTGTCGACGTTGAAGCCGCGCGGCTCGACCACCTGGCCGTGCGCGTCGGCGAAGAGCACCCGGCCGTCCGGTGCGGTGGCGGTGCCGGTCGGGAAGTCGGCCGTGGCTCTTGGGGTTTGTGCCTGGGCCAGCGGTGCGCAGCCGAGCAGCGCGGCGGCGGTCAGCAGCAGGGCGGTGGCGGTACGGCGGACGCGCACGGGCACCTCGCAGAGGCAGGCGGTGGTGGCCGTCGATGCTTCCGGAACTGCCCGGCCGGGCGCAAGAGTTGGGACGTCGATCGATTGACTGGCCGTCACTCCGACTTGTCGGGCGCATCGGTGGCGGCCTCGGCGGGTTCCGGTGCCGGGGCCGGGGGAGTGGGCAGCGGAGCGGCCGCCGCCAGCCGGCCCCAGAGCAGGTCGGCCAGCGCCTGCACCATCCGGGCGCGCGGGCAGGGCTTGTTCTCCAGCCACCAGTCGCCGGCCGCCAGCACCATGCCGGTGATCGCCCGGCCCCAGGCCTCGGAGAGCAGCGGGCCGTCCGGGCCGAGGTCCACCTGCGCGGTCACCGCCCGGGTGATCTCCTCGGCGATCTGCCGCAGCGCCGGGGCGAGCGCCCCGCCCACGCCGTCGGGGTCGCCGGCCTCCGGATGGGTGAGCAGCTGGTAGACCTGCGGCCGGGCCTCGATCCCGGCCAGGTAGGTGTCCAGCACGTGCTCCACCTGCTCGCGCCGCTCCAGCGGTTCGGCCAGGGCGGCCCGGATCGCGGTCAGCAGGCCGGCGGTGTGCCGCTCGGTGAGGGCCTGGAAGAGGCCGCTGCGGTCGCCGAAGTGGCGGTAGAGGATCGGCTTGGTGATCCCGGCCTCGGCGGCGATCGCGTTCATGCTGGCGCCCGGCCCGTCCCGGCGGACCACCCGGTCGGCGGCGTTGAGCAGCTGCTCCCTGCGCGGTTCCTCCAGCGCGGTCACCCCGGCCCCTCCCTCGTTCTCGTGTCCCGCACTGCCGCGTCCGGACTCGTTGACAGCCATTACCTATCAGTAGCAGACTCCCTCGATGTTACCCGTGGTAACACCCGGGCGGCGCGATCTTGGGCCCCTGATCTCGGGCTCGGACGATCCAACGTGAGTAGTGACGAGGAGTGACTGGCGATGAACGCCTTCTCGATGGCGCTGAGCGAGGACCAGCAGTCCGTTCGCGACTGGCTGCACGGCTTCGCCCGTGACGTGATCCGTCCGGCCGCCGCCGAATGGGACGAGCGCGAGGAGACCCCCTGGCCGATCATCCAGGAGGCCGCCAAGGTCGGCATCTACTCGCTGGACTTCTACGCCCAGCAGTACTTCGACCCGTCCGGCCTCGGCATCCCGATCGCCATGGAGGAGCTGTTCTGGGGCGACGCCGGCATCGGCCTGTCCATCGTCGGCACCACCCTGGCCGCCGTCGCCGTGCTCGCCAACGGCACCGAGGAGCAGGTCGGCACCTGGGTCCCGCAGATGTTCGGCACCCCCGACGACGTCAAGGTCGCCGCCTTCTGCTCCTCCGAGCCGGACGCCGGCTCCGACGTCTCCGCGCTGCGCACCCGCGCGGTCTACGACGAGGCCACCGACGAGTGGGTCATCAACGGGACCAAGACCTGGGCCACCAACGGCGGCATCGCCAACGTGCACGTGGTCGTCGCCACCGTGGACCCGGCGCTCGGCGCCCGCGGCCAGGCCTCCTTCGTGGTGCCGCCGGGGACCAAGGGGCTCGCCCAGGGCCAGAAGTTCAAGAAGCACGGCATCCGCGCCTCGCACACCGCCGAGGTCGTCCTCGACGGCGTCCGCCTGCCCGGCCACTGCCTGCTCGGCGGCAAGGAGAAGCTCGACGAGCGGCTGGCCCGGGCCCGGGAGCGCGCGGCCGGCGGCGGCTCGTCGTCGCGCGGCAAGAACGCCGCCATGGCCACCTTCGAGGCCTCCCGGCCCGCCGTCGGCGCCCAGGCCATCGGGATCGCCCGGGCCGCCTACGAGGTCGCGCTCGACTACGCCAAGACCCGGGTGCAGTTCGGTCGCCCGATCATCGACAACCAGGGCGTCGCCTTCACCCTGGCCGACATGCGCACCCGCATCGACGCGGCCCGGCTGCTGGTCTGGCGGGCCTCCTGGATGGCCGCCAACCAGCAGCCGTTCACCGCCGCCGAGGGCTCGATGTCCAAGCTCTACGCCGGCGAGACCGCGAAGTGGGTGACCGCGCAGGCGATGCAGCTGCTCGGCGGCAACGGCTTCACCCGCGAGTACCCGGTGGAGCGGATGCACCGGGACAGCGCGATCTACACGATCTTCGAGGGGACCAGCGAGATCCAGCGGCTGGTGATAGCGCGCAGCATCTCGGGGATACCGATCCGCTGAGTCCGCGCGGTGGCAGAGGCCGTGCGCCGGCACGCGGACTCGCCCTGGTGGGCGGTTGCCCCGCCAGGGCGGGTCGGGGGGCCGGGCGCTGCTAGCGCTCCTCGGCGGCGCGGCGCTCGATGGTGCAGTCGGGGCCCGGGTAGAGCAGGCCCTCGTGGCCATCGGAGAACTTGACCAGGTACGGGGGCTCGCCGTTCTGCCCGTGCACCTCGGTGATCTCTCCCTGCCGCTCCTCGATGCCAACGGCTCTGCTGTGGATATGGACGCGGTCGCCAACGTCTGCGCGCATGTCCGGAAACTCCTTGTCTCGGGGTCGGATTCCCTCTTCGGGCATCCCACCAGAGAGTCACTGGACTCACGTCTCACGTTACTCCGCCCGGCCCAGTCCGGGCCCGGTGAGCGAGGGCGGCACAACCGGCGAGCGGGAGCGGTACGCCCGATGAGCCGGAGCGGTACGACCGGCGAGCGGGGGCGGTACGACCGGCGTCAGAACGCGGGCTCGCGCCGCTCCAGGAAGGCAGCGAGCCCCTCGCGGACGTCCGGCGCCTCGCGCGAGCGGCGCTCCCAGGGCGCCAGCGCGGCCCGGGCGCCGGCCAGGTCGCCGGCCCCCAGCGCCGCCTTCGCCGCACCGATGGTCTGCGGTGAGCGACGGGCCAGCAGCCGGGCGAACTCCAGCGCCCGGCCGTCCAACTCCGCCGCCGGATGCACCTCGTCCAGCAGCCCGAACCGCTCGGCCCGCGCCGCGTCCACCAACTCGCCTGAGAACAGCAGGTACTTGGCCCGGGCCGGACCGACCAAGCCGGCCAGCCGGACGGTCGGCACCGCCGGGTAGACCACACCCAACTTGGCCGGGGTGATCCCGAGTCGGGCGTCCTCGGCGCCGAACCGCAGGTCGCAGGCGAGCGCCAGCTGGCAGCCGCCGCCCACGCAGGAGCCGTGCACCACGGCCAGCGTCGGGTGCGGGAAACGGGCCAGCGCCTGCTCCGCCTCGACGTTGCGCGCGTGGTAGGCGTCGGCGGCGGCCGGATCCCCGTACACGTCGGCGAGTTCGGCGATGTCCGCGCCGGCGCTGAAGGTCCGCTCGGCGCCGGTCACCAACAGGGCCCGCAGGCCCGGACGTTCGGCGAGCCCCGCCAGCACCTCGGGGAGCGCCTGCCACATCCGCAGGGTCACGGCGTTGCGGCGCTTCGGGCGGTCGAGCAGCAGCACGGCGACGCCGTCCTCGCCGTGGAACACCCGTAGGCCCGGTACCGGGCCGGGGAGTTCGGCACGATCGGCGATCAGGGTCGTCTGGTCGGTCATGGGCCCACTCTCCCAGGTCGCGGGCGCGGCACCGGCGGCGGGCACGGGTGCCCCGGCAGCGGTAGCGTCGGCCCGTCCGCATTCCAGCCCATCGGAGACGCCCCATGGATCAGGACCGACTGCTGCCCCGCGACGCCTGGCTCGCCTCGCTGCCCCGCTCCTTCACCGCTGCCGCCGCCCTGCTGACCGACGAGGCCGGCCGGGTGCTGGTGGTCAAGCCCAACTACCGCCCCGGCTGGCAGTTCGCGGGCGGTGTCATCGACCTCGGCGAGGACGCGGCCCAGTGCGCCCGACGTGAACTGCTGGAGGAGACCGGCCTGGACCGGGAGGTCGGTCCACTGCTGGTGGTGGCCTGGACCCACCCGTCCGAGCAGCTCCCGCACCCCTCGGTGCACTTCGTCTTCGACGCCGGCTCGGTGCCGGTCGGCACCGAGATCGCGCTGCAGGCCGCCGAGCTGGAGGAGTACCGCTGGGCCCCGGTGGCGGAGGCGTACGAGCTGCTCGGCCCGGCCCGCGAGTCCCGGCTGCGTGCCGCGCTGGCCGCACGGGGGACGGAGTGGTCCGGGTGATCGCGGGCACGGTGTCCGGGATCTGAGCCGCTACCGACCGGAGAGCCGCTACCGGCCGACGAGCCGATGGCATGCGGAGGGTGAGGAGCAACTGCGAGCAAACCGGACAACGTTCACGGTGAGTGAGTGTGACAAATCTTCAGTTCCTTCGCATGCCCATCACACTCTTGACAGGATCTGACGGAGCCGGGTGAATAGTCATCGCTCCGGATGACGAAGGAACTGCGCAGCGCTAACAACGCAGGTCGACGGCCTTGCGACGGGGCATCGGGACCGTGGAGGGGGCGGCCCCGGTGCCCCGCCGCAAGGTCGTGGGCCGAGATCGCCGTTGCCCGTTTACAACATCACCGCGCATACGGTGGGATGACAGGAGATCAGAACCGGTCGGAAACGGACGACGGATGGTGGGCATGGGGGAGATCGAGGTCTGGCGCATCGCGGTGACGCCGGCCAACAGTGCGGCGGCCGCATCGCTCGCGCCGCGGGTGCTCGACGCCGCCGAGCAGCGCAAGGCCGCCGCCTTCCGCCGCCCGGCGGACCAGGACCTCTACCGGATCGCCCACGTCGCGCTGCGCATCCTGCTCGCCGACCGCCTCCACCGCCCCGCCGCCGAACTGCGCTTCCGCCAGGCCGCCTGCCCCGGCTGCGGCAAGCCGCACGGCCGTCCCGAGGTGGTCTCGGACGAGCCGTTGGAGTTCTCCCTCTCGCACACCACCGGTCTCGCCCTGATCGCCCTGGCCCCCGACACCGTGGGTCTGGACGTCGAGCGGCTCGCGGCCTTCGGCGCCGCCACCGACATCGCCGGCCAGCTGCACCCCGCCGAGCAGGCCGAACTCGCCGCCGTCGCCGCCGACCTGCGTCCGGCGGCCACCCTGCGCTGCTGGGTCCGCAAGGAGGCCTACCTCAAGGGCACCGGCATGGGCCTGGGGGCCGGCACCGACGCCGACTACGTGGGCCTCGGCCCGGGCTACCCCGCCCACCCCGCCACCCCGCCGCCCGGCTGGGTCATCCAGTCCGTCCCGGTCCCCGACGCCTACGACGCCGCGATCGCGCTGCGCACCGACGCCCCCGCGCCGCTGCCCCTCACCGTCCGAGACCTCGACCTCGGCCCCGGCCTTGACCGGGACCTCGACCTGGGCCCTGACCTGGGGATCGGCCCCGGGATCGGCTGAGAAGGCGGGGCAGCGTACCCGGGTTCCGGCCGGGGGCGACGGCTGTCGTCCCCGAGTTCGGCATTCGAAGATTTGCGCCTTAGTATGCCCTTCTCCAAGCTCACGCAGGTTCCGTGAAGAACCGTTGGGTTCTCCGGTCAGGGGGTACCGGCGCAGTGAACACATACCCGGCCGCTGTCCGAAGTGGTGGGCAGCGACGTGCCCCCAGGAACGGGTATCCGGCTGCCCCGGCAGGCCTGCTGCCGACTCCTCCCGACGACCGGGAGAAGCAGAGTTACGTCAAGCGCTACAGCTGGATCCTGACGACCAGTTCGTTCATCGGCTTCGTCTGCGTCCTGATCAGCCAGCTCGACACCGCCCGCCACAGCGCCTGGATCTGGGTCTTCGCGCCCATCCTGCTGCTGTCCGTGGTGGGGTTCGGGATATCGATGCGCCTGGAGCTCTTCGCGCCCAGCTTCGACATCAAGGCCCACCGGCGGCTGGTGCGCGAGTGGCAGCCGGCGCGGTATCCCAGCGTCGACGTCTTCCTGCCCATCTGCGGTGAACCGATCGAGGTGCTGCACAACACCTGGATGTACGTGCGGCAGCTGACCGAGACCTACCCGGGCGACGTGCAGGTGCTGGTGCTGGACGACGGCGACAGCGCCGAAGCCCGGGCCATGGCCGCGGACTTCGGCTTCCGCCACCTGGTCCGCCCCAACCGGGGCTGGTTCAAGAAGGCCGGCAACCTGCGCTACGGCTTCGAGAACTCCGGCGGCGACGCGATCCTCATCCTCGACGCCGACTTCGCCCCGCGCGCCGACCTGCTGCACGAGCTGCTGCCCTACCTGGACGCCGACCCGCGCACCGCGATCGTCCAGTCGCCGCAGTACTTCCGCGTACTGGACCAGCAGAACTGGGTCGAGCGCGGCGGCGGCGCGGTGCAGGAGCTGTTCTACCGCTCGGTCCAGGTCTCCCGGCAGCGCAGCGACGGCTCGATCTGCGTGGGATCCTGCGCCGTCTACCGCCGCGCCGCGCTGGACGAGATCGGCGGCACCAGCCTGATCGAGCACTCCGAGGACATGCACACGGGCTTCGACCTGCGCGCCCGCGGCTGGGACCTGCGCTACGTGCCGCTCGCACTGTCCACCGGCATCTGCCCGGACACCATCGGCGCCTACTACAACCAGCAGTACCGCTGGTGCATGGCGTCCATGAGCATGCTCGGCAGCCTCAACGACTTCTGGCGGGTGCGGATGCGCTTCGCCAGCCGGCTCTGCTACATCTCCGGCTTCGTCTACTACATCGAGACCGCGCTCCTCACCTTCACGGCCCCGCTGATCGCGCTGACCCTGCTGATCCACTACCCGTACCAGCTGCAGGCCACCAACATGTGGATGGTCGCGCCCAGCTTCCTGTACCTGACGGTGATCTACCCGCTGTGGCACCGCAACCCCTACCGGCTCGAAGCCTGGGCGACCCGGGTGATGTACGGGTGGGCGCACGTCTTCGCGATCTGGGACGTCGTCCGGCGGCGCCCGATGGGCTGGCAGCCGACCGGGTCCAGCGGCGCCAAGAAGAACAAGACCCAGCGCTTCTGGGGCGGCATGTGGTTCTGGAGCGCGCCCACGGCGGTGCTCTGGCCCGCCCTCGCCTTGTGGCGGATGACCGGCTCCGACCCGGCCAACTACGCGCTCATGCTCGGCTCCGGGCTGTTCTACGCGGTGGCGGTCGGCCGCGTCCTGGTCCAGCCCAAGGAGGTGCAGGCATGACGCGTACGCCGCGCACCGGCGGGCAGGCCGGCACTCCGCGCACGGGCGGGCAGGCCGGTATGCCGAGCACCGGCCTGCCGGCCGCAGCCCGCCTGCTGCTCGCCGTGGTGGCCGCGGCGCTCTTCCTGTCCGGCTGCGCCGCCGACGGGTCCGCGCCGATCGGCGGGGGCGGGAACGGTGCCCAGCCGGCCCAGACCGTGGCCGGCGGCGGCAGCACGGTGGTGCCGGTGCAGCCCTACGACATCCGTCCGCTGCTGAACCCCGCCAAGAAGTTCTTCGGAGCGACCTTCGACGGGGTACCGCAGAACCTGAGCCCGGTCCAGCAGTACGCCACCAAGGTCGGCCGCACGCCGACCCTGCTGGAGTACTACCTGGGGTGGGGCGACGCGCTCCAGGCCGACCAGACCCGCGCGGTCTGGCGGGACGGCCAACTCCCCTACATCGCCTGGGAGCCCTACAAGGCGACGATGGCGCAGATCGCCGGTGGCAGCCAGGACGCCTACATCGTCAGCACTGCCAAGACCCTGCGGGCCATCAACGTCCCGGTGGCCATCAGCCTCGGCCACGAGATGAACGGCAACTGGTACCCCTGGGGCACCAAGCAGTCGAACGCCGCCGACTTCGTCAAGGCCTGGCAGCACGTCCATGACGTCTTCCAGGACCAGGGCGTCTCAACGGTGATCTGGGTCTGGAGCCCGAACATCGTCAACCCGGCGCCGAACGTGGCCCTCAAGCCCTACTACCCCGGGGACGGCTACGTCGACTGGGTCGGCGTGGTCGGCTACTACGCGCTGACCGGAGCGCAGAACTTCAGCCAGCTGTTCGGCCCGACCTTCAGTCAGATCCGCACCTTCACCCAGCGGCCCTTCCTGCTGGCCGAGACCGGCTCCCAGCCGAGCCCGCGCAAACCCGGGCAGATCACCGAACTGCTGAAGACGGTGGCGGACCAGCCGGACGTGGTCGGCTTCATCTGGTTCGACCTGAACAAGGAGACCGACTGGCGGGTCGACAGCAGCCCGGACACGCTGGCCGCCTTCCGCGCCGGCGCCGCGAACCCCGCGTACGACATCAACCTGACGGGCCTGAAATGACCGACACCCAGGCCGAGGCCGGCCAGGTTCCCGACGACGGCGCGAGCCCGGCGCAGGGCCGACCGATCGGCGGGGCGACTCCTGCGGCGCGGGTGCCGGCGCCGGCACCCGCGCGCGAGGACGCGTTCGCCGAGCCGCTCAACTCCAGGACGATGCCGCTGCGCATCCTGCGGGAGCTGCCCGACCAGGGCCGGCCGGCGGCACCCGCGGCCCGGCCCGCGATGGGCTCGACGCGCTCCGTCGGCCCCAGGGGCTCCGCGGGCTTCATCGGCTTCGAGGACGACGACGGCCCGGAGCCGTTCGAGCCGATCAACTCCACCACCATGCCGCTGCGCATCCTGCGCTCCTTCCCCGGCCCGCGCCGAACCGAGGCCCCCGAGCCGCAGGAGTACCCGGAGCCGCTCAACTCCCGGACCATGCAGCTACGGGTGCTGCCCCCCATGCCGGCGGACCCCGATCCCGGCTACGCATTCGTCGAACCGCCGCTGCCCGGCTGGACCCTGCCCCCGGTGCCGGCCATGGGCTGGGCGTCCGACACCGGCCGCCGGCGCCGCCTGGTCAGCCAGGCGCTGCTGCTGGTGATCCTGCTGGTGCAGGCCGCGCTGTCGCTGCGACTGGCCAACGCCGCGTTCGAGGACGAGGCGCTGTACATCTACGCCGGACACGTGGAGATCGGGCACCTGTTCTACGGCCACATCGAATACGGCGGCTTCGGCAGCTACTTCTCCGGTGCGCCCACCCTCTACCCGGTGCTGGCCGCCTCGGTCGACTCGCTGTTCGGCCTGGCCGGGGTCCGAGCCATGAGCCTGGTGTTCATGCTGGTCGCCACCGCCTGCCTGTACGGGCTGACCAGGCGGCTGTTCAACGAGCGCGCCGGCCTGTGCGCGGCAGCCCTGTTCTCGGTGTCCATGCCGACGCTCTTCCTCGGCCACTTCGCCACCTACGACGCGATGGCCGTCTGCCTGCTCGCCCTGAGCGCCTGGCAGCTGGTAACCGTGGCCCCCCGGCACTGGGCGCTGACCGCCCCCGTGGGGCTGATCACCGCCCTGGCCGTGGGCGTCAAGTACGCCTCCGCGCTGTTCCTGCCCACCCTCGTGCTGCTCCTGGTCCTGGCCGCCTACCGCTCCCACGGGATGCGCGGCGCCCTGCAGCGCGGCGCCGTCTTCGCCGGTACGACGGTGACGGCACTGGTGGCGGCACTGCTGAGCAGCGGCTACCTGAGCGCGATCCAGAGCACCACGACCGCCCGCGCCCACGGCACCACCACCGCGTTGCAGATCCTGCAGGCCAGCGGCCGCTGGGCGGGCCCGCTGGTGGCCGTGGCGACGGTCGGCTCGGTGCTCTACGCCCGCACCGCACGGCTCAGCGAGGTCCCGGGATGGCGGCGGGCGGTCCCGGGCCGGCGCTGGCGGACCGCCATCGGCGTGCTGCTGACCGGCACGGCGCTGCTGGCACCGGCCTACCAGATCCACCTGCAGTCGGAGACCTCGCTGCAGAAGCACATCGGATTCGGACTCTTCTTCGCCGCGCCGATGGCGGGCGTCGGCGTCACCCGGCTGATGGGCGCCCACTTCAAGTTCCCGCAGTGGGCCATCGCCATCGGTGTGCTGGCGCTCACGCTGGGCATGAGCCAGTCCGTCTCCTACTACGGCAGCTGGCCGGACACCCGCTACCTGATCCCGCAGCTCGCCTACACGGTGCGCCCCGGGCAGCACTGGCTCGGCGACCCGGAGGAAGGCCCCATCTACTACCTGAGCCGGGAGCACCTGACCTCCTACCAGGACTGGCTGTCGTTCTTCTACATCGACTACAAGACGAAGGACGGCCGACACCTCTCCGGGATCCCCGGCTACCGCGCCGCCGTCGACGACGGCTACTTCGACGGCGTCGTCCTGGACTACTCCAACGGACTCCCCGCCGCCGAGGACGCGGTCCGCCAGGAACTGCGCTCCACCGGCCACTACCGCCTCCTCAGCGCCCTGCCCTACCAGACCTCCACCGGCGGCGGCCACTTCGAGATCTGGGTACGGCAGACATCATCCTGAGCACGCCCGGAGCGGAGCAGCCGCCGACTCCGAGCACCCGGCGGCCCTGAGCCCGCTGGCCGCTCGGAGCAGCCAGCGGTGCGGCTGGGGCTGGGCTTGGGTCCAGGGCTCTAGCGACGCCTGTCCGCGCGCCCTCCGGCTCAGCGGCAGCGTGCCATGTCGCCAGCGGCGAGGACCCGCGCTGCTCGGCTCGGACTAGGCCACAGTAAGGCCTCTGACCAGCAAAAACGCCCCGCTGATCCGGCTCGGATCGGCGGGGCGTGGTTTAGATGACGAAGTTGCAGTCGTCCTGGACGACGGCCTTGGCGCCCGAGTTGCCCGGGGTGGCGCTGCTCCACAGGGTGTTCGCCGCGGTGCCGGGAGTGGGGTAGGTGGGGTTGCCGTTGGCGTCGGTCAGGGGCTTGTAGACGACGAGGTTGCCGTCGGTTTGCATGGTGGCCCAGGCACCGGGGTTGTTGTAGGTCTTGGTGGACCACAGGGATTGGCCGGTTTTCAGGGAGTAGAGGACGAGGTTCCCGTCCGGTTGCATGACCAGGCGCGTGTGTCCCGAGTAGGCGGTGTCGCCCGGGCGCAGGATGCTGCCGCCGGTGAGGGTGGGGTTGACGTTGGCGCCGAGGAGTCCGAGCGTGACGGGGTTGCCGAGCCGGGGTGTGCTGCCGTTCGGTGCGACGCCTGGGTATTCGTAGACCTGCTGAAGGTTGTTGACGGCGTAGAGGTCGGGGTTGCCGTCGCCGTTCACGTCACCGGGCGTGATCACGCTTGGAAAGGTGGTGCTGTTGAGGCCGATGTTGAGGATGGTCTGCGGAGTGGGCAGGGCAGTGCCGGACGCCCAGTTCTGAGAGCTGGTGCTGTTGCAGGCCCAGATCTGCAGTTGGGCGGTGCCGTCGGTGCTGCCCTGGGGGTCATCCAGGCACATGCCGGAGTTCGGGTTCTGCAACGATCCGGCGCTGGTGCCGGGGACCCACTGCTGGGCGGGGCTGCCGTTGCACGTCCACAGCTGGACTTTGGTGCCCGCCGCAGTGCCGGCCTTGGTGACGTCCAGGCACTTGCCCACGAAGTGAAGGGTGTTGTCGGCTCCGTATGTGACGGCCTGGGCGGGAGTGCTGTTGCACTGCCACAGGCGGACGGTCGCGCCGTCGCTGATGCCGCCGCCGTCATCGGCGCACAGCGTGCTGTTGTTGCTGCCGACCACGGCGGAGACCAGAGGGGTGTTGGTGGGCGGTGTCAGCGTGGCGGTCGGAATGCCGTTGCTGTCGAAGGTCAACCGTGGAGACCCGCTGCCCTGGCCGCCCTCTCGACTACGCCAGCACCGGGAGTACCGACGCTGCGGCAGCCGTGCGCGCCGGCGTCACCCTGCGCCGGATTCACGACGTCGCCGTCACGGGTTTCGGGCGCATCGACCCTGCGAACGGCGGGGGCCAGTACGCCAGTTGTCGCGACTGGCTGCGGGCCGCCACGACCATCGAGCCTCCACCGACGCTGCCCAGCGACACCGTCGCACTGCTCGGGCGTGCCTACCGAACGCTGCACCTGGGCGCCAGGCTCATGTCGCGCACACCGGCGCGGCTGCTGCACGGCGACCTCGTGGCCCGGCACGTGTTCAGCGAGGGGCAGGAGATCACCGGCGTCATCGACCTGGAGAGCGTACGCGGTGGTGCCCCGGTCGCCGACCTCGCCGGATTCTCCCTTCAGGAACCGCTGGAGATGTCGGCAGCCTTGTTCGCGGGCTACTTCGAGGATGACAAGCCGGTGAAGGCCCTCATGCCGCTGGCGCTGTGCCGCCTGCGAATTGCCGTCTCCCTCCTGAACTACCACGCCTTGTGCAACGACACCGCGCTGGTCGAGCTGCGGACCGCGCAGATCGCCGCGGAACTGGACGACATGTCCAGCGGTGACCTCTCCCTTCTGCCGCGCATCACCTCAAACCTCTGACACTCGATCGGAAGGACCGTTCCCCGTGACCGTGTTCCACGCTGCTGACCGCCAGCGGATCACCACCGCCGACTTGCCCGACGGCAGTTCGGTGTTTTCCTCCGGCCAGTTCGTCATCCGAGCCGATGGCACCGCCCGTTTCGACCGGCACTACCACGACTTCCCCGAGCTGTGGATGGTCGCCGCCGGCCGAGGCACTGTCTTGGTCGGCGGCACCGAGCACCAGGTCGGCCCCGGCGACATCGTCTACACCGCCCCTGGCCTGGAGCACGACATCCTCAACGTCAGCGATGAACTGCGCGTCTTCTGGCTCTCCTTCGACAGGCCGAACGGCTCGGCCGGTGCCCACCTGCACCGCACCCCCAGCGACGCCGCCAAGCACCTCGTCCCCGCTCACCCGAACACCGAAGCAGGTCACTGTGGCTGACCGCTCCAGCACCGCCGGTCGACAGGTCGTTGCCATCCCGTTCCCGCGCACCGCCAAGTACGGCACGGCCGAGAAGGAGGCCGTTTGCGCGGCCCTAGAAGACGGTCACCTGTCGGACATCGACCGTGGTCCCAGGATCGCCGCCATCGAAGACGCGTTCACCGCCCTGACCGGCGCCCAGCACGCGCTGTCCTTCAACTCCGGTACCGCGTCTCTGCATGCCGCGCTGCACGGGGTCGGTGCTGGTCCGCACGCCGGCGTCGTGGTCTCCCCGATGACGTGGGTCTCCGCGATCACCGCGGTCCTCCAGGCCGGCTCCTACCCCGTCTTCTGCGATATCGAGCAGACCAGCCCCAACCTGTCCGCTGACAGCCTCGCCCATCTGCCCGGTACCTACTCAGCCGTGCTCGCCACCCATGCCTGGGGCATCCCCGCACGGATGGACGACCTCGCCGACGTGACCAAGCTGCCCATCGTGGAGGACTGCTCCCACGCCCACGGCGCCGTCTACCGAGGACGACCGGTCGGCTCCTGGGGAGCGGCCGGGTGCTTCAGCCTCCAGGAGTCCAAGTCCGTCTCCGGCGGTGAGGGCGGGGTGATGACCACCTCTGACCGCCAGGTCTACGAGCGCGCTCTCACTCTCGGCCACCACCCCCGGCGCCTGGACCGGGAACTCACCCTGGCGAGCCTTCGCCCCATGGCCGCGAGCGGGGCCGCCTACAAATTCCGGATGCCCGTGCTGTCCGCCGTCATCGCCACCGAGCAACTACGCGGCCTGCCTGGGCGGATGAAGGCCGCCGAGGCTAACTTCGCCACCCTGTGCGAAGTCCTGGCCAGCTTCGATGCACCCATCACCGTCCCCACGCTCGATGAGACCTCGGTGCGGGGTGGTACGGCACCCCGCTCATCCTCACCCAGCGCGTCCATGACCCTCAGCGGCTGCGGGACATGCTGACGCAAGCCAGGGTGCCGATCAGGCCGTTGTACGAGGACTGGGTCAACGCCCCTCTCCTGCAGCACCCCGATCTCGCAGCCCGCTACTGGCCGCACCTGGCCCACACCGCCTACACCCCGCCCACGCGGCAGATGCTGGCGAACTACTACCGGGCTCGACGGCAAATGCTCGTCCTCAAGATTCCCCACGTCCCGGCCCCTGACTACATGGAGCAGGTCGCCAGCGCCACGGTCATGGCCGTGCAGTGCGCTCTGTCTGACTCCTGAGTATCCGTCAGCATCACATAGCCGAAGCCGAAGGAGACATTGACCATGTCCTACCGCTGCCGCGCCGCCGTCCTCATGGCCCCGGGTGAGCCTCTGACGATCGAGGAGATCGAGCTTGCCGAGCCTGCTGCGGGCGAAGTTCTGGTCCGCACCGTCAGCGCCGGGATCTGCGCGACCGACCTGCACTTCGCAGTCGGCCGCTTCCCGTACCCAGTCCCCACTGTCCTGGGTCACGAGGCCAGTGGAGTCATCGAAGCGGTCGGCCCCGGCGTCACCAGCTTCTCTGCTGGGGATCGGGTGATCGTCTGCGATCAGATCTTCTGCGGCCGTTGCGCAGCCTGCCTGTCCGGCGCGATGGTCTACTGCACCGACACCTCTGGCAAGGAGCGTCAACGCCACCGCCTGACCCTGGCCGGCCAGCCGATCCGTCAGTACCTCGGCGTGTCCGCATTCGCCGAGCTGATGCTCACCGACGCCAACGCCCTCATTCCGCTGCCGCCGGACATCTCGCATGACGCCGGCGCCCTCCTGGGATGCTGCCTGACCACCGGCCTGGCTTCGGTCTTCAACGTGGCCCAACCCAAGCCAGGGGACAGCATTGCCGTCTTCGGCTGCGGTGGCGTCGGTCTCGGCGCCGTCCAGGGCGCACGCATCGCCGGTGCGACACAGATCATCGCCGTCGACCTGGAAGACCACCGGCTGGCCGCCGCAGCCAAGGTTGGCGCCACCGTCACGATCAACGCCGGCTTCAAGGACCCGGTGGAGGAGATCCGGGCCGTCGCCCCAGGCGGTGTGAACCGTTCCATCGAGGCGGTCGGCCTGATCGAAACCGCGGGCCAGGCGTTCGCGGTGCTCGCGCCCGGCGGACAGGCCACCGTGCTCGGCATGCTCCCAGCCGGAGCCGCGGTGCCGGTGCCGGGTAGCCTCCTTCGGCACGGACGCTCCCTGGGAGGCAGCGTCATGGGCTCCGTGCGCAGCCGCGCCGACATCCCCCGGTACGCCGACCTCGCCCGTACTGGCATGCTGGCGGCCGACGATATCGCCACCCATCGCCGCCCGCTCCAGGAGATCAACGAGGCCCTACGAGCCGCGACGGCGCGCGAGGGTATCCGGCAGATGATCCGGTTCACGCTTTAGCAATGAACGCGGCCACAACCTCCTCGCGGCGTTCGGTCCACCACGACAGCATCCGCTCCTGAGGGGCGAAGAGGTCGTCGCATGAGTGGTCGCTGCGGTCGTAGTGGAAGACCAGCACCCATGGGTCCGTCATCCGCTTCCACCACAACCGGCTGACCGCATCCTCCAGCTCCGCCGGGCTGATCGCGATCACCGACCGGTAGCCGTCCATGAACGCCGCAACACGCTCCGAGTCGAGGACGCCGTCCGCACCGCCGAACTGCACCGTGGCGGTGCGGACGGCCTCCTCGCCGAACGGGCGGACGCGAATGCGGTCCCAGTCCAGGACGGCGACGATCTCGCTGTCCTGCCATAGGACATTCCGGTACTGGAAGTCGCCGTGCGTCCAGCCGAAGGGTCCAGCCGGAGCCGCCGACACTGGCCTCTCGTCGGCGAACTTCTCCAGCAACAGCCTGCGTTCGACCAGAAATCGGGCCGCCTCTTCGTCGAAGGAGGTCGGCTCGCCCAAGGTGGCGAGCTGCGCGAGAAAGCGCTCAATCTGAGCGAGGGTGGCCTCAGGAGCCGTAACGGACGCGGCGGGGACGTCGATGACCGGCGGGAGGCCGGTCAAGGTGCGGTTGAGGACCTCGTGCAGGTGACCCAGCAGCGCCCCCAGCGCGGTGACCTCGCTCAGGGGCAGGTCGGTGCCCGGGCGGTGCCGACCTTCGACCCAGGAGACGAGGGAGAATCCGTCCCGGCCCACTTCGACGACCGGGTCCGCGTCCGCTGTCTGCCTCGGCGACGGCGCCGGGACGCCGGTTTTGGCCAGAGCTGACAGTGTCCGGAGGTTGCGCCGGGCCAGGTCGAAGGGAACATCTCTGATCTTCTTGAGTGCGAAGATCCCGGCGTCGGCCTCGATGCGCCAGTTGTCGTTCATCAGCCCGTCGGGCAAGTGCACGACCTCGCGGACACTGCCGATGTGGAACTGCGAAGACAGGTAGTCGAGACAGTCCGGGCCGCTCATGCTCCCTGTCGCCGAGGCGAACCGTTGGCCACTCACCCCACCGAGCGTATCGGACATTGACCCCCGTACGGGGTTCACCGCACCAAGCTGCCAGCAACTGGCGCATCACTCGCCGCAGTGGCTATCGGAGCCCTGGTTCAGTGGCGATCCAGCACCGTGGTGTGGCAATCAGTTGTGCCCTGGTTCAACCAACCCCGCGACGCCTCCGGCGACTGGTGCCGGACAGCGTGGCCGCACCCTCCCTTGGGCCATCAGATACGGCAGAGCTTGCCAGGCACTGGCACTGGCACTGGCGTCTGGATGCACCGAGCATCCGGACGCGTCGCTCTGGCAGGCGTGGTCAGTGCCCATCGGGCGCCGGGTAGGAGTGGAGTGCCGTGAGTGGCAGGTCCAGGTTCACGCGAGCGCAGTGCCGGCGCCAGCGGTCGGTGACCTCGGGGGTCGCGGTGTCCGGGCCGTCGCCGAAGATCCGCTCGCCGGAGCAGGACGTGGCCAGATGGCGCACGGCCTGGCGCAGGCGGCGGCCCGTGACACGGTGCTGGTAGATCGATTCGGAGAGCGTCGGGAAGGTGACCGCCATGGCCGAGCCATGCATGAACACGTCCGAGCGACGGATCGCCACCACCTCGCGGATCGGGCGGTTCGTCAGGCGCAGCAGTCCGAACAGTGCCCGGTCACGGGCATCCGCGGCCGGTATCGCGGCCAGAACCCGGTCCACGTCGGGCCGGCGGCGGGCCGCTCTGACCCGGCGGAGCCAGCCGCCGATGGCGGTGAGGACGGCGCCGCCGGAGAACAGTCCGAGACCGGTGGCGCTGGTGAAGATCCAGTGCACCGCCTGGCCGAGCGTGTAGGCCCAGGTGCGCCGCACGGAGACCTCGACGTCGATCGGCGCGGCGCTCGATAGCACCTGGTCGCTGCTGGTGCGATACACCACGGCGTCGATGTGGATATGCGCCTGGCCCGGGGAACCGAGGTGCAGGCCGAAGCTCCAGGTGACGGCCCGGCCCGGGACGACTACCGGTTTGCGCATGTCATCGTAGGACGCGCAGCTGACACCGTCGCAGGTGAGGCGGATGCCTACGTCGCCGCCTGTCGGTACGTCCTGGGGCGGGGCCACCCAGCCCTGCGGAACGGGATCGGGGTGCGCGAGCTGCGGTCCCTTGCCGAGGTCGGTCACGGTGATCTCGAAGGTGTGGTCCGTGCCGACGTCCACCGAGCCGAGGTTGGTGTAGAGCAACTGCCCACGGTCCAGGGCATGTTGGTCGGCGCGCAGGTTGGCGACGTAGTCGACCTGGCTGGTGTCGGGAGGCGGGCTGTTGCCGGTGTTGTCGCCGCCACAGCCGCCGAGCAGCAGAACGAGCAGCAGGGCGGCGCCCGCCGTACGCGCCTGGTCGTACCGACCCACGTTCGCCCCCTCCGACCAGCCAACCGTGAGCACGCCAAAGATAACTGATAGTGGGTCACCAGGTACGGCTTCGTTTCGAGTGGATGATGCTCCAGACCGCGAGGTGGAGCTGTCCTGGTAGCGGGCTTGGAGGACTCGAAGGGGGAGTGCTCCAAAGGCAGTTCACCGTCATCGCTAGTCAGAGGCCCCTTTCTCAGCCTGGCGAGCTGACGGTACATCAGGTTGATTTGCATCGTGACCGACGATGCGTCGGTGGTAGTGGCGGCGTCTGGCGGTCGCTTGATGACGATGCCCTTGCTCTGACGTTCGCCGTATTTCGCCCGGACGGAGCCGTTAGTTGCACGCGGTTGCAGGCAACCCGCACTTGACCGCCGATATGGTGGCCCGCCTGCAGGAGAGTGCGGACCCGTCCGTGCGCGTTGCGGTGGCCTACAGCCGCCATGCCACCCCGGAGACCCGGGACCGGCTGCTCGCGCTGGTGGAAGCCGAGGATGCTGCCGGCAGTGACGACGCCGCCGTCGCTCTCCGCTGGTCGCCCTACAAGCCGAACTGGCTGCGAGACGCATCCCTCGCCGAACGGCTGACCTACCTCGACTGCCCGCACGCGGTGTTCCGGCGGATCCTTGCCGCCAGCCGGGACCTGCCAGAGGAGGCCTGGCAGAGGCTGGACAACGACCCGGACGTGTCCGTCCGCCGCGCAGCCGCCCACCGACCCGACACACCACCACAGGTCCTGCTTCGGCTGCTCCGCGCCCACGGCGAGCGCTCCCATGTCCGCCCCCCGCTGGTGGACCACCCCAACTTCCCGCGCCAAGAGCTGCGCGACTTCGCGGACGATCCGAACCCGGCGGTGCGTTTCCTTGCGCTGAAGGATCCTGGGCTGCCCGCTACGGAGCTGCGGCGGTTCAAGGAGGCCGCGGAGTCGTTTTTGCGCGCGGGCGCGGCCAGACACCCCAACGTCAGCGCGGACCTACTGGAGCAGCTGCTGGCGGACCCGGTGCCCCAGGTCGCCGAGGCAGCTGCGGCCAACCCCGTGCTGTCGCAAGCCCGGATGGAACGAATCCTCGTCGAAGCCGGCCTCTGACGACAGCTCGGAGTTACGCTCCGGCCAGTCGCTGAAGAACGGTCGAGGTGTAGTCCTCCAGGCCTCCGACCGGTGGTCCAGCGGACGCACGCGCCACCGGCCGGCGGGCTCAGGCGACATAGCCTCAGCGACCTGCCTCACCGTCAGAAAGCCGACACAGTCCTCTCGCTGGAGGACACGGGTCGACAGGCCAACGCATGTGTCCCGGCGGATCGCCGCATATAGGTCGACTGTGGTCTTCTGCAGACCCGGGCCCCGTGCGGCGGCGAGGCCACTGGGCGCTCACCGATGGATCGGAGCAACAGGGGCGCGGTAGCAAGGTTGTGGTCGGGGAGTTGGCCCCCATTAGCCGGCGCCCGGGGCCTGTCCCGCCGGTCGTCAGCGGTATGAATTATCGCAAGCTGAGTTGATGGCCCGTTAGAAACGGCCCAAAGTCCGGTTTCTATAGGTGTCAGCGTCACGCGGCGGCCGTCGGGCCGAACCCGCATGAACCAGCCCACCCGCCCCACCCCGTACACCCCCAAGCGCCCCCGCACCAACCCCACCGGCGTCCCCCTGTCGGTCTGGCTGACCGAACCGCTGGCCGGCTGCTGCCCGGTCTGCGAGACCCCCGTCGGCGCGGCCTGCGCCAACCGGATCCCCCTGGGCCTGGCCCGGCAGATCGTCGAAGCGTTCACCGCTCCCGGCGACCTCGTCTACGTCCCCGACGCAGGCAACGCCTCCTGCCTGATCGCCGCCGTCACCACCGGCCGCAAGGCGCTCGGCTACGCCCGCACCCGCCACGACGCCGACCTCGCCTACGCCAACCTCCAGCACCAGGCCGCGCAGGTCGCCTCCCTCGCCCTGCTGCGCCGAGGCCACGCCGGCTCACACTCGACCACCCCCGACCACCACCACGGCAGCGCCCAACTCGCAATCGCCGCCCCGCACGCCTTCACCACCCACGCCGAACTCGCCGCCCTCACCGATGCCTGCGCCCAGGCACTCAAGCCCGACGGTGTGCTGGTGATGACGGCTCGTCAGAGCACCGGCCAGGACACCACCGCCTACCTGATCGCCCACGCCCGGGCCAGCGGACTGGTCTACCTCCAGCACATCGTCGCAGCCGAAGCCACCGCCACTGACGGCCACCTCAACCCCGCCACCCCGGCACCTCTGCGGCCCGCCAGGACTGCGCCTGCCACCACACCCGGCCGTGGCCCGGCCGCCACCACGTGATCCACAAAGACGTGTTCGCCTTCACCAAGCCGTGAAGGCCCCAGCCGCCCCCAGCTCATCGCGTGAGGAGCCCGCTATGACCGCCCACCCCCAGCCCGTCCCCGCCGCCCGGCTGGCTGCTCCATGGTCGCTCGGTGCCGTGCCCGCCCCGGCGACCCTTGCCACGCTGCCGACCTCGGTGTGGGTCACCGCCCAGAAGGACGCCCGCAACCAGCGCCGCGAGCGCTACACCCCGGCCTCCGCCGCCCACCCGGCCAAGATGCTCCCGGCGATCGCCGCCCACGCGATCGCCACCTACACCGCCCCCGGCGAGCTCGTCTTGGACCCGATGTGTGGCATCGGTACGACCTTGGTCGAAGCAGTCCACCTCGGCCGTAACGCCGTCGGCGTCGAGCTCGAAAGCCGCTGGACCGCAGTCGCCCGCGCCAACCTCGCCTTCGCCCGCGCCCAAGGCGCGACTGGTAACGCTCGGGTGAAGACCGGAGACGCCCGCCACACCCACTCGCTGGTCGACGCCAGTCACCGCGGGCGAGTCCAACTGCTGCTCACCTCCCCGCCCTACGGTGCCTCCGTCCACGGTCAAGTCCGCGCCACCCGCGAGACCGGCCGAAGCGGCATCGGCAAGTTCGACACCAGCTACGGCAGCAATCCGGCCAACCTCGCCCACGCCCCGACCGACGACCTCCTCGACGCCTTCACGGCAATCCTCACCAGCTGTTTGCCGCTCCTTGCGCCTGGTGCTCACGTTGCGGTGACCGCCCGACCCTGGCGGCACCAAGGCGAGCTCGTCGATCTCCCCGCCGCTGTCATCGCCGCCGGTCAGGCGGTTGGTCTCACCCCGGTCGAGCGCTGCGTCGCTCTCCTCGCCGGTGTGCGCGACGGCGAACTGGTGGCGCGCCCCTCTTTCTTCCAGCTGCAGAACGTCAGGACTGCCCGCGCGGCCGGAGTACCGATGCACCTCATCGTTCACCAGGACGTCCTCGTGTTCACCAAGCCGGCCGCCGCGAAAGGCCTCGGAGGCCGACAGGCAGAGGGTGACTCGGCCACAAGCGGCGGTACGTGGTGAATGCGTCGGCACACCACCGGATCCCCCGATCAGGTACTTGACCAGGGGGTACCAACCAAGCGTCCATCGACCCAGGCCGGATCCGTAACTGACGTCACATCACAACGGAAGGAGTGGCGGGGGCAGGTACATCACCTCAGGAGCTCGGAGCGTCGCCTCAACCTGCTGTCGGAAGAGGACGAGGCCCTCCGAGCCCACCAGGCGGAAGTCATCCTCAAGATCCTCGCCTGGTTGGCTGCCCATCCAGGGGTGTGAACGACAGTCCGGGGCCGACCTGACAGAAACCGTCGGACAACACGTGATGGAGTAACCATGACCGACGCTGACTACTCGGGTTGGCCCCGTGTCCACACCCCGCCGCACCGTCCCTGGTCGGCCCAGCCCCAGGAGATCGTTCCTCCCATTGAACAGGCCCCGGTGGTGGTGCCAGTCGCCTGGCTCGGTCGTACCTCGGATGAAGACGCGCAGGACCCGACCCTCTCCCTGCCCCGGCAACTGCGCAATGCCCGAGCTGCGATGCCGGCTGGTTGGGTGATCGTCGCCCACTTCTACGACGTTGAGTCCGGCCGCAAGGACCTTGCAGCTCGCGGTAGGGGCAAGGCACATGAGCGGTTCAACATCAACATCCCGCGCGACGGGGGGATCGCCGATCTTCTCACCGAGGCCGAAAGCCCCAAACGAAGGTTCGCCGCCGTCATCTGCGAGTCGATCGAGCGCGTTGCCCGCCGCACCTACTTCGGCACGAAGATCGAGTATGAGCTGGAACGCAACGGCATCGCCCTTTGCGCGGCAGACGAGCCGATCACGATGCCGGGGAAGGCGAAGAAGGCGACGCCCACGCTCACCCGCCGGGTCAAGCAGGCCGTCTCCGAGTGGTATGTCCTGCAGATGCTGGAGCTGTCCTGGGACGGCTTCTGCGAACACACCCGCCAGGGGTGGAACATCGGCAAGCCGCCGTACGGCTACCTCGCTGACAAGGTCCCGCACCCGGTCCCGGCTCGCCGAGCCGAGGGGCGGACCAAGCACCGCCTCGTGCCGGACCCGCAGTGTGGAGCGGTCGTGACCGAGATCTTCCGCCTCCGGGTGGTCCACGGCCTCAGCCACCGAGCCATCGCCAACCGGCTCGACCGCGACCATGCCGTCTACCCGCCGCCGGCCCCCATCCGGACGGACACGGCGGTCGGGCGATGGACCGGCTCGGCGGTACGCGGAATCCTGGAGAACCCGAAGTACACGGGATACCAGGTGTGGAACCGCCGGGCCCGTAAGAAGGGCAACAAGAACAACCCGCCGAGCGAGTGGATCTGGTCTCCGCAGCCCACTCACGAACCGCTGGTCAGCCGTGAGATGTTCGATGCAGCCCTGCCCGTTCCGGGCAACGGGCGACCGACACGGGACCACGGCACCCTCCACAGCCACCCGGCCACCCAGCGCAGCTACCTGCTGCGCTCCTACGTCCGGTGCGAGATCTGCGGGCGCCGGATGTTCGGGAAGTTCAGCAAGGGGCGTGAGTACTACTGCTGCCAACCGAAGACCCGGGAGGAGGTCGAGGGCCCGGGCCACGAACCGCATCCGACCGCAGTCTGGATCAGCGGGAAGGCCCTGACCGATCTGGTCCACACCTTCTTCGCGGAACGGATCTTCGGACCAGATCGGCACAAGCTACTCGCTGCTGAGCTCCGCCCGCCGGAGGCTCACGCCGTGGCCCCCAACCAAGGCAAGGAAGAGGTCCTGCGCCAGGCGATCGCCGACAACGACCGGCGCCAGCAGGCTCTTTTCAGCCAGTTGTCCGATTGCGACTTCGATGGCGACCTGGAGCTGGCCGCCCGCTTCCGCGCCGGGGTGCGGAACAGCTTCAAGGAGCTGGACGCCGCAGGCCAGAAGCTCCGGGCCCAGCCGGCCGAAGTCGTAGCTGAGCGGGCCGGCGACGATACGGCGCAGGACCTTGACGTGCTGAGGTACATCCCATTGCTACGCACGCGCCTGCCGGATGTCCCCGAGGACCTTCAGCGTGAGCTGTACGACGCCTTCCGCCTGGTGGTGCGCTACGACCGGCGGTGTCGCGAGGTGACCCTGCAGGCGACGATCCCGGCCAGGCTAGCGGGCGAGGTCGCCCACCTGGTGGAGCAGGTGTCCTCTATGTGCTTGGCTGATCCCGATGGGAAGCTGGCAGCTGAGGCCGACCAGCCGGAGCCCTGTTCTCACAGTGCCCCGGCTGACCAGCCATCTTGCGAGCGCCCCCGGCAGGACTCGAACCTGCGGCCAAGTGCTTAGAAGGCACCTGCTCTATCCGCTGAGCTACGGGGGCGGGTGGGCGTTGGCGCGGGACCTGTTGGGGTTCCTGCCTATTGCCTTGGGTGCGGGTGGGGGTGATGAAGCCCTTGCCCCGCCGGGACAGGATAAGGGCGTCCGCTGCCTTGCTCGGCTTTCCACGTGTGGGGTGGGTGTGTCGGCCTTGCGATAGCGGTCTGATAATCGCAGGTAGGTACGACGAGTGCAGCGTTGGGGGCGGTGTTGCCGCCGGACGTTGTGCAGTCGTTATGGCGATGTCTCCTCAGCCGTTATGGACTAGCCGCACCGGTAGCGGGGTGTGCCGGGAACGTGACCGATGAGTATCGGCGGAGTCTGTCGGAAATCGGTTCGTCAAGTCGGATGACGTGGACAGAGCTGGTGTAGGCCACTCGTTCAGGGGCGCGCCGACCAGGTGTCCGACACTCCGGCATGTGCTTGTCATGAACGCATAGCAGGGCTTGCTGCGATTGAGAAAATCATACTGCTATGGCTCAGCAAAGTTGTCCACAAGGTGGGGTTTTCCACAGGTTTCAATTCCCTCCGGCCGGTGCGCTCGGCATGCGCCAGCATCGTGTGTGGCCGGGAATTATCCGGGGCGCCGAGAAACGCGAGAAATGTGAGGACCTGCGGTGAACGAGACCATGGTCACGATGATTGGAAATGTCGCCTCGATGGTGCAGTACGGGCAGACGGCGGGTGGCATCCCGATGGCGAACTTCCGTTTGGCCTCGACCGAGCGGCGCTACGACCGGGCGCGCGCCGAGTGGGTGGACGGGGACACCCTCTGGGTCACGGTGCTGGCCTGGCGTGGGCTCGCGTCGAATGTCGTCAGCTCGCTGGAGAAGGGCGATCCGGTGCTGGTGAGCGGGCGGCTGCGGGTGCGTGAATGGGAGGACGAGGGCAAGCGGCGGTCGGTGGTCGAGATCGACGCTCGGGCGATCGGGCACGATCTGGGCCGGGGCACCTCGGCCTTCCGCTCGTCGGTTCGAGGGCGTTCCGAGCAGGCCGGGGTCCAGTCGGCCGGCGAGGCGGTGCCCGAGTGGATCGCGCAGGCGGCGCGTGAGCGGCGAGCCGTGGGCGGGCAGGCGTCGCTGGCCGGGGCCGTGGGTGAGGGGGTGGCCGGCGAGCCGGTTGGCTGGGCGGGAGTGATCGGCCAGGGGGCTTCGCGGGCGGGGCAGTTGCCGGTGGGCGAGGTGGCGGTCGAGCCGACCGGCTCGCCGGTGGTGCGCTCCCGGCGGCGATCGGCTCCCATGCTGGAGCGTGTGGTGGCGAGCGCGGGGCAGCAGCAGTTGGAGGCGGAGGCGCTGCCGGGGCTGGCCGATGGTCCGGCGGCAGGAGAGGCGCAGCTGGCTCACGTGGCTCAGGCCACCAGGCGGCGAGTTGGGGAGGTGGTGGGTGCCGTGTCTGACACGGCACCGGAGGAGAGCAGGGCGCTTGAGGCCGAAACGGCTGGAGCGGCGGCGCTGGTCACGCATGGCGGGCGGCCTGCTCGGAGCGGCCGGGGAGGTCGGGCCGGCGTTCTCGCCGGAGTAGGTGGAGTCCCGGGGGCTGATGGGGAGGCCCTGCCGGTGTGAAAGATGAATGATGAACGATCTGTCAGGCGGCACGGTGAATGTTGCCGACGGTCGGCCGGGGCCGAACTGATGCCATCGCGCGGGCTTGCCGATGGTGGGCGAGTCCGCGCGGCGAGCGGGAACTTGAGCATCTTTTGAGCTTTTGTCGACACTCCATCTCTCCGGCCGCCGGAACCCTGCGAAGCAATGGGACCGGCAGAAGTCGATAAAGTGACGAGGTATCTGCCACCCCGTCAAGAGTCCGGCTACACCTGTTCCTTGATAACAATTCCGAAACGGAAGCGGTTTCGGTGGATCCTGCAGTTGGTCGCTGGTTGCGGTCAATAGGTTGCCGCTGGTTCAGCGTGATGTGTCGGCGCGCGGGGAGAGTGGCACGGTGGGGTGAGCCGTCCAGAGTGCGGCTCTGCCGGGAGGGGGTTTCCCGTTTCAGATGCAACAGCGGGTATTGCCCGCAAAGCAGCTGTCATGCTCACGTCTGGGTCTGGCAGTGGGGGCGGGCCGGCAGCGGGTTGCCCTCCAGGCGATGCGCCGCCGCGGCCGCTATGGTCGCACCGCAGCCTGAGGTGCAAGGCCGACCTGGGGCACATCCTCGACCTGACCTCAGGCGACGGACATCCCGGGTGGCTGTCTCGAGTGACAGGTGAGCCAGCTGTGACGGCTGATCCCTGAGCGCGGAGCCCGGGCCCGCTGCCGGGCAGGGGTTCGGGATGCGGGGCCCAGTGCGGCACAATGGAACGCTGAACGCTGTATCCCGAAAGCCTTCCCCCTACTCCTCGACGACGCCGGAGCGATCTCACGTGGCGGAATTCATCTACACCATGCGCAAGGTGCGCAAGGCACACGGCGACAAGGTCATCCTTGACGACGTGACGCTCAACTTCCTCCCCGGGGCGAAGATCGGTGTCGTCGGTCCCAACGGCGCCGGTAAGTCCACGGTGCTGAAGATGATGGCGGGCCTGGAGCAGCCCTCCAACGGCGAGGCATACCTGTCGCCCGGCTACACCGTCGGCATGCTGCTGCAGGAGCCGCCGCTCGACGAGTCCAAGACGGTCCTGGAGAACGTCCAGGACGGCGTCAAGGAGATCAAGGGCAAGCTCGACCGGTTCAACGAGATCGCAGAGCTGATGGCGACCGACTACTCCGACGCGCTGCTCGACGAGATGGGCAAGCTGCAGGAGGAGCTGGACCACGCCAACGCCTGGGACCTCGAGGCCCAGCTGGAGCAGGCCATGGACGCGCTGGGCTGCCCGCCCGGCGACTGGCCGGTCACCAGCCTCTCCGGTGGTGAGCGCCGCCGGGTCGCGCTCTGCAAGCTGCTGCTCGAGGCGCCCGACCTGCTGCTGCTCGACGAGCCCACCAACCACCTCGACGCCGAGTCGGTGAACTGGCTGGAGCAGCACCTGGCCAAGTACGCCGGCACCGTCGTCGCGGTCACCCACGACCGGTACTTCCTGGACCACGTCGCGCAGTGGATCCTCGAGCTCGACCGCGGCCGTGCCTACCCGTACGAGGGCAACTACTCCACCTACCTCGAGACCAAGCAGGCCCGTCTCAAGGTCGAGGGTCAGAAGGACGCCAAGCGCGCCAAGCGGCTCAAGGAAGAGCTGGAGTGGGTCCGCTCCAACGCCAAGGGCCGCCAGGCCAAGTCGAAGGCCCGCCTCGCCCGGTACGAGGAGATGGCGGCCGAGGCCGACAAGATGCGGAAGCTGGACTTCGAGGAGATCCAGATCCCGCCGGGCCCGCGCCTGGGCAGCATCGTGGTCGAGGTGGACAAGCTCAACAAGGCCTTCGGCGAGAAGGTCCTGATCGAGGACCTCTCCTTCACCCTGCCCCGGAACGGCATCGTCGGCGTGATCGGCCCCAACGGCGCCGGCAAGACCACGCTCTTCAAGATGCTGCAGGGCCTGGAGACGCCGGACTCCGGCAACGTCAAGGTCGGCGAGACGGTCAAGATCAGCTACGTCGACCAGGGTCGCGCCAACATCGACCCGAAGAAGACCCTGTGGGAGGTCGTCTCCGACGGCCTCGACTGGATCAACGTCGGCCAGGTCGAGATGCCGTCCCGCGCCTACGTCTCGGCCTTCGGCTTCAAGGGCCCGGACCAGCAGAAGCCGGCCGGCGTGCTCTCCGGTGGTGAGCGCAACCGTCTGAACCTCGCGCTTACCCTCAAGCAGGGCGGCAACCTGCTGCTGCTCGACGAGCCGACCAACGACCTCGACGTCGAGACCCTCTCCTCGCTGGAGAACGCGCTGCTCGAGTTCCCGGGCTGCGCCGTGGTCATCTCGCACGACCGCTGGTTCCTGGACCGAGTGGCCACCCACATCCTCGCGTACGAGGGTGAGAGCAAGTGGTTCTGGTTCGAGGGCAACTTCGAGTCCTACGAGAAGAACAAGATCGACCGGCTGGGTGCCGACGCGGCCCGTCCGCACCGGGCGACCTACAAGAAGCTGACCCGCGGCTGATCGTCCGGTCGTTCGGTCAGACGAACCGTCCGTCGGCCCGGTGAGGTGCCCCGCTTCGGGGAGCCCGCCGGGCCGACGCGTGCGGAGGCACACGAAGGCACAGAGGAGAACGACACTCGTGGCACGCCACATCTACGCCTGCCCGTTGCGGTGGTCCGACATGGACGCCTTCGGACACGTCAACAACGTGGTCTTCCTGCGCTACCTGGAGGAGGCCCGGATCGACTTCATGTTCCGCCAGGCCGCCGAGGCCGGCGCGGGCGAGTTCGCGGGCGGATCCGTGGTGGCGCGGCACGAGATCGACTACAAGCGGCCGCTGGTGCACCGGCCCTCGCCGGTGACCATCGAGACCTGGGTGACCAGGATCGGCGGCGCCTCGGTGACCGTCGCCTACGAGATCAAGGACGTGGCTGACGACGGGACCGAGACCGTCTACATCCGCGCGTCCAGCGTGGTCGTTCCGTATGACCTGAAGGCCGCGCGGCCGCGCCGGATCAGCCCGGTGGAGCGGAAGTTCCTCAGCCGGTTCCTGGAGGACGGCAGCGAGGGCACCGGAAACGGCCAGGGCACCGAAAGCGGCCAGGGCACGGAGGGCGGCGCGGACGCCGCGGCCAAGGGAGAGAAGGTCGCGGCGTGATCGGCACCGCAGCCCTGGCCTTCGCCGACCCGCGGGAGGCGGCGGACCTCGGCGCGTTCCTCACCCGGCTGCTCCGGTTCGACCGGGCAGCGGCCGTGCGACTGCTGGCCGTACCCGGGCCGCGGCCGGCCGAGTCAGCGCAGTCGGCGGAGTCGGAGCAGCCGGGAGCACCCGGGGGAGCAGTTGAGGACGGCGGTGTGCTCGCCGTCTACGGTCGGCTGCCGCTCGGTGGCACCGGCGTGCTGGCGCTGCGGACCGCCCGGCTCACCGGCCCAGCCCCGGCCGCCGATGCGACGGTGTCGGCCGGCCAGCTGCTGGAAGCGGTTGACGAGGAGCGCGGCGCCCTGGTGGTCCCGCCGCCGGTGACCGGCCCGGCCTGGGCCGGGATGCTGCCGCCGCGCACCGGCTGGCAGCTGCTGGGCAGCACCGAGGTGGATCTGGTGATGCCTCAACTGATGGAATCAGTGCGGGAGTTCAAGGAGCGCACGGCCGAGGTGCCGGAGCACCACCGCAGTCGCGCGGTGCTGGACCAGATCGCCGACGACATCTGGTCGCGCCCCCTGGCCGCCCTTCCCGAGCTGCCGCTGCGAGTGGCCCACGCCGCCTACCGGATCGGCTTCCTGCACCCCGGTGCCGCGCTCACTGCTCACCGGGCGAAGGGCTGGCTGCGTTTGACGGCGCCGCATGGCACGGTCGCGCTGCGTACCGCCGGCCCGGGTGCGGGTTTGGGGTTGACGCCGCTCGGGTGAGCGGCTGGGCGCGGGCGTCCGGGGTGTTGCGGCGTGTCGTCCCCGGCCGCTCGGGTGAGCGGCTGGGGGTGGGCGCTCGGGGTGTGGCTAGGCATCGCCTTCCCGCTCGTCCGGGCGGACGGCGATGTGGTCGCTGGCGAGGTCCACGGCGACGCGGTGCTCCATGCCCAGGGCGGCGAGGAACTCGCGGGGGAGCTGGACCCGGCCGGTGCGGTCGAGCATCACGTACTCGCGCTCGCTGGTGGACTTCTGGCCGTGCTCGTCGGTGAGGGTCTCGCGCAGTACTTCGGAGCTGGTGCGCCCGTCCCGGATCGCCACGGTGCGCCGCACCTCGCCGGCGACCATGGGGTCGTGGGTCACGATCACCACGGTGGCGCCGAGCTCCCGGTTGACGGTGCGGAACGCCTCGAAGATCGACGCGGCGGTCTCCGAGTCGAGCTCGCCGGTCGGTTCGTCGGCCAGGACCACGGACGGGTTGTTGGCCATCGCCACCGCGATCGCCACCCGCTGCTGCTCGCCACCGGAGAGCTGGGCCGGACGCCGGTCGGCGAGGTGGGCGATGCCGAGCGCGTCCAGCAGCTCGCCAGCCCGGTCGGCGCGCCGCTTGGCCCGGCCGGCGGACCAGCGCTCACCGTTGAGCTGCATCGGCAGCGCCACGTTCTGAGCTGCCGTCAGGAACGGCATCAGGTTGCGCGCGGTCTGCTGCCAGACGAATCCCACCAGCTCACGGCGGTAGCGCAGCCGCTCCTTGGCGGTCATGGTCAGCAGATCGCAGCCGGCGACGGTGGCCGCGCCCGCGGTCGGGGCGTCCAGGCCGGCCAGGATGTTCAGCAGCGTGGACTTGCCGCTGCCCGAGGCCCCGACCAGGGCGATCAGGTCGCCCTTGCGGACCAGCAGGTCGAGTCCCTGGAGGGCCTGCACCTCGACCCGGTCGGCCGTGAAGATCCGCACCACCTGGTCGCAGACGATGACCGAGTCATGGCCGTATGCCACCTGGTTGCGGGCGGCCTCGGCCCGCCGGCGCAGCTCGGCGAGGCTGACCTCCTCGCCGGTGCTGCCGCGGGTCGCCGCCTCCTCGCCGGTCGCCGCCCCGTTGGCTGCCGCTCCGTTGGCTGCCGCTCCGCTGCCCGGAGTCCGCTGCTCGGCAGTGCTGTTGTCCGGACTGCTCACCGCTGGTCACCCGCTCTCAACTCGGTATTGATCTGCCGCCGTCCGGTCAGTGCCGTCTCCACCAGGACCACCAGGGTGCAGAGCCCGGCCAGGGCGGCCGCCAGCCAGAACACCGCCCCCGCGTCGACCCGCAGTCCGCCCGGTACCGTGGTGCCGACCATCGCCGACAGGTTGACCGTCGAGCCGAGCAGCGGTGCGCTCAGGCAGGCGATGCCCGCGCCGGCCGCCGCAGCGGCCAGTGCCTGCGGAAGCGCCTCGCAGAGGATCAGCACCACGCCCTGGCGCGGCCGCAGGCCCATGGCCCGCAACCGGGCCAGCAGCGCAGCCCGCTCCGGGGCGGCCCGCAGCAGGGTCAGCAGCAGCGAGAGCAGGCTGTATCCGGCAGCGGTGACGACCGCGGCCCAGAAGAGCTGTTCGGCGGAGTGCTGCAGTGGGTGCCCGCTGATTCCGGCGGAGATGTCGTCACGGGTGGCGACCGAGAAGAAGTTGTCCACGCTCAGCGTGCCGGCGGTGGTGCTGCTGCTGGTCGAGGCTCCACTGGTTGGCGTCCCACTGGCCGCCCCTGCACTCGCCGCCGCCCCTGCACTGGCCACCCCTGCACTCGCCGCCGCGCCCGGGCTCGTCGCCCCGCTCGGCGCGCTGCCGCCCGCCCCCGGGCTCGCCGCCGCCCCGCCGGCACCCCTGCCCCCGCGCCCCCGCGCTCGTCGGCCGCCAGCTCGCGTCCCAGCAGCGCCCGTAGCTTCGCGCTGCTGATGCCGTTGCCGGTGCCGAACCAGGCGTTGGGGTTGTCCACCAGGTACTTGGCGCTGGGCAGTTGGCGGGCGACGGCGGCTCTGGAGACGATCAGGACCGGGCGCGGCCCGCCGTCCGGCAGTGCCGGAGACCCGTGGGTGGTGCCGACCACGTGGTAGCGCAGCTCGCCGTAGGCGCCGGGCAGTGAGACGGCCTCGTCGCCCGTGCCGATCCGGCTCGCGTTCTGGTCGGTGATGATCGCGGGCACCGGCGCATCGGGTGCGGCGGTGGGTTGTTCGAGCAGCGTCGGGTCGATCTGGCCGTATCCCACGCTGCGGGCCAGAGCCGCGTACTCGGCGGGGTCGACGATCAGCAGCATGCCGCCGGAGACGAAGCCGTTGAGCGTGGCGTCCCGGTCGAGCACCATGGCGGTGCCGCTGCGCACCCCGGGCAGTTTGGCCACCGCAGCCAGGAAATCGGGCGGCAGCGTGATCTCGTCGTTTCCGGTCACCCGGGCGTCCGCGCCGATCATCTGCCGGGCCGCCACCTGCCGTTGCTGGTTCGCGGAGTCGAGTACCGTCACGCCGAACCCGGCCGTGGTGACCGCGAGCACCAGCGCGAGCAGCGGCAGCACACTCGGCGCCCGCCCCCGGCCCCCCGGTCACCGCCGGCGCCCTGCCCGCTGCCGACCCCGCCAGCCCGGGTGGCGCGGGCCAGCCCGAGGAACCCGAGCGCCCCCCTACCCCTCCGGGCCAGCAGCACGGCCGGTGACAGCAGCAGCGGGAAGATCCGGGCCAGCAGCACCGCACCGGCCAGCGCGAGCAGTAGCGGCGCCGAGCTCAGCAGCAGGTCCAGCGAGCTGCCGGGCGGCGCCACCCCGCGCCGTCGCACCGCGACCACCGCGCCGACGGCCAGTACCAGTGCGCCGAGCTCCGCGATCAGCCGCCGCGGGTCGCCGAGCGCCCGGACGAGGGCGAACGGGCGTCGCCCGGCGGCCCGTTCGGTCCGCTGGTTGCGGCCGCCGCGCGGTCCGTTGGCGCGCAGCATCAGCACGGCGCGGATCGGGAACGGCAGCAGCGAGGCCAGGGCGGTCGCCGCGCCGAGCAGCACCGCCGCTCCCCAGCGCGGCGTCGGCAGCAGCACCAGGGCGAGCGCGGTGCCGAGCACGGCGGCGGGCACCACCAGCACGGCGGTCTCGGCGAGCAGCCGCCCGCCGATGTCCCGCAGCGAGCCGCCGCGGGCTCGCAGCAGCAGGAGTTCTGCCTGCCTGCGGTCCACCGCGAGTCCGGCCGCCAGCGCCAGCAGCACCAGTGCCACTGCCCCCGCGCCGACCGGCCCGATCGCATAGATCGGGGCGGCCGCCGCCTGGTCCCGCTGCGCCTGGGCGAACACGTCCGGGAGTGGGGAGTCGAGCTGCAGATCCGAGATGGCGGTCTGGTCGCGCAGGCCGGCGGCGCGCTGCCCGTTGAGGATCGAGCTCACCAGTTGCTGCGCGGCGGGGATCTGGGAGGCGTGCATGTGCTTGGGGTCGACGGGGATCTGCCAGAACAGCTCGGAGGAGGCGTAGTCCGGCAGTGTGCTCATCATCGCTTCGTTGATGAGGCCGCTGGTGTTCCAGTACGGCTCGGGTGGCCGCTCCTGGTCGTAGTTCAGGCAGGCGGTGAGGACGCACGGCGAGGCGTCCCAGAACGGGTCCTTGGGGTCCTTGGGTTGGAAGATGCCGACCACATGGACTTGGTCCTTGCCCGGCGTCGTGAGGAACGCGCCCACCTTGACGCCGAGCCGGTCGGCGGTCGCCTTGGAGAGCATGACCTCGTAGAGCGTGCCGCTCTTCAGTGCGTTCATGTAGGTCACCGCCTGCGGTGCCCGGCCTTGGACCACCGTCACGTGGTTGAGCTCTCCGACGATGGTGAACAGGTTGAGGGTGGGGTCGGGTATGCCCGGCCGGGGCAGTCCGGGGTCGAGCAGGGGGCGCCCCTTGAGCGAGTGGGCGCCGTAGGAGGCGCTCCCCGGCGTCGGTGCCAGCGGCGCGACCAGTTGCTTCTGGATGGCCGATGCCACGTCGTTGACGGTGGTGAGGTTGAACAGCCCCCGGGGGTCGCCCGTGGAGAGCCCGGAGTCGTTGTCCATGACCCTGGCGGACAGGCCGGCCCCCGGCTGGTCGGCGAGCAGCCGGGCCACCGCCTGGTCGGCGTCGCGGTCCAGGGTCCGGGGGAGTGCTGCGGCCAGGAATCCGGTGCCCAGGACCAGCACGGCGAGCAGCACGGCGGCGGCTCGGCTGGTGCGCAGCCGGGTGCGGACCCAGGGCGCCGGGTTCCGCCCGGCCCGCCGTCCGGACCGCCGTCCGTCAGGCTGTCCGTCCGGCTGCCCGGTCCGCCGTCCGGCCCGCCGTCCGTCAGGCTGTCCGTCCGGCTGCCCGGCTCGCCGTCCGGCCCGCCGAGCGCTCCACGTCGAGCTGGCCTTGTCGCGGCTCACATCTCCTCCGAGTGGCGCAGGCGGGTGGTGGTCTCGGCGGCGCGGGCCGGCCGCAGCACCCGGTGGACGGTGAGCAGCACCGGCAGCGCGGCGACGGCCGCCAGCAGCACCAGCACCTGCCCGATCGGCAGGGCCACCATCGCCGCCGGTACCGGCCGCCCAGCGGTGGGGGTGAGGACGGTGAGCGGCACCACCAGGTGGACCAGCACCGTGCCGAGCAGGGCGCCGAGTCCGAGCCCGAGTCCGATCAGGATCCCCTGTTCGGCGGCGGCGGTGCGGGCCAGTTGCCGGTGCGGGCTGCCGAGGGCTCGCAGCACCGCGAACTCGACGGCCCGTTCGGCGGCGGCGCCGATGGCCGCGGCGGTGAAGCCGATCGCGGCGAGCGCGGCGGCGGCGATGGTGAGCGCGAGCAGTCCGGTCTGCGGGGCGGCGGTCAGCGGATCGGCCCGCATGCCCGTCACCAGGTCGCCGTCCAGCTGGAGTTGGCCCGATGCCGCGCTGGAGCGAAGGGCGGCGGCCATGGCGGCGGGCTGCGGGTCGCCCGGCCCTCGGCTGGGCAGCCACCACTCGGTCGGGCTGAGCGGGTTGTCGCTCTGGGTGGCGATGACGCGGTCGATGGTGTGCAGGTCGGCGAGGAGCGCGCTGCTGGGCCCGCCGGAGGGGCTGCCGGTGGTGGGCAGGGCGGGCACCACTCCGATGATCTTGAACCGCAGCTGGTCGACGCCGATCTGCATCGGGATCTCGTCACCGGGTTTGGCGCCCGCGGCGGCCAGGAAGTCCTTGGTGGCGAGCGCCGGGATGGTCGCGGGCAGGTTGGCGCCGGTCGGGTTCGGCAGCGTCACCGTGGCGTCCTGGCTCTCGGTGCCCTGGCCGGTGCTGAAGGTCATGGCGAGCAGGTCCTGCGGGTTCACGGTGGCGATCTGGGCGAGGTCTGCCGGGTGGTCCTTGGACCGGTGGTCGTCCAACTGCCAGCCGAGGTGGTCGGGGTGGCCGACCGGCTGGCCAGGCGTGCCGTCGCCCGGCGCGGCGGTGATCTGGTGGATCGTCAACTGCTGATTGACCTGGCCCTCGAGTGACGCGTAGTACTCGGCCTGGACGCCGATCAGGGTGAGCGGATAGGCGGGGGCCCCGGCGGGGTGGGCGAAGACCGCGCCCAGGTCGGCGGTGACCGTGGCGTCGCCGTTCAGCGGCAGGTTGGTGCCCAGCGGCACGGTGAAGACCAGGCCGAAGCGGTCGTGCATCACCAGCTGCAGGGTCGGGGCCACCGGGGGGTTGAGCGGGGCGCCCGGCAGGAGACTGACCGCCTCGGGGGTGACCGCGGTGGTCATGCTGAGGTCCACGGACACCCGCAGCGGCTTGCCGGGCAGTGCCAGGCCGTCGGAGGTGCTCGGGACCTGGTCGGCGAGCGGCCCGTAGAGCTGGGCGGGGGTGCGTCCGCCGGTCAGGTCGTCGCGCAGCCGCACCGAGTTGCTCGCCTGCCGGGTGTCGATGGCCAGCAGTTGGCCGGTCTGGCCGCCGTTCAGCGGCAGCGCCTGCCGGGAGACCGGGATCACCCGGTCGCCGCCGGGCAGGCCGGAGAGCAGTCCGGCTTGGCCGAGCGAGGTGAGGCCCAGCCCGCTGATCCGCAGGCCGCCGACCGAGCTGAAGTCGGCCTGGTCGCGCTGCGAGGCGCTCAGCGTGGCGGCCTGGCCGAGCGCCAGCATGCCCATCGAGACGGCGAGCACCATCAGCAGCACCGGCCCGGCGTTGCGGCGCGGCCGGCGGGCGAACTGCCAGCCGGAGAGTGCGGCCGGCAGCCCGCGGCCGCGGACGGCCCAGCGTTCGCCGAGCCTGGCGGCCAGCGGCAGCAGCCGCAGCGTGAGCATGGTGCCGGCGCAGAGCGCCAGGGTGGGGGCGACCACCAGCACCGGGTCCAGGCCGAGCTGCCCGCTGGCGTCGGTGGAGAGCGCGCCGCCGCCCGCCACGCCGGAGCTGTAGTGGTCGAGCTGCAGGTAGGCGAGCCCGGCCAGGACCAGCAGCGCCACGTCGGCGCCGGACCGCAGCAGGCCCGACGCCGCCGCCTGCCGCCGGCCGGAACGGCGTTGCAGCACGGCCCCGCCGGCCCGCAGCACGTTCGGCACCAGCACGATGAGCACCGCGCCGACGGCGGTGGCCATGGTCACCAGCCAGGAGCTCGGGGCCAGCCCGTTGCCGAGCCGGACGCCGGTGCGGGCCAGTGGTCCGAACCGCCCGATCAGCCCGAGCACCGGCGGCAGCAGCAGCGGCCCGAGCAGCCCGCCGGGCAGTGCCAGCAGCCCGGCCTCCAGCGCGGTGATCCCGGCGATCCGGCGACGGGCGGCGCCGCGCGCGGTCAGCAGCGCGTTCTCGGTGGCCTGGCGCTCGCTCAGCAGCCGGGTGACCAGGAGCAGCGCGGCGACCGCCAGCACCACGAGTTGCAGTCCGCCGATCACCAGGGTGGACCGGGCCACCAGCAGATCGTTGTGCAAGTCGCCGAGGGCGGCCGGTAGTCGGGTGGTGGCGGTGTACCCGGTGCTGTTCTGGAAGGCGCCCACGACCTGCGGCACCCGGGTGCGCAGCGCGTCCAGGGCGGCGGCCCTGGCGCTGCTGAAGTCGGCGGTGATCTGCCAGTTGGCGCTCTGCTGGGTGAGCGCGGAGCCGGTGAAGGCACTGTCCGGGACCAGCAGCGGGCCGTAGGTGGTGAAGCCGCTGACCGACAGTCCGTGGCCGCCCAGCTCGTCCAGTTGCCAGTAGCGGTCGGTGGTGTCGGTGGGGTGGTAGGTACCGGTGATCAGCACGTCGTGGGACGAGCCGTCGTACCGGTCGACCAGGTGCAGCGGCGCCGGCAGGGCGTCGGTGTGCAGTCCGAGCCGGGCGACCACGACGTCGGGCACCGCCACCTCGATCGGCGCGCCCGGGGCGGTGTCCTTCGGCAGCCGGCCGGCGGTCACGGTGACCCTGGCCGGGTCGAGCGAGGCCAGGAACGTCAGGTCGGGGTCGGCGGGGCTGCCGTCGGGGTTGCGGGGGACGGGGACGGGCGAGGGCAGGGCGAACGGGTGGCTGCGGGCCAGCCGCTGCACGGCGGTGGGCAGCGGGCTGAACAGGTCGCCGGCCAGTTGCCGGACCTGCTGCTCGGTCTTGCCGCGCTGGTCGGCGCTGCCGTCGGCGGTCACGTCGACGGTGGCCCGGTTGCGGTCCTGGACGGTGAGCGCGCGGTGCAGGCCGGCGTCGCCGACCCCGGCCTCGAAGGCGTTCAGTGCGGCCAGCGTGGTCGCGGTGAGCAGGACGGTCAGCATCGCCGCGCCGGCCAGTGCGAGTCTGCTGCGCAGCCTGCGCAGGACGAAACCGCCCATGGACGCTGTCCCTCCCCCGAAGTCCCCCGACAGTGGTGAAATTCGGGCGCAGGGCAGCGAAGGGCGGGCTGCCGAATAGCGGTCTGCGGAGCCCTGGCACCGAATACCGGGCGATGTTGTCAGACTGCGAACTCAGGTGGAAGGGTTCGGTGCAAAACGTGTCCGGAGCGAAAGCAAACGAGCACCGAACATGTCAAGGCCAGTCAATTACCCGCAGGTCAGGCGGAGTTGACCATCGAGGCGGCGGCGTAGGCCAGGTACTCCCAGAGCTGCCGGTCGGCGTCCGGGGCCAGCTCCAGCTCGTCCAGCGCATCCCGCATGTGCCGCAGCCAGGCGTCGTGCGCGGCCTGGTCGACCTTGAACGGCATGTGCCGCATCCGCAGCCGCGGGTGCCCGCGCTCCTCGCTGTAGGTGCGCGGACCGCCCCAGTACTGCATCAGGAAGAGCGCCAGCCGCTCCTCGGCCGGGCCGAGGTCCTCCTCGGGGTACATCGGGCGCAGCAGTTCGTCCCCGGCCACCCCTGGTAGAAGCGGTGCACCAGCCGGCGGAAGGCGGCCTCGCCGCCGACCGCCTCGTAGAACGTCTCCTCGCGAGTCTCGCCGCGCCCGATCTCAGTCACCCGACCATGGTCGCAGACCGTGGCCGGAGCCGGAACCGAGACGTCGGTCCTACGACTCCGGTCGCCACCACTGCGGCCGCGGAAGCACCGGCTCCTGACAAGCTCAGGAGCGGTGCAGGGTGATGGTGGTCCAGGCGCCGATGTGGATCCGGTCACCGTCGTTGAGCGCGACGGCGGTGTGCGGGGCGATCGGCTCGGCACCGCCGTTCATCGTGGTGCCGTTGGTGGAGTCCTGGTCGACCAGCACCCAGCTGCCGTCCGGCTGCTCGGCCAGCAGCGCGTGCTGGTGCGAGGCGCCCGGGTCCTCCGGCGGCACCGACAGGTCGATCTCCGGCACGGTGCCGCGGTGCTGGCTGCGCCGGCCGATCCGCAGCTGGCCGCGACCGGTGATCGGGATCCGGCGCTCCGGGCAGTACGGCGGGAAGAACAGCCCGGAGGCCTCCGGGCCGCTGCGGGCCATCATGTCCGTGAAGTACTCGCGGTCCGCGGTGATCACGGCCACCCACTGGGATCTGACCGGCTCGGCCTGCGGCATCTGCTGGGAGGGCGGTGCCAGGTGGAACGAGGTGCCGTACTGCTCGACGCTGGGCTGCGGCGGCATGCCCGGCTGCTGCGGCGGCATCGGCCGGGACGGCTGCGGGGGCACTCCGGGCTGCCCGGGCATGCCGGGCTGTCCGGGCTGCGGCATCCCGGGGTGCCCAGGATGCCCGGGCGGCTGTGCGCCCGGCTGCCCCGGCTGCTGGTACGGCGAGCGGGTGGACGGCGCCGACCCGAACGGGTCCGCCGGCGGGAAGACCGGGTCGGGCTGCGGCGGTGGGAAGACCGGGTCGGGCTGCGACGGGTAGCCGGAGCCGGGCGGCGGGTAGCCGTACCCCGGCTGCTGCTGGTGCGCGGGCCCGGGCTGCGCGGGCCCCGGCGGCGGATAGCCGTAGCCCTGCGGCGCGCCCACCACCGGCATCCCCGGCGAGGTGGACAGCTCGAAGTCGTAGCCGCACTCCTCGCAGTACCGGCCGGTCTTCGGGGTACGGCAGATCGGGCAGCCGACGCTCTCGGAGACCCCCGGGAAACCGCCCGGCATCGGCGGCGCCTGCGGCGGCATGGCCGGCGGCGGGGGCACCGGAGCGCCGAACGGCCCTGGTGCCCCGACCATGGCGGCCGGGCGCATCGCGAGGCCGCAGTAGTCGCAGTAGTCCTCCGACTGCGACTCGTGGCCACTAGGGCAGATCGGCATCAAGTCCCCCACATCTCGGCAGGTCCCGGCCCCCGACGGAACCAGTTTCACGACAGCCTCTCACGATACCGATCTGCCAGGCCGTGGTGAACGGCGGCGGGTCAGTGGAACACCACGAGGGCGGCCTCCCACTGCGCGGCGGTCCGTCCGGTGACTGCGCACCGGCGGCGACGCACCCGAGCCGTTCCGCCTCGCCGGCGGCCGCTCAGCCCTCGCGCTTCTTGGCCGCCACCCGGACGGTCTTGGTCGAGCGGGTCTCCAGGGTCATCGAGTCGGCCTCGCTGACGTCCTTGCGGAACCTGACAGTGCCCTCCTTGGGGTCGACCACGTCGACCACCTTCTGCAGCAGCTTGAAGGTGCCCTCGTTGCCGGTCTGGTGGGCCAGCCGGACCGCCGCGCCGAGCTTGGCGGTGGCGGTGTCCATGTCGCCCGCCCGCTGCGCCTCCAGGCCCTCCTGGATCGACGAGGCGAGCTCGGCCTGCCCGGTGTAGTGGGCCACCTGCGGGCTGATCCGGGTGGAGGAGGCCAGGTCGTCCGTCCACACCGCGCGGACCAGGCCTTGGGCCAGCACCTCGGTGGAGCCGTCGGCGCCGGGCAGCACCAGGGAGATCCGGGCGGCCAGCATCTCGTTGCCGACCGCGGCGGACGGCACCTCGACGCAGACGTGGTAGTCGCGGCTCTCGTCGCCCCAGGAGCCGGTCGGGTAGTCGCCGGCCCGCGGCCCGGCCTCGGCCCGCCGCCCGGTGAGGTCCTCCAGGTCGGGCGCCACCTGCTTGACGAACTTCACCTGGGCGTTGGCCGGGGTCCAGACCCGCAGTGCCACGTCGGCGACCTGCTTGCCCATCGCGGCGGTCATCATCGAGCGGAAGTCCTCGGCCAGGTCGGCCGGTTCGGCCACGATGTCGGCGGTGCCGAGCAGCGCGGAGGCGATCTTGCGCAGCTCGGCGACCTCCCAGTCGGTGCCGACGCCGCGGCAGTCGGCGGTGAAGTGGCCGCTCACCCGGTCCAGGGTCTTCTGCAGGTCCGCCGGCTTCTCGTGCTCGTTGCGGCCGTCGGTGAGCAGGATGCCGTGCCGGATGGCGATGTCGTGGCGGGTCAGGAAGAGCCTGTCGGCCAGCGTGAGCCAGGTGCCGATGGCGGTGCCGCCGCCCGCGGTCAGCTTGCGCAGCGACTGCTTGGCGGCCTCCCGGGTGGCCGGCGAGGCGACGGCCAGCGAGCCGTTGGCCGGGTAGACCTCGCGGGCCTCGTGGGTGCCGGCCACCACCGCGAAGGCGACCCCGTCGCGGATGGTGTCGATGGCCACGGCGGTGGCGTCCCGGGCGTTGCGCATCTTGGTCGGCGGGTAGTCCATCGAGCCCGAGCAGTCGACCATCAGGACCACCGCGGCGTCCTGGGCGGCGCCGGGTGCGGCGTCCGCGCCCAGGCCCAGCGGCCGCCCGCCTGTGGTGCCGCCGCCGGTGGCGGTGACGGTGACGATGGCGTTGACCTCGCGGGCGCCCTCGGCGAGGTACTCGTTCTGGAAGATCTCGGTGGCGAACCTGGGCAGGTTCGACTTGGTCAGACTGGCCATTGGCCGTACCCCTCTTGGCAAGAGTCGATGGGTGGCTGGTGCGTCGTGAGAAGACGTCAGCCGGACAACGGGTGAGTGGGCGTCAGCTCTGCTCGGTGGAAACGGCCGGCGGGAAGCTGGGCATCGGCGGAACGGTCGGCTTGATCACCGGCAGGTCGAGCAGGGTGTCCACCCAGCCGGACGCCGGATCCGGCACCACCGGCAGCACCGCGACGGTGATGTTGTCGTGCCCGCCGGCGGCGACGGCGAAGGCCACCAGGGCCTGGGCGGCCCGCAGCGGGTCGGTGCGGGCGTCGGCGCGAACCAGGTCGGCCAGGCTGGTGGCGGCCTCGGCGTAGTTCCACAGGCCGTCGGTGCAGATCAGCAGCACGCCGGGCACATGCGGGGTGAAGGCGACGGTGTGCGGCACGACCTCCTCGGCGTCCGCGCCCAGCCAGCCGGTGATGGCGTGCGCCCGGGCGTCCGCGTAGGCCTCGGCCTCGCTCATCAGGCCGGCCGCGATCATGCCGGTCGCCCAGGAGTCGTCCTCGGTCAGCCGGTACGGCTCGGCGTCGGAGCGGTCGTCCGGGATCCAGTACGCCCGGCTGTCGCCCACCCAGCCCACGGTGACCACCCCGGCGGCGGCCACCGCGCTGACCACCGTGCAGGCGGGGGAGTTGTGTCCGGGCTCCGGGGCGGTGCCGTCGCCCGCCAGCGCGGCCACCGCGGCGGCGGCGCTGGCGATCGCGCCGCGCATCGCCGGCTCGGCCGCCTCGCCGTGCTCCAGCGCGGTCAGCAGCGCCTCACCGGCCGCGTCGGCCGCGGTCTGTGACGCCTCGTCGGGCCGGGAGGCGGACGAGACCCCGTCGCAGACCACCGCGACCACGGCGGGCCGGCCGTCCGGCAGCGAGGTGGCGGCCAGCGTGAAGGAGTCCTCGTTGCGGTGGTGGCGCAGCCCGCGGTCGCTGACCCCGGCGCCGCCGGCCAGCGAGCGCTCCACATGGTCGCGCGGGCTCGGCTGGGCCATCCCGCAGGCCTCGCAGAAGCCGTCGGCGCCCACCTGCCCGGCGCCGCAGTGCGCGCAGACCGGCCCGGCCGCCGGCGGCAGCGCGAAGTCGGCCCCGGCGATCGAGGCGGCGGGTGCGGGCGGCGCGGCGGCCAGGCCCATCCCGCAGTTCTCGCAGAACACGTCCGCGGGGTCGAGCGGTTCGCCGCAGCCCGGGCACTCGGTCATCGTCACACCCACGTCCGCGGTCGGGACCGGTTGGCCCGCTCCACCAGTTCGATCCGGTCCTCGGCCCGCTCGGCGAGCCGGGCCAGTGATCGGTAGGACTTCTCCAGCGCGAACCGCAGTTCGCGTTCCTTGGTCGGCAGGGTGCCGAGCGCGGTGGCGACCGGCGAGTGGCCGGGGGCGCCGGCCAGCGCCCAGCCCAGCGTGCTCTCCAGCACCTCCACCGAGAGCTGCTCGCGCCGCCGGTCGTCCAGCCCGAGCAGGGCGAGTTGGGCGTTGCCCGCTGCCAGGTCGTCGCCGATCGGCTCCTGCGGGGTCCGGGCCCGCACCCGGGCCCGGATCGCGGCGATCCGGGCGGCGGTGTAGTGGGTGGAGACCTCCGGGATCGACTCCAGGGCGGCGACCGCGCCGGCCCGGTCGCCGCCGGCCAGGCAGACCCGGGCGAGTCCGAAGGCGGCGCTCACATAGCCGTGGTCGGTGGTCCACACCAGCCGGTAGAACTCGGCGGCGTCCTCGTGGTTGCCCAGCAGTTCGGCGCAGATGCCGAGCGCCAGCTTGGGCGCGGCCTCGCCGGGGAAGGCGTCGTAGACCGCGTCGAAGGCCTCGGCGGCGGCCTCGACCAGCGGCCGGGTCTGCGCCTGGGAGGAGGCCGCGCCGGCCAGGGCCAGCTGGGACAGCCCGCGGTACCAGACCACCCGCCAGTCGTCGCCGTGGTCGGAGCGCAGCTGGGCCAGCGACTGCTCGGCGTCGACGTGCCGGCCGAGCTCGATGAGTGCGCGCAGGCGGCGCAGCCGCAGCTCCACCGAGTCCGAGGTGGCGGTGCTCAGCGCACCCAGCACGTCGTCGGGCCGGGTCGCCATCAGCGCGGCCAGGAACCCGGCGTTGGCGTCGCCCGGGTCGACCCGCGGCACCGGCAGGGCCAGCGCGGCGGCGGCCACGTCGGGCACCACCAGCCGCGGCACCCCGGGTGCGGGGGCCGGTCCGTCGGCGATCAATTCGGTGTCCACGACCCGCAGTTCGGGTCCGAACAGGGTGGACAGGGCGGGCCGGGGCTGACCGTCCGACAGGGCCAGGATCTCCCGCAGTACGCCGGTCAGCTGGTCGGCCATCTCCTCGGCGGAGGCGAACCGGCGCGACGGGTCCGGGTCGGTGGCCCGTACCAGCAGCCGGTAGAACGACTCGTACTGGGCGAAGACCGGCACCTCTTCGGGGCCGGGCAGCTCCTCCCGGTAGGTGGTGCTGTAGCCCTGGAAGTCGAAGGTCAGCACCGCCAGGGTGCGGGCCACGGTGTACAGGTCGGAGGCGGGGGAGGGGCCGTCGGTCGCTATCTCCGGCGCCTGGTAGCCGACCGTGCCGTAGATCGGGCCGTCGTCGTCGAAGCGGCGGACCGCGCCCATGTCGATGATCTTGAGTGTGTCCTCGCTCTGGATCACGTTGTCGATCTTGAAGTCGCAGTAGACCAGGCCCCGGCTGTGCAGGTAGCCGAGCGCGGGCAGCGCCTCCAGGGCGTAGGCGATGGCCTGCGCCACTGGCAGCGGGTCGCGCCGGCCGTCCGGAGTGCGGCGGTCGTTGGCGATGTCCTTGAGGGACTTGCCGCCGACGTACTCCATCACGATGTAGCCGTCGGTGCTGCCGGTCCGCAGATCCGGGTGCTCGACGAAGTTGATGATCCGGACGATGTTGGGGTGGTCCACCTCGGCGAGGAACCGCCGCTCGGCGATCGCCACCGCCAGCGCGTCCTCGTCGCCGGTGTCCAGCAGGCCCTTGAGCACCACCCAGCGGTCGCTGACCCGGCGGTCCACCGCGAGGTAGATCCAGCCCAGGCCGCCGTGCGCCAGGCAGCCCATCACCTCGTACTGGCCGCCGACCAGGTCGCCGCGCTGCAGCTTCGGGGTGAACGAGTAGGCCTGCCCGCACTGGGTGCAGAAGCCGTCGGGGCGGCCCGGGCGGCCGTTCTTCTCCCGGCCCACCGGCGCCTCGCACTTGCTGCAGAACCGCTTGCGCTCCGGCACCTCGGGGTCGACCAGCACCGCCTGCGCCGGGTCGCTCTTCGGCACCGGCGGCACGGTGACCAGGCCGGCGCCCAGCCGGCTGCGGCTGCCGGTGCTGCGGCTGCCCTTGGAGCTGCGCACCGAGACCGAGCCGCGGGTGCCGGTCCGGGTGGAGCGGTGCGAACGGGACCGGCCGGACATCGAGCGGGACGAGCCGGTGCGGCTGGACGGCACCGAACGGGCCGAGCTGGAGCCGGAGTCGGGCGCGACCCGGGAGGCGGGCACCGCTGCCGAGGCCGCCGTCCGCGCCGGGCCGGCCGCGATGCCGCACTCGTCGCAGAAGCCGTCGGCGTCGATGGTGCCGGCGCAGGCGGGCTGCGCGCACTTGGCGCCGACCCCCGTCGCGGTGGCCGTCCCGGTGGTGCCGGACACCCCCAGCGGCGCCAGACCGCACTCGGTGCAGTACCCGTCCGCGTCGATCACTCCGCCGGAGCACCCCGGCCGGACACACGCTTCGCCCATGGCTCTCATTCCCCCTGTCCGTCGTACCGCCGCGCGTCCTGCGGCGCGGCCGCCGGACGCAACGCCTGCTGGAACCTGGTCACCGCCGCGGCGGCCGCGCGCAGGTCGCACGGCGCGCTCCACAGCAGCCAGCGAGCCTTCTCGTAGCGCTCGATCACCTCGGGGTCCTCCGCCACCCCGAGGCGCGCGGCCATCGCCTTGTAGGCGTCCAGCCGGCCGCGCAGTTCGGCCCGGACCGCGAGCGGGGCGGTCACCTCGGTGAGGGACTGCCGGGCCCGCTGCAACTCCTGGGCCGCCTGTTCCTCCAAGGCGTCCAGCAGCGGCGCCAGCCGATGCCAGAGCCCGTTCTGCCGCAGCTCCGCCGCCTGGTGCACGCCATCGCGCAGCGCGGCCAGCGGCCCCGGCACGGCCGGCACCTCGGTGGCGGCGATCTTGGCCAGCACCTCGCCGCGGGCCTGCCGGGCCTCGCCCAGCGTGGCGTCCGCGCGGCGCAGCAGATCGGCGACCTGGTGCAGCCGCTCGTCCGCTTCGTCTCGCAGCCGAAGCAGCTGCTCCAGTTCGACCCGTATCGAGTCCAGGGTCCGGCCGGCCTGGTCGAACCGGGCCACGTCGACGGCGCCGGCCGCCGCCTGCTGCGCGGCGACCACGCTGGTGGTGCTCTCCCGGCCGCGCTGGGCCGGCACCCGGGCCGGGCGCCACAGCGCCAGCGGGTCGGCCAGCACCTCGGCCCGAAGCCCGGTCAACTCCTGCTCCAGGACGGACAGGTCGTCGCCCAGCGGATGGCTGCCGGGCCGGACCCCGACCGAGCCGGCCAGGCTGGCCACCCGGCGCAGCTCGGCCAGCAGCAGGTCGATCCGGGCCGGCAGCGCCGACCAGACCGCGTCGGCGGCGTTGACCACCTCCAGCACGGTGGCGTAGCAGGCGTTCATCCGGTCCATCAGCTCGGTCAGGCTGATCTGCTCGACCAGCCGGGCCGGCCCGGCCAGCTGGTGTGCGGCGTCGGGCAGTTGGCCGCCGGAGACGGTGACCGCCCGGCCGCGCAGCAGTTCGCTCAGCTCGGCCAGCTCCGGGGAGCCGGGCCGGCTGCGCCGGGAGCGCACCGCCCGGGCTGCGGCCAGCGCCTCGCTGTACCGGTCGAAGTAGGTCCACAGCAGGGTGAAGCCCTGGGCGGCGACCTGCCAGCGCTCCTCGGTGCGGCCGGTCAGCGTGGCGCCCTCCAGCAGCCGGCGGCCCGGGTGGTCCTGGAGCGCGAGCAGAGCGGCCTCCACCGCCTCGCGCTCGGCGGTCAGCCGAGTCAGCTCGCGGTCCACCTCCTCCCGGCTCAGCACCGGGCCGGATCCTGTCAACGCCACGCCCTTCCTCCTGATCTTCCTTGCTACGGCAGGTAGTTGGCGGCCGGCGGGCTCATCGGGCCGAGCCCCGGCTTCAGCCAGTGGTCGTAGCTGTCCTGCCAGCCGCTACGACGGTAGTCCTCCAGGATCTGGTTGACCCGGGCCACCAGGTCGGGCGCGGTCCTGGCCATCGCGATGCCGTACGGCTCGTTGGTCAGCGACGGGCCGATCACCTGCATGGTCGGGTCCTGGGCGGCCTGGCCGACGGCGAGCGCATTGTCCGTCATGGTGGCGTCGGCCTGGCCGAGTTGCATCCGGACCAGGCAGTCCAGCTGGTTCTCCACGACGACCTCGCCGGACTGGCCGAGCGGATGCTTGGTCAGGTAGTCCTGCGCGGTGGAGGAGTCCGCCACGCACACCCGCTTTCCCCTCACCGCATCGTCGATCGTCTTGGCGTGGGCCGCCTTCGGCACCACCACCTGCTGCCCGGCCTGGAAGTACTCGGTGGAGAAGGCCAGGTCGTTGAGCCTGTCACAGGTGATCGTCATGGTACGCGCGATCAGGTCGACCGAGCCGCTCTTGATGGCATCCATACGCTTCGCGGTCGGCACCATCTTGAACTGGACCTTGTCGGGATCGCCGAGCAGCGCCTTGGCGACCGCATGGATCAGATCGATGTCGAAGCCCTGCAGTTGACCGGTGACCGGGTTGCGGAAGCCCCAGTCGTAGCTGTCCTGGTCGACGCCCGCGACCAGCACGCCGCGGGCCTTGATGGCGGTCACCGCCGGCCCGCTCTCGTTGCTGCTGGGGCGGATGCTCTTGGTCGGGTCGCAGCTCTGATCGGCCGCCGCCTGGACGGTGGCCGTCTGGGTGGCGCTCCTGGGGGACGCCGCCGCACTGGTGAGCGTGAGCGGGGTGGCCGCCAGTACGGCGGCCAGCAGTGCGGTCCTGGTGCGCATCCGGCGACGTCCCCTCATCGGTGCTCCGCTCATCGGTACTCCGCCAGCCGGCGCCCGATACCCGTCAGCGCGCCCGCCGTGCCCAACAGTGCGAGCAGGCCCGCGGCCGCGGCCACCGTGCCCGTTGCGTCGCGGCCGTCGCGGGCCGCGCTCAGGAAGTCGGCCTGCTCGACCTTCACGGCAGCGGCCAGGCTCTGGTCGGTCGAGTCGAACGACTTTGCGGCGCTGTTGGCACCGCTGCCCACGGTGTCGTCCAGGGCGCCCTGGTAGTCGCCGCCGTCGTTCTTGGCGCCGGCCGCGTTGTGCTGGTCGTTCCAGGCCTTGAACGAGCCCTGGGCATCGGTGATGTGACCCGCCGCGCCCGCCGGGGCCAGCTTGAGGGCCTGGGAGAGCGCGCTGGCGTCGCTCGTCTCGTCATCGGTCCACTGCTGCGCGTACGTGGTGGTGGAGCCACGGGCCACCAGGTTGAGGTTCTCCGCGGTGCGGGCCTTCAGGGTGTCTATCCGGGCCACGTTGAGCGCCTTCAGCGGGGCCGCGCCGCGGTCGATGCTCTGCTGGAGCGACGAGTCGCCGGCCAGCACCGCCGCCCCCAGCCAGGCCAGCAGCACCAGCACCGCGCCGGTGGTGCCCAGCAGGCCGGGGTTGAACACCCGGTTGGTGCGCCGGAACAGCCGCAGCTGCACCCAGACCAGCGCCGCCAGCACCACGACCCCGAGTCCGTAGGCCGCCCACGGGGTGGCCCGGGCGTCGCCGTAGTCGCTGTCCAGGCGGGCGAGTTCCAGCTGGGAGAGCGCCTGGGCCTGCGGCAGCAGCTGCTGCTGCATGCTGGTGGAGGCGTACCGCAGATAGGCCGCGCCGAGCGGCAGGCCCTGCCGGTCGTCGGCCCGGGCGGTCTCCACCAGGCCCGCGTAGACCGGCAGTTGCTGGTTGAGCTGGCTGACCAGGGACTGCGCCTTGGCCGAGCCGGTGGACTGCGCGGCGGCCTGGGTGAGCAGCTGGGTCGCGGTGGACAGGTCGTTCTGGTAGCGCTGGCGCAGTGCGGCCGGCTCGTTGCCGGCCAGCAGGAAGCCGGCCGCCGCGGTGGTATCGGCGTCGGCCAGCGAACGGTAGATCTCGGCCGCGTTCTGACTCAGCGGCTGACTGTGCGTCACCACCTGGTCGGCCGCACCGGTCCGGTCGGTCACCTGCCAGCCCGTCAGCGCGCCGAGGCCCAGGACCAGCACGCTCAGTCCGAGGGCGGCCAGCCGCAGCCGCCCGGGTGCGGTGCGCGCCGCGGCACGCCAGCGGTCCCGGCGGCGCACACGGGCCGGACCGCGCGGCGGCGGTACCGCCGCCGTCTGTAGTACTGGTGTTGCCACCGCTCCTACCTCCCCCAAGAGCCCGACCGGGACCGGCTGCTGGCAGCAGTCTGCCACCGGGCTGTGCCAAGACGGGCCCGGCTGGTCCAAGACGCGAGCCGTACCTTATGCGGTTCCGCCTGCGACGCGGCACCCCCGGGGGCGCCCCGGGCGCGGTGATCGTCTCGGGATCGGCCATGATGGCAGCCGAGACCCGCCCAAAAGGGGCGAAGCATGGAGCCGAAGTGATGCAGACCGCACAGACCGTCCTGGCCGCGACCGGCTACCACGGACCGCCGCCCTGGCAGTGGTCCGACCTGGCCACCTCGTGGACCGCCGAACCTGTGGTGCTGGCGCTCTCGGTGCTGCTCGGCGGCGGCTACCTGCTCGGGGTGGTCAAGCTGGCCCGGGTCGGCACCCGCTGGCAGCCCACCCGCACCCTCGCCTTCCTCGGCGGGCTGCTGCTGTGGATCTGGTGCACCTGCTCGGGCATGGGCGTCTACGAGCGGATCCTGTTCACCGACCGCGCGGTGCAGGTGGTGCTGCTGCTGATGCTGGTGCCGCTGCTGCTGGCGATGGGCGCGCCGGTCTCGCTGCTGGTCGAGACCTCGCCGCCGGCCCGCCGGCAGAAGATCCTGCGGGTGCTGCGCAGCGGCCCGTCCAAGGTGCTGATGTTCCCGGCGGTCTCCACCGCACTGCTGATGGCGCCGCCGTGGCTGCTCTACTTCACCCCCTGGTACGAGAAGTCGCTGAGCAGTGGCGCCTGGAACATCGGGACGCACGTCGCGCTGGTGCTGCTCGGCCTGGCCTACTTCTGGCCCAGGCTGCAGCTCGACCCGGTCGGCCACGAGTACCCGCACCTGGTGGGCCTCTTCATCACCTTCGCCGAGGTGATCTTCGACGCCGCCCTGGGCATCGTGCTGATCTACGGCGGGCACATCGTGGCCGAGCACTACTACACCGCGTTGGCCCGCCCCTGGGGCCCGAGCCTGGCCCAGGACCAGACCTGGGGCGGTAACGGCCTCTGGGTGCTCGGCGACCTGGTCGGCCTGCCGTTCATCTGCGCGCTGATCCGCCGCATGATCGTCCAGGGGCGGGAGGAGAACGCCGCGGTGGACGCCGCGCTGGACGCCGAGTACGAGCGGCAGGCCGCCGAGCGGGCCGCCCGGGTGGTCGCACCCGGGGGCGCACCGGAGGAGGAGGCGGAGCCCGAGGACGGCATGCGCCCCTGGTGGCTGGACGATCCCAACCTCAAGCACCGGTTCGGGTCCGGCTCCTGACTGCTCCGTCTCCTGGAGTGGGGGGCTCCGGATTACCATGGCCGCCATGCAGCTGACCGGAACCGTCACCCCCGACCGCCCCCTGCTGGTCCTGGCCGTGGCCGAGGAGGCCGCCTACCTGGACGGCGAGCTGCCGGTGCTGCTCACCGGCATAGGGAAGGTCAACGCGGCCCTGGCCCTGGCCACCGTGCTCGCCACCGGCCCGCGCCCGAGCGAGGTGATCAACCTGGGCACCGCCGGCGCGCTGCGCCCGGGCCTGGCCGGTCGCACCCATGTGATCGGCACGGTGCTCCAGCACGACCTGGACGACCGGGTGCTGGCCCTGCTGACCGGCCACAGCTACGGCGACCCGATCACCCTGGCCGCCGACGGCCCGACGCTGGCCACCGGTGACCTCTTCGTCTCCGACCCGGTGGCCCGCGAGCAACTGGCCGCCCGGGCCCACCTGGTCGACATGGAGGGCTATGCGCTGGCCGCCGCCGCGCAGCTGGCCGGGGTGCCGATCCGGCTCGTCAAGCACGTCAGCGACGAGGCCGGCGAGGGCGCGGCCAAGGCCTGGCGGGAGAGCGTGGACGACTGCGCCAAGGTGCTGGCCGCCTGGCTGGCCGAGGACCGCGGCACGGCCTGACGGTCGGCCGAGGACCGCGCCACGGCCTGACCGCCGCCGGTCATGCGCCGCCGGCGGTGACCACCGCGTCGGTGATGAAGCCCGCCAGCAGCCCGACCAGGATCATCCAGGTGGTCAGCTCCTTGAGTGCCGCCCGGCGGGCCACCGCGAGCAGCTCGATCACCACGTAGAGGATCGACCCGGCGGCCAGGCCGAGGAACGCGATGCTCAGGTAGTCGTTGACCAGGTGCTGGCCGACCAGGGTGCCGGCGAAGGTCGGGCCGCCGCCGATCAGGCCGAGCAGCGCCAGGCTGCCCCAGGACGGCCTGGTCCCCTCGGCGGCCAGCGGGGCCACGATGCCGAACCCCTCGGTGGCGTTGTGCAGCCCGAAGCCGATGATCAGCAGCACGGCCAGCGAGATCTGCCCGGTGGCGGCCGAATTGCCGATGGCCAGGCCCTCGGCGAAGTTGTGCAGGCCGATGCCGATCGCGATCATCATCGCCAGGTCGGCCGCGCTGCGCTCACCGCGCTCGCTCGCGGCGGCCAGCCGCCGGGCGTTCCACCGGTCGTAGTAGACCAGCCCGCACAGGCCCACGGCCAGACCGGCGGCCAGCACCAGGATCCCGGCGACCGCCGTGCCCCAGTGCTTGTCGCCGAGCGCCTTGTCGGTCGGATCCCAGGCGTGCGTGAGCACGTCCCAGACCAGGAACAGCAGGATCCCGATCGCCAGCGCGTTCAGCCCCGCCCGCAGCCGGGGCGCCGGGCGGCGCAGTCGGCCGATCGGCAGGCCGAGATAGATGGTGACGCCGGCGACGGCTCCGAGCAGGGCGATCTGACCGCTGGACATCCGGGCTCTCCGAGAGGGTCGGTGGCAGTGACGACGGCCGAGGCTAGGGCAGCAGCCCGGGAATGTCGTGAGGTTCTCGGAAATCGTTCGTCTACAGTGACGTAGACGGTGGCGTGAACGGACGACGGACGACGGACGACGGAAGACGGAAGACGGAAGACGGAAGACGGAAGGAGCCTGCCGGTGGGATCGGTCACTGGCTGGATCGCGGGCCTCTCCGGGCCCGTGGTGTACGCGGTGGTGGGCGCGCTGGTCTTCGCCGAGGACGCGCTGTTCGTCGGCTTCGTGCTGCCCGGCGAGACCGCCGCCGTGCTCGGCGGCACCATCGCCGCCGCGCACCGCGGGGTGAGCCTGCCGGTGCTGATGGCGGTGGTGGTGACCGCCGCGATCCTCGGCGACTCCACGGGCTACGAGCTCGGCCGCCGCTGGGGTCCGGCGCTGCTGCGCACCCGGCCGGCCGTCAAGCACGAGGCCCGGCTGGAGAAGGCCCGCGCCTTCATCCGCACCAAGGGCCCGGCGGCGGTCTTCTTCGGCCGGTTCGTCGCGCTGTTCCGCGCGCTGGTGCCGTTCCTGTCCGGGGTCTCCCGGCTGCCCTACCGCAAGTTCCTGCTCTTCAACGCGGCCGGCGGCACGATCTGGGGCGTCGGCTTCGTGCTGCTCGGGTACGTGGCCGGCTCGGCCTACGCCCGGGTGGAGCACCTGGTCGGCACGGCGCTGGCGGTGCTGATCGCGGCCCTGGTGGTGGTGGCGCTGGCGGTGTGGGCCTGGCGCAAGCGCCGGCGGGAGCGGGAGGCGCTGCGGTCGGAGGAGCAGGGCGCGGACGGCGACCGGGGCGAGGGGCAGGGCGGCGAGCGGGGTGAGGAGCCGGGCGAGGGGCAGGGCGGCGACCGGGGCGAGGGGCAGGGCGGCGAGCGGCGCTGACCTACCGTCGGGCCGCGACCGCCGCTCGGCGCTGCCGGCGGATCCAGTGCAGCCGCAGCGCCAGACCGACCAGGACCAGGATCACGGCGTCGACGCCGGCGCCCAGGCAGATGTCCGGATCCCACTGCAGCAAGCCGATGCCGATCACGGCCGCCATCGCGCCGCAGAACAGGACCGTCTCGGGGGCCGGGGACCGCTGCGGCTCACCCAGCAGCCACAGCCGGCGGACCGTCAGCGCCGTGGCCGGCAGGAGCAGGGCGAGCCCCAGAGCGCCGTTCAGGTCAAGGCCTGGCCGTCGGTCGGCCGGCTGCTCGCGTCCTGCTGCCGTTCCTGCGCGCGGAGCGCGGTCGGCCGCCCGTGCCAGCTGATCAGCTCGACCCGGTCGCCCCCGGTCAGCCGGTTCCCGAGCGGGTCGACCCCGGTCGGCACCACGCGCTGCTCGTCACCCGTACCCGGGTCGAGCAGGTCCACCGTGGTCTGCTGGTTCCTGCCGTTGCTGATGTGCGCCCGCTGGACCAGCTCGCTCTGCCGCCAGCGGCAGTCCGGCGCGTTCCGGGCGGTGCAGACCGGCGCGGCGAGGAACTGCCGGGCGGTGCTGACGGCGGACGGCAGCGCCGGCACCAGCAGCACCGCGCCGAGCAGCCCGCCCACGGCCGCCACCGACAGCACCACCGCGAGGGCCCGGCACTGCCAGGGCGCCCAGCGCCGCCTGGGGGCTGTCCTGACCTCCCAACTGCGCGGCCGGGCCGGTGTCTTCCCCGTCCGCTGCTTGCGTCTGCGCTCGCTGCTCGCCATCAGGTCCCCGTTTCGTCCGCGGAATCGGTACGCCTGCCCGATCGGGCGGCCGTCTGCGGTCCGTTAATCCTTTGACGTGCCATTGACGGCCGGGCGAGGGTGGGCGGATGTCCGCCACCTTCGCGCCGCTGCGCCACCGACCGTTCCGCTGGCTGGTCGCGGGGCGCAGTTGCGCCACCCTGGCCAACAGCATGGCCCCGGTGGCGCTCGCCTTCGCGGTGCTGGACCTGACCGGGTCCCTGACCGATCTGGGCCTGGTGGTCGGCGCCCGGTCGCTGGCCAATGTGGCGGCGCTGCTGTTCGGCGGGGTGCTGGCCGACCGGGTGCGGCGCGGGGTGATCCTGCAGGGCACCGCGCTGGCGTCGGCGCTGAGCCAGGGGCTGGTGGCGCTGGCGGTGCTGCTGCACTTCGCCTCGCTGCCGCTGCTGATCGGGCTGAGCCTGGTCAACGGGGTGCTGGCGGCGCTGTCGATGCCGGCCAGTTCCGCCCTGCTGCCCCAGACGGTGCCCGCCGAGGAACTGCGGCCGGCCAATGCGGTCAACCGGATCGGCCTCAACATCGGGACCATTGCGGGCAGTTCACTGGGCGGTCTGCTGGCGGCCGGGGTCGGCCCGGGCTGGGCGCTGGCCGTGGACGCGGTGGTGATGCTGGCCGCGGCGGGCGGCTACCTGGGCATCCGGCTGCCGTCGGCCGCGCCGGCCGGCCCGGCTGCCGAGAAGACCCGCCCGCTGGCCGAACTGCGCGAAGGCTGGCGGGAGTTCACCGCCCGTCGGTGGGTCTGGGTGGTGGTGCTGCAGTTCATGGTGGTGAACGCGGCGGAGTCCGGCTCGATCACGGTGCTCGGGCCGGGGATCGCCGACGCCACCTTCGGCCGCGGCGTCTGGGGGCTGGTACTGGCCACGCAGATGGCGGGCGCGGTCGTCGCGGGCCTCGTGGTGGCCCGGCTGGCGAACCGGCGGGCGCTGCTGGTCGGGGTGGCCGCGGTGTTCGCCACCGTGCTGCCGGTGCTGGCACTGGCGGCGCGCGCGGATGCCGTGCCGGTCGCCGCGGCGATGTTCGTGACCGGCTTCGCAGTCGAGTTCTTCTGCGTGGCCTGGGACCTCTCGCTGCAGCAGAACATCCCTCAGGACCGCCTCGCCCGGGTCTACTCCTTCGACGCGCTGGGCTCCTTCCTGGCGCTGCCACTGGGCGAGATGGCCGCCGGGCCGGTGGCGGCCAGGATCGGCACCGGCCGCGCCCTGACGGCCGCCGCCGCCCTGATCGTGCTGGCCACGGCCGCCGCACTGGCCGTCCGGGCGGTGCGCACCCTGACGGTGCGGGATGACCAGCCGGCACCCGAACTCGCCACGGCCTGAGCCGAGATCAGACCCGCGGCGCGATCAGGTCCTGGTATTCGCGCCAGTGCACGATCCGCCCGTCCCGCACCCGCAGCAGCAGGACGAAGACGGCCGTGCCGCGGCGCCCGCCGGCGGTGGCCGGACCGGTCAGCCGGTACTCGGCGATCAGCACCCCGGGGTCGGCCGCGTCGCGCAGCGCCAGCACCTGGAAGTCCTCGAAGCACACCGGCCGTTCGGCCTGGGCGGTGGCGGCGAACGCCAGGAACTCGGCCCGCCCGGTGAACTGCTGCGGCCGCCCCTCGGGTGCGTAGGGGAACTCGACCACCGCGTCTTCGGCCCACAACTCCTCGGCCGGCGCGAACGCACCCGCCAGCAGACCGGTGCGGAACTGCTCGAAGATCTCCAACGGGCCGTCGGCCATCAGGGCACCTCTCGGGGCGTCACCATCACAACCGCCCCAGTATTCCGGCGCCACCCACGCCGTGCAGCCATTTCCCCCAAGTGCCGCCACGCAGGCGTCGGTGCGTGGTGGGGGAGCGGTGGGTGGTCGCCGGTGTGGGGTCTCCCGGGTGGTTCCTGGGGCGTCTCCGCTGGTGGTCGGTGCGTGGTGGGAGAGCGGTGCGGCGTCTCCTGAGGGTTCCTATGCCGCTATCGCCGGGCGTTGGTAGGCGGCGCGGAGGCGTTGGTGGGCGCTGGGAGGGCTGCCCAGGCGGTCGAGGCCGAGCAGGGCGGCGCCGAGGACCGGGGGCGCGGTGACGATGCGGGGGCGGGCCAGGGGGCGGCGGTGCGCAGGCGGGCGCGCAGGTTGTCGAGCAGCAGCGGCTGGCCCGCCGCCAGCACTCCGCCGCCGAGCACCAGCGGGGTGGGCGCGGCCAGCAGGTTCAGCCGGGTCAGCGCCACCCGGGCGAGCGCCGCGATCTCCGCCGCCTGGCGGTCGATCAGCGCCAGCGCCGCCGCGTCGCCGCCCTGCGCGCAGTCGAAGAGCAGCGGCACCACCTCGTGCAGCCGCACCCGGGGGAACTCGCCCAGGTGCAGCGCCTCGGCGAACGCCGTCGCCGTGGTGAGCCCGAAGTGGGCCGCGATGGCCGGCGCCAGCGCGGTGGCCGGGCCGCGGCCGTCCTCGGCCCGGGTGGCGTGCCACATCGCCTCGGCGGCCAGCCCGCCCCCGCCGCCCCAGTCGCCGGTGAGTTGCCCGAGTGCCGGGAACCGGGCGGTGCGGCCGTCCGGCAGCAGCCCCACGCAGTTGATCCCGGCGCCGCAGACCACCGCCACCCCGCGCGGTGTGTCGGTGCCCGCGCGGAGCAGCCCGAAGGTGTCGTTGGCGACCGAGACCTCGGCGCCCCAGCCCTGTTCGGTGAGGGCGGCGGCCAGCGCCCGCTCCTCGGCCGGCAGGTCGGCGTTGGCCAGGCAGGCCTGCAGATGGCTGACCAGCGGGCCTGCCTGGCCAACGCCGGCGCTCAGGCCGCCGGCGCTCAGGCCGGCCGCCGCCGCGCAGGCGGCGACCAGCGGGGCCAGCGCGGCGACGGCAGCCCGTGGCCCGTGCGCCTGCGGGTTGAAGCCGCCGCCTCGGGCGGTGCCGAGCACGGTGCCGTCGGCGGCGACCAGGGCGACGTCGGTCTTGCTGTTGCCGGCGTCCACGGCGAGCACGCCGGCCAAAGGCTCAGTCATGACGCTCCGTCAGATCCAGCTCAGGTAGGGCTTGTTGTGCGCGATCAGGGCATCGGTCAGCTGCTCGGCGAGCTCGATCTGACCGACCAGTGGATGGCACAGCAGAGCGTCGAAGACCCGGTCCCGGCCGCCCTTGAGGGCTGCTTCCAGGGCGAGTTGCTCATAGGCGGTGACGGCCGCGATCAGCCCGGCGAACAGTGGCTCCACCGGCCGCTGCGGGAGCGGCCGCACCCCGGTGGCGTCGACGGCGGCCGGTACTTCGATCACCGCGTCGTCGGGCAGGAACGGCAGTACCCCGTCATTGCGGGTGTTGACCACCTGGATGTCCGCGCCGCCCCCGGTGCCGAGCAGCGCCGCGATCAGCTGCACCGCCGCCTCCGAGTAGAAGGCGCCGCCGCGCCGGCTCAGCAGCTCCGGCTTGGTGTCCAGCGCGGGGTCGGCGTAGAGCCGCAGCAACTCCCGCTCGATCTCGGCCACTTGGGCGGCCCGGGAGCCCTGCTCGCGCAGCTCGGCGACCACTGCGTCGTGCTGGTAGTAGTAGCGCAGGTAGTAGGAGGGGACCACGCCGAGGCGCCGGATCAGCGGCAGCGGCAGGTGCAGGTCGTCGGCGATCTCGGTGCCGAAGCCGGTCAGCAGCTCGGGCAGCACCTCGCGCCCGGTGGTCGCGCCGGGCGCGTCCAGCAGGGTGACGCCGCGTTCCCAGGTGAGGTGGTTGAGGCCCACGTGGTCCAGCCGGATCAGCTCCGGCGCCACCTGCAGGTGGGCGGCGAACTTGCGCTGGAACCCGATCGCCACGTTGCACAGCCCGACAGCGCGGTGCCCGGCGGTCTGCAGGGCCCGGGTGACGATGCCCACCGGATTGGTGAAGTCGACGATCCAGGCGGCCTGGTTGGCCCGGCGCACCCGCTCGGCGATCTCCAGCACCACCGGCACGGTGCGCAGCGCCTTGGCCAACCCGCCGGCCCCGGTGGTCTCCTGGCCCACGCAGCCGCACTCCAGCGGCCAGGTCTCGTCCTGCCCGCGGGCCGCCTGTCCGCCCACCCGCAGCTGCAGCAGCACCGCGTCGGCGCCGGCCACCCCGGCGTCCAGGGCGGTGCTGGTCCGCACGGTGGCCGGATGCCCCTGCTTGGCGAAGATCCGCCGGGCCAGTGCGCCGATCAGCTCCAGCCGGTCGGCGACCGGGTCGATCAGCACCAGTTCGCCGATCGGCAGGCTGTCGCGCAACCGGGCGAAGCCGTCGATGAGTTCGGGCGTGTAGGTGGAGCCGCCGCCGACGATGGCGAGTTTCAGGGACATCAGCACTCGACCCCTGTCGATTGTCGATGTGGATGGGTGGGTGGTGGGTCAGTCGGTGGTGAAGACCTGCTCCCGGGCCGCGCCGAGGGCGCGTTGCAGTGCGCCGTGCAGCACCGGGGAGCCCGGCACGGTGCTGCTGAGCAGCCGCGGCCGGGGCACCGCCAGGCCGGTGAGCTGCTCCTGGACGAGGTCGCGCAGCCGGGCACCGCCGGCGGTGGGGATGCCGCCGGAGAGCACCACCAGCTCGGGGTCGATCACGGCCACGATCGCGGCCAGCCCGGTGGCCAGCCGCTCGGCCAGCACGGTGAGGAACGCGTCGCCCGCGCCCGGGGTGGCCAGTGCCTTGCCGATCGCCGCCCCGGCGCTGCGGGCGCTCAGGCCGTGCTGCCGGGCCAGCGCCAACACCCCGGTGGCGCCGGCGAGTTCCTGGAAGCCGCCGGAGTTCTCACGGCGGACGTTGCGGATCACCGGGGCGCCCGGCACCGGCATGTAGCCGACCTCGCCGGCGCCGCCGGTGTGGCCGCGGTGCAGCCGGCCGCCGAGCACGATCGCCGCGCCGATCCCCTCCTCGGCCCACAGCAGCACGAAGTCCGAGCAGCCCTGGGCCGAGCCGAGCGCCTGCTCGGCGACGGCGGCCAGGTTGACGTCGTTCTCGATCGCCACCGGTGCGCCCAGCGCCTCGGTGAGCCGGTCGAGCAGCCCGCCGGAGTGCCAGCCGGGCAGGTGGGCGGCGTAGCGCAGCTTCTGGGACTGGGGATCCAGGGCGCCGGGGGTGCCGATGGCGATCCCGGTCAGGCTGCCGGGGGACAGGCCGGCCTTCTCCAGGGTGGCGGCCAGGCCGTCGGCGATCCGCTCGACGGTGCCGGCCGCCTGCCGGCCGGGGGTGGGCAGCAGGTGTTCGGCGATGGTCCGCCCGGTGATGTCGGCCACCGCGAACCGGGTCTGGCCGGGCGTCACGTCCAGGCCCGCGACGTAACCGGCCGCCGGGTTCACCTGGTAGAGCTGGGCGTTGGGGCCGGGCCCGCCGACCGTGGTGCCCACCGGGACGACCAGCCCGGCGGCCTCCAGGCGGGCCAGCAGCTGGGAGGCGGTGGGCTTGGAGAGCCCGGTCAGGCTGCCGATCCGGGTCCGGGAGAGCGGGCCGTGGGCCAGCAGCAGGTCCAGGGCGGCCCGGTCGTTGATGGCCCGCAGCCGGCTCGGCGTACCGGGGCGTGGTGCGGGTGGGGCGGAGGTGTCGTTCACGTGCTCGATCCTCCTCCGTCGGCGGGCCCTTGGCGACAATTGGAAACTTTACTAACAATCCAATGGGTGTCAATGGATACGACGGAGCCCTGGCCGGGTGCGGCCAGGGCTCCGAGGTACCGAGGGGGTCAGGGCTCCGAGGGGGTCAGGGCAGCTTGCCGAAGGCCTGCTGCTCCTCCGGGGACGGCGGCGGGATCGGACGGGCGCCCAGGGAGCGGGCCGAGGACGGATCGGCGAGTGCGGACGGCGGCTGCGCGTCGGCGGTGGTCGCCGGCGACGCGGCGGCCGCGGGCGCGGCGGCCTCCTCCTTGAGCTTGATCCCGGCCCCGTCGAAGACCGCCTTCAGCCGGCCGCGCAGCGCGCGGGTGACCAACTGCGCCTTGCTCGGCATGGTCTTCGCCTGCACCCGCAGCACCACGGTGTCGGCGGACACCGACTCCACGCCCAGCACCTCCACGGGCTCCCAGAGCAGTTCGTCCCAGGGCGACTCCTTGGCGAACGCCTCGGCCGCGGTCAGGATCAGCGCCTCGACCTTGTCCAGGTCCTCCTTGTACCCGACCTGCACGTCCACCGTCGCGGTCGACCAGCCCTGGCTCATGTTGGCGATCCGCTTCACCTCGCCGTTGCGGATGTACCAGATCTCGCCGCTGCCGCCGCGCAGCTTGGTCACCCGCAGGCCGACCTCCAGCACGGTGCCGGTGGCCACCCCCATGTCGATCTCGTCCCCGACGCCGTACTGGTCCTCCATGATCATGAAGACCCCGGAGAGGAAGTCGGTGACCAGGTTGCGGGCGCCGAAGCCCAGCGCCACGCCCGCCACCCCGGCGCTGGCCAGCAGCGGCGCCAGGTCCACCCCGACCTCGGAGAGCACCATCAGCGAGGCGGTGCCCATGATCGAGAACGAGGCGACGCTGCGCAGCACCGAACCGATCGCCGCGGCCCGCTGGCTGCGCCGCTCCGGGTTCACCAGCAGCCCGCCCAGCCGGCTGCTGGTGTCGGTGTCGCTGTGCTCGGCCTCCCGGGTCATCCGGTGGATCAGCTGGTCGATCAGCTTGCGCACCACTGCCCGCAGCACCAGCCCGAGCAGCACGATGACCACGATGCGCAGTGTTCCGTCGATCCACGACTCCCAGTTGGCGTCCAGCCAACCGGCCGCCTCCCTGGTGCTGCTAGTGACGTCGGTCACGGGGCCCCTCCTGTGCTGCGGGAAACTCGGCGCACAGCCTAGCGAGCGCGTGTCGGTGCACCGAATGGCCGGCTTGGGCATAGAGACAGGTAGCACGGGCGAGCGCGGAACCCGCGTCCGCCTGTTACCCGGTAGTGGTGGCGCCGTACAAAGTCGTAAGGCGACACTGGGGGTGATCGCGCAGCGATGCGCGGTCATCCGCTCGTCCCGGCGCGAGCCACGCGCCGCAGGCGTCCAAGGAGGCATCCGTGCCGCATGTCCTGGTCCTCAACGCGTCGTACGAGCCGCTAGGTGTCGTGTCGACGCGCCGCGCCCTCATCCTGGTCCTCAATCACAAGGCGGTCAGCCTGGAAGACTCGGGTGTCACTCTGCACAGCGCCACCAGCGCCGTTACGGCGCCCTCCGTGGTGCGGCTGACCCGGTTCGTCCGGGTGCCGTTCCGCGGGCCAGTACCGCTCACCCGCCGCGCACTGTTCGCCCGTGACCACGGGCGCTGCGTCTACTGCGGGGCCGCCGCGACCAGCGTCGACCACGTGATCCCGCGCAGTCGCGGCGGACAGCACCGCTGGGACAACGTGGTGGCGGCCTGCCGCCGCTGCAACCACATGAAGGCCGACCGCCACCTGACCGAGCTCGGGTGGCGGATGAAGCGACCTCCTGCCCCGCCCAGCGGGCTGGCCTGGCGCATCATCGGAACCGGGATCAAGGATCCGCGCTGGCGGCCCTACCTGGAGCCGTACGGCGGCACGGACCAGTTCCGTGACTTCGAACACCATGTCCATACCGACCACGCGGGAGCACCGGTTCCGCTGGGCCGGTCGCGTCCTGTCCACCGCGGTGAGCCGGAGAGCGTCATCGCCTGACCAGCTAGGGCCGCAGTACCCCGGTAGCCTCATGGGCCGGTGGCGCCCCTCCAGGAGGGAGCGCCACCGGCCCGCCGCGTTCCAGTGCCCCGGGGCCGACCCGGTCAGTGCCCCGCAGCGGCCCCGGCGGTCGGGCCCGGCGCAGGCGACGGGCCGGGGTTCGGGCCGGCGGTCGGCTGCGCGGTCGGCGTGGGCGACGGCGTCGCGGGGCCGGGCGAGGCCGACCCGCTCGGCGACGGCGACTGGGACGGGGACGGCACCCCGCCCGGGGTCGGCACGGGCGTCGGCACCCCGACCGGCGGCACCGGCGGGGTGGGCGCCGCCGTCGGGTCGGTGACCGCGTACAGCTCGATCCCGTAGAGCGAGTAGCCGTACTTGGTGGCCCGGCTGACGCCCTGCATCCGCAAGTAGACCGCGCCCGGCGCGTCGAACCGCACCGTCTCGGTGCCGCCCTTGCCGTTCGCCACGGTGGCCACCGTGGTCCAGTTCACCCCGTCGCTGGAGGTCTGCAGCTGGTATGCGGCGGCGAACGCGTCCTGCCAGTGCAGCACTGCCTCGCCCAGGTGGGTGGGCTGCGGCAGTTGGAGCTGCACCCAGGCGTTGTCCACCGCGGGGGAGGACCAGCGGGTGGCCGGGTCGCCGTCGTTCACCGCCGAGGCCGGGAACTTGGGCGTCTCGTCGCCCGAGGAGCTCGCGGTCGCGGTGGGCGCCAGGTCCGGTCCGCTGGTCGGCGGCACCACGTGCACCTGGAGGGTCTGGTGCAGCGTCACCTGACCGGAGGTGAAGTCCACCGGCACCTGGTACGTCCCCGACGGGGTCCCGGCCGCCGCGCTGACCTGCACCGGCGTGCTGCCGCGCCCGCCGCGCGGCGCGCTCACCGCCGCACCGGTCTGGCCGGCCGCCGGCGCCGGCGTCACGGTGATGCCCGACACCCCGCCGGGCGCCGAGGCCCGGATCTCGCCGCTGGCGCCGTCCGGGCGCAGCGCGTCCACCACCGCCTGGGTACCGGCGGGGGTGGGGGCGCCGGCGATCACGTCCAGCTCCGGGTCGGCCAGCGACAGCCGGGCCACCGGAGTGTCCGCGTACCAGGGCACGATCTGGTTGACCACCGGCGCGTCGCCGCCCGGCTGCCAGGTCAGCCGCACCGCGCCGGTCGGCTGGCCGCCCACCGGCAGCTCGTTGTAGCCCGGGTGCAGGGTGCCCACGTCGACCCAGCTGCCGTCCGCGTGCCGCACCGCCACGGTCGCGGTGGCGTGCACCGTCGGGTCGGTCAGCACGGTCAGCCGGTCCAGCGGGCGCACCGATCCCAGCTCCACGGTGAGCGGGGCGTCCGCGCTGGTCGGTGGGGCGGCCGCCCGGTAGGCGGTGTCCGGGTCGCCGTCCAGCATCGAGGCGGCCGAGGAGCCGGGCGCGGCGGCCGGGCCGCCGGAGACCGTCATCGCGGGGGCGTCCGGCGCGGTCACGCTGAAGTCCCGCACCGCCACCGCGTTCTGCTGGGCCTTGGTGGCGCGCAGCCGGATCGCCCGGACCACGGCGCCGGCCGGCAGCGTGGCGGTGACGGTCTTCTGCTGGTGCGCCACCGCCAGCTGCTGCCAGCCGCCGTCGCCGGTGGAGTACTCCAGCACCCCGTCCCGCAGGTAGTCGTCGGCGGCCGCGGCGGCGTCGCTGCCGGGCGTGGCAGTGCCGTCCGAGCCGCCCATGGTGACGGTCACGGTGCCGACCGGGCGGCCGTCGCCCAGGTCCACGCCGACCGAGTCGCCCGGCTGCGGCGGGGCGGCGCTCCAGTAGAAGCTGCCCGCGTCGGCGTCGGTCATCAGCGCGGGGCCGTGGCCGTTGGCGCTGCCCATGGTGCTGGTCGGGGCGACGGCCCCGGCCGACACCCCGGACCAGCTGTCGGCGGCCCTCGTCGCCCGCTCCAGGAACGGGTCCAGCACCCCGGCGCCGATCGTCACCGGCCCGGCCGCGGCCAGCCGGTCGCGCAGCTGGCGCAGCGTCACCCGGGAGTTCCAGGCGGTCGCGCCGTCGCCCTTGTGCTGGGCCAGCAGCATGTCCAGCGCGGCCTCGCCGGCCCGCCCGTAGTCGCTCAGCCGGCTCAGCCAGGGGCTGGTCTCGGCCACCAGGGTGGAGCCGCCGATGCCCGCGGCGGCGCCGCTGTCGGTGCCGCGCAGCATGTCGGGGGCGCCGGCCATGGTGGCGAACGCGGCCCGCAGCGGGTCGGCGGCCTGCTGCAGCTTGCCCAGGTCGATGCTGCCGCCGGTGGGCTGCAGGGCCGTCCAGAAGGCGCTGATCAGCGGGGTCAGATAGCCCGACTCGGTGCTGGACAGCGGCGAGGAGGTGCTGTTGCCGGCCAGCGCGGTGAGCGCCGCCAGCGCCGGGCCCGCGTCGTTGGCCCCGGCCGGCGCGGCCTCGGCGGCCAGCTCGCGCAGCGCGTACTGCCAGGAGGCCTGGGCCTGGTAGCCGGTGGGGTTCCAGGCGTAGTCGGCGGCGGTGGCCAGCGGCAGCTGGGAGGCGGCGGCCTGGCGCATTCCGGCGGTCAGCAGCATCGCCGAGCGGCTCGCCACCTCCGGGGCGCGGCCGGCGTACGGGCCCAGGTAGAGCCGGTCCGGAGTGGAGTCGTTGACCGGGTAGTTGTCCATGGTGACCAGCGGATGGTTGAACACCGCGCTGGTGTCGGTGGTCTGGGCCGCCGTGATGCTGCCCGGTATCAGCCCGACGCCGCTCCAGGCCACCTGGACGGCCTGCGGCAGCGCGGCGGCCAGCGCCTTGCGGTACGGGGTGGCGCCCTGCTGGTGGAACTCGGTGGGCAGCACCGTGAGCGCGGCCAGCTCCGGGTGGGCGGCGATCAGCCGGGTCTGCACGGCGGCGGCCAGCTTGGCCTGCGCCTTGGCATGGCCGGCCGGGCCGGACCCGAAGGCGTCCCGGTCGTCGCCGCAGTGCCAGTCGTTGAAGCTCACGTTGTCGAACTGCAACTGGAAGGCGCCGAAGCCGAGTCGGCGCAGCCCGTCGAGCTTGGCGAGCAGCGCGTCGACGTCCGCGGCGGAGCTGTAGCAGAAGTTCTGGCTGGGAGCCACGGCGTAGCCGAGGGTGACGTGGTTGGCGGCGGCCCGCTCGGCCAGGGCCCGCAGGTCGGCCAGCTGGTCGGCCGGGTAGGGGGTGCGCCACTGGTCCTGGCGGTACGGGTCGTCACCGGGCGCGTAGAGGAAGAAGTTCTGCTTGGTCCGGCCCAGGAAGTCCAGCATCGCCAGCCGCTGCTCGCTGCTCCACGGGGTGCCGTAGAAGGACTCCGCGGTGCCGCGCACCGGCGCGCCGCTCGGCCAGTCGCGCACCGTCAGCCCCGGGAAGCCGTAGCCGCCCACTCCGTGCGAGCCGACGCCCTGCCCCAGCCCGGCCGGCACCTGGGTGAGCAGCTGGCGCAGGGTCTGCGCGGCGTAGAAGGCGCCGCTGCCGTCCACACCGGCCAGCACCACCGCGCCGTAGCTGCCGCCGGCCACCGGGAGTTGACCGGCCGCCAGCGTGTAGCCGCCGTCCGGCAGCCCGGCCGGGTCGGCGGCGCCCAGGGCCTGCAGCGCCTTGGCGGCGGCCGGGTCGGTCTGGTCGCCCGGCTTGGGGGAGGAGACGTAGACCAGCAGCGAGCCGGGCGCGGGAGTCGCCTGCTCGGGGGTGACGATGCTGGCGGCGCCCGCGCTGAGCAGCACCTGGCGGACGGTGGCGAGCGCGCCCGGGTCCAGGTCGGCGCCGACCATCAGCGACACCTCGGCGGGCACCGTGACCGGCTGGCCGGCCTGGTGCAGCTGCTGCGGGCGGGGTAGACCTGGGGGTCGGTCAGGCTGCCCAGCGGGGTACGGGTGCCGGGCAGCTGGGCGGCGCTCTGCGCGGTGGCGGGCGCGGCCAGCGCGGCGGTCGGCACGGTGGCGACCAGTGAGCCGATCACCGCGGCGGCGGAGAGCGTGGCGGCCACCCGCAGCCCGGCCCGGCGGTGCGGCAGGGTCCCGGTGGCGCCGGTCCCGCTGACGGTGGGTCCGTTCGGCGCCCTCTCGGCTTGGATCCCGGTCAGCAGCGGCTCGGTGCCCTTGAGGTCGGCGATCAGCCGGTCCGCGGTGCGCGGCGCGACCAGGCGGGCGGTGCGGGCGGTGGCCCGGCGGGTGACTTCGACGGCGGGATGGTGCAGGACCTCTCGCAGCGCTGGGCTGGCTTCGAGCTGCTGCCGCAGCCGCCTACCGGCGGCGGCCGACACACGGGACTGCACGGGGGCCTCCTTGCGGCCGGGGCAGTCGGCCGTATCGGGGGTGGTCGACGAGCATGCGCGTCCTGCCGGCGGCCCCCCGCCGTCCTGCTCGGACTACGCGGCCAAAGCCCACCAGTTTCGACGCGTCAGTGTCAACGTGACCTGCTGTGATGACCGTTTCATCCGAAAATGTCCGAGCGGTGTGCACGTGCCGCAGGCATGTGCGCAAGCGGGCATTGTGCACGCGGTCGGCGCGCCGCTGCGGATGGCGGCCGGACGCCCCGGGTAGGAGTGGATCCTGACCGCCCATCGAGTCCCGGTAGGAGACCGCGTTGGCCGCATACCTCGACCGTTCCGACGAGAACCCTGACGAATCATCGGGCGCGGCCGGCGCCGACCCGGCGGCACCGGACGCCCCGAGCGCCCGGCTGGTCGCACTTGCCCACCACCACGGCGTGGACGCCAGCTACGACCCGGGCGACGGCAGGCACATTCCGGTGCCCTCGGCGACCCTGATCGCCGTGCTGGGTGCGCTCGGCGTGGACGCGGCCACCCCGGAGGCGGTCGAAGAGGCCCTCGCCGAGCGCCGCGCCGCCCAGGCCGCCCGGCTGCTGCCGCCCACCCTGGTGGTGCGGGTCGGCCGACGCAGCGCGCTGGACGTGCCCGCCGCCGCCCGGCTGACCATCGAGCTGGAGGACGGCGGCCAGTGGGAGGTGCCGCCGGGCCGGTCCCACTGGCTGCCCGCCGACCTGCCGCTGGGCCGGCACACCCTGCGGATGGGGCTGCCCGACCGCTCCGAGACCGCCACCCTGATCGTGGCTCCGCAGCGGCTCGAACCGCTGCCCGGGCGCGGCTGGGGCTTCCTCGCCCAGCTCTACTCGGTGCTCTCCGAACGCTCCTGGGCATGGGCGACTTGGGTGACCTGACCGAGCTCGCCCAGTGGTCGGGCGCGGCGCTGGGCGCCGACTTCCTGCAGATCAACCCGCTGCACGCGGCGCTGCCCACCCTGCCCTCCGACCCCTCGCCCTACCGCCCGTCCAGCCGCCGCTTCGCCGACCCCGTCCACCTGCGGATCGAGGCGGTGCCCGAGTACGCCCGCACCGTGGCCGCCGACCGGGTCCGGCTGGACGAACTGGCCGAGCGGGCCGGGCGGTTGCGCACCGAGGTGCTCGACCACGACGGGCTGATCGACCGGGACGCGGTCTGGGCGGTCAAGCGCGAGGCCCTGGAGCTGCTGCACACCGTCCCGCGCGGCCCCGGCCGGGAGGCCGCCTACCAGTCGTTCGTCCGCCGCGAGGGCGATTGGCTGGAGCGGTACGCCACCTGGTGCGCGCTCGCCGAGAAGCACGGCGGCGACTGGCAGCACTGGCCGGCCGGCCTGCGTCACCCGGGGACCCCGCAGGTCGCCGCCGCCCAAGCCGAACTCGCCGACCGGGTGGAGTTCCACCGCTGGCTGACCTGGCTGCTGGACGAGCAACTCGGCCGCGCCCAGCAGAGCGCCCGCGACGCCGGGATGGCGATCGGGCTGATCCACGACCTGGCGATCGGCGTCCACCCCGGTGGGGCCGACGCCTGGGCGCTGCAGGACTACCTGGCGAGCGGCATCTCGGTCGGCGCCCCGCCGGACGCCTTCAACGCGCACGGCCAGGACTGGGGCCTGCCGCCCTGGCGCCCGGACGCGCTCGCCGCAGCCGGCTACGCGCCGCTGGCCGAACTGCTGCGGGCCGCCGCCCGGCACGCCGGGGCGATCCGGATCGACCATGTGATGGGCCTGTTCCGGCTCTGGTGGGTGCCGGTCGGCCGGCCGCCCACCGAGGGCACCTACGTCCGCTACGACGCCGAGGCGATGCTCGGGGTGCTCGCCCTGGAGGCGCACCGGGCCGGCACCGCGGTGATCGGCGAGGACCTGGGCACCGTGGAGCCCGGGGTGCGGGAGGAGCTGGCCGCCCGCGGGGTGCTCGGTACCTCGGTGCTCTGGTTCGAGCGGGACTGGGCCGGCGAGCTCGGCCCCAAGGGCGCGCCGCTGGACCCCAAGCGCTGGCGGGCCGGCTGCCTGGCCACCCTCACCACCCACGACCTGCCCAGCACCGCCGCCCGGCTGTCCGGCGAGCATGTCGTGCTCCGTCACCAACTGGGCCTGCTGGCCCGCCCGTTGGCCGAGGAGCAGGAGAATGCGGCCGCCGAACTGGCCAACTGGCGCACCGAGCTGGTCCGGATCGGCATGCTGGCCGACGGCGCCGAGCTGGACCAGGCCGCGCTCTACGACTTCCTGCTGGCCACCCCCGCCGAGCTGGTCGGGGTCTGGCTGCCGGACATGGTCGGCGACCCGCGCCCGCAGAACCTGCCCGGCACCTGGGACCAGTACCCGAACTGGCGGCTGCCGGTGGCCGACGGCACGGGCGTCCCGGTCACCCTGGAACGGCTGGCCGCCGAGCCGGGCCCGCGCGCCACCGCCGACCGGCTGACCCCCCGCCTGGCCGCCGACCGACCCGGACCCGGAAGGCCGACCCCGCCGCGCGCCGCCCGATAAGGGGCCGGTACCTTGGGAAACGTGGACAAGAGGAACGCTTTGCGCGCTGGTGCGGTCACCGCAACGGCCACGCTGATGATGCTGCTGCTGTCGTTGCCGGCCTCCGCCCTGACCAGGGACGACGGCGACGACCCGGGCCCGGGCCTGTCCATCGCGCAGACCCTCGGCCTCTACGTCGGCATCCCGGTCCTCTCCTTCGTGGTGATCACCGGGCTGGTCATGCTGGGCACCCGGAACAGCAGCAAGGGCAAGACCACCCGCTGAGTCCGGCTCACCTGCTCTGAAGCGCCCCCGCTCGCGAGAAATTCGCGGGCGGGGGCGCTGAGTCGTGTGCGACGGTGGCCGGATGGACAACGCCGCCGAGACCCCGTTGCTCCGCCCCGCCCAACCGGCGGAGGCCGAGGCACTGACCGCGCTCGTGCTCCGCTCCAAGGCGCACTGGGGATATGACGAGGCCTTCATGGCCGTCTGCCGCGACGAGCTGACCCTGAGACCGGAACAACTGGTGCCCGGCCGCACCCTGGTCGCCGAGCAGGACGGCACAGCGCTCGGCTTCGGCCTGCTGGCCGGCGACGCACCGGTGGGCGAGCTGGCGATGCTCTTCGTCGAGCCGGCCGCGATCGGCCAGGGCCTCGGCGGGCGGCTCTACCGCGGCCTGCTGGAGCTCGCCCGGACCGCCGGCTTCACCCGGTTGACCATCGACGCGGACCCCTGCGCAGCCGACTTCTACGCGGCCCATGGCGCGGTGCGCACCGGCGAGACGCCGTCGGGCTCGATCCCGGGTCGCACCCTCCCGGTCTTCACCGTGACGGTTCCTCAGACCCCCGACGCCCCGATCAGCGAGCCCGCCGCATAGGTGACCCCATCGCCAGCCCGCCGCCCACCACATTGCGCAGCACCGACGGCCGCACCGGCGAGTCGCCCAGCCGGGCGCCCACCCAGCCGGTGACCACCAGCGCGCAGAGCACCGCCACCACCGTCACCGGCACCCGCAGCGAGACCGGCGGCAGCACGATCGCCAGCAGCGGCAGCAGCGCGCCCACCGTGAACGCCAGGCAGCTGGCCCAGGCGGCGTGCCAGGGGTTGGACATCTGCCCCGGGTCGATGCCCAGCTCCACCTGGGCATGAGCGGTCAGCGCGTCCCGGGCGGTGAGCTGCTCGGCGACCTCGCGGGCCACCTCCTCGGTCAGCCCGCGCTGGGCCAACAGGCCGGTCAGCTCCGCCAGTTCGGCATCGGGCTGCTCGGCCAGCTCCCGCTCCTCCACGGCCAGGGCGGCCCGCTCCGAGTCGCGCTGGGCGCTCACCGAGACGTACTCGCCGGAGGCCATCGAGAGCGACCCGGCCAGCAGCCCGGCCAGGCCCGCGGCGAGCAGCGCGGTCGACGAGCTGGTGGCGCCGGCCACCCCGACCACCAGCCCCGCCGTCGACACGATGCCGTCGTTGGCGCCCAGCACCCCGGCCCGCAGCCAGTTCAGCCGGACGCTCAGGCCCTCGCCGTGCGGCTCGTGGGCGTGGGGCGTGAGGGGCTTCGGCGTGTCGTCCACGCTTCAGTGTCGGCACGCCGGGCCGGAGTTCGGCGGCGATCGGCGCCACGGCGTGTCGTCGTAGCACCACCCGCTACCCGCCACCCGCTACCCGCTACCCGCTACTCAGCGGCCGGTACCGCTGCAGGTTCTCGCCCACCCGGTCCAGGTACGTCTGGATCGTCGCCAGTCTCGCCGTGTCGTGGTTGCGCACCACCCAGGTGGCCGTCTCGTACGCAGCGGCCAGGTTGAGCTCCGGGTCACCCTGGATCCCGCGTAGCTCCGGGGCGATGGCACAGAGCATCCGCCCCACCGCGAGGATCGAGTCCTCGGCGGTGAACGGCGGGTTCGGCACGGTGCCCTGACGGTCGGCCGGCAGGTAGTTGCGCAGCACCCGGGGGGTCCAGCGGGCGATCCCGTACTCGTCCTTGGCCGGGTCGCTCAGGTTCGGGTCGAAGCCGCTCTCGGCCTTGAGGATCGCCGCGATCAGGGTCGGCGTGACCTCGGGCTCGGGACAGCCGGTGCCCGCCTCCACGATCAGGTCCCGGTACTGCGCGGGGATGTCGGTCCCTGGACGCAGCCACCGTTCCGGACCCCGTAGCGGCCCCCGATCGACGGTGGCCACCACCACGCCCGGTGCGGCGGAGTCCCCGGGGACGCAGGCCTGGAAGACCAGCACGAGCACCGCGGCGGCCAGCGAGCCGAGCACGCGGGGCAGGATCGCCGCTCGGCTGCCAGGACCGCCGGGATCGCGAGGCCCAGGGACCTGATCGGCCGGCGGCTCAGCTGACGCACCCCCACCCTCCCGATCGCGAGGCCCAGGGACCTGATCGGCCGGTGGCTCAGCTGACGCACCCCCACCTTCCTCCTTAGCCGCCGGCGGTTCCGTGATCAACCGGTGCGTCTCCACCCGCCGCCGCTCCCACCCCACCGGGTCCCCACCACACGCCGTCACGAACGCGGCCAGCACCGCGTCGCTCGGCAGCCGCCGCCCGGCCGCCGCCTCGGCGAGCGTGGAGGCGGAGTAGTTGGTGCTGGCAGCGAGCCGACGGTACGGCGGGCTGCCGGCCTGGCGGCGCAGCTCCCTCAGCTCGAGCGCGAAGAGCGCCAGCGGGCCGCCGTCGGCGTCGAGTGGCTGTTCCTGCCGTCCCACCTGCTTCTCCTCCCGGTTGGTACGGGGCACCGCACCCAGCCCTCACCAACCCTTGTCCGGGCTTTGTCCGGCGTTTGTCCGAGCAGCTCAGCGGCCCGTGACGGGGTGCCCCGGGCCCGGTTTGATGAGGCCCGGCACCCCCGCTCCGCATGTGTCATGACAAGCATCCAACCCGTTCCGGGGTGCCGCGACCGTGCGATCCACCGGATCCGCCCTGTGCGGTAGTTCACACACCGTCAGCTGGTCCCACCGGCCGGACGCACCACCACCCTCAGGAGGCTCCCTCGATGTCCAATCCTTCCCAGGCCGACCGCCCCGAGCCCACCCGCCGTGCGGTCCTCCGGGCCGGCGCCGGCCTGACCCTGGGCGCGGGCCTGGTCGTCGCCACCGCCGGCTCCGCCGCCGCGGCTGCGGGCAGGAGCGCCGTCAGGGGCGCCGCCACTCCGAACGCCGTCACGCCGATGCTCCAGACCGGCACCCCGCTCTGCGACACCCCCGGCGACTCCGCGAGCGCGCAGGGTCTGGGCTCCGGGGACCTCGGCATCCCGTACTACCGCGAGCACGACAACAGCTGGGGCTACGTCTTCGGCGATTCCTGGGCCAATGCGGCCCAGCAGGGCACGTACCTCGGCTCGCCGGTGATGCTCGCCCAGGCGACCTTCGACAACACCGGCGGCTCGCCGATCTCCTTCAGCTGGGCGATGCCCACCGGAGGCCAGGCCAACCAGTTGTTCAACTACAACCACCAGACGGACAACGGCTACGGCTGGGAGTTCAGCCGGATCCCCAACGACTGCATCGAGTTCGGCGGCCGCACCTACATCCAGTACACCTCGGTATTCACCTGGGGCCCGCCCGCCGGGTACGACGGCTCGCTGATGTCCGGGGTGGCCTACTCCGACGACTACGGCGTGACCTGGCAGGACTACGCCTACCACTGGCCCGGCGACCGCCAGGGCACCAACCAGTCCATGTACGGCATGTGGTCCTTCGCCGGCATCGACCCGGACGGCTGGCTCTACATCTTCTCCAAGCGCTGGAACGGCACCCACCACAACACTGCCGACGGCGGCGCGATCCAGCTCTTCCGGATCCAGCCCGACGACTTCCGGGCCGGCAACTTCGGCGCCCAGCAGAACTGGGCCTACCTCAACGGCTCCTGGCAGTGGACCCAGGACGTCGGGCCGTCGGTCATCCTCTCCGGCAACAACATCGGCGAGTTCTCGGTCAAGCGGATCAACGGCACGTACTGCATGAGCTACTTCGACGTGGCCGACTACTCGATCTGCACCCGGACCGCACCCCGCCCGGACGCCGTCTGGACCGCGCCCAAGGTGCAGATCGCGGGCAACAGCTCCTTCCCGCCGAGCCACTGGGGCAAGCCGCAGCTCCCCTACCTCTACGGCGGCTACATCCACCCGGGCAGCGCGGGCGCCAACTCGCTGACGCTGGTCGTCTCGCAGTGGAACGGGACGCAGGGCCAGTCGCCGTACCGGGTGCTCCAGTACGACGGCATCAACCCGTGACGGTTCGCCAGTTGCCCTCCGCATCTTCCCGAAGGAGACGGCGCATGCGCCGCACCACCGCACGGCTCGCCACCCTGCTGTCCGCCGCCGTGCTGGCCACCCTGGCCGCCCCGGCCCACGCGCAGACCGCGCAGCCGCCCATCCCGGGCCCGCTGAACCTGCGCTCCGCGGCCGACGCGGGCTGCTACATCCCGCCGGACCGCGACATCGCCGTGACCCGCAAGGTCTACGAGGTCGGCCAGCGGATGAACGCGGACGACAAGGTGATGCTGGCCGGCTTCGAGACCGGCTGGGTCGAGTCCCACATGAACGACCTGGCCTGCGGCGACCGGGACTCGCTCGGAGTGTTCCAACAGCGCCCCTCCCAGGGCTGGGGCACGCCCGACCAACTGCTCGACGTGGACTACGCCGCGAGCAAGTTCTTCCAGGTCGCGCTGCAGATGGAGCCGACCATCCCGGACAGCACGGCCGGCCAACTCGCCCAGGCCGTCCAGCGTTCGGCCTGCCCCGACTGCTACGACCAGGCGGAGTCCATAGCCCGGGCCCAGCGCGACGAGGCGTTCCAGCCGTACGGGACGATCGGCGACAAGTACGCGGCGATGGGCGGCGCGAACAGCGTGCTCGGCCCGCCGGTGCGCGCCGAGGAGGACTCCTCGTTGGGCGGGCGGTTCCAGCAGTTCCAGAACGGGATCATCCTGTGGCATCCCGACGAGGCCCACCCGGTCTACGGCGACATCCTCAGGACCTTCTGGGCGACCGACGCCGAACGCCACTGGGGCTTCCCCACCACGGACGAGGCTGACGCTGCCCAGGCACCCAACGGGACGCGCGGGCGGTACCAGTTCTTCGAACACGGGCTGTTCCTCTGGTCGGCGGCCACCGGTACCCACGAGGTCCATGACGCCATCTATGACGCCTTCGCCGCCAACGGACGCGAAGCCGCCCTCGGCTACCCCACCACCGACGAAGTCGACGACAACGGCGGCAAGGCCCAGCACTTCCAGAACGCCACCATCCACTGGAACCCCACCCAGGGCACCTGGATCACCACCAACTGACGGGGAGAAAGAACGATGTCACCGCTCATCAGCCGCCCGGCTCGGCGCGTGGCGGCACTGCTGATGGCCGCCGTCGCGGCCGGCCTCGGCCTGGCCGGGCCCGCCAGTGCCTCCACCCCCGACGGCTCGATCGGCCGGGGCGAGGTGCTGGACCGCTCGCAGTCCTGGATCGACTCCCAGGTGCCGTACAGCAACACCGGCTGCTACTCGAACCAGTACGGCTGCTACCGCCCGGACTGCTCGGGTTTCGTCTCGATGGCCTGGAACCTCAGCTCCGGGCTGACCACTTGGGACCTGTGGAACGTCACCACCGACATCGCCGCCGGCGACCTGCAGCCCGGCGACGCCCTGCTGCGCGACTCCGGCGGCACCGACCACGTGGCGCTGTTCGTCCGCTGGGCGGACGGCGCACACACCGAGCCGGTGGTCCGCGAGGAGATCGACTACGGCTACGTGGCCGAGGAGGACACCTGGACCAACGGACTGCGCGGTTTCTCGCCCCGCCGGTACAACCAGCTCGACGACCTGATCCCGTACGGGACGATCGGCGCGAAGTACGCGGCGATGGGCGGGGCCGGCAGCGTGCTCGGGTCACCGATCACCGGGGAACGCGACTCCTCGTTGGGTGGGCGGTTCCAGCAGTTCCAGAACGGGATCATCCTGTGGCATCCCGACGAGGCCCACCCGGTCTACGGCGACATCCTCAGGACCTTCTGGGCGACCGACGCCGAACGCCACTGGGGCTTCCCCACCACGGACGAGGCTGACGCCGCCCAGGCACCCAACGGGACACGCGGGCGGTACCAGTTCTTCGAACACGGGCTGTTCCTCTGGTCGGCGGCCACCGGCACCCACGAAGTCCATGACGCCATCTATGACGCCTTCGCCGCCAACGGACGCGAAGCCGCCCTCGGCTACCCCACCACCGACGAAGTCGACGAGAACGGCGGCAAGGCCCAGCACTTCCAGAACGCCACCATCCACTGGAACCCCACCCAGGGCACCTGGATCACCACCAACTAGGGCTTCTCGCACCGGCGCGGCGACGTGTCGGGCTACGCCGGGGCGAGGTAGCGGGCCAGGCCCGGGGTGCCGAGGCGGGTGCCGTTGGGGAGGACGGCGAGGGCCTCGTAGCCCGGCAGCGAGGTGAGCCAGGGGAGGGCGCGGCGCGGGCCCATGGCGAAGCCGGCGGTGGCGTAGGCGTCGGTGCGGGCCAGAGTGGGGCCGATCACGGTGAGGGAGAGCAGGCCCGAGGCGGGGCGGCCGGTGTGGGGGTCGAGGATGTGGGCCCCGCGTTCGGTGGTGCCGGAGGTGGCGACGGCGAAGTCGTGGTCGGCGCTGAGTATCGCGACCAGCTGGTCGGAGTGTTGGGGGTCGGCGACGCCGACTCGCCAGGGTCGGCCGGGGGTTGAGTGGCCACGGGCTTGGACGTCGCCGCCGCCGGTCACCGTGTGGTCGGGGAAGCCGGCCGAGGTGAGGAGGGTTGAAGCGCGTTCCACGGCCCAGCCCTTGACCCAGCCGGACGGGTCCAGCCTCCCGCCCGGTCGGTAGGTGAACCAGCCGTTGCTCTCTGCGGCGACCTCCCGGCAGTGCGCCAGCACCTCGGCCACCAGCGGGTCGCACTGGTCCACCGTCAGCTCGCCGCGGTCCAGCCGGCTGATGTCGCTGTCCGGGCGGTAGGTGGAGAACAGCCGGTCCAGCCGGTGCAGTTCGGCGATCGGCGCGGCCAGCAGCGCGAGGTCGTCGGCGTTCGCGACCGCGAACGAGACGACCGTACCCATCACCTCCTTGGCATGGCGCAGCATCAGTGCACGTCCTGACCGTCGGTACGCGGGACTGCGAGAGGGATGTGCACACCCATCACCCGCTCGGCGCGGCGCCGCATCAGTGGAGACCCGCCTGGTCGAGGGCGCTCTGCAGCGAGCGGGTGTAGCCGTCGCTGGTGTAGGTGGCGCCGGAGACCGAGTCGATGTTGGCGTTGCCGGCCGCGATCGCCTCCTGGTTGAGCTGGGGGAGCGCGAAGCTGTTGATCTCCTCGTCGCGGTTGCTCTCCGACGGGTACTGCAGTACGTCCACCTTGGTGAGCTTGCTGCCGGCGAGGGTGACCCGCACCTGGACCGGGCCGTACCGGGTATCGACCGCGCTGCCGGTGATGGTGCGGGTGGCGGTTCCGCCGGATCCGGACGTCGACCCGGCCGACGTTCCACTCCCGCTCGGGGCCGACGAGGCCGGGGCTGAGGGCGACCCGGTGTCCGAGGAGATCACCGGCAGCGCCTGCGCCGAGGCGCTGCCGTGCGGCTTGAGCGAGAGCAGCAGCACGATCCCGGCCGCCGTGGCCGCGCTGGTGACGATCATTCGGCGCATCGGCCGACGCCCCTTCCGTTCAGACGATTCGGACGGTCAGAATTCAAAGGACTCGTGGTGGATCAGGTGCTGCGGCACCCCCGCCGCCCGCAGTTCGCGCACGGTGGTGGCCATCATCTCGGGCGGGCCGCAGAGGAACACCTCGTGCCCCCGCAGCCCCGGCACCAGGCGGGTCAGCGAGTCGGCGGTGAGGGGTCGCCCACCCGGCGCCGGTCGCCGAGCAGCAGTTCGAGTCGGGCCCGGCGGCGTGCGGCCACCCGTTCCAGCTCGTCCCGGAAGAGCACGTCCTCGGCCCGGCGCGCCCGGTACAGCAGGGTCAGCTGGCCCGGATCGGCCGGCAGCGTCTCGAAGAGCGTCCGGATCGGCGTGATCCCGACACCGGCCGCGATCAGCAGCACCCGCCGCCCGGGCGCCACCCGGCGGCGCGCGGTGAACGCCCCGTACGGGCCCTCGGCGCGCACCCGCACCCCGGGCTGGAGCCCGGCCACGGCCGCGCTGTGCCCGCCCAGGTCCTTCACGGTGAACCGCAGGAAGCGCGGGTGCGGCGGCGCGGACAGCGAGTACGGGTTGGCCGCCCAGCGCAGCCCCGGGGCCATGAACTGCAGCCGGAAGAACTGCCCCGGTTCGCAGCGCAGCGCCTCCAGCCTGCGGCCGGTCAGGAAGACCGAGACCACCCCGTCCGCCTCCGGCCGCACCTCGGCGACCCGCAGCCGGTGCCGCCGGTCCCGCAGGAACGGCAGCAGCAGCCGGAACCAGCCCAGGATCGCGAAGGAGCCCAGGTAGAGCGCCCACCAGGCGAGCAGCCCGGGGCCCTCGATCAGGTCCGCGCCGTTGGCCAGCTGGTGGGCGAAGGCCAGCGCGATCGCCAGGTAGGTGGCCAGGTGCAGGTAGTACCAGGTCTCGTAGCTGAGCCGGCGGCGGGCCGCCCGGGCCGAGACCACGCCGGTGCCCAGCATCAGCAGGGTGCCCAGGGTCGCCTTGAGCATGTCGGGGTAGTGGAAGACCAGCTGCCCGGTCTCGCTCACCACGCCGCGGTGCGCGGTGAGGGCGTAGCCCCAGATCACGGTCACCAGGTGCACCAGGACCAGGCTCACCACGTACCGGCCGCCGATCGCGTGCCAGCGGGCCAGCCGGTCGGCGCCCACCTCGCGCTCCAGCAGCGGGATCCGGGCCATCAGCAGGAGCAGCACCGGTGCGCCGTAGCCGGCCAGCAGCCCGGCGATCCGGGAGGCGCCGGTCAGCCACTCGTCGGCGCCGCGCACCGCGGAGGTGTCCCGCCACCACAGCGCCAGCACGGCGAGCGCACCGGCGGCGATCAGGAGCGGCACCAGGGTCGGCAGCGCGGCCTTGGCCAGCTCGGGCGGCCGCACCGGGGTGGGCGCCGCCCGGCGGCCCCGGTGCTGCGTGGCTGTGCTCACGATCCGTCCTCCTTGCTCACCGAACCGCCAGCCTGCCATCCGCACCTCTCAGTTCCCTATGAGTCCGGTCTCGTCCGGGTGCGTTTTCCCAGCTCAGAGCGGTTCAGGGGGCCAGGGGATCTCAGCGCTTTCTCATCCCGGCCGGGCAGAATGGCTGTCATGACCCGCCGCATCCTGGTCGTCGACGACGAACCCGATCTTGTCGAGGTGCTCTGCGGGGCGCTGCGCTACGAGGGCTGGCAGGCCGTCGGCGCGGCCACCGGCGCGGAGGCTGTGTCGGCGGCCCGGAGCTGGGCGCCGGACGCCGTGGTGCTCGACATGATGCTGCCCGACCTGGACGGGCTGGCCGTGCTGGAGCAGATCCACGCCGAGCGCCCCGAGACCCGGGTGCTGTTCCTGACCGCCCGGGACGCTGTGGAGGACCGGATCGCCGGCATCGCTGCCGGCGGCGACGACTACGTGACCAAGCCGTTCAGCCTGGCCGAGGTGGTGGTCCGGTTGCGCAGCCTGCTGCGCCGGGCCGAGCCGGCCGCCGCTACGCCGTCCGACGCCCTGGTGCTGGGCGACCTGGTGCTGGTGGAGTCCGCCCGCGAGGTGAGCAGGGGCGGGCAGCCGATCGACCTGAGCCCCACCGAGTTCGCGCTGCTCGCCCATCTGATGCGGCACCCGCGCCAGGTGCTGAGCAAGGCGCAGCTGCTGGACGCCGTCTGGTCCTACGACTTCGGCGGCCAGGCCCATGTGGTGGAGCTCTACATCAGCTACCTGCGCAAGAAGATCGACGCCGGGCGGGCCCCGATGATCCACACCGTCCGCGGCGCCGGCTACCTGCTCAAAGCGGCCGCGTGAGGCGGGCGTTCTCACTGAGGCGGCTCTCGCTGAAGCTCCTCTCGCTGAAGCTCCTCCCGCTGAAACGGCTCTCACTGAGGCGGCTCTTGCTGAAGCGGCTCCCGCTGACGCTGCGCGGCCGATCGCTGCGGGCCCGGCTGATCACCGGCCTGCTGGCGCTGCTGCTGCTGATCTTCGCCGGGGTCGGGGTGGCGGTCACCAGCGCCCTGCACACCGGCCTGCTGGACCGCCTGGACCAGCAGCTCGCCGACACCGGCGGCCGCTACGCCGCCAGCCTGGAGCACGCCGGCACCGGGCGCAGCGACACCCGGGCGCAGGCCCCCGGCACCCTCGGCGCCCGGCTGCTGAACGGCACCGTGACCGCCGCCGGGTGGTGGACGGCGACGCCGACGACACCGCGGTGGCCGCCGGCACCACCCCGCCGACACCGACGACACCGTCACGCTCGACACCGCCGACCGGCGAGCGCTGGCCGACCTCCCGGTCGGCGGCCCGGCCCGCACGGTGCAGCTGAGCGGACCGGGGGAGTACCGGGTCCGGGCGGTCGCCGGGCAGGACGGCGATGTGCTGGTCACCGGCCTGCCGATGCGGCCGGTCGAGGACACCATGCACCAGGTGATGATGGTCGAGGTGGTCGTCTTCGGCTCGGCGGTGCTGGTGGCCGGGCTCGCCGGGACGGGTTGGCTGCGGCTCGCGCTGCGCCCGCTGGACCGGATCGCCGCCACCGCCACCCGGGTCAGCGCGCTGCCGCTGGCCCGCGGCGAGGTGGAGATCGAGGAGCGGGTGCCCGACGAGGCGGCCGACCCGCGCACCGAGACCGGCCGGGTGGGCCTGGCCCTCAACCGGATGCTGGGCCACGTCGAGGACGCCCTCGCCCAGCGGCACACCGTCGAGGACCGGCTGCGCGCCTTCGCCGCCGACGCCGGCCACGAGCTGCGCACCCCCGTCGCCACCGTGCGCGGCCACGCCGAACTGGCGCTGCGCCACCCCGAGATCGCGCCGCCGGTGCGGCACGCGCTGGAGCGGATCGAGGCGGAGTCCCGCCGGATGGGCACCATCGTCGACGACCTGCTGCTGCTGGCCCGCCTCGACGCCGGGCGCCCGCTGGCCCGTGCCGAGGTCGACCTGACCCGCCTGGCCCTGGACTGCATCGCGGACGCCCGCGCCGCCGCCCCCGAGCACAACTGGCGCCTGGAGCTGCCCGCCGAGCCGGTGCTGACCGACGGCGACGAGGACCGCCTGCGCCAGGTGGTGGCCAACCTGCTGAGCAACGCCCACCGCCACACCCCGCCCGGCAGCACCGTCACCCTGTGCCTGGCGGACCGTCAACTCACCGTCGGCGACGACGGTCCCGGCATCCCCGAGACCTTGCGCCCCCAGCTCTTCGAACGCTTCGCCCGCGCCGACCACTCCCGCGCCCGCAGCACCGGCGGCACCGGCCTCGGCCTCGCCATCGCCCGCGCCATCGCCCGTGCCCACGGCGGCGAGCTCGCGCTGGCGCCGACGACGGGCCCGGGTGCGGTCTTCGAGCTGACCCTGCCCGGGTGCGCCGGGGCCCCGGGCACTTGAGGTACCCGGGGCCCCGGGGGTGTCAGCGGTTCGACGACGGGCCCGGGTGCGGTCTTCGAGCTGACCCTGCCCGGGTGCGCCGAGGCCCCGGGCACTTGAGGTACCCGGGGCCCCGGGGGTGTCAGCGGTTCGCCGCCGCCGCGTCGGCGGCCTGGGCCTTCAGCGCCCGCTCGACGCCCGAGCGGGACTCGACGACCAGGCGGGCCAGCGCCGGGGCCGGGTCGGCGCCGGCGAGCCAGGCGTCGGTGGCGTCCAGGGTGGCCTGGCTGATCTGCAGGGTCGGGTACAGGCCGATGATGATCTGCTGGGCGATCTCGTGGCTGCGGGTCTCCCAGACCGACGCCAGCGACTCGAAGTACTTGGCCACGTACGGGGTCAGCAGCTCGCGCTGGTCGGCCACGTTGAAGCCGCTGATCACCGCGTCCTGCACGTAGTTGGTCAGGGTGTCCGAGTCGACCACCGACGCCCAGGCCTCCGCCTTGGCCTCGGCGGTGGGCCGGGCGGCCCGGCAGGTGGCGGCCTTCTCCTGGCCGGCCGCGGTGTTGTCGCGGGCCAGCTCGGCGTCGATCGCGGCGTCACCGGCCCGGCCGGTGGCGACCAGGCGGGTGAGCAGGTCCCAGCGCAGGTCGGTGTCGACCGCCAGGCCCGCCAACTCCGCGGTGCCGTCCAGCAGTCCGGCCAGCAGGTCCAGCTGCTCCGGCGAACGGGCCACCGCGGCGAGCGCCTTGGCCCAGGCGAGCTGGTGGTCGCTGCCCGCCTCGGCGGCCCGCAGCCGCTCCTCGGCGACGGCCGCCCAGCGGGCCAGTCCGCTCTCCCGCCAGGCCGGGTCGGCGTAGACCTCCAGGGCCAGCTTGACCTGGCGGTGCACCGACTGCACCACGCCGATGTCGGTCTCCTTGGGGAGGCCGGCCACCGCGAGCTCCAGGTAGTCGCGGGTGGCCAGTTCGCCGTCCCGGGTCATGTCCCAGGCGGCGGACCAGACCAGCGCGCGCGGCAGCGACTCGGTGAAGTCGCCCAGGTGCGCGGTGACGGCGGTCAGCGAGACCGGGTCCAGGCGCAGCTTGGCGTAGCTCAGGTCGTCGTCGTTGAGCAGCACCACGGCGGGGCGCGGGCGGCCGACCAGCTCCGGCACCGAGGTCAGCTCGCCGTCCACGTCGAGCTCGATCCGGTCGGTGCGCACCAGTGCGCCGTCGGTCAACTCGTAGCTGCCGATGGCGATCCGGTGCGGGCGCAGGGCGGCCGAGCCGCGGGCGCCCTCGGGCAGCGCGGGGGCCTCCTGGCGGACCGCGAAGGAGGTGATCACGCCGTCGGCGTCGACCTCGATCTCGGGGCGCAGCACGTTGATCCCGGCGGTCTCCAGCCAGGCGGTGGACCAGGCCTTGAGGTCGCGTCCGCTGGTCTCCTCCAGCGCGCCGAGCAGGTCGGCGAGCGTGGTGTTGCCCCAGGCGTGCCGCTTGAAGTAGGCCTGCACGCCCTTGAAGAAGGCGTCCTGGCCGACGTACGCCACCAGCTGCTTGAGCACCGAAGCGCCCTTGGCGTAGGTGATGCCGTCGAAGTTGACCATGACGTCTTCGAGGTCGTTGATCTCGGCCATGATCGGGTGGGTGGACGGCAGTTGGTCCTGCCGGTAGGCCCAGGTCTTCATCTGGTTGGCGAAGGTGGTCCAGCCGTTCGGCCACTTGGTGCCGGCCGGCTCGACCAGGGAGACGATCTCCGCGTAGGTGGCGAAGGACTCGTTGAGCCAGAGGTCGTTCCACCACTCCATGGTGACCAGGTTGCCGAACCACATGTGGGCCAGCTCGTGCAGGATGGTGGTGGCCCGCATCTCGTAGGAGGCGTCGGTCACCTTGGAGCGGAACACGTACTGGTCGCGGAAGGTGACGGCACCGGCGTTCTCCATCGCACCGGCGTTGAACTCCGGGACGAAGAGCTGGTCGTACTTCTCGAACGGGTACGGGACGTCGAACTTCTCCTGGAAGTACCGGAATCCCTGCCGGGTGACGTCGAAGACCGCCTCGGCGTCCAGGTACTCCTTGAGCGACGGGCGGCAGTAGATGCCGAGCGGCACCACCTGGTCCCCGTCCGTGTAGGAGTCGAAGACACCGGTGTACGGGCCGGCGATGATCGCGGTGATGTAGGAGGAGATCCGCCCGGTGGGGGCGAACGACCAGGTCTGCGACTCGCCGTCGCCGACGGGCTCCGGAGTGGGCGAGTTGGAGACCACCACCCAGCCGCGCGGCGCGTGCACGGTGAAGGTGAAGGCGGCCTTCAGGTTCGGCTGCTCGAAGGAGGCGAACACCCGGCGGGCGTCCGGCACTTCGAACTGGCTGTAGAGGTAGGTCTCGCCGTCCACCGGGTCGGTGAACCGGTGCAGGCCCTCACCGGTGTTGGTGTAGGCGCAGTCGGCGACCACCCGCAGTTCGTTCTCGGCGGCCAGGTCGGTCAGCGCGATCCGGCTGTCGGCGAAGGCCGAGACGTCCACCTGGCGGCCGTTCAGCACGATCTCGTGCACGGTCGGCGCGACCAGGTCGATGAAGGTGGCGGCGCCGGGCTCGGTGGCGGTGAACCGGACGGTGGTGGTGGAGCGGAAGGTCTCCAGGTCGCGGGCCGAACTCAGGTCGAGCTCGATGTCGTACGCGTCCACGTGCAGGAGCGCGGCCCGGGTGCGGGCCTCCTCACGGGTCAAGTTGGTGCCAGGCACTCGCAGGACTCCTTCGTCAGGCTTGTTGGGCGCATCCTCCCACGCCCGCCCGTTCCGCCAGCAGTCGTGCCACCGCCTGCGGAAACGACGGTGGGTGCACGCAGCAGCGTGCACCCACCGGATGAGGAACGGTCAGCTCTTGGAGCCGTACATGATGGCGCTGTGCTCGATCGGCAGCCCGTCGAGGACCAGCACCCGGCCGTCATCGGCCTGCAGGACATCGGAGTCCTGGAAGGTCATGGTGAGGGTGTCCTTCTGGGCGAAGGTCGCGCTGGACTTGAACGAGCCGTCGGCGGCGGCCAGCGAACCGACCTGGGCGCCCTGGTCGTAGCCGTTCATGGCGATCACGGCGGGCGAGTCGACCGATCCCTTGTCGACCAGGCGCAGGCCCTGCTGGGCGCCGCCGTCCGAGGTCCACTTGGTCTTGCCGGTGGTCAGGTCGATGGCCCGGATCGCGGTCTTGCTGTTCTTGTCGACCTCGATGTAGAAGGTGTTGCCGAGCACGAGGTTGTGCGCCACCGCCGACGAGGCCGCGGACGGCCGCATCTTGTCCTCGCCGGTCACCTTCAGCGGGATCTTGGGCAGCTGGTTGCCGTTGGAGTCGATGGCGAACAGGTAGTCGCCGTCGGAGTCGGCGCTGATCTGCACCACCAGCATGCCCTTGGTCTGGACGATCTGGGACAGCCGGTCGTTCTCGTTGGGCAGCGGGACGGTGGTGTTGACCTTGCCGGTGTCCGCGTTCAGCACCTGGAGCAGCTGCTTGGGCGAGCCGTCCGCGCAGTAGTCGCTGAGCACGATCAGACCGCCGGCCGCGTCCGCGGTCCCGTTGCAGTACTGGCCACGGCCGGAGTACTTCCACAGCTGGTGGCCGTCGGTCAGGCTGAAGCCGCCCAGCACGCCGCTGCTGGCCGCGCCGATGGCGTTGTCGGTGATGGTGACCGCGGTGTCGAAGCTCTTCTGGTCCGGCAGCGGGCTGCCGGCCTTGAACTTCAGGGTGCCGCTGGTGGCGTCGACGGCGCCGATCGCCGCGCAGTCGTCGTCGCCCAGGTTGAAGCTGACGGCGCCGAGGCCGGCCTTGTTGATGTCCTTGGACATGCTGCAGAACGCCTTGGTGCCGCTGGGCGCGGGCAGCGTCCAGGCGACCTTGCCGTCGCTGAGGTTGTAGGCGGTCAGCGCGCTGGCGTCACCGCGGACCACCGTCTTGTCGGTGACCCAGAAGCCGATCATCCGGTTGTCGCTGCCGTCGGGCTTGGGCGCGGTCCACAGGTCGGCCAGCTGGCCGGAGGGGACCGAAGCGCCGCTGGGGCCGCTGGTGGTGCCGAGCGGGGCGCCGGTGGTGTTGTGCTTGGGGCTGGGGCCGCTGAACAGCACGATCAGCCCGATCACGATGCCGACCGCCAGCACGCTGCCGGCGATCCCGCCGAACACCATCACCGGGTTGCGCTGCTTGGTGGGGGTGGGGGCGCCCGGTGCGCCGGGGTAGGCGTAGCCGGGGGGCGGAGTGGCGGCCTGCTGGAAGCCGGGCTGGGGCTGGGCGTAGCCGGGGTAGCCGGCCTGCGGCGCCGGCGCCGGGGTCGGGTAGGGCTGGGCGGCCTGCGGGTAGCCGTAGCCGCCGGCCTGCGGGTCGTACGGGCCGGCCGGGGCGCCGGCGGGCGGGGGCGGTGTGGCGGGTGCCGCGGGTGCGGCACCGGCAGGCGGCTGCGCTGGGAAGGCCAGCTCGGTCGGCTGGTAGCTGACGTCCGCGGCGCTGGGGCCGGCCGGCTGGCCCGGCGCCGGCACCGACGCTCCGTCAAGCTGGGTCTTCTGGTCCGGCTGATCGCCTGCCATATGAGTCCCCGTCATCGATCGTGAGTGGTCCGCCTGGTCCAGGCCGATGCGGCGCTGGAGGCTGAGGAGGCGGGTGGGAATAAGGGACATCGTAGAGGTGGACCATTCGGCGGCTGCCGAAGGGCCCGAGCCTGTGCTCGGGGCGGCCGGGCCGGGCGGGAGCGCGCGCACCACCGCTCTCGGCATAGAGTTCACAAGTTGAAGGTGAACTTCTGGTCAACGCGAGCTCCGCCGCAACGGCGCGGCGTGGGGCGGGAACGGTCGGGTTCCCGGGCCCTGAGGAGGGTAATTCATGTCCATGGACACGCCGGGTTCGCAGTCCTCGCTGCACCGCGCCAACCTCGAGCGCGTGCTGCGCGCGGTCCGGATGGCCGGCTCGCTGACCCAGGCAGAGATCGCCCGCACCACCGGACTCTCCGCGGCGACGGTCTCCAACATCGTGCGCGAGCTCAAGGAGAGCGGCACGGTGGTGGTGGCCGACACCTCCTCGGGCGGGCGGCGGGCCCGCAGCGTCTCGCTGAGCGGGGACGCCGGGATCGTGGTCGGCGTCGACTTCGGCCACTCCCACCTGCGGGTGGCGGTCGGCAACCTGGCGCACCGGGTGCTCGCCGAGGAGAGCGAGCCGATGAACGTGGACGTCTCCGCCGAGCAGGGCTTCGCCCGGGCCGAGGCGCTGGTGGAGCGGCTGCTGGAGCAGGCCGGGTTCCGGCCGGACAAGGTGATCGGGGTGGGCCTCGGGGTGCCCGGGCCGATCGACGTGGAGACCGGGGCGCTCGGCTCCACCGCGATCCTGCCGGGGTGGACCGGGATCGCGCCGGGCCGGGAGCTGTCCCAGCGCCTCGGCATGCCGGTGCACGTCGACAACGACGCCAACCTGGGTGCGCTGGGCGAGCTGGTCTGGGGGGCCGGGCGCGGGCTGGCCGACCTGGCCTACATCAAGGTGGCCAGCGGGGTGGGCTCCGGCCTGGTCATCAACGGGCAGATCTACCGGGGGCCGGGCGGCACCGCCGGCGAGATCGGCCACATCACGCTGGACGAGTCCGGGCCGGTCTGCCGCTGCGGCAACCGCGGCTGCCTGGAGACCTTCGTCGGATCCCGCTATCTGCTCAACCTTTTGAACGCTAGTCACCAGCGCGAGTTGACGTTGTCCGAGGTGGTCCGGCTGGCGCAGCAGGGCGACCTGGGCTGCCGGCGGGTGATCGCGGACGCCGGGCGGCAGATCGGCACCGGTGTGGCGACCCTGTGCAATCTGCTGAATCCCCGTCGGGTGATCCTCGGCGGTGACCTCGCCGAGGCCGGTGAGCTGGTACTTTCTCCGATCAGGGACTCGGTGGCGCGCTATGCGATCCCCTCGGCGGCGCGTCAGCTCTCGATCGTCCCCGGTACCTTGGGCGGTCGTGCGGAGGTGCTCGGCGCCCTCGCCCTGGTGATGAGCGAGATGGGCGAAACCGGGGCAATCGGGCATGCCTCGCCGGCCGCGGCGGCGCGTGCCTGACGCGTTGCCAGTCCCTCGCAAGGGGGACGAAAACGGGACAGGGTCGGGCAGTTTGGTCTCGGCTTAGCCTTCAGGAAGGTAACGAAAACATTTGGATCCCTGGAGGACTGGGTTCATATGTTGACGACGCGGCAAGGTGGGGGGTTGACTCCTTCCCACCTCGCCGCAACGTTGCGGCTCCGTCAGGGAGGCTCCCCCAACATGAACGCAATGATGCGTCGCGTCGTCATCGGTACCGCCGCGGTTTCGATGGCTCTCACCATGGCCGCCTGTGGCAAGGCCGGTGGCAGCAGCTCCAACTCCGCGAGCTCGGGAGACAACAAGACCATCGGGCTGCTCCTCCCCGAGAACTCCTCGTCGGTCCGCTACGAGTCGTTCGACAAGCCGCTCATCGAGGCCAAGGTCAAGTCGCTGTGCGCTGACTGCACGGTCAAGTACAACAACGCCAACGGCGATGCCACGACCCAGAAGCAGCAGTTCGACACCCTGGTCTCGCAGGGCGTCAAGGTGATCATGCTCGACCCGGTGAACGCCACGGGCACCGCCTCCTGGGTCACCGACGCGCAGAAGAAGGGCGTCAAGGTCATCGCCTACGACCGGCTCGCCGCCGGCCCGGTCTCCGCCTACATCTCCTTCGACAACGAGAAGGTCGGCGAGCTCCAGGGCCAGGCGCTGGTGAAGGCGCTGGGTGCCAACGCCAAGTCCGCCAACGTCGTCATGATCAACGGCGACGACAACGACCCGAACGCCGGTCAGTTCAAGGCGGGCGCCCACAAGGTGCTGGACGGCGCCGTGGGCAAGATCGTCTACGAGCAGTCCGGCGAGTGGAAGCCCACCGTGGCCAGCCAGAAGATGGGCGCCGCGATCACCTCGCTGGGCAAGACCGGCTTCCAGGCCGTCTACTCCGCCAACGACGGCATGGCCGCCGCCATCATCACCGCGCTCAAGGCCCAGGGCATCAGCGTGCCGGTCGGCGGCCAGGACGCGGCCTCCGACGCCATCCAGCGCATCCTCACCGGTGACCAGGCCTACACCATCTACAAGGCCTACAAGCCGGAGGCCGAGGGCGCCGCCACCATCGCGGTCAACCTGCTGCACAACGTGGACGTCACCAGCGTCGCCACCGCCACCACCGCCAGCGACGGCACCAACGTCCCCTCCCTGCTGCTCACCCCGGTCGTGGTGACCAAGGACAACATCAAGGACACCGTGATCGCCGACGGCCTCTACAAGGTCTCGGACATCTGCACCGCGCAGTACGCGCAGGCCTGCCAGGACGCCCACCTCCAGTAACCGAAGCCCCTTCACCCGGCGGGAGCCGGCCGGAGCCCGAGCAGTGGTCCGGCCGGCGCCCCGCGCGCCACTCCGGCGTACCCGGCCTCCCAGCAGAGCCACGTGCGCCCCTTTTGACGACCCCGAAGGAGCCACGAATGGTTCAGTCCGACACACCCGTCCTCGCCCTGCACAACGTCTCCAAGCGGTTCGGCGCCGTGCAGGTCCTCACCGGCGTCGACCTCGAAGTACACGCCGGACAGGTGGTCGCCCTGGTCGGCGACAACGGCGCCGGCAAGTCCACCCTGGTCAAGACGATCGCGGGGGTGTACACGATCGACGAGGGCAGCATCGAGTGGGAGGGCCGCAAGGTCACCCTGGCCCGCCCTCAGGACGCCACCGCACTCGGCGTCGCGACCGTCTACCAGGACCTCGCGCTCTGCGACAACCTCGACGTGGTCGCCAACCTCTTCCTCGGCCGCGAGCTGCTGCGCGGCGGCCGGCTGGACGAGGTGGCCATGGAGAAGAAGGCCAAGGAGCTGCTCGACACGCTCTCCATCCGGATCCCCAGCGTGCGGATCCCGGTCGCGGCGCTCTCCGGCGGCCAGCGCCAGGTGGTCGCCATCGCCCGCGCGCTGATCGGCGACCCCAAGATCGTCATCCTGGACGAGCCCACCGCCGCGCTCGGCGTGGAGCAGACCGCCCAGGTGCTCGACCTGGTCGAGCGGCTCCGGGACCGCGGCCTCGGGGTGATCCTGATCAGCCACAACATGGCCGACGTGCGCGCCGTCGCCGACCAGGTCGCGGTGCTGCGGCTGGGCCGCAACAACGGTGTCTTCAAGATCGCGGACACCAGCCACGAAACCATCATCTCGGCCATCACCGGCGCCACCGACAACGCGGTGACCCGCCGTCAGGCCCGCGTCGCGCACGCGACCGACCAGCACAGTGCGCACGCGACCGAGTCGGAGGCCGCCAAGTGAGCAACCCCGCCACCCCCAGAAGGCAACCCAGATGACCACGCAGTCCTCCCCGCCGCGCCGGCCGTCGACCCCCGGCTGCTGGTCCGCGAGCAGGGCCTGAGCGGCTACCTCGGCGAGTTCCAGCGCAAGGTGCGCAGCGGTGACCTCGGCTCGCTGCCGGTGGTGCTCGGGCTGATCCTGATCGCGATCATCTTCCAGTCGCTGAACAGCAGGTTCCTCACCGCCGGAAACCTCTCCAACATCGCCCTCTACCTCGCCGGTCCCGGTCTGATAGCCGTCGGCATCGTCTTCGTGCTGCTGCTCGGCGAGATCGACCTGTCGCTCGGCTCGCTGGCCGGCGCCTCGGCGGCGATCGCCGCGGTGGCCGCCGTCCAGCACGGCCTCAACGAGTGGCTGGCCATGCTGCTCGCCGTCGGCTGCGCGCTGGTCATCGGCGCGCTGCACGGCTTCTTCTTCGCCAAGCTGGGCGTGCCGGCCTTCGTGGTCACGCTGGCCGGCTTCCTCGCCTGGAACGGTCTGCAGGGCGAGGTGATGGGCTCGAAGGGCACCCTCAACAACATTCCGGACGGCGTGATCGCCAAGCTGGACAACTACTTCTTCAACGATGTGGCCGTCGCCTACGGCGTGGCCGCGGTCGGTGTGGCCGGCTACCTGATCGCCGCGCTGCTGGGGGCGAAGAACCGCCGCCAGGCCGGGCTGCCGGCCCGCTCGGTCACCGAGATCGCGGTGCGCGCCGCCGCGCTGGCCGTGCTCGCCTTCGGGGTGGCCTACATGTTCAACCAGGACCGCGGCCTGCCGCTGGCGCTGGTGGTCCTGCTCGCCGTGGTGATCGGCTCGGACTTCGTGCTGCGCCGCACCCGCTACGGCCGCCAGGTGTTCGCGGTCGGCGGCGGCATCGAGGCGGCCCGCCGGGCCGGCATCAGCGTGTCCCGGGTGCGGATCACGGTCTACATGATCTCGGCCGGTCTGGCCGCGGTCGGCGGTCTGTTCCTCGCCTCGCAGCAGGGCTCCGCCGACAAGCTGCTGGGCGGCGGCAACGTCCTGATGGACGCCATCGCGGCGGCCGTCATCGGCGGCACCAGCCTGTTCGGCGGTCGCGGCAACGCCTGGTCGGCGCTGCTGGGCACGCTGGTGATCGAGGCCATCATGGTCGGCCTGGACATGCAGAACACCAGCCAGTCGATCCAGTACATGATCACCGGCGCGGTGCTGCTGGCCGCGGTGGTCCTGGACTCGGTCTCGCGCCGCACCCAGAAGACCTCCGGGCGCGGCTGACCTGCCGCGCGCCCGGGACGCGCCTGCCGCACGCCAGCCGATCAGCGCTGGCGTGCGGGGGCGCGTTCCGGGCTTTTGCACGCCCCGCAGACATGCTCCCGGCGCGAGGCGCCGCACCGGCGGACATTAGACTCGACCAGTCGAGCGGGCCGAGAGCCCGCTCGCACCCACACCGACAGAAGGAGGAACGGGTGTCCTTGCTGACCCGCATTCGGGGGCCGCGCGATCTCGACCGGCTCACCCCGGGGCAGCTGGCTGCCCTCGCCGAGGAGATCCGCACCTTCCTGATCGAGGAGGTCTCCAAGACCGGCGGGCACCTGGGCCCCAACCTCGGAGTGGTGGAGCTCACCATCGCGCTGCACCGGGTCTTCGACTCGCCGCGCGAGCGGATCCTCTTCGACACCGGCCACCAGAGTTACGTCCACAAGCTGCTGACGGGCCGTCAGGACTTCAGCCGGCTGAAGATGAAGGGCGGCCTGTCCGGCTACCCGTCCCGGGTCGAGTCCGAGCACGACGTGATCGAGAACTCGCACGCCTCCACCGTGCTGGGCTACGCCGACGGCATCGCCAAGGCCAACCAGCTGCTCGGCCACAAGGACTGCCCGGTGGTCGCGGTCACCGGCGACGGTGCGCTCACCGGCGGCATGGCCTGGGAAGCGCTCAACAACATCGCCGAGGCCCAGGACCGCCCGCTGGTCATCGTGGTCAACGACAACGAGCGCTCCTACTCGCCGACCATCGGCGGCCTGGCCAACCACCTCACCACGCTGCGCGCCACCCAGGGCTACGAGCGCTTCCTCAGCTGGGGCAAGGAGGCGCTGCAGCGCACTCCGGTGATCGGCGAGGGGCTGGCCGGCGCGCTGCACGGCGCCAAGAAGGGCCTGAAGGACTTCATCGCCCCGCAGGGCATGTTCGAGGACCTCGGCCTGAAGTACCTCGGCCCGATCGACGGCCACGACATCGGCGCGCTGGAGTCGGCGCTGCGCAAGGCCCGCGGCTTCGGCGGCCCGGTGATCGTGCACGTCATCACCGAGAAGGGTCGCGGCTACCACGCGGCGCTCAACAACGAGGAGGACCGCTTCCACGCGGTCGGCGTGATCCACCCGGACACCGGCCTGCCGGTGAAGACCTCGGGCAAGGACTGGACCTCGGTCTTCGGCGAGGAGATGGTGGAGCTCGGCCGGGAGCGCAAGGACATCGTGGCGATCACCGCCGCGATGCTGCACCCGGTGGGCCTGGCGCCGTTCGCCAAGGCCTTCCCGAAGCGCACCTTCGACGTCGGCATCGCCGAGCAGCACGCCGCGGTCTCGGCCGCCGGTCTGGCCACCGCCGGGCTGCACCCGGTGGTCGCGGTCTATGCGACCTTCCTCAACCGGGCCTTCGACCAGGTGCTGATGGACGTCGCCCTGCACAAGCTGGGCGTCACCTTCGTGCTCGACCGGGCCGGCATCACCGGCACCGACGGCGCCTCGCACAACGGCATGTGGGACATGTCGATCCTGCAGGTGGTGCCCGGTCTGCGGCTGGCCGCCCCGCGTGACGCCGAGCAGCTGCGGGCGCAGCTGCGCGAGGCCGTCGAGGTCAAGGACGCGCCGACGGTGGTGCGCTTCTCCAAGGGCGCGGTCGGCCCGGCGGTGGCCTCGCTCGGCCGGATCGGCGGCATGGACGTGCTGCACGGCTCGACCGAGTCGCCGGTCGAGGGTGAGAAGCGGGCCGATGTGCTGATCGTCTCGGTCGGCGCGCTGGCCTCGATCTGCCTGGAGGCCGCCGCGCTGCTGGACGCCCAGGGGATCACCGCCACGGTGGTCGACCCGCGCTGGGTCAAGCCGGTGGACCCGGCGCTGCCCGGCCTGGCCGCCGAGCACCGCGTGGTGGTGACGGTCGAGGACAACGGGCGGGCCGGCGGGGTCGGCGCCACCGTCGCCCAGGCGCTGCGCGACGCCGAGGTGGACCTGCCGCTGCGCGACTTCGGCATCCCGCAGGAGTTCCTGGACCACGCCAAGCGCGAGGAGATCCTCGCCGAGATCGGCCTGACCGGCCCCGACATCGCCCGTCAGGTGACGGCGCTGGTCGCCCGGCTGGACGTCTCCCAGACCGTCGAGGCCTGACACCGTCTCACGCCGGCTGACGCCGCCTCACACCGAAGGACCTGCCCGGCCGTTCGCGGCCGGGCAGGTCCTTTCGGGTTGGACGGGGATCAGGCTCGGCGGCGCCGGCTGCCCATCACTCCGCCCGCGGTGAGGGCGAGCAGACAGGTGACGGCCCCGATCACCACCTGGTTCCAGATGATGCCCCGGGTCGCGGTGTGGCCGACGGTCACCACCCACGGGGAGATGATCAGGAACACGCCGGTCGCGAACATCGCCCAGGTGAGCCCGAACATCCGGGCCGGGGCGAGGGTGAGGCAGAGCCCGAGAGCGGCGATGCCGATGCCGAGGATCAGGTTGGTGACCACCAGCTCGTGGCTGGCGGCACTGAAGTGCACCACGTAGGGCGAGATCGCCAGGTAGAGGCCGGCGAGGACGACCAGGCCGTCCACGGCGACTCCGGACGGCCCGTCCATCATGCGTGCGTACCGGTCGCGCATCTCCGCGATGTCCGGATGGGTGCGCATATCACCGGTTCGATGTGAGACGTCGGCCATACGACTCGCCTCCTTCGAGTGTGCAAGTCTGAACCGCTTGGCCTAACGGCATTATGCTCTTTGTCCGGTTTGGGTGTATACCGGGACGGCCTGAGCGCAGACGCGAACGGGCGCCTTCCCCCGGTTCGGAGGAAGGCGCCCGCTGTCGCTAGCGGAGCCGGGTCAGGCTCAGGCCGGCACGCTGGCCAGGCCCGGGGCCAGGAAGCGCTTGCCGTTCACCCGCTCGGAGACGCCCTCGCGGTCCAGGTACGGGGTGATCCCGCCCAGGTGGAAGGGCCAGCCGGCGCCGGTGATCATGCACAGGTCGATGTCCTGCGCCTCACCGACCACGCCCTCGTCCAGCATCAGGCCGATCTCCTGGGCGACCGCGTTCAGCGCCCGCTCGCGGACCTGCTCCTCGGTGAGCGCGCTGTCGCCGAAGGAGAGCAGCTCCAGCACCTCGGGGTCGAGCACCTGCCGGCCGTCCTGCCAGATGTAGAAGCCGCGCTTGCCGGCCTTGACCACCTTGGCGAGGTTCTCGGAGACGGTGAAGCGCTCCGGGAAGGCACCGTGCAGGGTCTCCGAGACGTGCAGCGCGATGGCCGGGCCGACCAGCTCGAGCAGCGCGATCGGGGACATCGGCAGGCCGAGCGGCTGCACGGCCTTCTCGACGGTCTCGAACGAGGTGCCCTCGTCGATGATGTTCTGGATCTCGCCCATGAAACGGGTCAGGATCCGGTTCACCACGAACGCCGGGGCGTCCTTGGTGAGCACGGCCGTCTTCTTCAGCTTCTTGGCGACGGCGAAGGCGGTGGCCAGCGAGGCGTCGTCGGTCTTCTCGGCCCGGACGATCTCCAGCAGCGGCAGGATCGCGACCGGGTTGAAGAAGTGGAAGCCGACCACGCGCTCCGGGTGCTGCAGCTTGGAGGCCATCTCGGTGACCGACAGCGAGGAGGTGTTGGTGGCCAGGATCGCGGTCGGCGAGACCACGGCCTCCAGCTCGGCGAAGACGTTCTGCTTGACGCCCATCTCCTCGAACACGGCCTCGATCACGAAGTCCGCGTCGCCGAAGGCGGTCGCCTTGTCCAGGTGGCCGCTGACCAGGCCCTTGAGCTTGTTGGCCTTGTCCTGGTTGACCCGGCCCTTGGCCAGCAGCTTGTCGATCTCGCCGTGGACGTAGCCGACGCCCTTGTCGATCCGCGCCTGGTCGATGTCGGTGAGGACCACCGGCACCTCGAGGCGGCGGGCGAAGAGCAGCGCCAGCTGGGAGGCCATCAGACCGGCACCGACCACGCCGACCTTGGAGACCGGGCGGGCCAGCGACTTGTCCGGGGCGCCGAACGGCTTCTTGGCCCGGCGCTGCACCAGGTTGAACGAGTAGATGCCGGCCCGCAGCTCGCCACCCATGATCAGGTCGGCCAGCGCCTGGTCCTCGGCGTCGAAGCCCTTCTGCAGGTCGCCGTCCTTGGCCGCGGCCATGATGTCCAGCGCGCGGTAGGCGGCCGGCGCGGCGCCGTGCACCTTGCCGTCGGCGACGGCCCGGCCCCAGGCGATGCACTGGTCCCAGTTCTCGCCCCGGTCGATCTCCGGGCGCTCGACGACGACCTCGCCCTTGAGGACCTTGGCGGCCCACAGGATCGACTGCTCCAGGAAGTCGGCCGGCTCGAAGATCGCGTCCGCGATGCCGAGCTCGAACACCTCCTTGCCCTTGAGCTGCTTGTTCTGGGCCATCGAGTTCTCGATGATGACCTTGACCGCGTTGGCCGGGCCGACCAGGTTCGGCAGGATGGTGCAGCCGCCCCAGCCGGGGACCAGACCGAGGAAGACCTCGGGCAGCGAGAAGGCCGGCACACCGGAGCTGACGGTGCGGTAGGTGCAGTGCAGGCCCACCTCGACACCGCCGCCCATCGCGGCACCGTTGTAGAACGCGAAGCTCGGCACCGGCAGCGCGGCGATCCGCTTGAAGACCTCGTGGCCGCCCTTGCCGATGGCCAGCGCGTCGCCGTGCTCCTTGAGCAGCTCGACGCCCTTGAGGTCGGCGCCGACCGCGAAGATGAACGGCTTGCCGGTGATCGCGACGGCGACGATCTTGCCCTCGGCGGCCTCCGCCTCGACCTGGTCCAGCGCCGCGGAGAGCTTCAGCAGCGAGCCCGGGCCGAAGGTGGTCGGCTTGGTGTGGTCGAAGCCGTTGTCCAGGGTGATCACGGCCAGCTTGCCGGCCTGCAGCGGCAGGTCCAGGTGACGCACGTGCGCGGTGGTGACGACCTCGCCGGGGAACAGCTCGGCGCCGCGGGTCAGCAGCTCAGTGGTGCTCGTCATGGTCACTTACCACCCTCGAAGTGCGGGTTCTCCCAGATGACGGTCCCGCCCATGCCGAAACCGATGCACATGGAGGTGATGCCGTAGCGGACGTCCGGGCGCTGCTCGAAGCGGCGGGCCAGCTGGTTCATCAGGCGGACGCCGGAGGAGGCCAGCGGGTGGCCGAAGGCGATCGCGCCACCGAAGGGGTTGACCCGCTCGTCGTCGTCGGCGATGCCGAAGTGGTCGAGCATGGCCAGCACCTGCACGGCGAAGGCCTCGTTGATCTCGAACGCGCCGATGTCCTCGATGGTCAGACCGGCCTTGGCCAGCGCCTTCTCGGTGGCCGGCACCGGGCCGATGCCCATCACCTCGGGCTCCACGCCGGCGAAGGCGTAGGAGACCAGGCGCATCTTGACCGGCAGGCCGAGCTCGCGGGCGACGTCCTCGGCGGCCAGCAGCGAGGCGGTGGCGCCGTCGTTCAGGCCGGCCGCGTTGCCGGCGGTGATGTTGCCGTGCGGGCGGAACGGGGTCTTCAGGCCCGCCAGCGACTCCATCGTGGTGCCCGGGCGCAGCGGCTCGTCGACCGTGGCCAGGCCCCAGCCGGTCTCGCCGACCTCGGGGTTGGTGTTGCGGATCGCGATCGGCACCAGGTCGGGCTGGATGTCGCCGTTGGCGTACGCCTTGGCGGCCTTCTCCTGGGAGCGCACCGCGTAGGCGTCGCAGCGCTCCTTGGTGATGTGCGGGAAGCGGTCGTGCAGGTTCTCGGCGGTCATGCCCATGAACAGGGCGGACTCGTCGACCAGCTTCTCGGAGACGAAGCGCGGGTTCGGGTCCACGCCCTCGCCCATCGGGTGCCGGCCCATGTGCTCGACGCCGCCGGCCACGGCGATGTCGTAGGCACCGAAGGCAATGCCGCCCGCGATGCTGGTGACCGCGGTCATGGCGCCGGCGCACATCCGGTCGATGGCGTAGCCGGGCACCGACTTGGGCAGGCCCGCCAGCAGCGCGGCGGTGCGGCCGATGGTCAGACCCTGGTCGCCGATCTGCGTGGTCGCCGCGACGGCGACCTCGTCGATGCGCTCGACGGGCAGGTCCGGGTTGCGGCGCACGAGCTCCCGGATGCACTTGACGACCAGGTCGTCGGCGCGGGTCTCGTGGTAGATGCCCTTCGGGCCGGCCTTGCCGAACGGGGTGCGGACGCCGTCGACGAAGACGACGTCCCGCGAGGTACGAGGCACGGGGGCTCTCCTCCCAGGGGACATGGCATGGTGCGCAGAGATGCGCTCGCAAAACGAGCAGCGCTGCTTCACCGGCCATGCTACTGGTCGGTAACCAACTTGCCCAGGGCCGGGTCACCCGAGTCGGCTGTGTCCCCCGCCACGTCCGCCGGGCCGGCCCGGCGCAGGGTCAGGCCTGGCTCTCGGCGGCCTTGACGAAGGCCTGGGCCACCACCGGGGCCACCAGCTCGACCTGCCAGCCGCGCGCCCCGAGCGCCCGCAGCGCACCGCCCACGGCCGGGGCGGTCGGCTCGGCCGGCGGCTCCCAGGAGACCCGGCGCACCAGCTCCGGAGTGATCAGGTTCTCGGCCGGCAGCTTCAGCTTCTCGGCCAGCTCGGACACCGCGGCCCGGGCGCCGGACAGCCGGGCGGCGGCCACCGGGTCCTTCTCGGCCCAGGCGCGCGGCGGCGGCGGACCCTCGTGCGGGGCGGCGGCCGGCGGCAGCTCGGTCTCCGGGACCGCCCGGGACCGGTCCAGCGCGGCCAGCCACTGCTCCAGCTGGCGCCGGTGCACCCGGGGACCGAAGCCGGCCACCGCCTGCAGGGCGCCGAGGTTGGCCGGCATGGCCAGCGCGGCGGCCACGATCGCCGCGTCCGAGAGCACCCGGCCGGGGGAGACGTCGCGCTCCTGGGCCAGCCGGTCGCGGGTCTGCCACAGCTCGCGCACCGCGGCCAGCTGCCGGCGGCGGCGGATCTTGTGCAGGCCTGAGGTGCGGCGCCAGGGGTCCACCCGGGGGCAGGCCGGGGCGCGGCCACGATCGCCGCGAACTCCTCCAGCGCCCAGTCGAGCTTGCCCTGCCCGGTCAGCTCGGCCTCCAGGGCGTCGCGCAGGTCGACCAGCACCTCGACGTCCAGCGCGGCGTACTTCAGCCAGGGTTCGGGCAGCGGGCGGGTGGACCAGTCCACCGCGGAGTGCTCCTTGGCCAGCCGGTAGCCGAGCACGTTCTCGGTCATCGGGCCGAGCCCGACCCGGGGGAAGCCCGCGATCCGGCCGGCCAGCTCGGTGTCGAACAGCCGCGACGGGCGCATGCCGACCTCGGCCAGGCAGGGCAGGTCCTGGGTGGCGGCGTGCACCACCCACTCGGTGTCGGCCAGCGCCTCGCCGAGCCCGCTCAGATCGGGGCAGGCGATCGGGTCGATCAGCGCGGTGCCGGCGCCGGCCCGGCGCAACTGGATCAGATAGGCACGCTGGCCGTAGCGGTAGCCGGAGGCCCGCTCGGCGTCGACCGCGACCGGACCGGTGCCCGCCGCGAAGGCCGCGAGCACCTCGGCCAGCCCCGCCTGGTCGGCGACCACCGGTGGCAGTCCCTCCCGGGGTTCGAGCAGCGGCACCGGGGCGGTCTCTACGGCGATGGCTTCAGCGGCGTCGGTCACCCACCAAGAGTACGACGCCCCCCGCTGGGGGACCCTGATCGTCAGGCGCGGACCTGCTCGAATGCCGATGGCGGTCCGGAGGAAACGTTCCTCCGGACCGCGAGCGGACGCTCAGTGGATGATGCCGGTGCGCAGCGCGACCGCGACCATGCCGGCCCGGTCCCCGGTGCCCAGCTTGCGCGCGATCCGGGCCAGGTGGCTCTTCACCGTCAGCGCCGACAGGCCCATCGCGACACCGATCGCCTTGTTGGACTGGCCCTCCGCAACCAGCCGCAGCACCTCCACCTCGCGGCCGGACAGCTCGCGGTAGGCGGCCGGCGCCGCACCGGGCGCCCCCGGGGCACCGGGACCACCGGGCGCGCCCAGGTGGCCGGGGGCGCCGGGGATGCCGGGCCGGCGCATCCGCCCCGCCAGACCGGCCGCGCCCAGCGGCAGCCCGGGGCGGCCCGGCATCGCGACATTGGTACGGGTGCCGGTGACCACATAGCCCTTGACGCCCCCGGCCAGTGCGCTGCGCACCGCGCCGATGTCGTCGGCGGCGGACAGCGCCAGGCCGTTGGGCCAGCCCGCGGCCCGGGTCTCCGCGAGGATGGTCAGGCCCGAACCGTCGGGCAGGTGGACATCCGCCACGCAGATGTCCCGGGGCGTGGAGACCCGCGGCCGGGCCTCCGCGATCGACGAAACCTCGATGACGTCGCGCACCCCGAGTGCCCACAGATGACGCGTGACGGTGCTGCGGACCCGGGGGTCGGCGATCACCACCATCGCGGTGGGCTTGGTCGGGCGGTAGGCGACCACGTTTGCGGGGTGCTCTAGCAGGACCGACACCGTGCCTCCTGAGGGGAGTGGCGGACGGAACCCCGATGGGCGAAGGAGTCGGAGTGTTCCGCGTGTTTAAAGGGTCACAGACTGCTTCGGCATCATCCGTGCCCGGCTTTAGCGAATGATCACGATCTAGTGAGTCACAATACGGACGAATCGTGCGGATGATTGATGCGACATGCCCAGAAAACGGTCAGAACCGCTCAGAAGCGGCACGAAACGGTCAGGCCGGGGCGATTGATTGACGGCCCGTCATGCCCGTGAGCAGGGGGTACCCGGGTTGGGGCGGCCCTGAATGGCCGTCAGCCTTCAGTGTGATCGGGGGCGGCGCCGCGCGGGCATCGGGACCACTCCGCCGAGTGATGCGGTGTCGGTCTGCGGCAGCGGCGCGGGCACCGTCGGCGGCAGCCCGGCGCAGACGCACAGCAGGTCCGCCCAGGCCGTCAGATGCCGCTCGAACCGGCCGTCGGCCGGCGTCCAGGAGGCCCGCAGCTCGATCTCGGTGCTGTCCGGGCGGTCCGACAGCGCGCCGAAGAACTGCGAGGCGGCATGGGTCACCGTGCCGCCCGGCTCCGCGTACCCGGCGCCGTGCGCCTGCAACGCGTCCATCAGCCAGGACCAGCCGACCTCGCCCAGCATCGGATCACCGGCGATCTCCGGCTCCAGCTCGGCCCGGGTCATGGTGACCACCCGGAACTCGCCGTGCCAGGCCTCCTGGCCCGCCGGGTCGTACAGCAGCACGAACCGCCCGTCGGCCAGCTCCTCGCCGTCCACCTCGACCGTGGCGGTAACCGCCCAGCTGAACGGGGCCAGCCGACGCGGCGCCGGCGCCGCCGACAACTGGACCTCGGGACGCACCGGCAGGGCCGTGAGCGTCTCGACAACACTGCGGAAGACGTCGGCCGGCGGCTCCGCCGCGGGAGAGGAAGCCGACTCCTTGTTCGTTCCGCCGTGCTGCGCGGGGTTCCCACCGACCGATGCCATGAGCTGAAGACTAGGCCCTGCGCGGCAGTTCCCCAGGACCGGCACGCAGCGCCGGCGTGGAAAAGGATCTTCCTGCGGCCGTCCGGGGCCGGTGGCGTCCATGGCGCGTGGGAGGATGAGGGGGTGAGTGAGACGACCGCAGCCCAGCCCGCCGCGCACCGCAGCGCCGCGTACGACTCCGCCTTCCTGCGCGCCTGCCGGCACGAGCCGGTGCCGCACACCCCGGTCTGGTTCATGCGGCAGGCCGGCCGCTCGCTGCCCGAGTACCACAAGGTGCGCGAGGGTATCCCGATGCTGGACTCCTGCATGCGTCCCGAGCTGGTCAAGGAGATCACCCTGCAGCCGGTCCGCCGGCACAAGGTGGACGCGGCGATCTTCTTCAGCGACATCGTGGTGCCGCTCAAGGCGATCGGCATCGACGTCGACATCAAGGCCGGCATCGGCCCGGTGATCGCCGACCCGATCCGCACCAGGGCAGACCTGCAGCGGCTGCGCCCGCTGGAGCCGGACGACGTCCCCTACGTCACCGAGGCGGTCGGCCTGCTGGTCGACGAGCTCGGCAGCACCCCGCTGATCGGCTTCGCGGGCGCCCCGTTCACCCTGGCCAGCTACCTCATCGAGGGCGGTCCGTCGAAGAACCACGAGCGGACCAAGGCCATGATGTACGGCGAGCCGGAGCTCTGGGCCGAGCTGGTGGACCGGCTCGCGGTGATCACCTCCGCCTTCCTCAAGGTGCAGATCGAGGCCGGCGCCTCCGCCGTGCAGCTCTTCGACTCCTGGGTCGGCTCGCTGGCGCCCGACGACTACCGGCGCTCCGTCATGCCGGCCAGCACCAAGGTCTTCGAGTCGGTCGCCGAGTACGGCGTGCCGCGGATCCACTTCGGTGTCGGCACCGGCGAGCTGCTCGGCCTGATGGGCAAGGCCGGCGCCGACGTGGTCGGGGTGGACTGGCGGGTGCCGCTGGACGTGGCCTCCAGCCGGGTCGGCGCCGACAAGGCGCTGCAGGGCAACCTCGACCCGGCGGTGCTCTTCGGCCCCACCAAGGTGGTGGAGACCAAGGCCCGCGAGGTGCTGCACGCGGCCTCCTCGCTGAGCACCAGCGGCCACATCTTCAACCTGGGCCACGGCGTGCTGCCGAGCATGGACCCGGACGCGCTCAGCCGCCTGGTCGCCTTCGTGCACGAGGCCAGCGCCCGCTGACGGCGCACTTCGTAAGCTCTGCGAGACTGCGAAGCATGGCTGAACCGCTCATGGCTGAACCACTGCCCAAGGCCGTCGTGATCGGCGGCGGGATTGCCGGCCTGGCCGCCGCCGCCTACCTGGGCGGCGCGGCCGGCGGACCACCGCGGGCCCGGGTCGTGCTGCGCGAGGCGGGCGACCGGCTGGGCGGCAAGCTGCGCAGCGGCGAGGTCGGCGGGGTGCGGGTCGACCTCGGCGCCGAGTCGATGCTGGCCCGCCGTCCGGAGGCGGTCGGGCTGGCCCGCGAAGTCGGCCTCGGCGACCGGCTGGTGGCCCCCAGCACCGCCAAGGCCGCGGTCTGGACCCGGGGCGCGCTGCGTCCGCTGCCGGGCGGTCAACTGATGGGCGTGCCGGGCGATCTGGCCGCGCTGGCCGCCTCCGGGGTGCTCAGCGGGGCCGGTCTGGACCGGGTGCGCGACGAGAAGCCCGCCGAGGTGGGCGACGACGTGGCGATCGGCGCCTATGTGGCCGAGCGGCTCGGCCAGGAGGTGGTCGACCGGCTCGTCGAGCCGCTGCTCGGCGGGGTCTACGCGGGCCGCGCCGAGGAGATCTCGCTGCGCGCCGCAGTGCCCCAACTGCTCGCCGTCGCCCAGGGCGGCGGCTCGCTGATCGAGGGCGTGCACAAGCTGCTGGACCGTCCCCCAGCCTCCGGCCGGGGGGCCCCCATTCTGCCGGCGGCCCGGTCTTCGCAGGCCTGCCCGGCGGGATCGGCACCCTGCCGCTCGCGGTCGCCGAGGCCTGCGTGCGGGCCGGTGTCGAGCTGCGGCTGAACGCCCCGGTGACCGAGCTGCGCCGCACCCCCGACGGCTGGTCGGTGGACGGCGAGGCCTGCGACGCGGTGGTGCTCGCCGTGCCGGCCCCGGTCGCCGCCCGGCTGCTGGCCCGTGAGGCCCCGGCCGCCGCAGCCGAGCTGGCCGCCGTCGAGTACGCCGGCATGGCGCTGGTCACCATGGCCTTCCACCGCGCCGACCTGCCCGAACCGCCGCCCGGCAGCGGCTTCCTGGTGCCGCCGGTGGACGGCCGCCAGATCAAGGCCGCCACCTTCTCCAGCCAGAAGTGGGGCTGGCTGGCCGAGTCCGCCCCGCAGGCCTTCCTGCTGCGCACCTCGCTCGGCCGCTACCGCGAGGAGGCCGCCCTCGGGCTGGACGACGACGAGCTGGTCCGGCGCTCCCTCGACGACCTGCGGGAGGCGGTCGGCCTGACCGCCGTGCCGTACGCCACCGAGGTCACCCGCTGGCCGGCCGGCCTGCCGCAGTACCCCGTCGGCCACCAGCAGCGGGTCGCCCGGATCCGCGCCGGGGCGCAGCGGCTCGGCGGCCTGGCGCTGGCCGGGGCGGCCTTCGACGGCGTGGGCATCCCGGCCTGCGTCGGCAGCGCCCGGCGGGCCGCCGACGACGTACTGACTTCCCTGCCCTGGGGCAGCGGGAACCGAAGGGACGATAGAGGACATGACTGAGACCACCGAGCAGCAGCCGAAGCTGAAGGCCCGCGACCTGAACCAGGTCATCCGCTACACCATGTGGTCGGTCTTCCGGCTGAAGGACGCGCTCCCCGAGGACCGCACCGCGCTCGCCACCGAGGTCGAGGAGCTCTTCGAGCAGCTGGCCGCCAAGGACGTCACCATCCGCGGCAGCTACGACGTGTCCGGCCTGCGGGCCGACGCCGACCTGATGATCTGGTGGCACTCGGAGAGCTCCGACAACCTGCAGGAGGCCTACAACCGGTTCCGCCGCACCGGCCTCGGCCGGCTGCTGGAGCCGGTCTGGTCCAACATGGCGCTGCACCGCCCCGCCGAGTTCAACAAGTCGCACATCCCGGCCTTCCTGGCCGACGAGCGGCCCCGCGAGTACGTCTGCGTCTACCCGTTCGTCCGCTCCTACGAGTGGTACCTGCTCCCCGACGACGAGCGCCGGGCGATGCTGGCCGAGCACGGCATGATGGCCCGCGGCTACCCGGACGTGCGGGCCAACACGGTGCCGGCCTTCGCGCTGGGCGACTACGAGTGGCTGCTCGCCTTCGAGGCCGACGAGCTGCACCGGATCGTCGACCTGATGCGCGACCTGCGCCCGTCCCGGGCCCGGCTGCACGTGCGCGAGGAGGTGCCGTTCTACACCGGTCGTCGCAAGCCGATCGGCGAGCTGCTGAACGGCCTGGTCTGACCGCCGCGCCCGGGTGCTGGGCGGCATGGGGGTCCCCCCGGCCGAAGGCTGGGGGAGGCCCGTCGGGCCCGTCAGCCGCGCAGCGCCATCCGCAGCCGGGCGTCCGGCACCGCGCCGGCCCCGCCCATCGCCACCGCGGTCAGCAGCAGGCGCTCCGGGTCCTGCTCGGTGCCCCGGGGCTGCCGGGGCAGCCGCAGCTCCTGCAGCAGCCGCTGCCCGGCCGGCGCCGCCCACCGGGTGTACGGGTGCACGTCCACCCGGGCCATCAGCAGGGTGCCGGTGGTGAGGATCAGCGGCAGCGAGAACCAGGCGAAGGTGGCCGCGCTGTTCTGCTGCCCGGGCCAGCTGAACGTCATCGCAGCGGCCAGCAGCAGAACCGCCAGCAGCAGCGCCTGACGCACCTGGCGGACCGCCAGCAGCGTGCTCTCCCGCACCCCGGCCGGGGTGGCCAGCCCGGTCAGCGACAGCCGCACCCCGATCTCGGCCACCGCCGGATGGCCCGCCAGGCTCTGCCGCAACTCGCCGGTGCGGCACTGGCCCTCCGGGCCGATCGCGTCGATCAGCGCCCGCTCCAGCCGGTTGCGCCCGACCGGGTCGACCACCGTGGTCCAGCCGGTGTGCGCCAGGTGCAGCCGGCCGCGGCCGCTCATCAGCACCAGGGCGAGCTCCACGACCCGGCTCGGTCCGCCGGCCAGGTACGCGGTCTCGTAGAGCCCGATCGAGGCGGTCTGCGGCTCCTCGCGGACCTGGTCCGTCATGGCGTCGGCGGTGGCCGCTGCCCGGACCAGGCGGAGGCAGGAGACCACCGCGACGACGCAGGCCGGCACCAGGAAGAGCAACCACATGGGCCTTGTTCTAGACCTCCGGCCCGACATTCGGCAGGGTCAGCCGGTGTGCGATACCGAATCGTGATCAACGGCCGCTAGCTGAGCAGCAGTCGGCCGTCCTGTCCCAGGTGGCTGCGGAGCACCGCGATCGCCCGGGCGCTCTGGCTCTTCACCACCGAGACGCTCACCCCGAGGATCTCCGCGGTGTCCACCACGCTCTGGTCCTCCCAGTAGCGCAGCAGCACGATCGCCCGGTCCCGGCGGGGGAGCCGGGCCAGTGCGTCCAGCAGGGTCAGCCGGGTGGCCGACGGGTCGGCGGCGCCGTGCGACTGCTCCGGGAGCTGGTCCATGGTCAGCTCGGTGCTGCTGCGCAGGCGCCGGTGGTCGAGCAGGGCGGTGAGCAGCACCTTGCGGGCGTACCGGAACGGGTCGGCGTTCGGGTCGCGGCCGATCTTGTTCCAGCGGACGTACATCTTGGTGAGCGTGGTCTGGGTGAGGTCCTGCGCCAAGTGCCAGTCCCGGCACATCAGATAGGCGATCTGCCGCAGTCGGGTCACGTTCGCCTCGGCGAAGGCGGTGAAGTCGGATTCGTTGCGCACCGTCGGTTCCCCCGGGGTCGGTTGGTGTGGAGTGGAAATGCCGGAGGCCGCGGCCCCGGGAGTGGGGGCCGCGGCGGTGGTGCGGATTACTGCGGGAGGTTCGGGTACGTGGCGTTGGCGGTCTGCACGAAGGACTCGGGCATCTTGACGTCGATCAAGGGGTTGGTCGCCAGGGCGATGGCCTGGTCCTGGGACAGCACCAGCGCCGCACTCCCGTCCGGGCTGTTCTTGAAGCAGCTGGACAGGTCGATCCCGACACCGATGCCGTCGCGCCGGTACACGATGACCGTGTTGTGCTGGATGCAGTTGCCCGTGTTGGTCAGCACCTGGACCTGGTCACCGGCCGGGTCGGTGTAGCACCTGATGGTGACGTCGTGCTCCCCGTCGGGCACCTGACAGGCCGGCACCGTGTCGGCCTTGAAGGGGCTGACCCCGATCCGGCCGGTCTCGCCGCCCGAGTGCAGGTAGAGGAAGACGCTGGGGTCGAGGGTGACCGGGGGTTGGGGCGGGTCGGCCTGGTAGTGGTCCGTCGTCATCCCGGCAGGCAGGGCCTTCACGACGGCCGCCAGCAGACTGGCCGTGGTGGTCTGGACCAGCGAGCCGCCGCTGCCGCTCGCCGACGCGCTGCTGCTCGGGGGCGACGTTGGACTCGAAGCACTCGGGGCCGCGGTCGGGGGTGCGGAATTGCTCGGAGTGGTGGAGGCGCTCGGCCTGGCGCTGCTCGGAGCACCGCTGCTCGGCGCCGCCGCCACGCCGACCTGCTGCGCGTCGGAGTGCCCGGGGCCGCCCAGCGACCCGGTGAGCAGCGCGGCAACGGTGGCGACGGCGGCGACGGCCACCGTCGCACCGGCGGCCCGGAACCGCCGGATCCGGCGGCCCCGGCGGGCGGCCTGCCCGACCAGGTCGCCGATCGGCGGTTCGCTGAGCCCGGAGAGTTCCTCGCTCAGCGCACTGCTGAACTCGTCGTTCATCTCGGATGTCCTTCTGATGGTGTGAACCGCACGCCGGCCATGCGGACCCGCTCGCGGCGGGGCTCTGACCATCAGGACGGGTCGGACACCCGATCAGGTCGCAGCACTCGGAAGAGTTTTACTCCTGCGGCCGGAGCGTCAGCGAGATGCTGTTGATGCAGTAGCGCTGGTCGGTCGGGGTGGCGTAGCCCTCGCCCTCGAAGACGTGGCCCAGGTGGCTGCCGCAGCGGGCGCAGCGCACCTCGACCCGGCGCATGCCGTGCGAGGTGTCCTCGATGTACTCCACCCGGTCCTCGGCCAGCGGCGCGAAGTAGGACGGCCAGCCGCAGTGGCTCTCGAACTTGGCCTCGGAGCTGAACAGTTCGGCTCCGCAGGCCCGGCAGGCGTACACCCCGACGGTCTTGGTGTCGGTGTACTCGCCGCGGAACGCCGGCTCGGTGCCGCCACGGCGCAGCACCTGGAACTCCGCCGGGTCGAGCTGCTCGCGCCACTCGGCGTCGGTCTTCTCGATCTCGTAGGTCATCGCCCAAGCTCCTCAAGGATCGCCGGGCCGAGGTTGGTGACGTCCCCGGCTCCCATGGTGAGAACCAGATCGCCCGCCTTTGCCATCCCGGCGAGCCGGGCGGCGGCGGCGCCGAACTCGTGCTCGGCGGTCACGCCGGCGCCGGCCCGGCGGGCGGCGTCGATGATCAGCTCGCTGGTGACACCCGGGATCGGGTCCTCCCGGGCCGGGTAGATGTCGAGCACCACCGAGGCGTCGGCCAGCGCCAGCGCCTGGCCCATCTCCTCGGCCAGCTGCTGGGTGCGGCTGAACAGGTGCGGCTGGAAGAGCACCAGCACCCGGCCGGCGGCCGCGTCCCGGATCGCCTCCAGGTCGGCGGACATCTCGGTGGGGTGGTGGGCGTAGGAGTCGATCACCTGCACCCCGGCGGCCTCGCCCTTGAGCTGCAGCCGGCGGCGCACACCGGTGTAGGAGCCGAGCGCCTCGGCCAGCTCCTCGGCCGGCACCCCGAGCGCGATGCCGGCGGCCAGCGCGGCCACCGCGTTGTGCGCGTAGTGCTTGCCGGGGACCGAGACGGCGAAGGTCAGCTCGGCGCCCTCCAGCTCCACGGTGACCTGGCTGGTCATGCCGTGCGGCACGATCGACAGCACCCGCACGGTGGCGTCCTCGGCCGCGCCGACGGTCACCACGCTCAGCCCCTCGCGGCCGACCACGCGGGAGGTCAGCTCCCGGGCGCCGGGGTGGTCGGCGGAGACCACCAGGGTGCCGCCGGGCTGGATCCGGCCGACGAAGGTCTCGAAGGACTCGTAGATCTCGTCCATCGAGGCGTAGTTGGCGTGGTGGTCCAGCTCCACGTTGAGGATGATCGCCACCTCGGGCGCGTACTTGTGGAAGCTGCGGTCGCTCTCGTCCGCCTCGGCCACGAAGATCTCGCCGGTGCCGTGGTGGGCGTTGGAGCCGGGCGCGTCCAGGTCGCCGCCGATCGCGTAGGACGGGTCGAGGCCGAGGGTGTCGAGGGCGACGGCGAGCATGCTGGTGGTGGTGGTCTTGCCGTGGGTGCCGGCCACCGCCAGGGCCCGGCGGCCGCCCATCAGGGCGGCCAGCGCGTCGGAGCGGTGCACCACCGGGATGCCGCGCTCGCGGGCGGCGGCCAGCTCCGGGTTGTCCTGGCGGATCGCGCTGGAGACCACGATGCTGCTGGCGCCGTCCGGCACGTTCTCGGCGGCGTGGCCCACGGCCACCGCGGCACCGAGGGCGCGCAGCGCGAGCACCGTCTCGGACTCCTTGGCGTCACTGCCGGAGACCTTGGCCCCGCGAGCCGTGAGGATCTTCGCCAGACCGGACATGCCGGCGCCGCCGATGCCGATGAAGTGCGGGGCGTGCAGGTCGTGGGCGGCGTCGTTCAAGGGAGTGCTCCGTACTGAAGTGGCGAATCGTCCTCGTGAGGGGGCCCCGGCCGGAAACCGGGGGCCTGCCCGCAAGGACGATTCTGCACCACCGCGAACGCCGCTCGGCTCCGGTCAGGCCTCGCTGGCGAACAGCTTCAGCACCGGCACGCCGACCTTGTGGCGGGCCTGGGAGGCCCAGTCGCGGTGGAAGAACTCCTCCACGAAGTGCGGCGCGGTGAGCACCAGCACCTCGTCGGCCCCGGTCTGCTCGACCACCGCGCGCAGCACGTCCAGCGGGTGGTCCTCGACCACCTGGCCGACCGCCTCGGCGCCGACCGCGCGCAGGTGGCGCAGGCTGTGCTCCAGCGACTCGACCACCACATCGGCGGCGCCGTGCTCGTCGTGCTCGTGCACCGCCCTGTCGAGATGCCCGAGGGCCACGTCGTCCAGGGCGCGCAGCAGCTCGTCGGTCTTGCCTCGGGGCTGCATCAGGACGACGAAGGAGACCCTCTCCTCGCCGTGCAGCGTGGTGACCAGCTCCACGTCGGCGTCGGAGAGCGCCTTTTCGATCATCAGTACGGTCTTGAACACAAGAATCCCTTCCGTGTTGCAGGCCCCCGGGGTCCGGTGTCCCCTCTCATACTGCCCGGAGGAAGCTTTCATCACGCGGCACACACTGCACTGGCGCCACGTGGGAGTGATCACAGGGCCCGTCAGCTGACGGCAGTGCGGCAGTAACGAGCAAAGAGGAAACCTTTCTGCTCGATCAGCGACACCAACCGCATCCGCTCCGCCTCCGCCATGGCGGCACCATGCGTGATCCGCGGCGAGTCGCCGGCGGCCAGCAGCGGCGCCAGCGAGAGGCACAGCTCGTCCAGCAGACCGGCCGCCGCCAGCTGCGCCAGCAGCCGCGGGCCGCCCTCGGTCAGCTGCCGGGTCCAGCCGCGCGCGGTCAGCGCGGCGAGCGCGGCGGGCAGGTCCACCTCGCCCCGCCCGGCGGTGACCAGCTCGGCCACCTCGGCGACCGCCGCCCGGGCCGCCGCCGGGGCGTCCTCGGTGGTGATCACCACGGTCGGCACCAGCGGGTCGGTGAACAGCGGGGCGGTCAGGTCGAGCCGCAGCGAGCGGCTGACGATCGCGATCGCCGGCGCGGGCCCCTGCCCCGCCGCCGTCCGGGCCGCCTGGAACTCGGCCCGGGCCCGGGCCGGCCGGTAGCCCTCGGCCCGCACCGTCTCGGCGCCGACCACCACGACGTCCGACAGTGCCCGCAGCACTCCGAAGATGCGCTTGTCGGCTTCGCTGGAGAGCCCCTCGGAGAGCCCCGCCAGATTGGCCGCGCCGTCCAGCGAGGAGACCATGTTGGCCCGCAGCCAGGGCGTGCCCCGTTTCACCTGCTCGGGGTACGCGTAGACCTCGGCGAGCGCCGTCAGGGCGCCCTCCTCCAGGGCGGCGGCGAGGGCGGGGGACTGTGACGGAGAGATCAGCTGGCGCATGACAGCGAGTCTTCCACGGCCAGTACCCTTGGGAACCGTGCCCGCAGCCTCCCACCCAGATGCCATAGCCACCACCACCACCGCCGGCCCGGCCGCGCTCGCCGAGCGCAGGCCCTCGGTGGCGGCCGAGCGGCTGGTCGCCGAGATGGTCCCGCCGCCGCGGTTCGCGGGCGTGAGCTTCGGCTCCTACCTGCCCGACCCGGCGCAGCCCAGCCAGTTCGAGGCGGTCCGGGTGCTCGAGGGGTTCGCCGCCGGGCTGAACGCCGCCACCGCCCCCAAGCGCGGCTGGTTCCGCAAGGCCGCCGCCCCACCGGCCCGGCCGGCGTCTACCTGGACGGCGGCTACGGCGTCGGCAAGACCCACCTGCTGGCCTCGCTCTGGCACGCCGCGCCCGGCCCGAAGGCCTTCGGCACCTTCGTGGAGCTGACCAACCTGGTCGGCGCGCTCGGCTTCCAGCAGGCGGTGCGGACCCTCTCGGACCACAAGCTGCTCTGCATCGACGAGTTCGAGCTCGACGACCCGGGCGACACCGTGCTGGTCTCCACGCTGCTCTCCCGGCTGGTCGAGGCCGGCGTCAAGCTGGCCGCCACCTCCAACACGCTGCCCGAGAAGCTCGGTGAGGGCCGGTTCGCGGCCACCGACTTCATGCGCGAGATCCAGGGGCTCTCGGCGCACTTCACCACCGTGCGGATCGACGGCCAGGACTACCGCCACCGCGGCCTGCCCGCCGCCCCGGCGCCCTACACGGACGCCGAGGTCACCGAGCGGGCCGCCACCGTGCCGGGCGCCTCGCTGGACGACTTCCCGGCGCTGCTGGCCCACCTCTCCGCCGTCCACCCCAGCCGCTACGGCGCCCTGCTCGACGACGTGCACGCCGTCTTCCTGCGCGGCGTCTGCCCGGTCGACGATCAGTCCACCGCCCTGCGCCTGGTCGTCCTGGCCGACCGCATGTACGACCGCGAGCTCCCGATCACCGCCTCCGGCATCCCTTTCGACCAGGTCTTCTCCGAGGAGATGCTGAAGGGCGGCTACCGCAAGAAGTACCTCCGCGCCATCTCCCGCCTCGTCGCCCTGGCCCGCGACTCCGCGAAGTAGCTCCCGTCCTGTCAGTGGTGGGTCGTACGGTGGGAACGTGCGACCCATCACGAGCATTGAGCGGACCACGGCGCCCTTCGAGGTCGTCAGCCCCTACCAGCCCAACGGCGACCAGCCGGCGGCCATCGCCGAGTTGGAGCGCCGGATCCGCGCGGGTGAGAAGGACGTCGTCCTGCTCGGCGCGACCGGCACCGGCAAGTCGGCCACCACGGCGTGGATGATCGAGAAGCTCCAGCGGCCCACCCTGGTGATGGCGCCGAACAAGACGCTGGCCGCCCAGCTGGCCAACGAGTTCCGCGAGCTGCTCCCCAACAACGCGGTCGAGTACTTCGTCTCGTACTACGACTACTACCAGCCCGAGGCGTACGTCCCGCAGACCGACACCTACATCGAGAAGGACTCCTCGATCAACGAGGAGGTCGAGCGGCTGCGGCATTCCGCCACCAACTCGCTGCTCACCCGGCGGGACGTGGTGGTGGTCGCCTCGGTCTCGTGCATCTACGGCCTCGGTACCCCGCAGGAGTACGTGGACCGGATGGTCTCGCTCAAGGTCGGCGACGAGGTCGACCGGGACGCGCTGCTGCGCCGCTTCGTCGACATCCAGTACACCCGCAACGACCTGGCCTTCACCCGGGGCACCTTCCGGGTGCGCGGCGACACCATCGAGATCTTCCCGGTCTACGAGGAGCTCGCGGTCCGGATCGAGATGTTCGGCGACGAGATCGAGGCGCTCTACACGCTGCACCCGCTCACCGGCGAGATCATCAGCCAGGACGACTCCGTCTACGTCTTCCCCGCCTCCCACTACGTGGCCGGCCCGGAGCGGATGGAGCGGGCGATCAACGGCATCGAGGCCGAGCTGGTCGAGCGGCTCGCCCTGCTGGAGAAGCAGGGCAAGCTGCTGGAGGCCCAGCGGCTGCGGATGCGCACCACGTACGACATCGAGATGCTCCGTCAGATCGGCACCTGCTCCGGCGTGGAGAACTACTCGATGCACTTCGACGGCCGCGAGCCCGGCTCCCCGCCGAACACCCTGCTCGACTACTTCCCGGAGGACTTCCTCCTGGTGATCGACGAGTCCCATGTGACGGTCCCGCAGATCGGCGCGATGTACGAGGGCGACGCCTCCCGCAAGCGCACCCTGGTGGACCACGGCTTCCGGCTGCCCTCCGCGCTGGACAACCGCCCGCTGAAGTGGGAGGAGTTCCTGGAGCGGATCGGCCAGACCGTCTACCTGTCGGCCACCCCGGCCCGTACGAGCTGTCCCGGGGCGACGGCCAGGTGGAGCAGATCATCCGCCCGACCGGCCTGATCGACCCCGAGGTGATCGTCAAGCCGACCGAGGGCCAGATCGACGACCTGGTGCACGAGATCCGGGCCCGGGTGGAGAAGGACGAGCGGGTGCTGGTCACCACGCTCACCAAGAAGATGTCCGAGGACCTCACCGACTACCTGCTCGGCCTCGACATCCGGGTGCGCTACCTGCACAGCGACATCGACACGCTGCGCCGGGTGGAGCTGCTGCGCGAGCTGCGGGCCGGCAAGTACGACGTGCTGGTCGGCATCAACCTGCTCCGCGAGGGCCTGGACCTGCCCGAGGTGTCCCTGGTGGCGATCCTGGACGCGGACAAGGAGGGCTTCCTGCGCTCCGGCACCTCGCTGATCCAGACCATCGGCCGCGCCGCCCGTAACGTCTCCGGCCAGGTCCACATGTACGCCGACCGGATCACCCCCTCGATGGAGAAGGCGATCGAGGAGACCAACCGCCGCCGCGAGGTCCAGCAGGCCTACAACCTGAAGCACGGCATCGACCCGCAGCCGCTGCGCAAGAAGATCGGCGACATCCTGGACACGCTGGCCCGGGAGGAGATCGACACCGAGGAGCTGATGGCCACCGGCTACCGGGACGCCGGCAAGGCGAAGAAGGCCCCGGTGCCCGCGCTGGGCGCCGACCGCAAGGAGCCGAGCAGCCTGCCCGCCGCCGAACTGGCCCAGCTGATCCAGGACATGACGGAGCGGATGCACGGCGCCGCCGCCTCGCTGCAGTTCGAGGTGGCCGCCCGGCTGCGTGACGAGGTCAAGGAGCTGAAGAAGGAGCTGCGGCAGATGCGGGAGGCGGGCATCGCCTGACGGCCTGGTGGGTGCCCGGCGCCCGGGCTTAGGGTGAAAGGAGCATGAGAAGGAAGAGGGGGGCCGCACTGTGTCGGTGAGTCTGACCAAGGGTCAGCAAGTGAGTTTGCGGAAGTCGAGCGGTGAGACGCTCAGCCTGGTCCGGATGGGCCTGGGCTGGCGGGCGGCGCCCAAGCGGGGGCTGTTCGGCAGCCGCACCAGGCAGATCGACCTGGATGCCTCGGCGCTGCTCTACGCCGAGCACACCCCGAAGGACGTGGTCTTCTTCCAGCAGCTGGTGAGCAAGGACGGCTCGGTCCGGCACACCGGTGACAACCTGGTCGGCGGGGTCGGTTCGGGGGGCGACGACGAGTCGATCGTGGTGGATCTGACCCGGATCCCGGCCCAGATCACCCAGGTGGTGTTCACCGTCAGCTCGTACACCGGGCAGACCTTCGCCGAGGTGCAGAACGCGCACTGCCGACTGGTCGACGAGGCGAACGGCCAGGAGCTGGCCCGCTACGAGCTGACCGGCGGCGGTGTGCACACCGGCCAGATCATGGCGAAGGTGTTCCGGGAGCCGAACGGCGGCTGGGGCATGCAGGCGATCGGCGCCCCGGCCAAGGCCCGCACCTTCCAGGACCTGCTGCCGGCCATCGAGCCGTTCCTGTGAGCCGGCACGGCCTCTGACCGCTCCTCTTTACCTTCTCTTGGTCTTTCCTGGTACTCTCCTTGGCAATCGGAGGGGAGTACTCCCTGCGGTGTTCCCGTCAGCACGGCGGCCGTCGACCGGTCCGCCCGGGTGCACCGGTCCGCGTGGCGCGCGCGGGCGGAGGAGACCTCCGGCAGACTCGTCATTGCCGGAGGAGCAGCTCTCGTGGACGTATCCGTCGCCTTGTGGGCCAGTACCGTGGCCGTCCTGGTGGTTCTGATCGCCGCCGACTTCATCATCAACGCCCGCCGACCGCACGTGGTCTCCATGAAGGAGGCCGGGATCTGGACCGGGGTCTGGATCGCGCTGGCGGCGCTCTTCGGCCTGTTCCTGTGGTGGCACAGCGGGGCCAAGCCGGCCGGGGAGTTCTTCGCCGGCTACCTGACCGAGAAGTCGCTGAGCGTCGACAACCTCTTCGTCTTCCTGCTGATCATGAAGAAGTTCGCGGTGCCGGCCCGGGAGCAGTCCCGGGTGCTGAGCGTCGGCGTGATCATCGCCCTGGTGCTGCGGGCGATCTTCATCGCCCTCGGCGCCGCCCTGATCGCCGCCTTCTCCTGGGTCTTCTACCTGTTCGGCGCGTTCCTGCTGTGGACCGCCTGGAAGCTGTTCGCCGAGGCGCGGGCCGGCCGCCCGGAGGACGAGGAGTTCCACGAGAACCGGATGCTGGTCGCGATCCGCAAGCGGTTCCCGTCGGTCTCCAAGTCGGCCGTGGTGATGCTCGCGATCGGCACCACCGACCTGCTGTTCGCGCTGGACTCGATCCCGGCGATCTTCGGCCTGACCCAGAGCGCCTACATCGTGCTGACCGCCAACGCCTTCGCGCTGATGGGCCTGCGCCAGCTCTACTTCCTGCTCGGCGGCATGCTGGGCCGGCTGGTCCACCTCGGCTACGGCCTGGCGCTGATCCTCGGCTTCGTCGGCGTCAAGCTGGTGCTGCACGCGCTGCACGAGAGCGGGGTGCACGTTCCGCAGATCGGCATCCCGCTCTCGCTGGGCTTCATCGCCGCGGTGCTGGTGGCGACCACGGCGAGCAGCCTCTGGGTCTCCCGGCGCTCCCGGGCGACCGGCTGAGGCGGATCACCAGCCGCGCTCGCGCCACTCGGCCAGGTGCGGGCGCTCGGCGCCCAGGGTGGTGTCCTTGCCGTGCCCCGGGTACACCCAGGACTCGTCCGGCAGCACGTCGAACAGCTTGGTGGTGACGTCCCGGTAGAGGCTGTCGAAGGCCTCCGGGTCGTTCCAGGTGTTGCCGACCCCGCCCGGGAAGAGGCAGTCGCCGGTGAAGACGTGCGGGTGCCCCTCCGGGTCGTCGTAGATCAGCACGATCGCGCCGGGCGTGTGGCCGACCAAGTGGCGCACGGTCAGCCGGCACCGGCCGACCTCGAGGGTGTCGCCGTCCGCCAGCAGCAGGTCGGTGTGGACCGGGATGCCCTCGGCGTCGAACCGGCCGGCCGCGGTCCGGGCCCGGGTGGCGGCGACCACCTCGGCCAGCGCGTTCCAGTGGTCCTGGTGGCGGTGCGTGGTGACGACCGTGGCCAGCCGGTCGCCGACGGTCTCCAGCAGGGTCGGCGCGTCGGCCGCCGCGTCGATGAGCAGCTGCTCGTCGGTGGCCCGGCAGCGCAGCAGATAGGCGTTGTTGTCGTACGGGCCGACCGCGACCTTGGTGATCATCAGGTGGGCGAGTTCCCGGACATCCGGCCGACCGCCGACCGTCACGGCTCCGTGGTAGCTCAAGGGTTGCTCCTCACTGTGAAGGGACAGGCACCATGATGGTGCGTCAGCCCATCGGCGGGAGTGCGGGCAGCGCCGTGTGGTCGATCAGCGGGCCGCCGTCCTCGCGGACCTGCAGCCCGTCGCCGTCGGAGCGGCCGGAGAGCCAGGCGGCCAGGGCGCGGACCGGGCCCTCGGCCGTCAGCGTGACCGGCCCGTCGCCGATCACCGCGCGGTGTTCGATGTCGTCGCAGATCAGCGCGACGGCGGGCAGCCCGGGGACGGAGAACTTCTGGGCCAGCAAGTCGAACTGGTCGACGGCGAACCCGGCCGGCCAGTGCGCCGGGGTGTAGTCGGCCAGCAGGTCGACGTGGTGGTACTCCAGCTCGCCGAGGCGCTTGGCGGGCACCTCGTAGGCCGGGAAGACGTAGCCGAGCCGGTGCTTCAGCTGCACCGCCCAGTGCTCCGGGGAGAGCGCGGCGGCCGCCTGGGCCAGCCGCTCGGCGCTGGCCTCCAGATCGGCCAGCTGCTCGGCCGGCGGCCGCGGCGCGCCCTGCTGGATGGCCTCCTCGCGGGCGCTCTCGCTGGCGTACTGCGGGATCTCCACGCCGGTGCGGGCGGTCTCCAGCAGGTTGACCAGGGAGTCGGCGTTGCGGGCGATGTGGGCCAGCACATGGCCGCGGGTCCAGCCGGGCAGCCCGGACGGCTCGGCGACCGCCTCCGGGGTCAGCTCGACGACGGTGCGCAGCAGCCGTTCGGTGCTCTCGGCGACGTCGCGCAGGGTGGCGGCGGCGAGATCGGCCGGGGCGAGTTGCTGGGTCATGGGGTGGGAGCCTCCGCGTTGCCTTGACAGGGGTCCGGTCGTTGTTCTGCACGGCGAGGCTATCGCCGCCCGGGGCGGTGAGCAGCGGCTTTCCGGAGCAGGACTCGATTGTCAGTGCGATCCGCTTCACTCATTCGGGTGGACCCGGCTGGACAGCGCCGGTATTCGAACGCCTGAGCTATATGCTGGTCGGCGACACTGAATAAGACCGATGTTCTGCCCGACCCGGAGAAAGGCGCCAGAACCAGTGGCCGACCGCCTCATCGTCCGCGGTGCTCGCGAGCACAACCTGAAGAACGTCTCGCTCGACCTGCCCCGGGACTCGCTGATCGTTTTCACCGGTCTCTCCGGTTCGGGCAAGTCCTCGCTGGCGTTCGACACGATCTTCGCCGAGGGCCAGCGCCGCTACGTCGAGTCGCTGTCCTCCTACGCCCGGCAGTTCCTGGGCCAGATGGACAAGCCCGACGTCGACTTCATCGAGGGCCTCTCCCCGGCCGTCTCGATCGATCAGAAGTCCACCAACCGCAACCCGCGCTCCACCGTCGGCACCATCACCGAGGTGTACGACTACCTGCGCCTGCTCTTCGCCCGGGTCGGCAAGCCGCACTGCCCGCACTGCGGCCGCCCGATCGCCAAGCAGTCCCCGCAGGCGATCGTGGACCAGGTGCTGAAGCTCGCCGAGGGCACCCGGTTCCAGGTGCTCAGCCCGGTGGTCCGGGAGCGCAAGGGCGAGTTCGTCGACCTCTTCGCCGACCTGCAGTCCAAGGGCTACGCCCGGGCCCGGGTGGACGGCGAGACCGTCCAGCTCGTCGAGCCGCCCAAGCTCAAGAAGCAGGAGAAGCACACCATCGAGGTGGTGATCGACCGCCTCACCGTCAAGGACAGCGCCAAGCGCCGGCTGACCGACTCGGTCGAGACGGCGCTCAAGCTCTCCGGCGGCATGGTGGTGCTCGACTTCGTGGACCTCGACGCCGAGGACCCGGAGCGCGAGAAGATGTACTCCGAGCACCTCTACTGCCCGTACGACGACGTCTCCTTCGAGGAGTTGGAGCCGCGCTCGTTCTCCTTCAACTCGCCGTTCGGCGCCTGCCCGGAGTGCACGGGCCTGGGCAGCCGGATGGAGGTGGATCCGGAGCTGGTGGTGCCGGACGAGGAGAAGTCGCTGGACGAGGGCGCCATCCATCCCTGGTCCGGCGGCCACATGCGGGAGTACTTCGGCCGCCTGATCGGCGCGCTGGCCGCCGAGTTGGGCTTCCGCACCGACATCCCCTGGGCCGGGCTGCCGGCCCGCGCCAAGAAGGCGCTGCTCTACGGGCACAAGGCCAAGGTCGAGGTCCGCTACAACAACCGCTACGGGCGCGAGCGTTCCTACGTCACCGGCTTCGAGGGCGCGATCCCGTTCGTCCAGCGCCGGCACAGCGAGGCCGAGACCGACAGCAGCCGGGAGCGCTTCGAGGGCTACATGCGCGAGGTGCCCTGCCCCACCTGCGAGGGCACCCGGCTCAAGCCGGTGGTGCTCGCGGTCACCGTGCAGGGCAAGTCGATCGCCGAGGTCTCGGCGATGTCGATCAGCGACTGCGCCGAGTTCCTCGGCGCGATGAAGCTGACGGCCCGTGACAAGAAGATCGCCGAGCGGGTGCTGAAGGAGGTCAACGAGCGGCTGCGGTTCCTGGTCGACGTCGGCCTGGACTACCTCTCGCTCAACCGCGCGGCCGGCACCCTCTCCGGTGGCGAGGCGCAGCGGATCCGGCTGGCCACCCAGATCGGCTCCGGCCTGGTCGGCGTGCTCTACGTGCTGGACGAGCCGTCGATCGGCCTGCACCAGCGGGACAACCACCGGCTGATCGAGACCCTGGTGCGGCTGCGCGACATCGGCAACACCCTGATCGTGGTCGAGCACGACGAGGACACCATCAAGACCGCCGACTGGGTGGTCGACATCGGCCCGGGCGCGGGTGAGCACGGCGGCAAGGTGGTGCACTCCGGCGCGCTGAAGGAGCTGCTGGACAACCAGGAGTCGCTGACCGGTCAGTACCTCTCCGGCAAGCGCTCGATCCCGCTGCCGCAGGTCCGCCGCCCGCGGGACAAGAAGCGCCAGATCACGGTGCACGGCGCCCGCGAGAACAACCTGAAGGACATCTCGGTCGGCTTCCCGCTCGGCACCTTCACCGCGATCACCGGGGTGTCCGGATCGGGCAAGTCCACCCTGGTCAACGACATCCTCTACACCCACCTGGCCCGCGAGCTCAACGGCGCCCGCACCGTGCCGGGCCGGCACACCCGGGTCACCGGCACCGACCTGGTGGACAAGGTGGTGCACGTCGACCAGTCGCCGATCGGCCGCACCCCGCGGTCCAACCCGGCCACCTACACCGGCGTCTTCGACCACGTCCGCAAGCTCTTCGCGGAGACCACCGAAGCCAAGGTGCGCGGCTACCTGCAGGGCCGCTTCTCGTTCAACGTCAAGGGCGGCCGCTGCGAGAACTGCTCCGGCGACGGCACCATCAAGATCGAGATGAACTTCCTGCCGGACGTCTACGTGCCCTGCGAGGTCTGCCACGGCGCCCGGTACAACCGGGAGACCCTGGAGGTGCACTACAAGGGCAAGTCCATCGCCGAGGTGCTGGACATGCCGATCGAGGAGGCGCTGCACTTCTTCGAGGCGGTCCCGGCGATCGCCCGCCACCTCAGGACGCTGACCGACGTCGGCCTGGGCTACGTCCGGCTCGGCCAGAGCGCGCCGACCCTCTCCGGCGGTGAGGCGCAGCGCGTCAAGCTCGCCTCCGAGCTGCAGAAGCGCTCCACCGGTCGCACCGTCTACGTGCTGGACGAGCCGACCACCGGCCTGCACTTCGAGGACATCAGCAAGCTGATCAAGGTGCTCACCGGTCTGGTCGAGAAGGGCAACACGGTGATCGTCATCGAGCACAACCTCGATGTGATCAAGACCGCCGACTGGATCGTGGACATGGGCCCCGAGGGCGGCAGCGGCGGCGGCACCGTGGTCGCCGAGGGCACCCCGGAGGAGGTCGCCCAGGTGACGGACAGCCACACCGGCAAGTTCCTCCGCGACATCCTGGGCGACCGGGTCACCGACGAGGCGCCGGTTCCGGCACCGCGCTCGGCCCGCAAGCGTGCCGCGGTCAAGAAGTAGGCCGCGGTCAAGAAGTAGCAAGCAGCCCGGGAGGGCTGGGGGAGCGGAGCTAGACTGCGGCCGTTCCCCCGGCCCTCCCCTTCAGGAGCACCACGTGTCCGACATGCCCGATTCGCCCGTCACCTCCCGCCGCACCCTGCTCTGCTGCGGGGCCGCGGTCCTGGCCGGGGGCTCCGCGCTCGCGGTGGCCGGCTGCTCCAGCTCGGCGAGCTCGGCCGACAACTCGGCCTCCTCCGGCCAGAAGTCCGCCGCCCCGGTCCAGCTCGGCCCGGCCTCGGCGGTGCCGGTCGGCGGCGGCAAGGTGTTCCGGGAGCAGCGGATCGTGGTGACCCAGCCGACCGCGGGCCAGTACAAGGCGTTCAGCGCCCGCTGCACCCACGCCGGCTGCGTCGTCGACCAGGTGGCGAGCGGCACCATCCAGTGCCCGTGCCACGGCAGCCGCTTCGCCATCGCGGACGGCTCGGTGACCGACGGCCCGGCGCCCAAGCCGCTGCCCGGCTACCCGGTGACCGTGGACAACGGGCAGCTCACGGTCACTCCCAGCTAGAGCTAGGGTTTCGACTGTCGACACGTATGAGGGGGACCGAACCGCATGGCTGACCCGTCCACCTACCGCCCGGCACCCGGCGCGATCCCGACCTCCCCAGGGGTCTACCGGTTCCGGGACGAGCACGGCCGGGTGATCTACGTCGGCAAGGCCAAGAGCCTGCGCCCGCGGCTCTCCTCCTACTTCCAGGACCTGGCCAACCTGCACCCGCGCACCGCCACCATGGTCACCACCGCCGCCTCGGTGGAGTGGACCGTGGTCGGCACCGAGGTCGAGGCGCTGCAGCTGGAGTACTCCTGGATCAAGGAGTTCGACCCCCGGTTCAACGTCAAGTACCGCGATGACAAGAGCTACCCCGAGCTCGCGGTCACCCTCAACGAGGAGTTCCCCCGGGTCCAGGTGATGCGCGGGGCGCACAAGAAGGGCGTGCGCTACTTCGGTCCGTACGGGCACGCCTGGGCGATCCGGGAGACGGTCGACCTGCTGCTGCGGGTCTTCCCGGTCCGCACCTGCTCCAACGGCGTCTTCAAGCGCGCCCAGCAGGTCGGCCGCCCCTGCCTGCTCGGCTACATCGGCAAGTGCGCCGCGCCCTGCGTCGGCAAGGTCTCGGCGGCCGAGCACCGGGAGCTGGCCGAGGAGTTCTGCGACTTCATGGCCGGGCGCACCGGCAACTACCTGCGCCGGCTGGAAGAGCAGATGGGCGAGGCCGCCGCCGAGCTGGAGTACGAGAAGGCGGCCCGGCTGCGCGACGACATCGAGGCGCTCAAGCGCGCGATGGAGAAGAACGCGGTGGTGCTGGCCGACGGCACCGACGCCGACCTGCTCGCCCTCGCCGAGGACGAGTTGGAGGCGGCCGTGCAGATCTTCCACGTCCGCGGCGGCCGGGTGCGCGGCCAGCGCGGCTGGGTCACCGACAAGGTCGAGGACGTGGACACCGCCGCGCTGGTGGAGCACGCGCTCCAGCAGCTCTACGGCAGCGGCAGCGAGTCGGTGCCGCGCGAGGTGCTGGTGCCCGCACTGCCCGAGCCGGTCGGGCCGGCGCAGGAGTGGCTGAGCGGCCTGCGGGGGGCCCAGGTTGACCTGCGGGTGCCGCAACGCGGCGACAAGAAGGACCTGATGGCCACCGTGGAGCGCAACGCCCAGCAGGCGCTGGCACTTCACAAGACCAAGCGGGCCTCCGACCTGACCACCCGCAGCCGGGCCCTGCAGGAGATCGCCGACGCACTGGAGTTGGACAGCGTCCCGCTGCGGATCGAGTGCTTCGACATCTCCCACCTGCAGGGGGAGGACGTGGTCGCCTCCATGGTGGTCTTCGAGGACGGCCTGGCCCGCAAGGGCGAGTACCGCCGCTTCCAGATCAAGGGCTTCGAGGGCCAGGACGACGTCCGCTCGATGCACGAGGTGATCAGCCGCCGGTTCCGCCGCTACCTCCAGGAGCGCGAGCAGACCGGCGAATGGGCCGTCCCCGAGGACTCCGACGAGACCGACGGCCCCCGCACCGACGACGGCCGCCCCAAGCGCTTCGCCTACCCGCCCCAGCTGCTGGTGGTCGACGGCGGTCAGCCCCAGGTGGCAGCCGCCCAGCGCGCGCTTGACGAACTGGGTATCGACGACGTCGCGTTGTGCGGCCTGGCCAAGCGCCTGGAGGAGGTCTGGCTGCCCGGCGAGGACGACCCGGTGGTGCTGCCGCGCAGCAGCGAGGGCCTCTACCTGCTGCAGCGGGTCCGCGACGAGGCGCACCGGTTCGCCATCTCCTACCAGCGCTCCAAGCGCACCAAGCGGCTGACCACCGGCGGCCTGGACGCGGTGCCCGGCCTCGGCCAGACCCGCCGCACCGCGCTGCTCAAGCACTTCGGCTCGCTGAAGAAGCTGCGCGCCGCCACGGTCGAGGAGATCTGCGAGGTCCCGGGGATCGGGCGCCGGACCGCCGAAACTGTTGTCACGGCGTTGTCCTCCCGGACACCCGCGGCATTCGCCGTGAACACCGCCACGGGCGAGATCATGGAGGACGCCGTGCCCGGGGGCACGACCGACGAGAGCCTGGCGAGTACCGAGAGCGGGGAACCGAAGTGACAGTGTCCGATGACGGGGGTACCACCCGGCCGCAGGGGGCCGCGGATGAGACCGCACCGGAGCTGGTGATCATCTCCGGCATGTCCGGAGCCGGCCGCAGCACCGCGGCCAAGTGCCTGGAGGACCTCGGCTGGTTCGTGGTCGACAACCTGCCGCCGGCGCTCATTCCCACCATGGTCGACCTCGGCGCCCGCTCGCAGGGCGCGGTGGCCCGGATCGGCGTGGTGATCGACGTCCGCGGCCGGCAGTTCTTCGACGATCTGCGGGCCTCCCTGGAGGACCTGGAGAAGCGCGGGATCCGGCTGCGGGTGGTCTACCTGGAGTCGAGCGACGAGGCGCTGGTGCGCCGCTTCGAGAGCGTGCGCCGGCCGCACCCGCTGCAGGGCGACGGCCGGATCGTCGACGGCATCGCGCAGGAGCGCGACCTGCTGCGCGAACTGCGCGGCGAGGCCGACCTGGTGATCGACACCACCGACCTCAACGTGCACCAGCTGCGGGCCAAGCTGGACGCCCAGTTCGCCGACCACGACGAGCCCGAACTGCGCTGCACCGTGATGAGTTTCGGCTTCAAGTACGGCCTGCCGGTCGACGCCGACCTGGTGGTCGACTGCCGCTTCCTGCCGAACCCGCACTGGGTGCCCGAGCTGCGGCCCCGCACCGGCACCGACACCGAGGTGGCCGAGTACGTGTTCCAGCAGCCCGGTGCCAAGGAGTTCCTCGACGGCTACGCCGAGCTCCTGCGGATTGTCACCGAGGGTTACCGTCGCGAGGGTAAGCGGTACATGACGCTTGCCGTAGGCTGCACCGGTGGCAAGCATCGCAGCGTCGCGATGTCGGAGCGATTGACGAAGCGTCTGATCGCGGACGGCGTGGAGACGGTACTGGTGCACCGCGACATGGGACGGGAGTAGCGGCGGGCCGAGAGCCCGCCGAAGGACAGGATCGTGGGGTAGGTGTGACGGGATACTCGCCAGGGCGGCAGCAGCACCAGCACAAGGCCGCCGAGCGGGGCTCCCCGTCACGAGGCTCCCGAGCTGGCACCGCGCCGCGGATCACGGCCCTCGGCGGCGGACAGGGCCTGTCCGCGTCGCTCTCCGCGCTGCGCCGCCTCACCTCCGACCTGACCGCCGTGGTCACCGTCGCCGACGACGGCGGCTCCAGCGGCCGGCTCCGCACCGAGCTGGGCGTGCTGCCGCCCGGCGACCTGCGCAAGGCCCTGGCGGCGCTCTGCGGCGACGACGACTGGGGCCGCACCTGGTCCGAGGTGATCCAGCAGCGCTTCACCGGCACCGGCGAGCTGGGCGGCCACGCGGTCGGCAACCTGCTGATCGTGGCGCTGTGGGAGAAGCTCGGCGACCCGGTGGCGGCGCTGGAGTGGGTCGGCCGGCTGCTCAACGTGCAGGGTCGGGTGCTGCCGATGTCGGCGGTCCCGCTGGACATCGAGGCCCAGGTGCGCGGCCACGACCCGGCGCACCCGGCCGTGGTCTCCGCCGTGCGCGGCCAGGCCAGCGTGGCGATCACCCCGGGCACCGTGCAGTCGGTGCGGCTGCTGCCCAAGGAGCCGCCGGCGGTGCCCGAGGCGGTGGCCGCGGTGCTGGAGGCGGACTGGGTGGTGCTCGGGCCCGGCTCCTGGTTCACCAGCGTGCTGCCGCACCTGCTGGTGCCCGAGCTGGCCAAGGCCCTGGTGGAGACCAAGGCCCGGCGGCTGCTCTGCCTCAACCTGGCCCCGCAGCCCGGCGAGACCGAGGGCTTCACCCCGCAGCGCCACCTGGACGTGATCGCCGACCACGCCCCGGACCTCGACGTGGATGCGATCCTGGTGGACGAGCGCGCGGTCACCGGCGGCGCCTTCGGCGTGGCCGACCTGACCGGCCTGCACCGGGCGGCCGAGCGGATGGGCGCGGCCCTGGTGCTGGACACGGTGGCAGCCAAGGACGGCAGCCCGCGACACGACCCGGAGCTTCTGGCTGCCGCGTACGACCGGATTTTCCGGACACATGGAAGGATCGGCCCATGGCGATGACGGCAGCGGTGAAGGACGAAATCAGCCGGCTCCCCGTCACCCGGGCCTGCTGTCGCAAGGCTGAGGTGTCGGCGATCCTGCGATTCGCGGGCGGACTGCACATTGTGAGCGGTCGGATCGTGATCGAGGCGGAGCTGGACACCGGCATTGCGGCGCGACGGCTGCGCAAGGACCTGCTGGAGATCTTCGGTCACGCCTCCGAACTGGTGGTGATGGCTCCCAGCGGTCTGCGGCGCGGCAGCCGGTACGTGGTCCGGGTGATCAAGGACGGTGAGTTGCTGGCCCGGCAGACCGGGCTGGTGGACGGGCGCGGCCGCCCGATCCGGGGGCTGCCCCCGGCGGTGGTCTCCGGCGCCACCTGCGACGCCGAGGCGGCCTGGCGCGGCGCCTTCCTGGCCCACGGCTCGCTCACCGAGCCGGGCCGGTCCTCCTCGCTGGAGATCACCTGCCCCGGCTCCGAGGCCGCGCTCGCCCTGGTCGGCGCGGCCCGCCGGCTGGGCATTCCGGCCAAAGCCCGCGAGGTGCGCGGCGCCGACCGGGTGGTGATCCGGGACGGCGACGCGATCGGCGCGCTGCTCACCCGGCTCGGTGCCCACGAGTCGGTGCTGGCCTGGGAGGAGCGCCGGCTGCGCCGCGAGGTGCGGGCCACCGCCAACCGGCTGGCCAACTTCGACGACGCCAACCTGCGCCGCTCGGCCCGGGCCGCGGTGGCGGCCGGCGCCCGGGTGTCCAGGGCCCTGGAGATCCTCGGCGAGGAGGTGCCCGAGCACCTGGCCGCGGCCGGCCAGCTGCGGATGCAGCACAAGCAGGCCTCGCTGGAGGAGCTGGGCGCGCTCGCCGACCCGCCGCTGACCAAGGACGCGGTGGCCGGTCGGATCCGCCGACTGCTGGCGATGGCCGACAAGCGGGCGATGGAGCTCGGCCTGCCCGGCACGGAGGCGAGCCTCACCGAGGAGATGGCGCTCAGCTGAGCCCGCCCGACCGCGCGGCCATGGGCCCGGCGCGACGCACCGCAAACCCCGGTGCGTCACGCCGGGCCCTTTACGTCACATCGAAGATTGGCCGCAAGTACGCCACGACATGGCGTAGGCCACAGGGGATGTGCCTGTGCGGCGTCAGGGGGGTAGGGTCATGGGTGGTCGGGGACAACCCATTTCAAACCCCCCGTCGGGTCAATCCGGCGTACCTAAAGGAGATCGGTAAGTGACGATCCGGGTAGGCATCAACGGTTTCGGCCGCATCGGTCGCAACTTCTTCCGCGCGGTCAAGGCTCAGGGCGCGGACATCGAGATCATCGGTGTCAACGATCTGACCGACACCAAGACCCTGGCTCACCTGCTCAAGTACGACTCCATCCTGGGTACCCTCAATGGGGAGGTCACCCACACCGCCGACTCCATCACCGTCGACGGCCACACCTTCAAGGTGCTGGCCGAGCGCGACCCCGCGAACCTCCCCTGGGGCGAGCTGGGCGTGGACATCGTGATCGAGTCGACCGGTATCTTCACCAAGGCAGAGGCGGCGAAGAAGCACCTCGCTGCCGGCGCCAAGAAGGTCATCATCTCCGCCCCGGCGACCGACGAAGACGTCACCATCGTCATGGGTGTCAACGACGACAAGTACGACCCTGCCAAGCACAACGTCATCTCCAACGCCTCCTGCACCACCAACTGCGTGGCGCCGCTGGCCAAGGTGCTGAACGAGAGCTTCGGCATCGTCAAGGGTCTGATGACCACGGTGCACGCCTACACCAACGACCAGGTCACGCTGGACTTCCCGCACAAGGACCTGCGCCGCGCCCGGGCCGCCGCCCTCAACATCATTCCGACCTCCACCGGTGCCGCCAAGGCCACCGCGCTGGTGCTGCCGGAGCTGAAGGGCAAGCTGGACGGCACCTCGCTGCGCGTTCCGGTGCCGACCGGTTCGATCACCGACCTGGTGGTCACCCTGGAGCGGGACGTGACCGTCGAGGAGGTCAACGCGGCCTTCCAGAAGGCCTCCGAGGGCAGCCTCAAGGGCATCCTGCAGTACACCGAGGACCCGATCGTCTCCTCCGACATCGTGAACTCGCCGTTCTCCACCATCTTCGACTCCCTGCTGACCATGGTTCAGGGCAACCAGGTCAAGGTGTTCGGCTGGTACGACAACGAGTGGGGCTACTCGAACCGCCTGGTCAACCTGACCACCCTGGTGGGTGAGCAGCTCTGACCCTGCGGGAGCATGTGATGTGAACGGACCGGGCCCGGACGGCGGCACCTGCCGCCTCCGGGCCCGGTCCCTGCCCACCCTCACCGCTGTTCCGCCCGCTCCGGCGGTGCGGCTCGGTGCTGCGCCGCCTGTGCAGCGCCACCCCTTCCCCAGGAGATCGAAGACCGTGAAGACCATCGACGACCTCGACGTGTCCGGCAAGCGGGTGTTCGTCCGCGCCGACCTCAATGTGCCGCTGAACGGCACCACGATCACCGACGACGGCCGGATCCGTGCCGTCGCGCCGACCATCACCGCGCTGCTGGAGCGCGGCGCCCGGGTGGTCGTCGCCTCCCACCTCGGCCGCCCCAAGGGCGCGCCGGACCCGCAGTTCTCGCTGGCGCCGGTGGCCGTGCGCCTGGGCGAGCTCCTCGGCAAGCCGGTCGCGTTCGCGACCGACACCGTGGGTGACAGCGCGAAGGCCACCGTCGCCGCCCTCGGCGACGGCGAGGTCACGCTGCTGGAGAACCTGCGCTTCAACGCGGGGGAGACCAGCAAGGACGACGCCGAGCGCGGCGCCTTCGCCGACCAGCTGGCCGAGCTGGCCGAGCTCTACGTGGGCGACGGCTTCGGCGCGGTGCACCGCAAGCACGCCTCGGTCTACGACCTGCCGGCCCGGCTGCCGCACGCGGCCGGCCTGCTGATCGAGAAGGAGCTGGGCGTCCTCAAGCGGCTGACCGAGGACGTGCAGCGTCCGTACGCCGTGGTGCTCGGCGGTTCCAAGGTCTCCGACAAGGTCGGTGTGATCGACAACCTGCTGGGCAAGGCCGACCGGATCCTGATCGGCGGCGGCATGATGTTCACCTTCCTCAAGGCCCTGGGCCACGAGGTGGGTGCTTCGCTGCTGCAGGAGGACCAGATCCCGGTCGCGCTGGAGTACCTGGAGCGGGCGAAGGCCAGCGGGGTGGAGTTCATCATTCCGGTGGACACCGCGGTCGCCGGCGGCTTCCCGGACCTCAAGACCGGCGCCCCCGTCGAGGACTTCGAGGTCGTCGACGTCGACGCGATCCCGGCCGGCAAGCTCGGCCTGGACATCGGCCCGAAGACCGCCGCGCTATTCGCCGAGAAGCTGGCCGACGCCAGGACGGTCTTCTGGAACGGCCCGATGGGCGTCTTCGAGCACCCGCAGTTCGCCGACGGCACCCGCGCGGTGGCCCAGGCCCTGCTGGACTCTGAAGCCTTCACCGTGGTCGGCGGCGGCGACTCGGCGGCGGCCGTGCGCACCCTCGGCTTCGACGAGAACAAGTTCGGACACATTTCGACCGGCGGCGGCGCGAGCCTCGAGTACCTGGAGGGCAAGACCCTCCCCGGTATCGCCGCCCTGGAGGCCTGAGAGCACATGACTGAGCGTCTCCCGCTGATGGCGGGCAACTGGAAGATGAACCTCAACCACCTCGAGGCCATCCAGCACACCCAGAAGCTGGCCTTCGCGCTGGCCGACAAGGACTACGCCGCCGTCGAGGTCGCGGTGCTGACCCCGTTCACCGATCTGCGCTCGGTGCAGACTCTGGTGGACGGCGACAAGCTGAAGATCAAGTACGGCTCGCAGGACATCTCGGCGCACGACGGCGGGGCCTACACCGGCGAGGTCTCCGGCCCGATGCTGGCCAAGCTGAAGTGCAGCTACGCGGTGATCGGCCACTCGGAGCGCCGGGAGTACCACGGCGAGACCGACGAGCTGGTCAACGCCAAGGTCAAGGCCGCCTACCGCAACGGGATCACCCCGATCCTCTGCATCGGCGAGCCGCTGGAGATCCGCAAGGCCGGCACCCACGTCGAGTACACCCTGGCGCAGCTGGACGGCGGCCTGGCGGAGGTGCCGGCCGCGCAGGCCGAGACCATCGTGGTGGCCTACGAGCCGGTCTGGGCGATCGGCACCGGCGAGGTGGCCACCCCCGAGGACGCGCAGGAGGTCTGCGCCGCGATCCGGGTCCGGCTGGCCGAGCTGTACGACGCCGAACTGGCCGAAAAGGTCCGGGTGCTGTACGGCGGCTCGATGAAGGCCGGCAACGTGGCCGGGCTGATGGCCAAGCCCGACATCGACGGCGGTCTGATCGGCGGCGCCTCGCTGGACACGGGCGAGTTCGTCAAGATCGTGCGTTACCGCGAGCAGGCGGTAGGCTAACGCCCTCGCAGCAACGTAGTCTTTGGGCCGGACCTCCTTTCCCATGGGGTCCGGCCCTGGTTGGTCTCAGCCGAATGAGCCTTGAACGAGAGAGTTGGTCCCGCCGTGGTTCTCGGGTTCTCGATTGCCCTGATCGTCTTCAGCGCGCTGCTGGTCGTCCTGGTGCTGCTGCACAAGGGGAAGGGCGGCGGCCTGTCCGACATGTTCGGCGGCGGCGCGCTCTCGACGGGTGGCGGTTCGGCGGTGGCCGAGCGGAACCTCGACCGCATCACGATCATCATCGGCCTTGCTTGGTTCGCCTGCATCGTCGTACTGGGTCTGCTGATCAAGGTCAAGAGCTGATCCGGACTCAGTTCCGAAGGCGGTGCGGACAGATCCTTATCCGCTCCGTACACTAGGACAACTTGTCACCGTCCGCAGCGGGCGGTCGGTCGGCAGTGCCTGGGCGCCTCCAGGCAGTCAAGGGCATGCAGGGAGTCAGATCGTGGCAAGTGGCAACGCCATTCGAGGCAGCAGGGTCGGGGCCGGCCCGATGGGTGAGGCGGAGCGCGGCGAGTCCGCTCCCCGCAACCGGATCTCCTTCTGGTGCGCCAACAAGCACGAGACGCGCCCCAGCTTCGCCGCCGAGGCCGTCATCCCGGACACCTGGGACTGCCCGCGCTGCGGGTTCCCGGCCGGGCAGGACGAGCACAACCCGCCGGCGCCCTCGCGCAACGAGCCGTACAAGACGCACCTGGCCTACGTCCGGGAGCGTCGCACGGACGCGGACGGCGAGGCGATCCTGGCCGAGGCGCTGGCCAAGCTGCGTGGCGAGATCTGAGCGGTAGTCACAGACGTTCGAGGGGCGGTGCGCTGGTGCGCACCGCCCCTCTCCTGTTGTGCTGTCAGGCCGAGGCCGGAGGGTAGAGCGCCGGCGGCAGCTTGGCGGCCGCCGCCCTGTCCAGCAGCCAGAGCGTGCGGACCGTGCCGTACGCCCCGGAGGCCGGGGCCTGCAGCTCGCCCGGGCTGGTCAGCGCCATCGCCACCGCGTCCGCCTTGTCCTCGCCGGCCGCCAGCAGCCAGACCTCGCGGGCCGCCCGGATGGCCGGCAGGGTGAGCGAGATCCGGGTCGGCGGCGGCTTGGGCGCCCCGCGCACCCCGACCACGGTGCGCGCGGTCTCCCGCACGGCCGGGTGCTCGGGGAAGAGCGAGGCGACATGGGTGTCCGGGCCGACGCCGAGCAGCAGCACGTCGAAGGCGGGCACCCCGGCGTGGTCCTCGGGGCCGGCGGCGGCCGCCAGCTCCTCGGCGTACCGCTCGGCGGCGGCCTCCACATCGGCGCCGGCCACGCCGTCCGAGGCGGGCATGAAGTGCACCCGCGCCGGGTCCAGCGGGACCTTGGCCAGCAGTTCATCGCCGGCCTGCACGGCGTTGCGCTCCGGGTCGGCGGCGGGCACGAAGCGCTCGTCGCCCCACCACAGGTCCAGCCGCGACCAGTCCACCGCGTCCCGGGCGGGGGACTCGGCGATCGCGGCCAGCAGCGCATTGCCGTTGCGCCCGCCGGTGAGCACCACGGAGGCGGTGCCCCGGGCGGCCTGCGCGTCGACGATCCTGGTGATCAGTCGCGCGGCGGCCGCCTGGGCCATCAGCTCCTTGTCGCGGTGCACCACCAGCTGCGGCACCCCGGTCATGCGCCGGTCCGCTTCTTGGCGGCGGACTTCTTGGCCGCCGGCTTCGCCGGCTCGGTGGCCTCGGCGATGTCCGCGGCCGCCTCCTCGGCAGCCTGGTCGACCACCTCGGCGACCGGCTTGGCCACGGCGGCCTCGACCCCCGCCTCCTCGTCGGCGAGCTTGTCCACGCTGGTCCGCACGGCCGCCGCGTAGATGGCGTCCTCGTCCAGTCGGCGCAGCTCCTCGGCGATCAGCTCGGCGGTGTCGCGCCGCTTCAGCGCCACCATCCGGTCGGGCGAGCCGGGGATGGACAGGGTGCCCATCAGCCCGTCCGGCCGGTCCAGCACGATGTCGCCGTCCTTGGTGCGCAGGCGCACCGCGGTGATGCCCGGACCGTCGGTGACGATCCGCTGCACCGGCACCCGCAGCCGGTCGTGCAGCCAGAGGCCGAGCAGCTCGACGCTGGGGTTGTAGGACTCGCCCTCGACCACCGCGCCGGAGATCCGGACCGGCTTCTGGTCCAGGGCGGCGGCCAGCATCGAGCGCCAGCCGGTGATCCTGGTCCAGGCGAGGTCGGTGTCGCCCGGGGTGTAGCTGTCGGCGCGCACCGCCAGCTGGCCGACCGGCGACTCGGCGGTGACCGCGTCGGTGATCCGGCGCTGGGCGAGCGCACCCAGCGGGTCCTGCGCGGGGTTCAGCGGCGCGTTCTCCGGCCACCAGACCACCACCGGGGCGTCCGGCAGCAGCAGCGGCAGCACCACCGACTGCGCGTGCGAGGTCAGCTCGCCGTGCAGTCGCAGCACCACCGTCTCGCCCGAGCCGGCGTCCGAACCCACCAGGATCTCGGCGTCCAGCCGGGCCCCGGCGCGGGCCCGCGGCGAACGGCCGGCCCGCTTGATCACCGCGAGGATCCGCGAGGGGTGCTCGCGGGAGGCGTCGTTGGCGCACTTGAGGGCGTCGTAGGCGCTGCCCTCGTCCACCACGATGACCATGGTGAGCACCATGCCGGCCGCGGTGGAACCGCTGGCCCGGCGGGCGTCCATCAGGGCACTGTTGATCTTGCTGGACGTGGTGTCCGTCAGGTCGATCCTCATGGCCGGCGCCAGCTCCTGCCGTCTCGTGCGAGCATTTCGTCCGCCTCGACCGGCCCCCAGGTGCCGGCCGGGTACTGCGCGGGCTTGCCGTGCTCTTCCCAGTACTTCTCGATCGGGTCGAGGATCTGCCAGGACAGCTCGACCTCCTGGTGGCGGGGAAGAGGTTGGCGTCACCGAGCAGCACATCGAGGATGAGCCGCTCGTAGGCCTCCGGGCTGGACTCGGTGAAGGACTCGCCGTAGGCGAAGTCCATCGTCACGTCCCGGACCTCGAACGAGGTGCCCGGCACCTTGGAGCCGAACCGCACCGTGACGCCCTCGTCCGGCTGCACCCGGATCACCAGGGCGTTCTGCCCCAGCTCCTCGGTGGCGTAGGAGTCGAACGGCAGGTACGGGGCGCGCTGGAAGACGACCGCGATCTCGGTGACCCGGCGGCCCAGCCGCTTGCCGGTGCGCAGGTAGAACGGCACCCCGGCCCAGCGCCGGTTGTTGATCTCCAGCTTGATCGCCGCGTAGGTGTCGGTCTTGGACTCCGGGTTGATGCCGTCCTCGTCCAGGTAGCCGACCACCTCCTCGCCACCCTGCCAACCGGTCGCGTACTGGCCGCGCACGGTGTGCTCGCCGAGGTCCTTGGGCAGCTGCACGGCGCTGAGCACCTTGAGCTTCTCCGCCACCAGGGCCTTGGGGTGGAACGAGGCCGGCTCCTCGATGGCGGTCAGGGCCATCAGCTGGAGCAGGTGGTTCTGGATGACGTCACGGGCCGAGCCGATGCCGTCGTAGTAGCCGGCCCGGCCGCCGATGCCGATGTCCTCGGCCATGGTGATCTGCACGTGGTCGACGTACGACCGGTTCCAGATCGGCTCGAACATCGAGTTGGCGAACCGCAGCGCCAGGATGTTCTGGACGGTCTCCTTGCCCAGGTAGTGGTCGATCCGGAAGACCTCGTCACGGGGGAAGACCTCGTGGACGATCCGGTTCAACTCCTGGGCGCTCTCCAGGTCGTGGCCGAACGGCTTCTCGATCACCGCGCGGCGCCAGGAGCCGGCCGGAGGGTCGGCCAGCCCGTGCTTCTTCAACTGCTGGACCACGTTGGGGAAGAAGCGCGGCGGGACCGACAGGTAGAACGCGAAGTTGCCGCCGGTGCCCTGCGCCTTGTCGAGGTCCTCGATGGTGCGGCGCAGGTTGTCGAAGGCCTCGTCGTCGTCGAAGTCGCCCTGGATGAACCGCATTCCCTTGGCGAGCTGCTGCCAGACCTCCTCGCGGAAGGGGGTGCGGGCGTGGTCCTTGACCGCGTCGTGCACCTCGCGCGCGAAGTCCTCGTCCTCCCACTCGCGGCGGGCGAAGCCCACCAGTGAGAAGCCCGGCGGCAGCAGGCCGCGGTTGGCCAGGTCGTAGATCGCCGGCATCAGCTTCTTCCGGGACAGGTCCCCGGTGACACCGAAGATGACCAGACCGGACGGTCCGGCGATCCGCGGCAGCCGGCGGTCGGCCGGATCCCGAAGCGGGTTCACCGGTCGCGCAACGTTGTCGCCCTGCGTCACCTCGGCCCCCTCAAGGTCAGGAAATTCCTGTGCATTGCTCACTGGTGGGCTCCGCCCTCAGCTTTCGGTGCGAGTAGGTGTCACTTGCCGTCGGCGAAGCCGGCCAGCGAGGCCGTCACGGTGTCGAGCAGCTCCTGCCAGGAGGCGTCGAACTTCTGCACGCCCTCGTCCTCCAGGACCTGGACCACGTCGTCGTAGTCCACGCCGACCTTGGCCAGCGCGTCCAGCACGGCCTTGGCCTCGGCGTAGCCGCCGGTGATGGTGTCACCGGTGACCTGGCCGTGGTCGCCGGTGGCGTCCAGGGTGGCCTCGGGCATGGTGTTGACGGTGCCGGGGGCGACCAGCTCGGTGACGTACAGGGTGTCCGGCAGCGCCGGGTCCTTGACGCCGGTGGAGGCCCAGAGCGGGCGCTGCGGCTTGGCGCCGGCGGCCTCCAGGGCCTTCCAGCGCTCCGAGGCCGGCTTCTTGCCGTCCACCGAGCCGAAGACCTCCTCGTAGGCCTGGTAGGCGAGGCGGGCGTTGGCCAGCGCGGCCTTGGAGCGCAGCGCCTTGGCCTCGTCGGTGCCGATCCCGTCCAGCCGCTTGTCGATCTCGGTGTCGACGCGGGAGACGAAGAACGAGGCGACCGACTCGATCGAGGAGAGGTCGATGCCCTTGCCCTTGGCCTGCTCCAGACCGGTCAGGAAGGCGTCGATCACGGCCTTGTAGCGGTCCAGCGAGAAGATCAGGGTCACGTTGACGCTGATCCCGCGGCCGATCACCTCGGTGATCGCGGGCAGGCCGGCCTTGGTGGCGGGGATCTTGATGAACACGTTGGGACGGTCCACCAGCCACCACAGCTGCTTGGCCTCGGCCACGGTCGGCGCGGTCTGGTGGGCCAGCCGCGGGTCGACCTCGATGGAGACCCGGCCGTCGCGGCCGTTGCTGGCGTCGTAGACCGGGCGCAGCACGTCGGCCGCGTCCCGCACGTCCGAGGTGGTGATCATGCGGATCGCCTCGTCCGTGGTGACCTTGCGGACGGCCAGGTCGCGCAGCTGGCTGTCGTAGGAGGTGTCGCCGCTGCCGGCGATCGCCTTCTGGAAGATGGTCGGGTTGGTGGTCACGCCGACCACGTGCTTGCTCTGCACGAGCTCGGCCAGGTTGCCGCTGTTGAGCCGGCTCCGGCTGAGGTCGTCCAGCCAGATCGACACGCCTTCGTCGCTGAGGCGCTTCAGTGCGTCAGTCATGATGTTCCCAATTCCTGAAGGAGGGCGGGCCCTCTTCGTATCGTGCAGCCGAGGCGGCCGGGTCAGCGGTTGACGGCTTCGAGCGAACGCAGCGACTTGTGCGCCGCGTGCGCCACTGCCTCGGCGGTGATGCCGAACTCCTGGTACAGAACCTTGTAGTCGGCGGAGGCGCCGAAGTGCTCCAGGCTGATGATCTGGCCGTGGTCACCGACCAGGTCGCGCCAGCCCAGGGCGATGCCGGCCTCGACCGACACCCGGGCCTTGACGCTCGGGGGCAGCACCTGGTCGCGGTAGGCCTGGTCCTGCTCGTTGAACCACTCGACGGACGGCATCGAGACCACCCGGGTCGGGATGCCCTCGGCCTCCAGGGTCTCGCGGGCCTTGACCGCGAGCTGCACCTCGGAGCCGGTGCCGATCAGGATCACCTGCGGCACGCCGGTCGAGGCCTCGGCCAGCACGTAGCCGCCCTTGGCGGTGCCGTCGGCGGAGCCGAAGACCTCGCGGTCCCAGGTCGGCACGCCCTGGCGGGTCAGCGCCAGGCCGACCGGGCCGGGGTGGGTGGTCTGGCGCTCCAGCACGGTGCGCCAGGCGACGGCCGTCTCGTTGGCGTCGGCCGGGCGGACCACCGACAGGCCCGGGATGGCGCGCAGCGCGGCCAGGTGCTCCACCGGCTGGTGGGTCGGGCCGTCCTCGCCGAGGCCGATCGAGTCGTGCGTCCAGACGTAGGTGACGGGCAGCTTCATCAGCGCGGCCAGTCGGACCGCCGGGCGCATGTAGTCGGAGAACACCAGGAAGGTGCCGCCGTAGACCCGGGTCCTGCCGTGCAGCGCGATGCCGTTCATGGTCGAGCCCATGGCGTGCTCGCGGATGCCGAAGTGGATCGTCCGGCCGTAGGGGCCGGCGCCCTTGAGCGGGTTGCCATCGGGCAGGAACGAGCTGCCCTCGTCGATGGTGGTGAGGTTGGACTCGGCGAGGTCGGCCGAGCCGCCCCACAGCTCCGGGATCAGCGCGCCGAGCGCCTTGAGGGTGTCGCCGCTGGCCTTGCGGGTGGCGACGTCCTTGCCGGCCGGGAAGTGCGGGATCTCCTTCTTCCAGCCGTTCGGCAGCTCGCCGGCCTGGATCCGGTCGAACTCGGCGGCCCGGGTCGGGTTGGCCGAGCGCCACTCCAGGTAGGTCTGCTCCCACTCGGCGCGGGTGGCCTTGCCGCGCTGGATCACCTGGCGGGCGTGGCTGAGCACCTCGTCGCTGACCTCGAAGGTGCGCTCCGGGTCGAAGCCCAGCACCTTCTTGGTGGCGGCGATCTCCTCGGCGCCGAGCGCCGAGCCGTGCGCCTTGGCGGTGTTCTGCGCGTCCGGCGCCGGCCAGGCGATGATGGTGCGCATCGCGATCATGGACGGGCGCGAGGTCTCGGCCTTGGCGGCGGCCAGCGCGGCGGCCAGCGCCTGCACGTCGATGTCGCCGTTGGCCTTGGGCGTGACCCGCTGCACGTGCCAGCCGTAGGCCTCGTAGCGCTTCAGCACGTCCTCGGAGAAGGCGGTGTGGGTGTCGCCCTCGATCGAGATGTGGTTGTCGTCGTAGAGCGCGACCAGGTTGCCCAGCGCCTGGTGGCCGGCCAGCGAGGAGGCCTCGGCGGAGATGCCCTCCTCCAGGTCGCCGTCGGAGACGATGGCCCAGATGGTGTGGTCGAACGGCGAGGTGCCGGCCGCCGCGTCCGGGTCGAACAGGCCGCGCTCGTAGCGGGCCGCCATCGCCATGCCCACGGCGTTGGCGATGCCCTGGCCGAGCGGGCCGGTGGTGGTCTCGACACCCGCGGTGTGGCCGTGCTCCGGGTGGCCCGGGGTCCGGCTGCCGTGCACCCGGAACGACTTCAGGTCGTCCAGCTCCAGGCCGTAGCCGGAGAGGAAGAGCTGGGTGTAGAGGGTCATGCTGGTGTGGCCCGGCGACAGCACGAAGCGGTCGCGGCCGACCCAGTTGGGGTCGGTCGGGTCGTGGCGCAGGAAGCGCTGGAAGATGACGTAGGCGGCCGGAGCGAGGGCCATCGCGGTGCCGGGATGCCCGTTCCCGACTTTCTGCACCGCGTCCATGGCCAGCACGCGGGCCGTGTCCACCGTGCGCTCGTCCAGAGCGGACCAGTCAATTGCGTTCGTCGGCGTCGTGCTCACCCTTCTCAGGGCTCCTTCCGTATTGAGGTATGACCCCGTGAAGGGACCGGGTCGGCGGCCACGACACTGTGGGCCTGACGCATGTTCGGTGTTGCCGGTCACGGAGGGTTGATCCCGCTTCAGGGCCGAGCCTACCGTCCGCGTCGGGGCCCGCCTTCCGTACCGGCACAACCGGGAGTTTTGAGCTGGGATTCCCGGTCGTACTGTGTGGAGTGCGGTGGTGGCGCCGGTACCACCTTCACCCGGTTCCGAGGGGCCCGCTCCCCGGCGAACTGGACAGTTCACCCACGGGAGTGCGGTAGGGCCCCGTCAGGAGACCCCGGGCGGAACGCCATATATGCACCGTCTAAGGTGGCGTGGTACGCGCAGCGTGAACGGATTCACGAGCACATTCGACCCGGGGACGTCTGCGAAGATTCATCTTCAGTTGGGGTGTTCGTGACCGCCGTCGAATCCCGCCCCGCCGGGGTCCTCGGGACGACCCCCCCACACCGGCCACTGGGGGCCCGTGTCGGGGCATTTGTCGCACTGACCAAGCCGCGGATCATCGAGCTGCTGCTGATGAGCACCGTGCCGGTGATGTTCCTGGCGCAGCGCGGGGTGCCCGACCTGTGGCGAGTGCTCGCGGTGGTCCTCGGCGGCTACCTCTCGGCCGGCGGCGCCAACGCGCTCAACATGTACTACGACCGCGACATCGACGCGGTGATGAGCCGGACCGAGCGGCGCCCGCTGGTCACCGGGATGGTCTCGCCGCGCGAGGCACTGGTCTTCGGCATCACGCTGGGTGTGGTCTCCACGCTCTGGCTGGGCTTCCTGGTGAACTGGCTGTCCTCCGGGCTGGCGCTGGCCGGGCTGCTGTTCTACGTCTTCGTCTACACCATGGGCCTGAAGCGGCGCACCGCGCAGAACATCGTCTGGGGCGGGATCGCCGGCTGCATGCCGGTGCTGGTCGGTTGGGCCGCGGTCACCGACTCGCTGTCCTGGGCGCCGGTGGTGCTCTTCCTGGTGATCTTCTTCTGGACGCCGCCGCACTACTGGCCGCTGTCGATGAAGGTGCGCGACGACTACGCCAAGGCCGGCGTGCCGATGCTGCCGGTGACCGCCGGCAACCTGGCGGTGGCCAAGCAGATCGTCGCGTACAGCTGGATCATGGTGGCGGTCTCGCTGGCGCTCTGGCCGCTGGACCACACCAGCTGGCTCTACCCGAGCGCGGCGGCCGTGCTGGGCGCGTTCTGGCTGAAGGAGGCGCACGGGCTGTACGCGCGCGCCAAGGCCGGTGTGGTGGGCGCCAAGCTCAAGGAGATGCGACTCTTCCACTGGTCCATCACCTACCTGACGCTGCTGATGGTCGCGGTCGCGGTGGACCCGTTCCTGCGCTGACGGACTTCTGGAAACACGCTCTACAGCTGGCTCGGCCCCACTCGGGTGCCGAGCCAGTCGTGCAAGGGGCGGGCGCCGCGCAGGAAGGCGACGATCTTCTTCTTGGCCTCGGCCGTGCCCAGCCACGGCTCCACCGGCCACTCCTGCCAAGCGATCAGGCCCTTGTGCCGCAGCAGCTCGATCCGCGGGTGGTCCTTCGGGTAGCCGCGCGGTGCGCTCTAATGGGGGCACCTCCCGGCCGAAGGCTGGGGGAGAGTTCAGCCCCACCACCTCGATCCGCGTCTTCGCCAGCCCCGCGAGCACCCGCTCCAGCTCCCGGCCTGTGACGTCCTCGGCGACCGCGCTGCGGTAGCGGTCGAGCTGGTCCGCGGCCAGGTGGTACATCCCGAGCCCGGCGGCCAGCCCGTTGGCCGACAGCTGCACATAGCCGCCCTGGTCGAGCACCGCCCCGATGTGCGTCTTGTACGGCGACTTGTCGGCGCTGAACCGCAGGTCCCGGTTCGGGCGGAAGATCTTGCCCGGTCCGAACTCGTCCTCCAGCCCCGCCAGCAGCGCGGCCATCGGCCCGTACACCGCCTCCTCGTAGAACGCCTTGTGCGCGGACCAGTAGGTCCTGGAGTTGTCCGCCTCCAGGCCCTCGTAGAACTCGAGGGCCTCGGCGGGCCAGCCGTGGAAGGTCATGGGGCTAGGCTAGGTCCATCGGAAGGCGCTGTGGCCCGTGGCACACGCCCCTACCGTCGTCAGTACCTCTACCCGTGGGTAGCATGCCGACATGAGCAGCGCAGAGACCCTCACCCCCGCCGCGGACGCCCGCACCGAGCGTCGCGCGAAGCGCATCGCCAAGCACCTGACCGCCTTCAGCAAGCAGCACGGCGGCAGCGCCGACGGCGTGGTGGAGTACGTCGGCCAGGCCGCCACCCGGATCGTGGTGGTCGGCGCGGACGGTTCCTGGGGTGACCAGGTGGCCCCCAGCTACGCCGTCGGCCGTCGGGCCGCCGAGCTGGCCGGCATCACCCTGCACGACTCCTTCGAGGGCGAGCTCGGCCTCAAGGTGCGCACCGGCCCGTACGAGTGGAAGCGGATGGCCGGCATCCAGCTCGGCGGTTGATCGCCTGATCGCCGATACGGCGAGGCCCTGGCCCCCGGGTGCGGAGTGGGGGTCAGGGCCTTCGTCGTGCGGCGCTCTTGCGCTTCGATCAGGCTGCGGCGGTCTCCAAGGCGGCCTCCTGGGCCGGGAGTTCCGTCGGCAGCTCGCCCCGGGTGCGCAGCGCCAGCGGGATCCGCACGGCGGCGATCAGGACCAGCGAGGCGCCCAGCATGTGGATGCCGACCAGGATCTCCGGTGCGTCGGTGAAGTACTGCACGTACCCGATCACCGCCTGGGCCAGCAGCACCAGGAACAGCTCCCGGGCCCGCGCCTTGGCCGGCGCCGGCGCCTTCACGGCACCGAGGATGAACACCATCGCCAGCGAGAGCCCGACGGTGAGGAAGACGAAGTCCGCGTGCACCTGGGTCAGCTGGTCGTAGCTGAGCCACGCGATCCGCGGCACGTCGCTGGAGTCGCCCGGGTGGTGCCCGGCACCGGTCACCAGGGTGCCCGCGGCCACCAGCGCCCATGTCACCCCGACCAGCAGGTAGCTCAGCTTGCGCAGCGGCTCCGCGACCAGCGGCCGCACCGGCCCGTCGCCCTCCTTGCTGCGCTCCCAGCCCAGCACCGCGATCCACAGCAGCGCCAGCGCCGAGAGCATGTGCGCGCCCACCACGTACGGGTTGAGGCCGACCAGCACCGTGATGCCACCGAGCACCGCGTTGCTCATCACCACCCAGAACTGCGCCCAGCCCCACTTGCTCAGGCTGTCCCGCCACGGCCGCGAGCACCGGGCCGCCAGGATGAACCAGCCGACCGCCGCGCACAGCACGTAGGTCAGCATCCGGTTGGTGAACTCGATCTTGCCGTGCAGCCCGTTGGCGGGCGTCGGCGTGATGCTCTCACCGTTGCAGGTGGGCCAGGTGTGGCAGCCGAGCCCGGACCCGGTCAGCCGCACGGCGCCACCGGTCACCACGATCACGACCGCCATCACGACGGCTGACATCGCGGCCCGGCGGACGATGACGGGGGAGGGCTGCCAGCGCTCGGCGAGCAGCGAGAAGGGGTTACGCACGCTCAATATCGTAGGTCGCCTTATACCTGATCTTGCGCCGGGGCGCCACTGGGAACCTCGCATGTCTCTTGCTTTCGGAGTAGGAGACCGGTTGACCACAGTGCGTAAATGTTCTCGTGGGTGCGGGCGGAGTCTGAGGTGTGGCGACGGCCTCTGGTGCGGGTGGTATCGGTGGCGGGATTGCTGCTGTGGCCAGGCGGGGGCGGCAGCTGGGAAGGCCTGACGATATGTCAATAGATCCTGTGCCCTCTCGGTGATCAGGAATGATCACCGGGGAATGCATTCGGCTGTGCATGATCCCGGGCATGGAACGGGCTGAACCGCCAGTTCTGTTCCGTTCGGTCTGTTTGGGGGATATGCCACCGGGTAGGGCGGTAGAGTCCCGGACACCAGATGTAGCCGGTCACTCACGATCATTCAACGTCCGTGCTGCGCAACCTACTTGGGGAGGATCACGTTATGGCACGACTGGGGCGGATCTCGGGCCGCCTGGCTGGGGCCGGGCGCTCGCCGTGGCCGGCGTTGTCACGTTCGCGGGCGTCGCGTCGGCGCACATCCCGGACTACACGCGGGACTGCACCTCGTTCACGCTGAACCTGCACTACTACCCGGACGGCGCCGAGGCCAACTGGGTCACGGTGACGGTCAATGGCAAGGACATCGTCACACACCACTACTTCTCGGGTGTCTACAACCCGGCACCGTTTGCGGCCAAGCCGACGGACACGGTGACCTTCCACGTCCACACCAAGGACGACCCGGACGAGAAGAACCACCAGTGGAGCGGCGACTTCACCGTGTCGCTGGACAAGCCTTGCCCGCAGCCGCCCACCACTGCGCCGCCCACCACCGCGCCGCCGACTACGCAGCCGCCCACCACTGCGCCGCCCACCACCGCGCCGCCAACAACCCCGGCGTCGACCACCCCCGCGCCGACGACTCCGGCACCCACCACCCCCGCCGCCACCACGCCCGCTGCGGCCGTGCCCACCCCGTCCGCCACGCCCACCAAGCCGTCGCTCGCCTACACCGGTGGCGGTAGCGATGCCGGCCTGATCGCCGGCGTCGGCGCGGGCGTGGTCGTGGTTGGTGGCGGTCTGGTGTTCATGAGCCGTCGCCGGGCGGCCGGGCGTCACAACTGAACGTGCATGACCAGCCGTTGAGCTGAGGACGGCAGGACAGCTGTGGGGCGGGGACCGATCGGTCCCCGCCCCACAGTCGTGAACGTCGAGCGATTACTCCCAGCGGAAGAACCGCGCCGCAGCCGCCAGCGCCACCACTGCCCAGCCGGCCAGCAGCCCGAGGTCGCCCCAGGGCACCCCCGCGCCGTTCTGCAGTACGGACCGCAGCCCGTCCGAGAGTGCGCTGATCGGCAGCAGTTCCAGCACCGAGCGCACGGCACCCGGGAACTTGGTGAGCGGCACGATCACCCCGCCCGCGAGCAGCAGCAGGATGAAGACCAGGTTGGCCGCCGCCAGGGTGGCCTCCGCCTTGAGGGTGCCGGCCATCAGCAGGCCGAGTCCGGAGAAGGCGGCGGTGCCCAGGATCAGCAGCAGCACCACGGAGACAGGATTGCCGTGCGGCGACCACCCCAGGGCCAGCGCGATCACCGACAGCAGCGCCACCTGCAGCGCCTCGGTGACCAGCACGCACCCGGTCTTGGCGGTGAGCAGCGCCCAGCGCGGCAGTGGGCTGGCGCCGAGCCGCTTGAGGACCCCGTAGCGGCGCTCGAAGCCGGTGGCGATGGCCTGCCCGGTGAATGCGGTGGACATCACCGCGAGCGCCAGCAGGCCTGGGGCCAGGAAGTCGACGCGCTTGCCGGGGCCGGTCACCGACACCACGTCCACGGCGCTGAACAGCACCAGCAGCACGGTCGGGATCACCACGGTGAGCAGCAGCTGTTCGCCGTTGCGCAGCAGCATCTTGGTCTCGAAGGCGGTCTGGGCCAGCAGCATCCGGCCGACCGGCGCCGCGCCCGGGGCAGGCGAATAGGTACTCATGAGCGCAGCTCCCGTCCGGTCAGTTCGAGGAAGACCTCTTCGAGGGTGCGCTGCCGCACGGTCACCCGCTCCGGCAGCACCCCGGTGGAGGCGCACCAGCCGGTCACGGTGGCGACCAGCTGCGGGTCGACCGGGGAGGCCTGCACCCGGTAGCGGCCCGGGGTCGGCTCGGTGGCGGAGGCGCCGTCGGGCAGCACCTTGATCAGTCCGCCCAGGTCGAGGCCGGCGGGCGCCTCGAAGTGCAGGCTGTCTTCGGCGCCGCCCCGGCACAGCTCGGCCGGGCTGCCTTCGGCGATCACCTTGCCGTGGTCCACGATGGCGACCCGGTCGGCGAGTTCCTCGGCCTCGTCCATGTGGTGGGTGGTGACCACCACGGTGACGCCGTCGCGGCGCAGGTCGCGGACCAGCTCCCAGGTGGCGCGGCGGGCCTGCGGGTCCAGGCCGGCGGTGGGCTCGTCCAGGAAGACCAGCTCGGGGCGGCCGACCACGGCCATCGCCAGGGCCAGGCGCTGCTGCTGGCCGCCGGAGAGCCGGCGGTAGCTGGTGTGGCCGCAGGAGTCCAGGCCGAGCCGCTCGACCAGGGCGTCGACGTCCAGCGGGTGGGCGTGCAGCTTGGCGGTGTGCCGGAGCATCTCGACGGCCCGCGCGCCCGCGTACACGCCGCCGGCCTGCAGCATCACGCCGATCCGGGGGCGCAGTTCGGCGGCCTGCCGGACCGGGTCCAGGCCGAGCACGCGCACGGTGCCCGCGTCCGGTCGGCGGTAGCCCTCGCAGGTCTCGATGGTGGTGGTCTTGCCGGCGCCGTTGGGGCCGAGCACGGCGGTCACGGCGCCGCGGTCGATGCGCAGGTCCAGGCCGTCCACCGCGGTTTTCCCGGCGTACCGCTTGACCAGGCCGGCGATCTCGACGGCGGGGTTCGGATGCATACCCGGCAGTGTAGGAGCCGTTGACGCGGGGCCTTCCGGCACGGTCCGCCGCGAACACCGCGGACAGGCCCGGGAAACGCCGCAGGACAGGGCCGGGAAACACCGCAGGACAGGCCCGGGAAACACCGCAGGAAGGCTGCAGACAGGCTGAGGTAAGGCTTGCCTGAGTGACGGATCCCACCGCTGAGGCGTCGATCACCGCTTGTTCGGTCGGAACTAATTACGCAACAATGGTGTTGTGAAAAACACGCGTGAGCACCTGACGCAGCAGGAGGCCGAGTCGGCCCCCGGTTGCTCGGTGCCCGCGACCTCGGCGGAAGTCCTGCTGGACGGCCACCGGGCGACTCGGGACCGGGTCGCCCGCTCCATCCTGGACCACGGCCCGTCCTCCGCCGCCGACCTGGCCAACCGGCTCGGGCTGACCGCCGCAGCGGTCCGCCGTCACCTGGACGGCCTACTGGCGGCCGGTCTGGTCGAATCCCGCGAGCAGCGGGTCTACGGCAGCCGCGGCCGGGGCCGCCCGGCCAAGGTCTTCGCCCTCACCGAGTCCGGCCGGGACGCCTTCTACCAGGCCTACGACCAGCTCGCCGCCGACGCGCTGCGCTGGATCGCCGAGGCGGTCGGCGGCGGCAAGGCGGGCGAGGAGGCGGTCGCCGCCTTCGCCCGGGCCCGCTTCGGCCGGCAGGGCGAGAAGTACCTCAGCGCGCTGCAGCAGGCCGCGGCCGACCAGCGCACCGAGGCGCTCGCCGAGGCGCTGAGTGCCGACGGGTACGCTGCCACGGTGCGGCGAGTGCCCAGCGGATCGGCCGGCAAGGCCCCGCGGGCGCCCAGCTCTGCCAGCACCACTGCCCGGTCGCGCACATCGCCGAGCAGTTCCCCCAGCTCTGCGAGGCGGAGACCGAGGTCTTCTCCCAGCTCCTGGGCACCCATGTGCAACGGCTGGCCACCATCGCCCACGGCGACGGGGTCTGCACCACCTATGTGCCGGCACCCGGTGCCGCACCGTCGCCCCGCCAGGGCACCGGTGCAGCGCCGACTGCCGGTACGACCACCGAACCACCCGCTACGTCCGCGCGGAGGAGTCCCGCATGACTGACACCGTTTCCCACCCCGAGCTCGAGGGTCTGGGTACCTACGAGTACGGCTGGTCGGACCCCGACGTTGCCGGCTCGGTGGCCAAGCGCGGCCTGAGCGAGGAGGTCGTCCGCGACATCTCGGCGAAGAAGTCCGAGTCGGAGTGGATGCTCAACCTGCGCCTCAAGGGTCTGAAGCTCTTCGGCAAGAAGCCGATGCCGACCTGGGGTTCCGACCTCTCGGGCATCGACTTCGACAACATCAAGTACTTCGTGCGCTCGACCGAGAAGCAGGCGGAGTCCTGGGAGGACCTGCCGGCCGACATCAAGGCGACCTACGACAAGCTCGGCATCCCGGAGGCGGAGAAGCAGCGCCTGGTCGCCGGTGTCGCCGCGCAGTACGAGTCCGAGGTGGTCTACCACCAGATCCGCGAGGACCTGGAGGAGCAGGGCGTCATCTTCCTGGACACCGACACGGCGCTGCGCGAGCACCCGGAGCTGTTCCACGAGTACTTCGGCACCGTGATCCCGCCCGGCGACAACAAGTTCGCCTCGCTGAACACGGCCGTCTGGTCCGGCGGTTCGTTCATCTACGTGCCGAAGGGCGTGCACGTCGACATCCCGCTGCAGGCCTACTTCCGGATCAACACCGAGAACATGGGCCAGTTCGAGCGGACCCTGATCATCGTCGACGAAGACGCCTACGTGCACTACGTCGAGGGCTGCACCGCGCCGATCTACTCCTCGGACTCGCTGCACAGCGCCGTGGTCGAGATCATCGTCAAGAAGGGCGGCCGCTGCCGCTACACGACCATCCAGAACTGGTCGAACAACGTCTACAACCTGGTCACCAAGCGCGCCGTGGCGTACGAGGGCGCGACCATGGAGTGGGTCGACGGCAACATCGGCTCCAAGGTCACCATGAAGTACCCGGCCGTCTACCTGATGGGCGAGCACGCCAAGGGCGAGACCCTGTCGATCGCCTTCGCCGGTGAGGGCCAGCACCAGGACGCCGGCGCCAAGATGGTGCACCTGGCGCCCAACACCTCGTCCAACATCGTCTCCAAGTCGGTGGCGCGCGGCGGCGGCCGGACCTCCTACCGCGGTCTGATCGAGATCGGCGAGGGCTCCAAGGGCGCCAAGTCCAACGTGCTCTGCGACGCGCTGCTGGTCGACACCATCTCCCGCTCCGACACCTACCCGTACGTGGACGTCCGCGAGGACGACGTGTCGATGGGCCACGAGGCGACCGTCTCCAAGGTCAGCGAGGACCAGCTCTTCTACCTGATGAGCCGCGGGATGACCGAGTTCGAGGCGATGGCGATGATCGTCCGCGGCTTCGTCGAGCCGATCGCGCGTGAGCTGCCGATGGAGTACGCGCTGGAGCTCAACCGGCTGATCGAGCTGCAGATGGAGGGTTCGGTCGGCTGACGCATCGTCAGCAACCGTCGCCCATCCGAACTTTGAGACTGCCTCGAATTGAGAAAGTGAGCACCACGAACAGCTATGGCTGAGCAGAACACTTCCGGCTCCACCACCGCCGGGTCGATCGAGGTCGGGACCGCCGGCGCCGGTGCGCAGCTGGCCGGTCCCGGCACCGGCCGCGCCGAGGTGCGGCAGCCGATCGACGCCCGCGTCGCGGTCAAGCCGTCCTATGACGTGACCGACTTCCCGGTGCCCACCGGCCGCGAGGAGGACTGGCGGTTCACCCCGCTGCACCGCCTGGCGGGTCTGCACGACGGCACTGCCGTTGGCGCCGAAAAGGGCAACGACAAGGTCGAGTTGGGCCTGCCGGACGGCGTCACCGCCGAGACCGTCGGCCGCGACGACGCCCGGATCGGCAAGGCCGGCAAGCCCGTTGACCGGGTCGCCGCCCAGGCCTACAGCGCCTTCGAGGAGGCGCTGGTGGTGACCGTCCCCCAGGACGCGGTGCTCACCGAGCCGGTGAAGATCGACGTGCACGGCGAGGGCGGCGTCCGCTTCGCCCACGTGGTGATCGACGTCAAGCCGTTCGCCGAGGCCGTCGTGGTGCTGAACCACACCGGCACCGGCACCCGGGCGGCCAACGTCGAGCTGCTGGTCGGCGACGGGGCGAAGCTCACCTTCGTCTCCGTGCAGGACTGGGACCGCGACGCGGTGCACGCCGCCCAGCAGACCGCGCTGATCGGCCGGGACGCCTCGCTGAAGTCCGTGGTGGTCACCTTCGGCGGCGACCTGGTCCGGATCCACCCGCGGGTCACCTACGCCGCCACCGGCGGCGAGGCCGAGCTCTACGGCCTCTACTTCGCCGACGCCGGCCAGCACCTGGAGCACCGGCTGCAGATCGACCACGACACCCCGCACTGCCGGTCCAACGTGGTCTACAAGGGCGCGCTGCAGGGCCAGGACGCGCACGCGGTCTGGGTCGGCGACGTGCTGATCCGCGCCGCCGCCGAGGGCACCGACACCTACGAGCACAACCGCAACCTGGTGCTCACCGACGGCGCCCGGGTCGACTCGATCCCCAACCTGGAGATCGAGACCGGCGAGATCGTCGGTGCCGGGCACGCCTCGGCGACCGGCCGGTTCGACGACGAGCAGCTGTTCTACCTGCAGGCCCGCGGCATCCCGGAGGAGGAGGCCCGCCGCCTGGTGGTGCGCGGCTTCTTCGCCGAGCTGGTCCAGCAGATCGGCGTGGCCGAGATCCACGACCAGCTGATGGAGAAGATCGAGTCCGAGCTGGCGGGTGTCGCGTGAGCTTCGTCCGTGTCGCCGCGCTGAGCGAGCTGGCCGAGGACACCCCCAAGCGGGTCGAGGTCGACGGGGTGCCGGTCTCCGTCGTGCACACCGACGGCGAGGTGTTCGCGATCAACGACATCTGCTCGCACGCCAATGTGTCGCTCTCCGAGGGGAGGTCGAGGACTGCCGGATCGAGTGCTGGCTGCACGGCTCCAGCTTCGACCTGCGCACCGGCAAGCCCTCCGGACTGCCCGCCACCAAGCCGGTTCCCGTTTACCCCGTAAAGATCGAAGGGGACGACGTGCTCGTCTCCGTCACCCAGGAGTCCTGAGCACCATGGCAACCCTTGAAATCCGCGACCTGCACGTCTCCGTCGAGGCCGAGAGTGGCCCGCGTGAGATCCTGCGTGGCGTCGACCTGACCGTGAAGCAGGGCGAGACCCACGCCATCATGGGCCCCAACGGCTCCGGCAAGTCCACCCTGGCCTACTCGCTGGCCGGCCACCCCAAGTACACCGTCACCAGCGGCCAGGTGCTGCTGGACGGCGAGGACGTGCTGGCCATGTCGGTGGACGAGCGGGCCCGTGCCGGCGTCTTCCTGGCGATGCAGTACCCGGTCGAGGTGCCGGGCGTGTCGGTCTCCAACTTCCTGCGCACCGCGGCCACCGCGGTCCGCGGCGAGGCCCCCAAGCTGCGCACCTGGGTGAAGGAGGTCAAGGAGACCATGGCGGGGCTCCAGATGGACCCGGCCTTCGCCGAGCGCAACGTCAACGAGGGCTTCTCCGGCGGTGAGAAGAAGCGCCACGAGATCCTGCAGCTGGAGCTGCTGAAGCCGAAGATCGCGATCCTCGACGAGACCGACTCCGGTCTGGACGTCGACGCGCTGCGGATCGTCTCCGAGGGCATCAACCGGGTCCGCGCCACCGGTGAGGTCGGCACCCTGCTGGTCACCCACTACACCCGCATCCTGCGGTACATCCAGCCTGACTTCGTGCACGTCTTCGCGGGCGGCCGGATCGTCGAGTCCGGCGGCCCGGAGCTGGCCGACAAGCTGGAGAACGAGGGCTACGAGGCCTACGTGAAGGGTGGCGCTTCAGCGTGACGAACCTGACTCTGCCGGGGCTCCTGGACACCGACGCGATCCGCAAGGACTTCCCGGTCCTGCAGCGGCTGATCCACGACGACAAGCCCCTGGTCTACCTCGACAACGCGGCGACCTCGCAGAAGCCCCGGCAGGTCCTGGACGCGCTGTCGGCCTACTACGAGCAGCACAACGCCAATGTGCACCGCGGCGTGCACGTGCTCGCCGAGGAGGCCACCGCGCTCTACGAGGGGGCCCGGGACAAGGTGGCGGCGTTCGTCAACGCCCCCAGCCGGGACGAGGTGATCTTCACCAAGAACGCCTCGGAGTCGCTCAACCTGGTTGCCAACATGCTCGGTTGGGCCGATGAGCCGTACCGGGTGGACGCCGACTCGGAGATCGTCATCACCGAGATGGAGCACCACTCCAACATCGTGCCGTGGCAGCTGCTCTCGCAGCGCACCGGCGCGAAGCTGAAGTGGTTCGGGCTGACCGACGAGGGCCGGCTCGACCTGTCGAACATCGACGAGCTGATCACCGAGAAGACCAAGGTGGTCTCGTTCACCCTGGTCTCCAACCTGCTCGGCACCGTCAACCCGGTCGAGACGATCGTCCGCCGGGCCCAGGACGTCGGCGCCCTGGTGGTGATCGACGCCTCCCAGGCCGCCCCGCACATGGTGCTGGACGTGCAGGCGCTGGAGGCCGACTTCGTCGCCTTCACCGGCCACAAGATGCTCGCCCCCACCGGCATCGGCGTGCTCTGGGGCCGCCAGGAGCTGCTGGAGGACCTGCCCCCGTTCCTGGGCGGCGGCGAGATGATCGAGACCGTCACCATGGGCTCGTCCACCTACGCCCCGGCCCCGCACAAGTTCGAGGCCGGCACCCCGCCGATCGCGCAGGCCGTCGGCCTGGGTGCCGCGATCGACTACCTCTCCAACATCGGCATGGCCAAGATCGCCGCTCATGAGCACGCGATCACCGAGTACGCGGTCAACCGGCTCCAGGAGGTGCCGGACCTGCGGATCATCGGCCCGAACACGGCCGTGGACCGCGGCGCCGCGATCTCCTTCGTGCTGGGCGACATCCACCCGCACGACGTGGGCCAGGTGCTGGACGAGCAGGGCATCGCGGTCCGGGTCGGCCACCACTGCGCGCGGCCGGTCTGCCTGCGGTACGGAATTCCTGCGACCACCAGGGCGTCTTTCTATCTGTACTCGACGCCGGGCGAGGTGGACGCCCTGATCGACGGGCTGCACCACGTCCGCAACTTCTTCGGCTGAGGACAGGGACTGGTGAGATGAAGCTCGACTCGATGTACCAGGAGATCATCCTGGACCACTACCGCAACCCCCACGGCAAGGGGCTGCGGGACGGTGACGCCGAGGTCCACCACGTCAACCCGACCTGCGGTGACGAGATCACCCTGCGGGTGCGGCTGGACGGCGCCGTGGTCGCGGACGTCTCCTACGAGTCGCAAGGCTGCTCGATCAGCCAGGCCAGCGCCTCGGTGCTCAACGACCTGCTGGTCGGCAAGCCGGTCGGCGAGGCCCAGCAGATCCAGGAGGCCTTCCTGGAGCTGATGCAGAGCAAGGGCCAGCTCGAAGGCGACGAGGAGCTGCTGGAGGACGCCATCGCGTTCGCCGGCGTCTCCAAGTTCCCGGCCCGCGTCAAGTGCGCCCTGCTCAGCTGGATGGCCTGGAAGGACGCCACCGCCAAGGCGCTGGCCGCCCACCCCTCCTGACCCCACCCGACCAGAAGGATTCCCACCCCATGAGTGACACCCCCGAGACCCCGGAGGGCCCGGTCGCCATCGTCGGCACCACCGCCGGCACCGTCTCCGTCGAGGACCTCACCGAGGCCCTGATGGACGTGGTCGACCCCGAGCTCGGCATCGACGTGGTCAACCTCGGCCTGATCTACGGCATCCACATCGACGAGGACGACACCGCCACCGTCGACATGACCCTCACCTCCGCCGCCTGCCCCCTCACCGACGTCATCGAGGACCAGGCCAAGAGCGCCACCGACGGCCTGGTCAAGGACCTCCGGATCAACTGGGTCTGGATGCCCCCGTGGGGCCCGGACAAGATCACCGACGACGGCCGCGAGCAGCTGAGGGCGCTTGGCTTCAACGTCTGAGGTCGTAGGTTTTCTAGATCGTCAACGCCGCTGCCGCGGACTCGCTCCTTCGGGGGATTCGGGTCCGCGGCAGTGGCGTTCGCGCGTACTGTGGGCAAGGCTGGGACCGCGAACGTGGAGGGAGTGCCGAGGTGTCCATCGCTGCGATCGCGCACTTGATGTTGCCGGACTCCCCGTACGCGATGTGGGCACGGGGCGAGCTCGACGACTACCTGCACATGCCGAACGACGGCACGAGGGTGGAGGTGGTCGGGGGGGAGATCGTCGTGTCACCCGCTCCCGTGTTCTCGCACGCGGCGATTCTCAGCGATATCCAGAGTGCGGTAGTCACTGCCGGTGTCATGGATCCCGCATTTCCGTGGGCAGTGGTTCAGACGATCAACCTGGACCTGGTCGATATTGGTGACGGGTACATTCCCGACCTGGTCCTGCTGGCCAAGGACACCGCAGCCAGGTGCCGGGCCGAGGACCGGCTGTTCCTCTCGCCCGGCCAGCTGGACCTGGTGGTGGAGGTCACTTCGAAGTCCAATGCTCACAACGATCGGGAGCCGGTCCTCGGGCGTCGCGCGACCAAATGGAGCGGCTACGCCCGCTGTGGCATCCCGTACTACCTGCTGGTCGACCGAGACCCACGCCGTCCCGGGGTCACCTTTTTCACTGAGCCGGATCGGGTGGCCGGCAGTTACCGGGCCAACCGCACGTGGAAGTTCGGTGACCCGGTGAACCTGCCTGAGCCCTTCGGCTTCGAGATCAACACCGAGCTCTGGCGTCCGTGGTCGGACTGACCCGCACTACCGCCGCCGCACTACCGCCCCAGCCAGCGCCAGGCAGGCGGCTGCCGCGATGGCGGCGAAGCCGCTGACCGCGGGCAGCAGCCCGTAGCTGCGGGCCAGGGCGCCGACGGCGACGATGGGGGCGGAGCTGCCCAGGTAGACGATGACCCAGAGGGCGCTCATCTCGCTGGCGCGCTTGGCGGGGTCCATGGCGGCGATGGCCGTGGTGAAGAGGGAGCGGAAGGCGATGCCCTGGCAGGCGCCGCCGACGACGCTGCCGATGAAGAGCAGGGCCGGCAGGTGGGCGTAGGCGGCGAGGACGACCAGGGTGAGGCCGGCCGCGAGGCCGGTCATGAAGAGGGCGATCAGCCGGGGGCTGCTGGTGGGCGGGATCACCAGCTGGGCGCCGGCCGAGGAGCCCAGCAGCAGGGCGGCCACGACGGCGCCGGCCATCGGGGCGTGGGTGTGCAGCAGCTGGGCCGAGAAGGCGGGCGCCAGGCTGAGGAAGACCCCGAACACCGCGTAGGAGACGAAGCCCGCGGCGGCGGCCAGTAGGAACATCCGGCGGCCCTGCGCGGGCAGCACCAGCTTGCGCGGCTTGAGGTGCAGCGCGGTGGTGATCCGGGGCGGTTCGGCGGGGTGGCGGCGGGCGCCGGGCAGCCGCGGGTGCAGTACGGCGAGCGGGATGCAGAGCGCGACCAGCGCCACCGCGTGCACCAGGAACGGCGTGAGCAGCGGGTCGCGGCTGGTGACCAGGGCCGCGCCGACGATCGGGCCGAGCGCGACGCCGCCCGCCGAGCAGGCCAGGGTGAGCTTGGCGGCCAGCGTCTGGTGGTCGGGCAGCAGGTCGCTGAGCGCCGCGCCGGCCGCGCCGGTGGAGAGCGCCACCGCGATGCCCTGGACGGCGCGTCCGGCGGCCAGTTGGCCGAAGCCGTGCGCGGTGGCGAAGAGCGCGTCGCCGCCGGCGGCCAGCAGGATGGCCGGCAGGATCAGGGCGCGGCGGCCGAGCAGGTCGGACCAGTGGCCGACCGCGGCGAGCACCGGGATCAGCGCGAAGACGTAGATCGTGAAGAGCAGCGTGGTGTCGAGCGCCGTCAGCCCCATGCGCTGCTGGAGCAGCGGGTAGACCGGGGTGGCCAGGTTGGCCCCGATCAGCAGGAGCAGTAGGGCGGCGGCGACCAGGCCGACGCGTATGCCGCGTGCCGCGTTCCAGCGGCTGACCGCGGAGAGCTGGAGTTGGCCGCGCGGGGCGAGCTCCAGGGGAAGCAGGGCCTCCGAGAGCCGGGTACCGGTCAGCCGCCCTGTGGGCAGGCCGGGGCCGGCGGGGGAGAGGTCCGCCATGGCAGGGGTCTCCTGATGTGGCCGGGCGCCACCCCGGGCCGGCGGGGTGTGCCGGGGCGGTCCGTCCGTGGCCTGCTGTGGTGGCCGGGGGCGGGGTGCCGAGGTGGTGCGGGGGTGTGATGTGCAGTAGCGCACAAGGATACGGGCTGGTGGCGGCAGGTGCGGTCAGCATGGTGGTGGGCCAGAGGTGCGGTCAGTGTGGTGGTGAGCCGGATGCACAGGCAGCGTGGTGGTGCGCCAGGGGCGCGATCAGCGGTGGTGGTGCGGCAAAGGCGTACGGCGGCGGCACGCGCCCCCGTAGGTAGGGCACGGGCGCCTGGTCGGCCGATACGCTGATCGCAGTGCAGTCCCCCACATGAATCGCAGTGCAGACCCCACCTGAGGAGACCGCTCCTGATGCCCGGACGACGCCGCAAGAACCCGGACCACCCGTCGGCGACCGGGCCTGGAACGCAGCCGGCGGAGAGTCTGCTGCCCGCCGACTTCGAGCTGGCCGACCTCTACGGCGCCCACGGCTCCGAGGACGACGAGGACGCCGACGACCAGCCGGTGCTGGTCCCGCCGGTGCGCCTGCTGCCGGAGGGCGAGCTGGCCGCTCAGGCCGCCGCCGTGCCGCTGCTGGCCCGGGCGGTCCGGCTGGCCAGATGGGCGGCCCCGACCCGCCCGGTGGACGAGCTCGGCGATCTGCTGCCGGCCGACCAGGTGGCCGCCGCCCGCCACCTCGGCCTGGCCCCAGCCGAGGGCAACGTCCCCGAGGACAGCGTGCTGGAGGCCTTGCGGATCTGGTCGCTGGCGAGCGACCTGGAGCTGGTGGTGCCCGCGCACGACGCCGAGGGCAACCGGGTGGCCGGCCCGAGCCAGGAGCTGGCCCCGGTGGAGGCCGGCGATGCGGAGGCGGTGCTGGAGCTGTGGCTGTCCGCCGCCGAGGTGGTCACCGAGCTGGCCGCCGAGATCGAGCCGCTGGACTCCGAGCCGGACGCGGGCGAGCAGGCCGACGAGGACCGGGCCGAGGAGCTGCTGAGCCAGTACGAGGAGGTCCAGGCAGAGGCCGCCGAGCTGCTGGACGAGGCCCTGCAGGTGCTCTACGAGGCCACCGCGTTCGCCCAGCCCGGCCAGGAGACCGTCCCGCTGGGCGTGCTGGCCGCCCTGCTGGTGGTGCCGGACGGCGAGGAGCCGGACGAGGAGATGCTCGGCGACATCACCGATGTGATGGTCGCCCTCGACCCGATGCTCTCCGACCTGGAGGAGATCGGCCTGCTGGAGTACCAGCCGATCGACCCGGAGCTCTTCGAGGAGGCCGAGGAGGAGATCGAGGGGGAGGCCGAGGCGGCCGAGGCCCGGGCCGCCGTGAGCCCCGAGGCGGACGACGCGGAGGCGGCCCGGTTCGGCCTGGTCAAGCTGACCCCGCTGGGCCAGTACGGCATCCGCCAGTGGCTGCTGGACAAGGGCTATGACGCCCCGCTGATCGGCGAGTACGCCACCGGTGACGCCGCCGCGCTGCTGCAGGGCATCGCCGAGGCCGTCAATGTGCTGCCGGAGCAGGAGATCCAGGTCTGGCTGGTCGGCCGCGAGCCGGTCGGCGCCGCCCGCGAGCTGCTGGAGGCGGCCCGGGGCAACGACCCGGTGGCCCCGCTGCGCCGGATGCTGGCCCAGCTGGCGATCGGCGAGCTCGGCGCGGCGGTCGAGCCGGCGGTGCGCGAGGTGCTGGACGACCGGGAGCTGGGCGGCGCCGCCCGGGCCCTGCTGCTCTCCCAGGGCGCCTCCGACGTGCCGGAGCCGGACCGCCCGATGGTGCTGTGGACCACCGTGGACACCTACGCCGGGCAGCTGCTGGACCTCGGAGGGGACGCCGAACTGGAGCGCGAGCTGATCGCCCGGATGCCGGTGGCCGATGACCCGGCGGGCTTCTTCGGCGAGCTGTGGCGGGTTGAACATCCGTACACCGCACAGGTGTTGGAGACGATCGGCGAGCTGCACCCGGACAAGCGGGTGGCGAAGGAGGCCCGCAAGGCGGCCTTCAAGGCCCGGTCCCGGAACTGACGGAGCCATCCGGGGAGCCGAGCAGCCGGCGCCGCAGCCCGCGCTCCCCGGCGCGCATCATCGCCGCGTGGTTGAGCAGGAAGAGCGGCCGCCCGGGCAGCGCCAGCCGCCGCATCAGCGGCTTGCCGGGCCGGACGTCCTGCTCGAAGACGGCGCGGCTGGCCGACGGCCCGTCCGCGCCGACCGTCCACCGGGACCAGCCGACCAGGTCCCCGTCCAGCGACGCTTCCAGCACCCCGCCGGCCTCGTCCTGGTGGCGCTCCCGCACCGTGAGCAGCAACTGGTAGGGCAGCAGCGAGCGTATCCGCAGCCGCCCGGTGTGGTCGTCCAGCCGCCGCACCTCGCGCACCTGCGGCCACCAGTGCGGGTACTGCGGTACGTCCCGCAGCGCCCGGTAGACCTCGCGCGGTGGGGCGGGCAGCAGCCAGACGCTGACCAGCCGGTACCGGTTCAGGTCCATGGCGACTCCCGGAGAACTCCCTGGCCCACGGCGGCCACCCAGGGGTACGCGGTGGACCCGGGAGGGGTTCACCGCGAGCACCGGCCCCGAGTGGGCGTGGGCACCGCCACCATAGGCCCGGCCCGGGGCGGGACGGGCGGGGTCGCGGGATCTGCCAGCCGTACGAGGGAAGCTGATGGCCCGCCAGGTCGAGCGCACGTATCGTGGGCGGACGCGGTCCGCGCCTGGCGGGGCCCGGCCGCGGATCGAGGAACGGCGAGACCGGGGGAGCGGCGAAAGTGGCGATCAGCGGTGAGAGCTGGGCGGTGGAGTCGGGCGAGGAGCACCTGCGGGGTCAGGAGCGGGCGGTGCGGGCGGTCTTCGAGGAACTGGACTTCCAGGTCTACGGGGTGGACCGGTCCGGCCGGGGCGCCCGGGGCGTGCCGCCGGTGGCCGGCCGGACGGCGGTCGTGGACAGTGACGCGCTGAGCGACTACGAGATGCTCGGCGACGAGGTCTCCTGGTTCGAGGTGCGGTCGGGCGACTGGAGCTCGCTGGACGGCCCGTACGTCACGGTGCGCACCTACCAGCCGGGCATCGAGCGCTACACCTCGATGCCGGAGCCGGAGGAGCTGATCGAGCGGGAGCGCGACCGGATCTACGAGTACCTCGGGCTGGACGAGGGCGACTGCCCCTCCCGGATCCGCACCCTGCGGGAGTGGATCAACGTGGACGGCGAGCCGGTGCCGGTGCAGATCCACGAGGAGCGCGGCAGCGGCCCCGGGGCGGGCGGCCACTCCCGCACCGTCTGGGCCGGGCGGCTGACCGTGGAGGGCTCGGTGGTGCTGCTCTGCGGGCGCGGGGTGGCACCGGGCGATGTGGAGCTGGACCGGCTGAGCGGGCCGGACTGCGACCGCTACCTGACCGGCCGCACCGAGCTGCTGCGCCAGCTGGAGACGGGTCGGCAGGCCCGGATCGCCCAGGCCCGGCGCGGGCACGCGGCGCTGACCGGCCTGGACGCGCACCGGCTGCTGGTGGAGTCCAGCGTGGAGCGGGCGCTGGCCGAGCGGGCCCACCGGCTCTCCGACGGCCGGGCCCGGCTGCCGCGGCGGCTGCGGGTCGGCGAGCCGGTGGAGCACTGGTCGGCGGCGATGCGCCAGCAGATGCACTACGCCTCGGAGAGCCGCAGCGAGGCACGGGCCGCACTGGAGCTGATGGTGGGCCAGCTCTGCCGGCTGGCCGATCAGGCGGACTGGCTGGTGGGTTCGGAGGAGGGCCGGGCGGCGGTGGAGGAGGCGATCCGCTACACGGTCTTCGCCAGCCAGGTGCCCAGCCTGTCCGCGCACCAGGCCTGGGTGCGGGTGCGGGAGCGCGGTGGCGACCCGGAGGCGGAGGCGTGCTGGCTGGCCGCCTGGGACATCTGGCGGCGGCAGCGGCGGCGGTGAGGGGGGCGTGGGGTGCAGTGCCGCGGATGGGATAAGGTTTTCCCTGCACCCGGGCGATTAGCTCAGCGGGAGAGCACTTCGTTCACACCGAAGGGGTCACTGGTTCGATCCCAGTATCGCCCACCGGATTGCGCAGCAGGGGCCCTGGTCAACCGACCAGGGCCCCTGCTCGTTTCGCCACCACGTCGGCAACTAGGCGCTGGGCAAGCGCAGTTGCAGCATCGCCAGCAGCCGCTGCTGCGGCTGCGCCAGGTCGATCCCGGTCAGCTGCTCGGCCCGCCGGACCCGGTACCGCAGGGTGTTCGGGTGGATGTGCAGCACCTGTGCCGCGACCCGCACCTCGCCCAGCGCGTCCAGCCAGGCCAGCACCGATTCGGCGAGCCGGGTGCCGTGCCGGGCGTCGTAGTCGGTGAGCGCAGCCAGTCGCGGGTCGCGCAGCTCGGGCCGCTCCTGGAGCAGCGCCAGCGTCTCGCTGACCAGCACCTCGGCCTGCACGTCGCTCAGCGCGGCGACCTCCGGCATCACCCCGCCGCGCCCCATCGCGTCCAGGATCCGGTCGGCCTGCGCGCGGGATTCGGGCACCCGGGCCAGCCCGGGCACGGTGCTGCCGATCGCCGCGCGCAGCTGCACGCCCAGGTGGTCGCGGGCCGCGTCGACCACCTCCTGGGCCCAGCCCCGCACGGTGGCCACCGGCAGCGCGGCCGGCAGGTCGGGCAGCAGCACGTAGATCCGCGAGTCGATCGGCGCGAGCAGCGCGCTGCGGTGCCGGGCTGCGGTGTGGACCGAGATCAGGCCGGTCACGTCGGCCCGGGCGGTGTCGCCGCCGACCGCCGCGTAGCCGAGCACGGTGGCCGGGCGCTGCGGGTGCAGCCCGAGGTGGGTGGCGAGCGACTGCGGCCCGGTGCTGCCTTCGAGCAGGCCGGTCAGCAGGGTCTGGGTGAGCCGCACGTCGGCCGAGAGCTCGCGCCGCCGGCGCACCAGCTGCGCGGCGGCCACCCGGGCGGCGCCGACCAGCGCCTGCTCGGCCTGCGGGGCGAGCGGCCGGGAGCCCTCCTGCACCCAGATGGTGCCGAGCGGTTGTGCGCCGGCTCGGATGCCGATGGCGAGTCGGCGCCGCAGGCCGAGTTCGGGGTGCGGCTCGACCGCGATCACGCTGTCCGAGCTGCGCAGGTGCTGGAAGACGCCCCACTCGCGCAGCTTGGACAGGTAGGGCTCGGGGCCCTGCCAGCCGAGGATGGAGAGCCGCCGCAGGTCGTCGACCTCGTCGGAGTCGGCGGAGCGGGAGTAGGCGAGGACCCGGCTGGAGGTGTCCTCGATGGATACGATGCCGCCGGTGAGCACGGCCGTGGTCTGGGCGAGCGAGAAGAGGTCGCCGGCGTTGTGCTCGGCGGTCTCCGGCGCGTCCGGCCCGCTGATGATGGCGCGGGCCAGCGCGTCCAGGTGCTCCCAGCGGGTCTCCCGGCGCACCGACAGCAGTGCCACGCCGGCCTCGGTGGCGGCTTCGCGCAGCGCGTCGGCCTGCCCGGGGGCGTCCAGCTTGACGGCGACGGCGGCCGCTCGGGCCCGTCCGGCGGCGCGCAGCGCGGGCAGTGCGGCGCGGCCGCGGGCGCCGATCGCCAGCACCAGTTCGCCGGTGGCGGCGGTGGCCGGATCCTCGGGGTCGAGGATCGCCACCTCGCGCACCGGCACGTCCAACCCGGCCGGGGCGGCCTGGAGTTCGACCAGAGGTTCGCCAAGCGACATCAGTAGATGACGCAGTGGGATGCCGGGGGCCGGAGTAGTCATCGGCTCACCTTCATCCGGTTGAACAATGCCGTATGGATGACTTTAGCCGCCCGGCCAACCATGGGGGCGCCTCCGGCGCTTTAACGTTCCTTCATGGCGGCCGTGTGAACAACGGCGGCTCCGCTGCCCTACCCGAGGGCCCCCACGACTCGAAGGAGAGCGCGCACTCATGGATGCTGTGACCCAGGTCCCCGCGCCGGTGAACGAGCCGGTCCACAGCTACGCCCCCGGCAGCCCCGAGCGGGCCCGCCTGGAGGCCAAGCTGAAGGAGCTGGGGGGCCAGGAGCCCGTCCAGCTGACCATGACCATCAACGGCGAGCGCCGGATGGGCGGCGGCGAGGAGATCCACGTCGTCCAGCCGCACAACCACGCGGCCCGCCTCGGCACCATGCGCAACGCCACCCAGGCCGACGCCAAGGACGCCATCGACACCGCCCTGGCCGCGGCCCCCGCGTGGCAGGCGCTCTCCTTCGACTCCCGCGCCGCGATCTTCCTCAAGGCCGCCGACCTGCTGGCCGGCCCGTGGCGCGAGACGCTGGCCGCCGCCACCATGCTCGGCCAGTCCAAGACCGCGCAGCAGGCCGAGATCGACACCCCCTGCGAGCTGGTCGACTTCCTGCGCTTCAACGTGCACTTCGCCCGGCAGATCATCGCCGAGCAGCCGATCTCCTCGGACGGCGTGTGGAACCGCAGCGACCACCGCCCGCTGGAGGGCTTCGTCTACGCGATCACCCCGTTCAACTTCACCGCCATCGCGGGCAACCTGCCCACCGCCCCGGCGCTGATGGGCAACGTGGTGCTCTGGAAGCCGTCCCCCACCCAGCAGTTCGCCGCGCACCTGCTGATGCAGCTGCTGGAGCAGGCCGGTCTGCCCAAGGGCGTCATCAACATGGTGACCGGTGACGGCCTGGCCGTCTCCGAGGTGGCCCTGAAGCACCCGGCGCTGGCCGGCATCCACTTCACCGGCTCCACCGCGACCTTCCAGCACCTGTGGCGCGAGGTCGGCAACAACATCCAGAACTACCGCTCCTACCCGCGGATCGTCGGCGAGACCGGCGGCAAGGACTTCCTGGTCGCCCACCCGTCCGCCGACCCGCAGGTGCTGAAGACCGCGATGACCCGCGGTGCCTTCGAGTTCCAGGGCCAGAAGTGCTCGGCGCTCTCCCGCGCCTACGTCCCGGCCTCGATCTGGGCGTCGCTCAAGGACGAGTTCCGCGACGAGGTCGAGGGCCTGACCATGGGCGACGTCAGCGACCTGTCGAACTTCATGAGCGCCGTGATCGACGAGCGCGCCTTCGCCAAGAACAAGGCCGCCATCGACCGCGCCAAGGCCGACCCGACGGTCGAGGTCCTGGCCGGCGGCAGCTACGACGACTCGGTGGGCTACTTCGTCCGCCCGACCGTGCTGGTCTGCCAGGACCCGGCCTCGGAGTACTTCCGGGACGAGTACTTCGGCCCGATCCTCGCCGTCCACGTCTACCAGGACGACGAGTACGAGCAGATGCTGGCCCAGATGGAGTCCGTCTCCGCCTACGGCCTGACCGGCGCGATCATCTCCCAGGACCGCGCGGCGGCCCAGGACGCGGCCGAGAAGCTGCGCTACGCGGCCGGCAACTTCTACATCAACGACAAGCCGACCGGTGCGGTCGTCGGCCAGCAGCCCTTCGGCGGCGGCCGGGCCTCGGGCACCAACGACAAGGCCGGCGCCAAGCAGAACCTGGCCCGCTGGACCTCGACCCGGTCCATCAAGGAGACGTTCGTCCCGCCGACGGACTACCGCTACCCGCACATGGGCTGACACCCCTCGCCCAGTGCACTCCCGTCGCCCGCCGCCGCCCCGTCGAGGGCGCGGCGGCGCGCGACGACCCCTGTGGGGGCGGCGGCTACCCTCACCGCCGCCCCCACCCCCTCGCAACCTGCCCATCCCCCACAGGAGTACCGATGCTCCGTTCCGCACTGCTCGCCGCGTCCCGCTCCCCGCAGGTGCGCACCATGGTCGAGAAGTTCCCCCCGACCCACGCGATAGTCGAGCGCTTCGTCGCCGGCGAGCTGCTCGACCAGGGCATCACCGCCACTGACGAGCTGGTCGCCACCGGCCGCAAGGTGACCCTCGACCACCTCGGCGAGGACACCAAGGACGCCGAGCAGGCCGCCGGCACCGCCAAGGCCTACGAGCACCTGCTGGCCGCCCTCAAGGAGACGGGACTCGCGGCCAACGCCGAGGTCTCGGTCAAGCTCTCCGCGGTGGGCCAGTTCCTGCCGGTGGACGGCGAGAAGATCGCGCTGGAGAACGCCCGGCGGATCTGCCAGGCCGCCGCCGACGCGGGCACCACGGTCACCCTGGACATGGAGGACCACACCACCACCGACTCCACGCTGTCGATCGCCCGCGAGCTGCGCGCCGACTTCCCGTGGCTGGGCGTCGTGCTGCAGGCCTACCTGCGCCGCACCGAGGCCGACTGCAAGGACTTCTCCGGCGCGGGCTCCCGGGTCCGGATCTGCAAGGGCGCCTACAAGGAGCCCGAGTCGGTGGCCTTCCAGGGCAAGCACGAGGTCGACCTCGCCTATGTCCGCGCGCTCAAGGTCCTGATGGGCGGCGAGGGTTACCCGATGGTGGCCTCGCACGACCCCAACATGATCAAGATCGCCGGCCAGCTGGCCGAGTGGAACGGCCGCACCCGGGACAGCTTCGAGTACCAGATGCTCTACGGCATCCGCCCGGAGGAGCAGCTGCGCCTCGCCCAGGCCGGCAACACCATGCGCGTCTACCTGCCGTACGGGCAGGAGTGGTACGGCTACTTCATGCGCCGCCTGGCGGAGCGTCCGGCCAACCTGACGTTCTTCCTGCGGGCGATGGCCACCAAGGGCTAGTGGTTCCCGAATGGGTGAAATGGCGAGTTGACGATATGTCAACTCGCCATTTCTCTTTGCTCGTTGGTGCATGAGTTGTTCGTGGTCGACATCGCGTCGACTCAACTGGACTGCGCCGCCCGCCTGGAGCGGATCGCCCGGCGCAGCGCCATCGGCACCGGCCCGCACAGGTCGGCGAGTTCGGCGATCCTGGCCTTCTCCTCGCGCCGCTGCTGACGGCTCAACACCACGGTGAGCTCGCCCGCGTGGGCCAGCGCCACCAGGGCCGCGTCCGCCGCCTCGACCCGGCTGATCGGGTCGCGCAGCGCCGCCGAGACGGCGGCGGTCAGCTGCTTGCGGGCCCGCGGGTCGCGCGGCTCGATCCGCACCGAGTGGAACAGCCCCAGCACCCGGCGCTCCTCCAGACGCAGCACGCCCCGGTCAGCCAGGCTGCCGCGGACCTCGCGCACGGTCGGCCGACGCCGGCCGATCCACCGCTGCCAGGACCGCGGCCGGCTCTGGGCGATCAGCCGCAGCGGCTCGGCGAGCAGCGGGTCGAGGCCGGCGGGAGCGGGGGCGACGGCCACCGGCCTGCCCCGGTCGTCGCGGATCAGGCCGAGCCGCAGCAGGTCGGCCAGGCCCGCCGCGCGCAGCAGCAGGTCGAGGTTGGGGCGGTTGGTGAGCCGGCCCTTGTCGGGGTCGTAGGCGAGCAGGAACAGCTTGCCCTGCAGGGTGTCGGGTACGTCGGTCATGAGGTTTCCCCCTCCTCGTCAGGGCTGCTCGCGTCCTCCTTGGCGGGCCGGCCGCGCTTGGGCAGCCGGCCCACGCCGCCGGGCATTCGGCCGCTGTCGGTCAGGGCCCGGCGCAACAGGAACTCGATCTGGGCGTTGGTGCTGCGCAGTTCGTCCGAGGCCCAGCGGGCCAGTGCGTCGTGGACCCCCGGATCCAGGCGCAACAGGATCTTCTTCCGCTCGGTCGCCACCTGCGCATTCTCCTACTGGTACAGGGAACCGGTGTTCACGACCGGCTGAGTGCCACGGTCGCCGCACAGCACCACCAGCAGGTTGCTCACCATGGCGGCCTTGCGCTCCTCGTCCAACTCGACCACGTCGCGCTCGGCCAGCCGGTCCAGGGCGGCTTCCACCATGCCGACCGCGCCCTCGACGATCAGCCTGCGGGCCGCGACCACCGCGCCGGCCTGCTGGCGCTGCAGCATCACCTGGGCGACCTCGGGGGCGTAGGCGAGACGGGTGATCCGGGACTCGATGACCTTGACGCCGGCCGACGCCACCCGGGTGCCGATCTCCTCGGAGAGCCGGCCGGTGATCTCGTCGGCGCTGTCCCGCAGCGACAGCTGGCCGTCCTGGTGGGAGTCGTACGGGTAGCTGTTGGCGATGTGCCGGACGGCGGTCTCGGTCTGGATCGCGACGAACTCCACGAAGTCGTCCACCTCGAACACGGCCTTGGCGGTGTCCTCGACCTGCCAGACCACCACGGCGGCCATCTGGATCGGGTTGCCGTCGGCGTCGTTGACCTTGGCGGTCTCGGTCTCGTGGTTGCGGATCCGGGTGGAGATCCGGCGGCGTGAGGTGAACGGGTTGACCCAGGTCAGGCCGTCGGCCCGGATGGTGCCCCGGTAGCGCCCGAACAGCATCACCACCTGGGCCACACCGGGGGCGACCACCGTCATGCCGCCCCAGAGCACCAGCCCGGTGATGGCCAGCAGCGGGCCGAAGCAGACCAGCACGATCCCCAGCGCGCTGCCGTGTCGGATGGCCAGCTGGGCGATGGCGACGACGGTCAGCGCGGCGCCGCCGAGCACCGAGAGCAGGCAGAGCGCGAGCATCGGCAGACCGGGGCGGCCGGTGATCAGCCGCTCGGTGATCTTGGGGGCGGGCATCTCGGGCACCGCGATGGGGTGTTGCTGAGCGGCCATCGGACCGGCTCCTCTCAATCCTCCGTTGAGCCCGTTATCACGGGCCTATCAAAGTGATATCACTTTATTCGGGAAGGTGGAAGGGGGCGGTCTGGGGCCGGCGGGGGAGCTCCCCTGCGCGTGGTGATTACGGGCGCAGGCGGTCGTGTCGGGGGAGCTCCCCCGCGCGTGGTGATTACGGGCGCGGGAGATCCCGGGTGGCGATCACCACGGTGGCGTCCAGCTCCTCGTCCGCGACCACGCGGGCGGCCAGGCCCGCGCTGCGGACCACCGACAGTGCCGCCGGCAGCTGGCGCTCGCTGGTCTCGAACAGCAGCGCGCCGCCGGGTGCCAGCCAGCTCGGCGCCTCGGCGGCCATCCGGCGCAGCACGCCCAGCCCGTCGGGCCCGCCGTCCAGCGCCGCCCGGGCCTCGTGGTCGCGGGCCTCGGCGGGCAGCACGGCCAGCCGATCCGTGGGCACATAGGGCACGTTGGCGATCAGCAGCTCCACCTCGCCGCGCAGCCCGGTCGGCAGTGGATCGAACAGGTCACCGGTCCACACCGTGCCCCGCCCGGCCAGGTTGCGGGCGGCGCAGGCGGTCGCGGCCGGGTCGATGTCCGCCGCGTGCAACTCCAGCTCGACGGCCGCGGCCAGCACCGCGCCGAGCGCTCCCGAGCCGCAGCACAGGTCGACGGTGCGGAATCCGGTGCGGACCAGCCCGAGCGCCTGCCGGGCCAGGAACTCGGTGCGCCGCCGGGGGACGAACACCCCGGGGTCCACCGCGATCCGCAGACCGCAGAACTCGGCCCAGCCGACGACGTGTTCAAGCGGCTGCCCGGCCACCCGGCGGGCGACCATGCGGGCCAGCTCGGCATCGGAGCGGGCGGCGGCGAGAAGGAGGTCCGCTTCGTCCTCGGCGAAGACGCAGCCGGCCGCGCGCAGCGTCTCGACGACGGCGGCAAAGGCGGGAAAGGCCGAGGAGGGGGATGCGGGGGAGACCGGGGAGGGGGAAGTGGAGGATGGCGCGGAGTGGGGCTGAGCGGTCATGGGGAGAGCCTTCCGGGGATCCGAAGGGTACTCTCGGCGGCTCAGCTCGACGAACGGCGACCGCGCGGGGCGAGTACCCGGACAACACCAGCGTTGATGGGTCTCACCTCCTCGGTCGGGCCCCGCGGTCAGCGGAGCGGCAGCGGCCCTCGGTGGGCCGGCCAGAACCGTATCAGAGGGGCGGCGGCCCGGTTGTCCGAAGATCGCCTGGTGACACGTCAAGTTCGGCTGCCACGGTCTGCGTGATGGGGCAACAGCGGCTGGGCCCGGTGTCGGGGCCGCCTGGCAGAATCCGCGCCCATGGACGCAGCAGACGTGGACACCGCAGCGGCGCTGGAGCGCATCGCGACTTTGTTCAACGAGTTCCAGATGGGTGACTGGCCCTACCAGGGCCGAGCGCACGGGTTCCACCGGGTGAGCGACCTCGTGGTGACCGGGACGCTGGTGTTCGCCCAGCCCAACCCGGGGGAGTGGATCCCGTACGAGACGCTGGCGCCCGGCTCGTACCCGGTCTACCTGGAGGTGATCGAGGAGCCCGACCCGGCGGCCCGGGTACCGCTGGACCTCAAGCCGTCCTGGACCTTCCGGATCGTGATCCCCCTCGCCGCCCCCGAGGCCATCGCCGAGGCGGCCGCCGCCCGCCGGATCGAGCTGGTGTACAACGACTACCAGCCGCTCGGCCCGCTGGGCGCGCTGTGGGACCAGGAGTCGAACTACCCGGCAGACCGCACCCCGGAGTTCGTCCAGCGCATCGAGGCCGACCTCGCGGCGGGGGCCGAGGCGGGGAGGGTGCCCAATGTCGCGGAGATCCCGGCGGATTCGGGCGGCGGGGCGAAGTACCTCGCCTTCTACGCTCCCTATGGCAGCGCGCTGGCCTGGGAGTTGGCGGATGCCGACGGGGAGCCGGTGTGCCTGGTGATGGAGGGTGCGGACTGACGCGGTAGCTGGTCATGTTGACGTCGGGTCCGGTCTCCTCTCGGACCTCCCGGACGGCCGTGCCCAGCAGGTGACTACCGGCGCGAGGGGGCGCGCGGAGGGTTGCGCGGTGTGGCCGTGGAGTCGCGGACAGTCGTTGATCGGCTACGGGTGGTGTTAGCGTGCGCGGTGAGCGGGTCGCCCCGAATGGAAAAGGGCGAGCCCGGCGGGTGTTGACGCACCTGGCCGGGCTCTTCATCCGCCAAGTGGGCTCAGGAAAGGGCCACTGAGGATGCTTAGGAATGTTATCGCGCCCGCGCGCGCCTTTACGCAGATCGCCAACGCCCACATCTGGGATGACGATCTGTCGGATTCTGCCTTCCGGCTGCTGGTGCGGGCGTTGGCGCTGTCGGATGTGGCGGCGCGGAAGACGACGGTGACGGAGTTGGCCGCCGGGTTGACGGGCGGGCGGATCACGGCCGATCGGGCGCGGCGGCAGTTGGTCAACAAGGGGCTGCTGCACACGACGAAGCGGCGCGATGCGGGTGGCCAGGTGCGGTCGGAGTCGCTGGTGTCGAGTGTGCCGCTGCGGGCGGAGGAGGCGGCGGAGATCTTCGTCTCGGGGCGTGGGGGCAAGGCCGCTGTACCGGGTGCCGGATCACGAAAGGTCGGGCGGGCCGACGTTCCGTCACCCGGCACCGTCCTCCCTACGGAAGGAACACTGGGGGAGAAGACGTCTTCCCCCCTCCCGGTCCCGCCGGATCCGGACGGGCGCCTGGAGACCGCCGAGCAACTGCTGCTGACGCTGCGCCAGTTCGACGAGCGCCTGGTGCTCGGTTCCCGTGAGGCAGCCCGCTTGGCGCCGCTGGCCGCCGAGTGGCTGGCCAGGGGCGTCGGTTCGACGGGCCTGCGACATGCGCTGACGGCAGGCCTGCCGCCGCAGGTGAAGTGCCCGGCAGCGCTGCTGCGTACTCGGTTGCTGGACAAGATGCCCGACCACGAGACGGACCACCTGCCGCTGACGCTGGCGATCTGCGGCAACTGCGAGCGCCCGTTCCGCGTCGTCGCGGGCGAGGCACGGTGCGCGGGCTGCCGCAGCACGGCACCGGTGCAACCGCCGGAGTCCGAACCGGCGCGCCTGGGCTGGCGGGAGCGCGTGCGGCTGGCGGCTGCCGGGCACGGCTATCCCGCCAGCTCGGCCCGCCACGGATGACCCGGGTGCACGCGCTCCAGCCACCCGCTGAGGACGTCGCGCCGCGTCCGGCTCAGCAGCGGAAGCACACCGTCGAAGTCCGCCTGATCCTTGGGCCGCGCCGCCTTCGCCTTGAACAACAGCACCAACTCCGGTACCAGGTACGGGATCCCGTCCGCCGTTCGTTCGATGATCGCGTGGTACGGCAGGCGCAGACTCTCATCCCGCCGGCAGACCCAGACCCCGCCCTGATGCGGCTCGCGGAAGACGTCGAAGAGGAACTGACCACTCGCCGGATCCCGCGCCCAGGTCTGGTGCGTGGCCGCCAGTGCTTCGGCGTCTGCCGCCGGCCAGACCTGCCCCGAACCCACCGCGTCGAACACGTACTCGGGGAAGCGATCTCGAACTTCCGGGAACGCCGCGGCGGGCGCCGCGATCTCCAGATCGCCATGCGGCCGCGATTGCCTCCCACGGAACAGGTCCAGCGCCCAGCCTGCCGCGACACACCAGGTCGTACTGACCCCGCGCAACCGCTCCGCAACCTGCTCCGGCCGCCATGCGCCAGCCCAGCGGGCTTCCATTTCGTCGGCGTCGAGGACCACGCCGCCGGGCGGCAGGGATTCGGTCATCGTCCCAGCGTACTTGTACGGCGGAGGCCGTGGTGCGGTTGACGGTGGGGCGCGCCCGCCTAGTGGACGAACGCCAGCAGGTCGGTGTTGAGCTGTCGGCGGTGCGACAGGTGGAGCATGTGGGAGGCGTTGCGGTAGACCACGAGCTTGCTGTCGGGGATCAGTTCGGCCGAGCGGCGTCCGCAGGTCTCCAGCGGGGCGAAGGCGTCGGCGTCTCCGTGGACGACCAGCGTCGGAATCCTGATCGCGCGCAGGTCGGCTCGGAAGTCGGCCGCCAGGTTGGCGGCGGTGCAGTCGACTGCCGCCTTGAGCGAGACCTCCATCCAGTCCTGGATGGTCCGGTCCTTCTCCACCTGCGGTATCGAGCAGTCGGGCAGCCCGTCGCCGAAGGACAGCGCGGCGTTCTCTTCCACCCACTGGCCGTAGCCGACCCGGAGGCGGTCGAGCAGCGCTGCCGCCACGGCGGGTTCGACGTCCAGGTGCGGGACGGTCGAACCCACCAGTGCGATACGGGAGATGCGCTCGTCACCGTGCTTGCTGAGGTACCGCACCACCTCGCCGCCGCCCATCGAGTGCCCGACCAACGTGACGTCGGTGAGGTCCAACTCGGCCAGGAGGGCGGCCAGATCGTCGGCCAGGGTGTCGAACTCGTAGCCGGTGCCCGGGTCGTCGGACCGCCCGTGGCCCCGGCGGTCGTAGGCGATCGCACGATGACCGTGCTCGACCAGGTGCTGCATCTGGTGCTGCCACATCTGACTACTCATCAGCATGCTGTGGACGAAGACGACCGGGCGTCCGCTGCCCCAGTCCCGGTAGAACAGCTGCGTGCCGTCCGGGGTGTGGATGTTCGGCATGATCGGCGCCCTTTCTATCGTCTCTAACGGCCTGGGTGGCCGCGGACGCAACGATGGGCGGTGCTGCCGTGGCAGGGTCAAGTCCGGTTGGGGGCAAGACTCTCCCGCTACAGGAGGGTGCACCGCCCCCATGCGTCAGGCGTGCTGAGCGGCGCGTAGCAGGTAGTCGCCCGTCGGCAGGGCGGCCAGGGCGAGGAGGAAGGCAGCGAGCGGGCCGAGGGGGACCGGGGCGAAGCAGAGCACGAGGAGGAAGCCGAGGGTGCCCGCGGCGGAGGTCAGCGCGCCGCGCATCATCTCCTGCGCGGCCGGCGCCCCGGCCGTGCGGTGCACCGACGTCCCCATGACGGACAACAGCACCGGCAGCGCGGACAGTACGCCTCCGACGAAGGACCCCAGTGCGGTGGCAGCGGCCAGCGCCGTCACGACCGTTGCGCCGGCCAGCGCCATCCGTACCGGTATCTCCCACCTCCGCGTGCGGCTCGGCGGCGGGCAACTCGGCCCGGTGGCAGGCCAGCTGAGCAAGCCGGCGCCGATGACGGCGACGGTCAGCCCGGCGGTCAGCCAGATGCTCCCGCAACTCGCCCCGACCAGCCCCGCCACGGCCGCCCACGCCAGGGTGAGCACCAGCGTCCACGCCGGGCGGCGCGTCGGGGCGAGGCGCGCGTACGCGAGGCAGAAGCACGCCACGACCAGCGTCCCCGTGACGGTGCCGTGCGCGGCCGCCGCGGTTTTCTCGGGTCCGGAGCTCAGCCATGTCAGGGCGAGGAACGGCCCGGTGCTCGTCGGTGCGCCGAGCAACTGCCCACCCCGGCGCGGCCCCAGACGGCGGGCGATCACGGAGGCGAGCAACACGAGGGACGGGGCGAGGGCGGTGCGGACCAGCAGCAGTTCCATGGCTGCGATTCTTGCGTCGGTTGCGTCGATTTTGTCTCGGATCTCACGGGGATGGGCGCCATGGTGGTGAGGGAAAATCGGTGATTGGTGAGATCTGCCGAGGATTCGTAGCATGGGTGCCGTGGACCGTATCGATCGAGAGCTTCTCGCCTTCCTGCTGCAGGACGGCCGGGCGACCTACCAGGAGCTGGGGCGCCAGGTCCGGCTGTCGGCGAACACGGTGGCCGACCGGGTGCGCCGACTTCAGGCCGCCGGCATCATCAAGGGCTACCGGGCCGAGCTGAACCTGGAGGCGTTCGGCCGGGGCATGCAGATGATCAGCGACATCCGCCTGGGCGACCGGGTGGACCGCCACGCCTTCGAGCGCCAACTCGCCGACGTGCCCCAGGTGATCAGCGCGATGCGCCTGACCGGTGACTACGACTTCCAGCTCCGCGTGGTGTGCGCGGACGCGCGCGAGTTCGAGAGCGTCATCGACCGCCTCAAAGCCGACCTGGGCGTGCGGGAGCTACGCAGCCGCCTCGTGCTGCACGAGGTGTCGCTCGGGCTTGAACGCGTACTGGAGGGGTGACGTCCAGCGTCAGCCGGGGTGACCCGTCAGGGCCGGCTGCCGGGGGTGAGGGCGGGCTGTGCTGGTCCTCGGAGTCGGCGGCAGGCTCAGCTGTGCGCGAAGCTGGCAGGTCCGGACGCTCTGCTGGCCCTGGCTGCCGTACGGTAGCCGAGGTATCCCTTGGAGGAAACGTTGAGCACAGCAGCACACCACGGCGAGGAACTGATCCCGAGGCCGACGAAGACTCCGGCCGCGCTGAAAGCGGCACTGGCCATCGTGGCACCGAACCTCCTGCCGAAGATGCAGGCCGACCTGGAGAAGGCGTTCAACCGGGCCGCCGAGTTGGACAGCCTGACCCCTGTGCACGCCTTCCTGATGCACTGGTCCGCGATGGTCGAGATCGAGCGCTTCCCCGAGACGGCCCGGGAGTACCACCGGAATCTGTACCTCGCGCAACAGGCCGACACCGTGGCGGAAGCACGCGACTACCTGACGGTTTCCAGTGAGATCCTTCGTGCGGCCACATCGGCGGTCCAGGAATGAGCTGGTCCTGGGAGTATCACCCAGATGCCGAGTACGTAGCCGCTGGCGCTCCAGTAGCATTCCTTGCCGAAGTTGCCAGGAGAGCCGATGAGTTGGTGAGAGCGGCTGAGGCCCTTTACCTCGACGGGACGAGCTTCGAGGGAGTCGGTCCCGGCATGGAGGCAGCGGACGTCTCCGGAGGCATGTTCCATTACTTCATCGCTCCGCATCTGGAGACGGTCTTCATCGTTCAGGTCACCGCGCTCTGAGTGGAGAAGCCCGGCGGTGGCGAGTCCGCCTCATCTGAGGGATGAGGGCAGACCAGCCAGGCCGCAACACGCGTGGGGCGCAAGCGGCCTGGCAGTACCCGTTCGGGGTGGGTCAGTGGCGGGTGGCGAGTTGGAGGAAGGCGGACCAGGCGGCGGGGGTGAGGGTGAGGGCCGGGCCGTGCTGGTCCTTGGAGTCGCGGACGTGGATGGTGGCGGCGGTCTTGGCGACCTCCACGCACTCGCCACCCTCGTTGCTGCTGTGGCTACTCTTGAACCAGGCGAGTTCCGTGGTGTTCATCGTTCTCCCAGCATCTTCTGGATCAGGGCCGTGGACTCGGGCGGGGTGAGCGCCTGAGCCCGGAGGAGGCCGTACTGTGAGGCCAGAATACGGACCTCCTCCGCCACCGTGCAGAGACGACTGATGTTCTGTGCCTCCACGTAGCCGACCTGCCCCCGGCCCTTTGGGGTGATGAGGGTGAACGGCCCACCCATGCCCGCGTGTTCGGCGCGGTCCATCGGCATGACCTGGAGCGATACGTTGCGCTGACGGCCGATGCGGATCAGCTGCTCAAGTTGTCCGTGGTGTACGTCCCAGCCGCCGATCGGCCGCCGCAGGACGGCCTCCTCGATGATCCAGCTGAACTCGGGGAACGGCCACTTGGCCAGAATCGTCTGGCGGGCCAGTCGGGCCATCACCCGTTCCTCGATGGTTTGTTCGGCGAGTAGCGGCCGTCGCATGTAGTACAGCGCCCGCGCGTGCTGCTCGGTCTGGAGCAGGCCGGGGATGAAGTGCGTGCTGTATCCGTGCAGCTCCACCGCCTCCGCCTCCAGCCGCACGAAGTCCCGGAACCATGCCGGATGCCGGACTCTGGCCCGCGACTTGGCCGCCTCCAAGTCCGGCTTCAGCGCCAGCAACAGCCCGCCGGCGTCCAGCACCCTGTCCACGATCTCCAGCATGTCCGGGTGCAGGGTGCGTCGGCCGCGCTCCAGAGAGGAGACCTGGTCCTCGCCGTAGCCGATCAGCTGGCCGAACTCCTTCTGCGTCAACCCCTTGCGCTCGCGCAGGAGTTTGATCATCTTGCCGATGGCACGGAAGAAGTCGGCCGCGCCCTCGGAGTCTTCCGGCGCCTCCGGCCGCTTCTCCTCGCCCGGCTCGGCGGGCTGCAGTCCGTTGCGCTGCCCAGTAATCGTCATCGTGACCACCGTCCCTGACGCACGATCAATTCGGTTACGACCGCCCACCCGGACAGGCCTGCGCTGCGCGTTCGTACGCTTACGGTGAGTACCGCCGGTCGCTCTGGTCAGCGTACGCGCAAGTCGCCACGCTAAAAGACATGACGACCGATTTCACTCTTGCGGACCAGCCCGACCCCATGTCGCAGGTCAAGTGGCAGCTCCCAGCCACCCCGCTCGGCGCTCGCCGAGCCCGGTTGAACGCCGTCCAACAGGTGTGCGCCTGGGGCTGGAAGCCCGAATCGCACCTCGTCGAGTGCGTCACGCTGATCGTGGCCGAGCTTGCCTCGAACGCCATTACGCACGGCCGCCGTCGCGGCCTCGGCTTCCAACTCCGGCTCTCGCTCGACTCGTTCGCCGGACTGCCGAAGCTGCTGCGGATCGAGGTGACCGACCCCCGGGGCGAGCGCCTGCCCTGCCAGAAGTCGGGCGATGCGTCGGCCGACGGTGAGTCGGGGCGTGGCCTGCTGATCGTGGACACGCTCGCGGACCGCTGGGGGACGGTGCCGTATCCGCCTTACGGCAAGACGCTCTGGTGCGAGCTGGACCTCGGGGGTTGAGGGGCCTCTCTGCCATGACCAGCGGCACGGCCGGCCAGACCGATCAGGAATGGAGAAGCACCGGCTGCCGTGCCCCAACTAGCTTTATGGCCATGGCAATCATCGAAACCATCACCCTCGACGTGGCCGACACCAAGGCCGCCGGTAACTTCTACGCCACCGCCTTCGGCCTGGACAGTCAGGTGCGCCTGCGGGCCTCGGAGGCACCGACGACCGGCTTCCGTGGTTTCGCGCTCGCGCTCACGGTGTCCCAGCCGGCCACCGTCAACGGCTTCATCGACGCCGCCGTGGCCGCCGGTGCCACCACGCTCAAGCCCGCCGCGAAGTCGCTCTGGGGCTACGGCGGTGTCGTGCAGACCCCGGACGGGTCGATCTGGAAGATCGCCACCTCGGCGAAGAAGGACACCGGCCCGGCCACCCGGCAGATCGACGACATGGTGCTCCTGGTGGGCGTCGAGGACGTGGCCGCGACCAAGCGGTTCTACGTCGAGCGGGGCTTCACCGTGGCGAAGAGCTTCGGCAGCCGGTACGTCGAATTCGCGACCGGGCCGGTCAAGTTCGCACTGTACCGGCGCCGCGCTCTGGCCAAGGAGGTCGGCGTCGCTCCCGAGGGCTCCGGGTCGCACCGGCTGGCGATCGGCACCGCCGCCGAGCCCTTCACCGACCCGGACGGCTTCGCGTGGGATGTCACCGAATCGTTGGCGCCTGCGGTCTGATTCGCTGGGACGATGGGCAATCGCTCAGCCGGGCAAAGCGCGAGGGTGTTCAGGATCTGCCGGAGCAGATCCTGAACACCCTCGCATCACTTACCCGTTCGGGCGCCGAGCCCCCTAAGGTCGGAGCAGGTCATCAGTGCTCGCGTGGGCGCTGCCACGGTGAGGGCCGGTGGCCGCACGGCCTGGGCGGGCACTTCTTCGTGTCCTTGACCGAGCAGAGCGGGTGACTGCCTGTCACGATCCACTCCGATAGCCGCCTCGTGGGCACCCCTCCAGCGGGCGGAAACACGACAGGGGCCAACGAATTGCCGCGGTCGTTCGTGGGAGTCGGTGGAACGTGCAGAAGGAAGAAGAGGTGAGGGGTGCACTGGCATGACGTCGCAGGCGAACTCTTGCAGGCCAGGGGATCCGCGTTGAAGAGGTACGGATACCTGCTGTGCGGCGACCGCACGGAAGCCGACGACCTGGTGCAGGAGGCGCTGGTCCGGGTGCTCGCCCAGCCCCGGCGTAGCTGGGACGTCGCGTCCGCGGAGCCCTACGTACGTCGGGTCATGCTGAACCGCTACCTCGACCAGCACCGTCGCCGGGCCCGCTGGACGAGCCTGCTCCCGCGCCTGGCGACGCCCACCTCGACCGGCGACTTCACCGCCGGCAGCGGTGACCGGCTGGACGTCGTCAGCGCGCTCGATGCGCTCTCCCCACGCCAACGGGCGTGCGTGGTCCTGCGCTTCTACGAGGACCTGCCGGTGGCCGAGGTGGCCGACCGGCTGGGTTGCAGCGCGGGGACGGTCAAGCGGCACCTCAGTGAGGCCGTCGCAAGGCTCGGCAAGGTCTTGGTGCTCACCAATCTCGATGGGGATGGACATGGTGAATGAGCTGAACACGGTCAAGCAGCTGCTGCTCGACACAGCAGAGCAAGCCGGGCCGCTCGATGTGAGCCTGGCGGACGTCACCACGCGCGTCAGGAGGCGTCGGCGGGTGCGCACCAGCGCACTTGGGCTCGCGGTCGGCTGCCTCGCGGCCGGCGCGGTGATCACGGTCCAGGTCGCCGAGGGATCGCCATCTCGTCCGATGGTCACCTCGGTGTCGGCGCAGCCGGCCGCCGCCCCGCCCACAGGATCGGCTTGCGTTGCCACGTCCGCTGCCACGCCCGGTGCCGCGCCTGGTGCCACGCCGCCGATCGAACTCGCCCCGGATACGCGATCCTGTCAGTACGTGGGGTTGACGCTGGAGGCCGCCCGTGCGCAGGCGGCCAAGGAGCATCGGGAACTGCAGGTCATCAGCCAGGACGGGGTGAGCTCCGGGCCGTTCACTTTTGAGTTCCGGAGCTTCAGAGTGCGCGTCACGGTCGTCGATGACCGCGTGACGTCTGCGTTCATCGGCTGACGGTGGCGGCGGGAGCGGGTTCTGCGCGGGGGCGGGGGCGGGGGCGGGGGCGGCGGGGGTTGGGGCTACACCCCCGCAGGCCTGACGACCACGGTGATGGGGCCGACCTCCCCGAAGTAGGCGCCCTCGCCCCCGTAGGCGTTGTGGAAGGACTTCGAGAGGTCCGCCACGGTGTACATCGCGGCGTTGGCGGCACCCTGCGCCGGCGGGTTGCCGTTGTCGGACCAGACCTCCAGGGTGACGCAGTCCTGGCCGTCGCGTGCGACCACGGCGGCGGCGTGGAACTGGCTCATCTCCGTGCCGTTCGGCTTGGTCGCGACGATCACGAAGGCCTCGCCGGGCTGCGGGTTGGCCGCCTCGTTGCGGGCTCCGGCGAAGGCGCGCGCCTGCCGTCGGTTGGACGAGTCCGACTTGCCGAACGCCTCGGTGGTGACATTGCCCTTCTTGGTGATGTCGATGTTGCTGTACTCGCCCTCGCCCCAGCCCAGTTGTCCCACCCGGTTGTTGATGATCTCCTCGGCGGCGTGCAGGCAGTCGAGCAGGATCGGGCCGCCGAGCCAGTACCGGTTGTACGTCTGCTCGTTGATCTGCATCTGCTGGTTCCTTGATTGCAGTGCGGTGGCGAGCTGGCCGGCCGGTACGTCGTCGCGGACCCAGACGCTCTGCGCGTCGGGCTGGATGACGAAGCTCCCGTTCTGGGAGATCTGGATCCTGCCGAGCGTCGGATCCTGAGCGGTGGTGTAGCGCTGGACGACCTCGCCGCCGGTCGTCGTCGTTCCGGTGGCTCGGCGGGCCTCGTCCTCGTGTGTCTCGTCGGAGGCCGTGAGTTGGCGTTGCATCACCCGCGTCGCGTTTGCCTCGGCCGCTCGTTCGAACCGGTCGGCGGGGTCGGAGATCCGCAGCCCGTCACCGCTGTCGGTACCGGCGACCGGTCCTTGCCGCTGCTGGATGACGTGGGTGAGTTCATGGGCGAGGGTGTGCTTGTCGGCGCCGCCGTCCCCGATGACGATGTGGTTGCCGCTGGTGTAGGCCCGTGCGCCCACCTCGGCAGCGGAAGCGCGGGCCGAACTCCCGGTGTGGATACGGACATCGGAGAAGTCCGCGCCGAGCCGCGCCTCCATCTCGGCGCGCAGCGGCTCCTCCAGGGGCTGCCCGGACGAGCGCAGGACACCGTGCACCGCGGACCGCTGCACAGCCGGTGCGTCACCGCGGCGCCGCTCCTCGATCATTCGCGCCACCGTCGCGTTCCCAACGCTGCGCTGCAGGGCCGCGACCGCCTGCGGGGACAACTCCCCATCGGCAGACCGCACTTCTGCGGCCTCCTGGATCGGCGCATGCGGCTGGCGTCGTTGGCTGGGGCTCTTCTCCGGCTGTTCCTTGGCATGCATGTCCGCCTCTTCCTCCAGGCTGCTTGCTCGTTCTACGCGAGCGGGAGCCTGCCCAGAAGGTACGGAGGGGCAGGGACGGGGGCACGATCGTCTGCCCGATGGCACGGCCGTTGGTACAAGGGGCAGTTGGCGGTCTGGCGGGGGTGGTCACTGCTGGGTGCGGGCGGCCGCCTGCCGGCTGCGCAGGATGGTGATCGTGTTGCGGCACCAGTCGCGGTTGCCCTGCTCGAAGGCGAGGCCGCGCAGGCAGGTGAGGTACGGGCCGATGTGCTCGCCGTGGCACAGAAAGTCCGCTTCCGTACGCTCCCCGCGCATGGTCCGCAGCAACTCCTCGAACAGCTCCACCTTGGCCTGGGCGGCGGTGGCGCGTTCGTCCAGCTGGGCGATCAGTGTCCCGGCGTCGACGCGGTCGGCCGCCTGGACCTTGACCAGCAGGTCGTCGCGGATGACGGAGGGCTTGGCGGAGGCGGCGGTGAACCGCTCGAGCTCGCCCAGGCCGGTCTCCGTCACCCGGAACACCCGCTTGTTGGGCCGGTTCTCCTGGACGACCTCGCGTCCGCTGACGAGTCCGTCCTTCTCCAGCCGGGTCAACTCGGCGTAGAGCTGCTGCGGTTGGGCGTACCAGAAGTTCGCCACGCCGATGTCGAACGCCTTGGCCAGCTGGTAGCCGCTGATCTCTCCGTCGAGCAGCGCGGCGAGTACGGCATGCCGTAGCGCCATGGGGGTGGCCTCCTTCGCCGGTGCCTCTGGTGCGGGTTGTGGTGGCCATGGTACTCATAAAAGTGATTAGTCATTTTGATGAGTAGCTCTATTGGGCAGCTCTGTTGAGCAGGGAGGGCATGGAGCATGAACGCCACCGCAGACCGCTTCCGCGCAGCCGTCGACAATCGGGACCTCGCCGCACTGGACGACCTGTTCACCGACGACATCCGCTTCTACAGCCCCGTGAAGTTCACCCCGTTCGAGGGGAAGCCGATGGTCCTGGGGCTCTTCGGAGTCCTGCTGCGCACATTCGAGGACTTCCGGTACGTGGGCCACTACGACGGGAGCGCAGAGACCAGCGGGGACGGGACTCAGGCCCCGTCGGCGGTGCTGCTCTTCCGAGCGGTGGTCGGCGGCAAGGAGATCCACGGGGTCGACCTGCTGCACTTCGGCGAGGACGGCCGGATCAAGGAGTTCACCGTGATGGTCCGCCCGCAGTCGGCCGTCCATGCGCTGGGGGAGGCGGTGCTCGCGGGGCTGGTGGCGGACGGGGTGGTGGCGGGGTGATGGGGGCGATCGGGTGACAGGACAGGCGCGCTGAGCAGACTGAAGTAGCTCGGAAACGAGAAGATCAGAGGAAGTCGTCGGTGCGCAGCTCGAAGGCGAAGGGCTCGGGGAGGGGGAGCGGCTTGCCGAAGGCGACGCTCTGGGACTCGGTGTAGTCGTCGCCCTCAGGGGTGGAGAAGAGCGTGATCCGGGACTCCTCGCGGTCGATCAGAAGATAGAGCGGGATCCCGGCGAGCGCGTAGCAGTGGCGCTTGGCGATCCGGTCCTGGATGGGCTTGCCGGAGGTGACTTCGACGACCATGGTCACGCCGTCCGGGTCCATCCAGGGCGGGGCACCGCGGAAGAGGCGCCGATCGAGGGGAGCGAAGGTGGCGTCGGGGATTACGTGGCTCTTGGGGCAGCGACCGCCTCTGGGAAGCCTCAGGCCCTTGCCACCGGATACCTGCATCCGAGTTGCCGAGCCCAGCACGACCTGATCGATCAGAAGCCCGATGACGTCCTCGTGGTCTCCGTCCGGCGGTGGCGACACGATGATCTCTCCCTCGATGAGCTCGGCCCGGAAGCCCTCGGGGGTGGCCAGGCTGAGGAACGCCTCGAGCAGGATCTCTTCCTGCGAAGGCGGCGTTGCCTGGCCTGGGTAGTCGTGCGTCATGGCACTCATGATGCCCCTTCCCTGGGTAAGGCACAGGCTAGCCGGGCCGGACGGCCGCAGAATGAGCCAGCGGCGTTGTTTCACCTCATCGTGGGTGCGTCCACGAAGGGAGTTGACGCTGCCAGGCAGGCGGAACGGCCGACAACGGCGCGAAGCCCGGCGCGCGTCGGGCGCCGGGCTTCAGGTCACTGCGGGGCTGGGGTCAGTCCGCCGTGGCGATCAGGGGGTCGAGGCGGATGTCCGGCTTGGCGCGCTGGAAGGCGTTGAGGTGCCACTTGTCGGCGAAGAGGGCGAGGAGGGCCTCGTCGGAGCGGCGGGTGAGGACCTCGGCGTCGGTGAGGCGGGCCTTGGCGAGCTCGGCCTGGCCTTCGGCGTCGGTGACGCGGGCCAGGCGGTAGGAGAGGCGGTCCAGGGTGATGGGGGACGAGAACTCGTGCTCCATGCGGTGCAGGACGACGTCGAACTGCATCGGGCCGACGGCCGCCATCACCGGGGCCTGGTCGCCTCGGCGGTCGGAGACCAGCACCTGGACCACGCCCTCCTCGTCCAGCTGGGAGACGCCGCGGCGGAACTGCTTGGAGCGGGAGATGTCCTTGGGGCGGGCCACCGCGAAGTACTCGGGGGCGAAGGCCGGCAGCGGCGGGAAGGTCGCCTTGCGGCCGGTGTAGAGGGTGTCGCCCACGCGCAGGGCGCTGGCGTTGATCAGACCGACCACGTCGCCGGGGTAGGCGGTGTCGACCACGGTGCGCTCGGCGCCGAAGACGGTGGAGGCGTACTTGGTGGCGAAGGAGCGGCCGCTGGCGGCCCGGGTGACGTTCATGCCGCGCTCGAAGACGCCGGAGCAGACCCGGACGAAGGCGATCCGGTCGCGGTGCGCCGGGTCCATGTTCGCCTGGATCTTGAAGACCACGCCGGAGAAGTCCTCGGTCACCTCGCGGGCGCCGCCGTCCGCCAGCGGGCGGGCGCTGGGTGCGGGGGCCAGCTCCACCACCGCGTCGAGCAGCAGCTTGACGCCGATGTTGGTGAGGGCGGCGCCGAAGAAGACCGGCGTGATCTTGCCCTCCTGGAAGGCCTCCTGGTCGTAGCCGGGCCCGGAGCTGAGTGCCAGCTCCAGCTCCTCCAGGGCGGTCTCCCAGAGCTCGCCCTCCTGTTCGACGGCCTCGGCGGCGGAGAGGGTCTCCTCCAGCGCGACGTGGGTGCCGCTCGGCACCTTGGTGTAGCGCAGCATCAGGTCGGTGTCCGAGGCCTGCACGATGCCGCGGAAGTTGCCCGCCGGGCCGACCGGCCAGACCTGCGGGACCGGGGTGATGCCGAGGATGTTCTCGATGTCGTCCAGCAGGGCCAGCGACTCGCGGCCGCGGCGGTCCCACTTGTTGATGAAGGTGATCACCGGGACGCCGCGGTGCCGGCAGACCGCGAACAGCTTGCGGGTCTGCTCCTCCAGGCCCTTGGCCGCGTCGACCAGCATGATCGCGCAGTCGACGGCGGAGAGCACCCGGTAGGTGTCCTCGGAGAAGTCGGCGTGACCGGGGGTGTCGACCAGGTTCATCACCTGCTCGCGGTAGCCGAACTGCAGCGCGGCGGAGGTGACGGAGATGCCGCGCTCGCGCTCCAGCTCCATCCAGTCGCTGGTGACGCCGCGCCGGTCGCCCTTGCCGTGGACGGCGCCGGCCGAGTTGATCGCCCGGGCGTGCAGCGCCAGGGCCTCGGTCAGCGTGGACTTACCGGCGTCGGGGTGGGAGATCACGGCGAAGGTCCGCCGGCGGCCGGCCTCATCGATGACCTGCGCGGTGGTGATGGACTGCGGCTGGCTCACTTCTCACTGACCTCGGGTCGCCGGACGGGCACAAGCAACCAATGCTACCGGGTGGCTAGAGAAGCGCGGCCGCCGGTTTCACCATGCCCCGGGCGGTCTGGGCGTCGACGTAGTGGCCCAGGGCCGTCATGACCCACTCGCCGGAGTACTGGCGGATCAGCTTGCACATCACCACGCCGGTGGCGGGCTCGGCGGTGGTCAGGTCGTAGCGGACCAGTTCCTCGCCGGTGACGGCGTCCAGCAGGCGGCAGTAGGCGTTCTGGACGTCGGTGAAGCGCTGGCCGGAGAACGAGTTGACCACGAAGACCAGCCCGCACACCTCGGGCGGCAGGCCGTCCAGGTGCACGTCGATGGCCTCGTCGTCGCCACCGCCGCGACCGGTCAGGTTGTCGCCGGTGTGCTGGATCGCGCCGTTGAAGACGTTCAGCTTCATGAACCAGGCGGTCTCCAGGCGCTCCCGCTGGGCGTCGAAGGCGATGCAGGAGGCGTCCAGGTCGATGTTGCGGCCCCGGCGGGCGGGCTGCCAGCCCAGCGCCATCCGGACCGAGCTGAGCGCCGGGCCGCCGTTCTTGACCAGTGACACGGAGTCGCCCTTGACCAGGCTGACCCGGCCCTTGTCCAGGGTCACCCGGGGCGGCGCGGCGGGCTGCGGGGGCGCGTCGGGCGCCGCCGGCGGGGCGTAGGCGGGCATCGGCGGCGTGGCACTGGCCGGTTCGTCGACGGTGACGCCGAAGTCGGAGGCGATGCCGGCCAGGCCGTCGGTGTAGCCCTGGCCGACGGCGCGGATCTTCCACTCCGTGCCGCGCCGGTAGAGCTCCACGACCACCAGGGCCTTCTCCTGGGTCAGCCGGGGCGGGGTGAAGCTGGTCAGCACCTGGCCGGTGTCGGCGTCCCGCACGGTGGCGGTCGGCTCGGCGCCGCCGAAGACGGCCGCCGGGTCGTCCAGGCTGGCGGCCACCACGACCTTGGCGATGTCGGCGGGGATCGCCCAGGTGTCCACCGTGATGGCGCCCGGGATCGCGCCGGTGGCCGGGCGGTGGCTGACGCCCGAGCGGTGCGGGGCGTTGTAGTAGATCAGGTCGGCGTCGGAGCGGACCTTGCCGGCGGCGGTGACCAGCAGTCCCGAGACGTCGAGCCGTTGAGGGGCCGTCACCTCCACGGTCACCCGGACGGCGGCCAGCGGGGCGTTGGCCCCAGGGGTCAGCGTCTCGGTCACGTGATCCTCCTCGGCTCTGCGGCGTCCGGTCCGGCGGCTTGTGGCCTGTGGCCTGTGACCTGTGGCCGGTGGCACGACGGTGTACGGCTGGTGGCACAGCGTCATCTGGCATGGACTCAGAGTCCAAGGGGCGCACGGAAGATGTGCGCGAGCCCCTCGGCGCGCCGGTCCGCGCTCAGCCTAACCAAGAGGGTCGGCGAAAGGGATCACGGTTTTGCCGCGGCGATGATCACGGTTGGGCGGCGGTGACGGTCGCGGTGGTGCGGCGACGGCGGTCAGGGTTGTGCGGCGGTGACGGTCGCGGTGGTGCGGCGGTGACCGTCGAAGGCTGTGCGCCGGTGGCGGTCACGGTTTTGCTGCGGCGAACCCTCCGTGCGCGGCCACCGCCTGCGGGAACCGCAGGGCGAAGCCGGAGGCGGTCCAGCGGCCGGTCGTGTCGCCGGCGCCCGGGGTGGCCGAGCGGGCGCCCTGCACGGTGAAGGTGTAGGTGCCGGGCAGCACGTCCTCACCCGGCGGCGGGGCGAACCGGTAGACCACCGTGTCGCCCTGCTGGAGCAGCGTCACCCGGGCGCCCGGCAGGGTGCTCCAGGTCATCGCGCCCGCCGTGGCGTCGGTGCGGGGCAGGCGCAGCTCGGTCTCCATGGCGGCCAGCGGCTCGGTGACGGTCAGGGTGACGGTGTGCCGCTGGCCGAGGCCCGCGGAGGCCACCGTGCCGCCCCAGCCGGCGAGGCTCGGCGCCGGCACCGGGTAGGCGGGGGTGCCGTAGCGGGAGGCGCCGGGGGCGGGCTGGGGTGCTGGGACGGCAGGGGTCGCGGGCGCCGAGGTGGCGGGTGTGGTGGGCCCGGTGGGTGCGGTCGGCGATCCGGGCAGGCCGGCGCCGGGGTGGAACTCGTCCGCGTGCCCGGGGCCGCCCACGAGGCCGGGCGTCATGCCAGGCGTGATGCCGGGAGTCATACCGGGCGTCCCCGGCGTCAGGCCGGCCGGGTTCGTGGGCCGCGGCTGCCCGGTGCTCTGCGTCGGACTCGCCGCCGCCGACGCCGCGGGATCGGCCGCCGTCGAGGCACCGGGCGCCGGAGTCGACAGGCTGCCGACGGGCCCGGTCGCGATGCCGCTGCCCGGCGGGCTCGCCGGTGCGGACACCGGTGCCCGGTCGGCCAGTTGACCACCCGGGCCGGGCGTCGTCGAGGTCGACGCGCCACCGCCCGCCGAGGCCGAGGCGGGCCCGGCAGCAGCGCCGGCGGCGGGCTGGGTGGGCCCGGGCTTCACGGCCCGGTCGTTCCGGGCGGTGACGGTGGCGCCGGAGCTCAGCGGGGTGGTGCTGCTTGCGGAGCCCGCGGCCGGGGCGGTGCCGCCGGCCAGCTGGGTCGGTGGGGTCGAGGCGCCGGGGATGCCGCCGTCGGTGGGCGTGGCGCCCACGGTGGACATTTGGGGGCCGTAGCCGACCCGCTGCTGGGCGGTGATCAGCCAGGTGGTGGCGATGCTGATGCCGACCACGGTGGACATCGCCATCGCGGCACCGGAGACCTTGATCGCGGGCAGCCGCAGTTGGCCGCCGAGCGGCTTGGGCCGGCTGTGCCGGCCGTGCGTCAGCGTCTGCGTCAGCCCCTCGCCGGTCGACAGCTCCGCCGCGGGGGCGCTCTCCCGGTGCGTCACCGGATCCCTCTCCTCCCCAGCCGGCCTTCCCGGTCGGCTGCCGCTGCCCCACTCGGCCCGGGCAGGCACTCGCTCGTCGGCGGACCGCAACCCCACCGGCCCACGCCATCTCGACAGGCTGACGAGAGTACCAGCGCGGCGCCGCTGCGTAACCGGCGGTGGGTTACGCGCGGGGTGTCGACGCGGGTTCAGAAGTCGGCGGGTTCGGCCGAATGGGCTAGGGAGGTCCACAAACTGACGAACCGTCTGTTGGATCGATCCGAACGGCGGCGCTCACGAGCCGTGCGGGGACGGGCGCCCGCGGGCCGTGTGGGGACGGGCGCCCGCGGGCCGTGTGGGGACGGGCGCCCGCGGGCCGTGCGGGATGAGGTCGCCGCTGCAACCCCTTGCAACCTTTGCCGGCCGCCGTGCGGCCGGGCCAGGCTGAGCCGTTCCCTCTCGCTCCGGAGAAGCAGCCATGCCGCGCGATCCACTGTCCGCCAGCAGCCAATCCCCGCACCCGGCCGGGCAGGGGGCCCGACCGCAGTCACCGCCTCGCCCGGCGCTGCCGGTGGAGGAGGTGCTGACCCTGCGCATCGCGCTGGGTCGCGACCGGGTGGGCACCGTGCCGACCCGGTTCCGCTACGAACCCGAGCGCCCCTACGAGGTCCTGGTCACCTTCCACCTCGGGCGACCGGACGAGGTGGACTGGGTGTTCTCCCGTGAACTGCTCCGCGACGGCCTGCGCGGGCTCACCGGCCAGGGCGATGTGCGGCTCTGGCCCGCACACTGCCCGTGCCACGGCGCCACCCTCCACCTGGCCCTCGAATCGCCGTACGGCAGCGCCCTGTTGGAGGCATCCGCACCCCGGGTGCGGGACTGGCTGGAGCGCACCTACGCCGAGGTTCCGGAGGGCGCCGAGCCGGACGCCAGTCCGACCGACGCGCAGCTGAGCGCACTGCTCATCGGCGACCTGGACTGACGTCCACCGACCGCTGACGCTCCGTCAGGCCGAGCCGAGCCGCCGGGGTCCGGGAATCGCCGGGCTCACCGGCTCGGCGGGGTCGGGGTGCACCGTGCGGCAGCCCGGCAGCAGCACCGAGCCGCCGTCCAGCAGCGCCCGCAGCCGCCGGATCCCGGGCGCCGAGGAGGCCGGCAGCAACTGGTAGGCGTCGTACGGGCGGACCACCTCCACCTGCACCGACTCGGCGAACCGGTACGGCCGGTGCTCCAGCAGCCCACCCAGGTAGCGGCGCAGCCGGGAGAGTTCGGCCCGTACCGTGACGGTCCTGCTCGGGTCGCCGAACAGCCCCTCGGCCAGCTGCGCGGCGGTTCGGCCGGCCTGGTGGGTTGCGAGCAGCAGCAGCAGTTCCGCGTGGCGCGGGCTGAGCGGGTGCGACCAGTTGCCGACGCCGCCGCGGACCGCGATGGTGGGGTGGTCGGCGCTGCTCAGATCGAGCACCAGCCGGGCGCCCAGCACCTGTTCGGAGACCGCCTCGGCCGAGTCGGAGAGCGGTCGGACCAGCCAGCCGTCGGCCAGCGGCTCCACCGCGCACTCACCCAGCGAGGGCAGCCAGTGCACCGAGGTCGAGCCCCAGCCGTCGGCCGGCAGCCGCAGCCGGTTGATCGGGCCGGCCAGGCCGGTGGCGGCGGCCGTCCAGCCGTCCCGGTCGACCACCAGGGCCGGCCCCGAGGCCTGGGCGAGCATCGGTTCGGCGACCATGCGCAGTCGGTGCAGCGACTCCAACTGGGCGGCCCGCAGCTCGGTTTCGGCCAGTCGGGCGGCAGTCACGGCGAGCGACAGCAGCTGCGGGTGGACGCCGCGCGCCGGGCCGCTGAGGTCGACCACCCCGGTGACCCGGCCGGTGCGCGGGTCGCGCACCGGTGCGCCGACGCAGGTCCAGGCGTGCTGGTTGTGCAGGTAGTGCTCGGTGGACTGGACCCGCAGCGGCCGGCCGGTGCGGGCGACCGTGCCGATTCCGTTGGTGCCGACCGACTCCTCGGCCCAGTGGCCGCCGGTCATGAAGCCGATAAGGTCGGCGCTGCGCCGCAGTTGGGGCGGGCTCTCGTGCCACAGCAGGGTGCCGGCGGAGTCCGAGACGGCGAGGATCAGCGGCAGGTCGCAGACCGGGTCGAGCAGGGTGGAGCGCAGCGCGGGCATCACCTGGTCCAGGCCGCTGGCCCGGCGCCGGTGCTCGATCTCGGCCGGCCCGAGGTGCTGCGGGTCGCGGCCGCGCCCCGGGTCGAGTCCGAGCCGGCGCATCCGCTCCCAGGAGTCGCCGATCTCGGGGCGGAGCGGCCGGGTGGGTCGCTCGCCGTTCGCCCACTGCTCAAGGGTTTCGTCGGTGGGCGGTTTCACCGGGACGGCGGGGTGCCCGGCGCCGTCGTCGCTCCGCTCCGAGCGCGCGATCTTCCGCATGGTGACTGCTCCCGTTGCCGCATCACCGGTCTGTTTCGGCCGGGGCAGGGTCGGGCCGGCCCTGTCGCCCACAGCGTACGGGGCTGGCCCGCCGATTCGTCGGGTGATCCTCGGACGTGGTGCCAGGGGTTGACAGCGGCTGACCCTTTGCCACCGGCCTTCAGAGGGTGGTCAGCTGGGCCGCCCAGGGCGGGTTGGCGCCGGCGACCGAGCAGGTCAGCGCGGCTACGGCGGCCGCGAACCGGCAGGCGTCAGCCACCTGATCGACCGTCAGGGCGTTCAACCGGCCACCCAGCAGGCCGGCTTGAGCGAGGTGGTGGAGCAGCCCGGCGGTGAAGGCGTCGCCGGCCCCGACGGTGTCGACCACCTGAACGGGAGCGGCCTCGATCCGCACCCGTTCGCCGTCGAGGGAGGCCAGCGCGCCCTGCTCACCGAGGGTCAGCACGATCAGCGGAACGCCCAGCTGGTGCCAGTGGTCGAGGACTTCGGCGACCGGTTGATCGGGATGGAGGAGCGCCAGGTCGTCAGCGGACAGGCGTAGCAGGTCGGTGAGGGCGCACCAGGCGGCCATGCGCTCCCGGTAGCGTTCCGGGGCGACCAGCAGCGGTCGAAGGTTCGGATCGATCGAAACGGTGGCGTGCGCTCCGGCGCGGGCCAGGAACTCCTCGACGGCGGTTGCGCCGGGGGCGCGTACCAGGGCGAGTGAGCCGGTGTGGACGGCGACGGACTGCGTCAGGTCGACGGCGGCCAGCTCGGCCGGCTGCCACTGGAAGTCGGCGGTGCCCTCGGCGTGGAACGTGTAGCCGGCCCGCCCCTCGGCGTCCAGCGCGGCGATCGCCAGCGTGCTGGGCTCGGCGGCGGCCACGCAGCCCGACAGGTCGACGCCCGAGCCGGCCAGCCGGTCGCGGAAGAGCGCGCCGAACGGGTCGGCTGCCAGCCGGCCGAGGAAGCGGGTGCGGCTGCCGAGCCGGGCGAGCGCGGTGGCGGTGTTGGCGGGGCCGCCGCCGGGGTGCACGGTCAGCGACAGCTCGCCGGGGCGGCCGTCGGTGGCGAAGGCGTCGGCGACGCACTCGCCGAGCACGGTGATGGTCACGGGAGGTCCCCTCCGTCTTTCGCGTGCGGGTCGGCCGTCGCGCGTGACGTGCGGGTCGGCCGTCGCACGTGACGTGCGGGTCGGGCGTCACGCGCGGGTCATGCCGTGCTCGGGTCAGCGCCGCGCGCCGGCTTCGCTCGCCTGGGCGATCTCCACGGCGTGGTGCAGGTCGGTGGTGGCCTCCACGGTACCGGCCGCGCTGACGGCCAGGCAGGCGGCCAGGGCGAGGGCGGCCACCGCCCGGCGACGGTTGCCGGTGCCGGGCAGCGCGGCGGTCAGCCCGTCGGGCTGGGGGGAGAGCAGCGCGGCCACCCGGCGGGGGACCGGTCCGGCGGCGGCCGCCGGGGCCAGCAGCGGGCGCTGCCGGCGCTCCCGGCGCGGGGTGCGGGAGGCGGCCAGCGCGGCGCGGCCGACGGCACGGGCGGTCACCGCGCGGTCGCCGACCGAGCGGGCGGCGTCCTCGTCGGCCCAGCGCTCCAGGTGGTAGCCGAGCGGGGTGCGCAGCTGGCGCAGCGCCGGGTGCAGCACGGCGGCGTACTCGGCGGTGGCCAGGAAGAGGTGGTGCCGGGACGTCAGGTGCGCTCGCTCATGGGCCAGCAGGGCGGCCCGCTCGGGGGCCGGCAGGGCGCGCAGCATGCCGGCGGTGACCACGATCCGGCCGGGGCGGCCGGGCAGGGCGTAGGCGTCGGCGTGGTCCTCGTCCAGCACCGCGAGCGGGTGGTGGTCGGTGGGGCTGAACAGCTCGCGCAGGCTCGGGCGGGGCGGCTGGGGCAGACCGAGGGCGGCCCGGGCCCGGCGCAGGTCGCGGTACTGCCGGTGCGCGGTGCGCAGGGTCAGCGCGCCGGTCACCACCAGGGCGATCCCGGCCAGGGTGGCGAGCACCATGGTGGTGGGCGAGGCGTCGGCCAGCCAGGGCACCGACAGGTGGGCGAGCGCGGCCACCGCGGGGATCCGCAGCAGGCCGCCCGCCAGCAGCAGGCCGAGCGAGGCGGCGCTGGCCCCGGCCAGCAGCGCCCCGGTGCAGCCCAGCACCCAGGCGGCGGCGCGCGGTGGCAGCGCCTCGGCCAGTCGGCGGGCGGCGGGGGCGGCGAGGAACGGCACCAGGAACGGGGCCCAGACGGCGACGATCATTGGTGGCCGCCGCTCTGCCCGCCGGCCGCCTGCCGACCGGCGGCCTGCCCGTTCGCCGGGCCGTCGCCGAGCAGTTCGCGCAGCAGGCGCTCGTCGTCGTCGGAGAGGTCGGAGACGAACCGGGCCAGCACGGTGGAGCGGTCCTGCTCGCGCTCCAGTTCGGTGCGCATCCGGCGGGCCGCCAGGCCGGCCGGGTCCTGCACGGTGGGGGTGTAGGCGTAGGCGCGGCCGGCCCGGGTGCGCTCCACGGTGCCCTTGTCGTGCAGCCGGGCCAGGATCGTGGCGATGGTGGTCCGGGCCAGGTCGCCGCCGAGGGCCAGCTGGACGTCCTGCGGGGTGAGGGGTCGGTCGGCGGCCCAGAGTGCGGCGAGCACCTGCGCCTCCAGTTCCCCCGACGGGCGGCGCACGGCTGGCAGTTCCGGCATGTCGACGTGACCTCCAGTCTTCGTCTACAGTCGTGTAGTCCGTCTACGTCACTGTAGACGGTTGGGGCGCGTTCCGCAGGACCGCCTCCACCAGTATGAGAGGTCCGCCAACCGTGCTCGCTGCCTCCTCCGTGCTAGCGGTCAACATCCTCGACGCCTCGTCGGTGTTGTCCGCATTCGGGGCCCTCGGGATCGCCGTCGTCCTGTTCGCCGAGACCGGCCTGCTGGTCGGGTTCATGCTGCCCGGCGACTCGCTGCTCTTCACCGCCGGCCTGCTCTGCGTCTCCGGTACGCACAGCGGTCCGCACCTGGTGCTCTGGCAGGTGCTGCTGTCCGCGGTGGTCGGTGCGCTGGCCGGTGCGCAGGTCGGCTATCTGATCGGCAAGCGGGGCGGCCGGGCGCTGCTGGCCCGCAGCGAGCGCAAGGCGCTGAAGCAGGGCGTCGCGCGGGCCGAGGAGCTGCTGGCGCAGTACGGGCACGCCAAGGCCATCGTGCTGGCCCGGTTCATCCCCGTGGTGCGCACCGTGCTCAATCCGATGGCCGGCGTGCTGGAGGTGCCGCAGCGCACCTTCACCCTCTGGCAGGTGGTCGGCGGCCTGGTCTGGTCGGTCGGTGTGGTGCTCGCCGGGTACGCGCTCGGATCGTCCGTTCCCAGTATCGACAAGTACTTGTTGCCGATCATTGGTCTGGTAGTAGTTGTCTCCGTGATCCCGATTGCTCTCGAAATGCTCCGCGCCCGCAAGGCCGCCCGCCAGGGTGGTGACGCCTGATGACCGAACTCCTCGCCTATGACGGCAGCGGCATCGACGGCGGCTTCTACACCACCGTCACGGGCTGGGCCCAGGACACCCCGCACTGGCTCGACAAGACGATCGACGTCTGGTCGAACCTCGGCCTCGGCCTCTTCGCCCTGTTCATGCTCTGGGCCTGGTGGCAGGCGCGGCGGGCCGACTCGGTGGTGATGGCCCGGGTGCTCGCCTCGCCGGTCATCGTGGTGGTCGCCTACCTGGCCAACTCGGTGCTGAAGAGCCTGGTCCACGAGGTGCGGCCGTGCCAGCAGCTGCCGAGCACGGTCACTGTGGAGACCTGCCCGGGGCCGGGGACTGGTCGTTCCCGAGCAACCACTCGGTGATCGCCTTCGCGGCCGCGACCGCGCTGATCTTCGCCTACCGGCGGCTCGGCTGGGTGGCGATGCTGTTCGCCGTGCTGATGGGGGCGTCCCGGGTCTGGATCGGCGTGCACTACCCGCATGACGTGGCGGTCGGCCTGGTGGTCGGCATCGTGGCCGGTGCGGTGCTGGGGGCGTTCGCCGGACGGCTGGCGCCGCTGGTGGAGCGGCTGCGGGGCGGTGCGCTGGGGCCGTTCCTGGGGGCGGGGCCGGCGGCGGCCTGACGCTCTCGGGCCCTTCGCCTTCTCTGCCTTGATCGCCTGCTTCTCAGGCGCGAGTTCTCTGCGAGTTCTCCACGAGTTCTCGGGCGCGAGGCCGGATCGACCACATGGTCGGTCCGGCCTCGCGCTGCTTTCGGCGCCTGCGGATTCGTCCACAACCGGTGGGTTATCCACAGGCATGGAAGTCCCCTTGTGCGGCCCTGGCGGCAGGAGCAGCATGAAACCGCCTCCAGCGGTTGCGCATCGGCTCGGGTGCGCATCGTGTGTCGAAGGGACAAACGCCATGCCGTACCGTCTCGATGTCCTCCAGGGAGACTGGCCCGCCGAAGAGCTGCGCCAGGGAGTGGAAGGTCTGCTGGCCGAGTCCATGGTGCTCACCCTGGCCACCGCCGGGCCCGAGCACGGGCCGCACGCCAATCTCGCCTTCTACGCGTACGACGACGACTTGGTGCTCTATTTCGTCAGTGAGCGCTCCACCAGGCACAGCATCCACCTGTCCGAGCAGGCCCGGGCCGCCGCGACGGTCTTCCTGCCCCCGCCGGCCTTCGGTGAGCAGCTGCGCGGGTTGCAGCTCGCCGGGCGGGCCGGCGAGGCCTGGGGGCACCATGCCGAGGCCGCGCTGACGGCCTATCAGAAGCGCTATCCGAGCTTCGCCCGGACGCCGGAGATACGCGAGCAGTTCCTGGCGGGCGGCGGGGCGGCGGCGCTCTACCGCTTCGAGGTCGCGGAGCTCACCGCGGTGGACGAGCCGCACTTCGGCCGCCGCAACTACCTGCGGGCGGAGGTGGTGCGGTAGTCCAGTTGTCCATGCCGAGTGGAGTGGTTGTCTGTACAACTTGGTGATTGTTACTGTGCTGGTCGCCGTCCGGCAACCCTGCCGTCACCTGGGCCGCGCAGCGTTGTCGCCGTGCGGGTGGGCGTCGGTTCGACCTGTACTCCGGCACTACCAACCCGCAAAGGCACCCCACAGATGAGCATCTCCGACATTCGCCTGGTCGTACTGGACATGGCCGGGACCACCGTGGCCGACGACGGCTTGGTCGAGCAGGCCTTCAACGCGGCCGCGCTGGCCCTCGGCGTCGAGCCCGGCAGCCCCGAGCACGAGCCGATGCTCGCCCACGTCCGGGCCACCATGGGGGAGTCCAAGATCTCCGTCTTCCGGCACCTCTTCGGCGACGAGGAGCGGGCCCAGCGCGCCAACCAGGCGTTCGAGCAGGCCTACCACGACCTGGTCGAGGCCGGGCACTGCGCGCCGATCCCCGGCGCCGCCGAGGCCATCGCCGAGCTGCGCGCCCAGGGTCGCAAGGTGGTCCTCACCACCGGCTTCTCGCGCGCCACCCAGGACCGCATCCTGGCCGCGCTCGGCTGGCAGCAGATCGCCGACCTGACCCTCTGCCCCGCCGACGCCGGTCGCGGCCGCCCCTACCCCGACCTCGCCCTCACCGCGCTGCTGCGCACCGAGACCGATTCGGTGCGCGAGGTCGCGGTGGTCGGCGACACCGGCTACGACATGCTCACCGGCACCCGCGCCGGCGCCGCCGTGGTCGCCGGGGTGCTCACCGGTGCGCACGGCGCCGAGCGGCTGCGGGCCGACGGTGCCACCCATGTGCTGGCCTCGATCGCCGAGCTGCCCGGGCTGCTGGGCGCGCGCTGAGCCGCTGGGCCGAGGTGCCGGGCGCGCGCTGAGTCGCGGTGCTGGGCGGTGGCAGCGAGCCGTGCCGCCGCCCGGCACAACGTCATCGTCGGCTTTCGTCACTGGAAGTGACACACCCTCAGTGTTGTGCCACGATGCTCAGCGCAGTCGGCGGTCGGCAGTGCCGGCCGGCATGGTTCGACAACAACGCGGGGGAGACCGATGCTCAACGGCGGAGCCCTACCCATCCCCGGTTGGGTGGGTGGCGACGGCAACAGCGCCTACCTGGACAAGACCCTTCGGCACGAGCCCGTCGAGACGGTCCTCGACGACCGGGTCTCCGGACAGACCGTCCTCAGGCTCTGGAGCCGCGCGGCCCTGGTCGCCTTCATCGCGGCCCTGGTCCAGTTCCCGATCCTGCTCTTCACATTGTTCAGCGGCTCCGGTCCCGGGCCGACGTACGGAAGCTCGATGTACGGGGAGGGCAGTAGCAGCGGGCCCGACCCGACGTTCCTGTTCGTGATGCTCTTCGACGTACCGCTGGTCTTCTGGGTGGTGCTGCTCTGCTCCAAGCTCACCGAGCCGATCGCCGAGTGGCGGGTCCTGCTGCACGACCGCAGTGAGCAGGACGTCCAGTCCACCTATCACAAGATCTGCGGAGTGGCGGCCCAGCGCGGCTTCCCGCTGGGCGTCAACTACCGGCGCCTGGCGACCGGTCACGCCAATGGCCAGCTCAACAGCCGGCTGGCGCTCAGCAACGGCGACTGCGAGGCCGTGATCTCGGTCTTCCGCTACGGCACCAGCCTCTACCTGGGCTGGCAGATGTGGCGCAGCCGGCGCGGCTGGCGGCTGATCGCGCGCTTCCTCGGCGACGCCCTCGGCAGCATCTTCGGAAAGGCCGACCTGGCGTGGGCGATGCTGCGCACCGAGAACGTGCGGGCGATGCGCGAGGCGGTGCACGCGCTCTGCCGCGAGGGCCTGGTGACCGCGCTGGAGCAGCAGGTGGTCGGCGTCGAGTTCGGCTTCGGCAGCGGCCTGCCGCCGCAGGCCGAGTACCGGCAGGCCAGCTCCGTCATCACCGACAGCGGCCCCGCCGCCGGGCCGCTCCTCCGGGCCACCGCCGCGCCGATCCCGGGGCAGACCCGGGGCCAGTACCCGGGCCAGGCCACCTGGCAGGACCCGTCACTGGACGCGCCCGCGGCGTTCACGGTGCCGGGCGCGGACGGCCCGGCCACCCCGCCGTCGTTCCAGGCCCCCGCCCAGGCCCCGATCCCGGGCCCGGTCGCGCCGCACCACGGCGGGCATGCCGATCCGCACCACGGTCAGCAGCACCTCCCCCAGGATCAGCCGCCCGCCGCCCCCGCTCCTTCTCCTGCCCCCGCCCCCGAGCCGCCCGCGTCGTCGCCGCAGAGCCACGACTCGCACCACCACGGCCACAACGGCTGACGGGAGCACAACGGATGGTCGACGCCTCGTCAGGCCCTGACGGCGTGCTGCTGCACTCCACCGACGCAGGCAGCTGGGCCTGGGTCGGGCTCCGGCTGGCCCCCGCCCAGGGGCTGGCCGAGCACCGCGGCTATGCGGACGTCAGCGAGGAGCAGCGCATCGCCGAAGCGGTGCGGGCCGAGCTCGCCTGGCTGCACCGCCAGTGCCGCCCCGGTGAGGCGAGCCGCCTTGACCTGCGCTACCTGAGCGAGCCGGGCAGCGGACTCCTGCGGTGCGTGCTGCTCGGCCAGGCCGCCGCAGCCACCCCGGCCGCCGCGCATGCCGCCGCCCTGGCGCTGCGCGAGCGGCTGGCCGCGCTGCCCGGCCATGTCGCGGCCCGCCCGATCACCGACCAGGCCGAGCTGCTGGCGGTGCTCAACCCGCCGCTCGCGCCGGTGACCGCGTCCACCGCTGGCCTGGCAGCCGCACACGGCGCTGGGCCCGTCGCCGCCCGGCCCGCCACGGGGCCCGCAGCCCGGCCCGCCACGATCGAGGCCGCCGAAGTCCGGCCCCGACTCACCGCCCTCGCCCTGCAACGCCCCGACACCGACCGCCGCTACGCCGTCCTCGCCGCCGACCTGGAGCCGTCGTCCGTCAGTTGGGAACCGCTCTGGGCAGCCCTGGCCGGCGCCGACCAGCCGGTGGTCCTCTCCGTCGCCCTCGAACCGGTCCAGCTCGGCCCCGCCGAAATCGCCGAACTCGCGCGCTACGCAGCCGAATACCGCCGACTTGCCACGCCCGGCCACACCGCCCCGCCCTGGCCGCAGGTCCTGCCCGGCGACCCCGCCGCCGCCCGGGCGGCGGCCGCCCTGGAGGCTGCGCTGCCCCGGCTCAGCGCCCCGGCCTTCCGCCTGCGCGCCACCCTGCTCGGCACCGGCCCGGCCGTTCCCGCCGGCCTGCTCGCGGGTGCGGCCGGGGCCGTCGCGCTGCCCGTGCCACCTGCCGAACTGCCGGTCGTGCACGCCAATGTGGCCGGCCTCAACCTCACCCCGCTCCCGGCCACCCACCACCAGGGCCTGCCCGCCGGCCACTACGGCTGGGTCGAGCAGACCGTCAGCTCGCTCGCCGCCCCGGATCGGGCCGTCGCCCTGCTGCGGCTGCCGTACCAGGTGCCGACCCATCGCCGGCTCTTCGACGACCGCTTCCTGGCCGCTGCCGCCCCCGCCGCGAGTGGCGGTCCGACGCCGACCCCGACCAGCCCCGAGCCGCATCTGCCCGCCTTCTGACGCATCGGTTCCTGTCGCATCACGCATCTGATGCATCGTCGGAACCGTTTGGAGACACCCATGGACCAGTACACCATCGCCTTCGACGGCGACCCCGAGGAGTTCGACGCCGACGTCCGCGACCTGCGCGACTTCCTCAGCCAGGACGCCGCACTGCGCGGCCGGACCGAGCTCCGGCTGGTCCCGCCCGCGCCGGGCGAGCAGGGTGGCGTGGCCGACGCCGTCCGCTACGCCACCGAGCTCGGCCCGCTGGTGCTGTCCCCGCTCACGCTCTGGCTCACCGCCCGGCTGCGCAAGGGCGGCAAGGTGTCGCTGACCCTGCACCGCCCGGACGGCGCCGAACTCAAGCTGGACACCGACAGCGTCGCCGACGCCAACACCCTGCTGGACCGCCTCGAAGGCTTCCTGGACCCTGACGAGCAGGGGTGAGCTGGCCCGCCCTGCTGCCCGATCCGCTGCGCTCGCGCGCGGTGCTGGTCTCGGTCGCCGAGTTCCACGATCCCGGTCTCGATGCGCTGCCCCAAGCCCAGCCCTCGGTGGACGAGTTGGCCGACGCACTGAGTGCCCCGCGCGGCCTGCTCCGCTGGGACCGGATCACCCGGATCCACGATCCGCGTGATGCCAACGAGGTGCTCGGGCCGCTGCGCGAGGCCGCCGCCGACACCACCGACCTGCTGCTCTTCTACTACGCGGGCCACGGCGTGCTGGACGGCGGCAGGGTGCACTTCGCGCTGCCCGATACCGACCAGGCGCACGCCGCGACCACCGCCCTGCCCGCCCAGCAGGTACTGGAGTTGCTGCAGCAGAGCCGGGCCAGGCACCGGCTCGCCTGGCTCGACTGCTGCTTCGCCGGTCTCGCCCTGGACCTGCCGGCCGCCGGGGACGTCAGCGTGCTGACGGCCGCCGACCGTACGCGCAAGGCGCTCGCGCCGCCCGCCCTGCGCACCACGCTCTTCACCGACGCCCTTCTCGCCCTGCTGCGCGACGGGGTGCCGGACGGTCCCGCCCACCTCGATCTGCCGCTGCTCCACCGGCACACCGAGATCGCGCTGGGCCAGGTGCCGCCCGGCATGCCCCGCCGCACCAGCGCGCCCAACCCCTGCCACCGCGTCACCCACACCAGCGCCGACCTCGCCCTGGCCCGCAATCCCGCCCATGGCACCGCCCACACCCGCGAAGGCCTGCGTGCCCGAGCCCGCTTCGCCGTCCGTACCGCCCGCGCCGACCGCCCGGGCCGCCCGGCGCAGGCCGTCGCCCTGTTCACGGCGATCGTCGCGGACGCCGAACGCCACCTCGGGCCGGGCGACCCGGACACGGTCGAGCTCAGGCAGGGCTGGAGTGGGCCAAGTGGGTTGCTGCACAGGGAGGGTGAGGGACAGATCTGATGTGAGGTCACCGATGCACCTGGCCAAGTGAGTTGGCGTTGCGCCCAAGTGCTCTTACATAGGTTTTCACTAAGAGCACACGAAAGGATGATGTCATTCCGCTTCCTGTTGCCCCCGACGCGCGCGCCCTGGAGTCTGGTTGCCGCCGGTCGGCGTGGCCGGCAGTCGAACCGGGAGGGATCAGATGGCGCTCTCAAGTGGACGCTACCGCTTGTGGATTGGGGACCGGCCCGTGGTGGTGGTCGACAACATGGCGGCGGTGAGCGGCGATCCGCTCGCCGATCCGGCGGTCTGGCTCTTCAACTACCAGGAACACCTGGGCCGCTACACCATCGAGGCGCAGGACCGGAGCGGTGGGTGGGTGCTGCCCGTCGGCGACGGCATGACGCCGATCGCCGTGCGGGCGCTGATCGTGGTGCCGAGTGAGCCTCCGGTCTTCCCGGCCTACGAGTTGTGGAGCATAACCCCGTTGCTGGACGGCGAGATCGAGGCGCAGGGGCTAAGGCCGGACGCCGCGGTCTTCCGGGTGCACGCGGTCCGCGGCCGGACCGTCGGACTGAGCGCTCCGATCGGGCGCAGCAGGGCCGTGGTGGCCGACGCCGACGTGCCGGCCGTGTTCGCGGCCGAGCCGGCCTAAGAGCCTGGCGTCCGACGGCGCTGTGCCCGCCAGTAGTGCTGGACCAGTTCCGGGTACTCCTGGCGCAGCCGGCGTGAGCTGATGCCCTTGAGGCCGTTGACCAGCTTGGACAAGGGCGACCTTCGGCGGGAAGTTCACCAGCAGGTGCACGTGGTTGTCCTTGCCTTTGAACTCCATCATCTCCGCTTCGAAGTCCTCACGGACACTCCGCGCGATCTCCTCCAGCCGGGTCAGGTGTCGGTCGGCGAACACCTTGTGCCGGTGTTTCGTCACGAAAACCGAGTGCGCGTGCAGGGCGTATGCGCGGCGACAGTCAGTCCGGGTATCCTGACACACAGTTATAAACCAACTGGTACGGTGGCCTTCGTGCAGCTTCGGTACTCCTTCCGGCTCTACCCGAACGGGCCGCAGCGTTCAGCGCTGGCCCGTGCGTTCGGGTGTGCGCGCGTGGTGTACAACGATGCTCTCCGGACGCGCGAGGACGCCCGGGCGGCGGGTGAGGCGTTCCCGAAGATCGGTGACCTGTCGAAGGCGCTGATCACCGAGGCGAAGAAGACCATGGAACGGGCTTGGCTTGCGGAAGTCTCGGCCGTGGTGCTGCAGCAGTCGCTGCGGGATCTGGACACCGCGTATCGGAACTTCTTCGACGGCTTGACGGGTAAGCGCCCGCGTATGGGGGCTCCCCGGTTCAAGAGTCGCAAGGACAATCGGCAGGCCGTCAGGTTCACCGCGAACGCCCGATGGAAGGTCACCGCGGGCGGTGACCTGTCGTTGCCGAAGATCGGCGACGTGCGCGTCAAGTGGTCCCGATCGCTGCCGTCGGTCCCCTCCACGGTGACGGTGATCAAGGATGCCGCCGGGGGGTATTTCGCGTCGTTCGTGGTGGATTCCGATCCCGGCGCCGATCTCCTCCCCGAAGCCACTGGCGTGGTGGGGATCGACCTAGGACTGACGCATTTCGCCGTCCTCTCGGACGGGACGAAGATCGACAGTCCCCGTTTCCTGCGACGTGCCGAGAAGCGGCTCAAGAAGGCCCAGCGGGACCTGTCCCGCAAGGCCAAGGGGTCAAGGAACCGTGACAAGGCCCGTGTCAAAGTAGCCCGCGCTCACGCGCGGGTGGCCGATGCGCGGCGCGAGTTCCACCACCAGCTCTCCACCTGGCTCCTGCGCGAGAACCAAGCCGTGGCCGTGGAAGACCTGGCGGTCAAGGCGCTCGCCCGTACCCGGATGGCCAAGTCCGTGCACGACGCCGGCTGGTCGGCGTTCGTGGCCATGCTGGAGTACAAGGCCGTGAAGTTCGGCCGCACGCTGGTCAGGATCGGTCGGTTCGAGCCCACGTCCCAGGTGTGCTCGGCCTGCGGGATCAAGGACGGCCCCAAGCCCCTCAGCGTCCGCGCATGGACCATCCCCGTGCTTTAGCGCGGGGAGCGGAAGTCAAGCTCCGGCCGTTGGTGAGGAGCCGGGCCGCAGGAACGGAGATGCAGACGAGCCTGTTCAGTCGCGAGTACGTGGTGCGGACGCTGACGTTCTGGCTGCGCCCCGCGTTCGCCTTGCGCGTGCTGAACCGGTTCCAGCGGATCGTCGGCTTCGACCGCTCGATGGCCCTGGCGTCCAGCGGACTCACGGCGCTGATTCCGCTGGCGGTGCTGCTGGCCTCGTTCCTGCGGCACCTCGGCGGGCCGGACGTGGCGCAGCGCCTCATCAACCGCTACGGCCTGAGCGGCGGGGGAGCCGAAGCCGTCCGGAGCCTCTTCGGCGGCGGTGTGGATGCGGGCATCGACCTGCTCAGCGTCTTCTTCCTGGTGCTCTCGGCGCTGGGCTTCGAGCGGGCGGCGCAGCGCCTCTTCGAACAGACCTGGGAGCTGGCACCGCTCGGTGTGCGCAACACCAGGAAGGGGCTGTGGTGGATCCTGACGCTGACGGTCTACATCGCGGTCTCGAGCTCGGTGCACGCGGTCCTCGGCCGTCGGCCCTTCGAGCTGGCGGCGAACATCTGCCTGGCCCCGCTCACGGCGGTTTTCCTGATCTGGAGCGGGACCCTCCTGTCGGCCGGGCGGATCGAGCGGCGGGACCTGGTGCCGTTCGGCGTGGTCGCGGCCGTGCTTGGGACGGTCTACTCGGTGGGTGCGTCCTTCTACCTGCCGCACCTGTTCAACTCCTATGCCACCCGCTACGGGCCGGTCGGTGCGGTCTTCGCGATGATCACTTTCCTGTTCGGCACCATGTTCGTGCTGGTCGGCTCGTCCGTGTTGGGCCGTGAGGTGCAGGACGAGCTGGAGCGCATCCGCCAGGGCCGGCGGCCGCCGGACGACGAGGTCCGACACCAGTGGGCCGTCCTGCAGGACCAGATGAAGGACCACTGGCAGGCGGCGCGGCAGAAGACCCGCCGGCGCCCGCCCCAGCAACCGCCCGATTCCTGAGCGGTCGAGCGGTCGAGCGACGAGTGCCGATCGTGCCGTAGGCGCGTCCCAGTCGGTCCGGAGGCGTCTCAGCCGGCCCGGAGGCGTTCCGAGGGCAGTCGCCGGGTGAATGCCAGGCCACCGAGGGTGATCCCGCCCGCCGTCAGGATGGCGACCTTCAGGCCGCCGATCTGCGCTGCCGCATACGCGTCCACCACGTGCTGGGCCTGGTCGGCCGGGACACCCGCCTTGGCGAGCCCGGCGCTGACCTGGTCCGTGGGCACGAAGTTCACCCCGCTCTCCACCGCCACCCCGACCTGCTGGCGCACCGCGTCGGAGATCTGCGGGTTGGCGGCGATGTTCCGGTTGAAGGCGCCGGCGAGGGCTCCGATCAGGATCGCCCCGATCAGCGCCGTGCCCAGCGAGGAGCCGAACTGCTGTGCCGTGTTCTGCAGCCCACCGGCCTCGCTGCGGGCCTCCTCGCCGACACTGGACTGCACGACGTTGCCCAGCTGGGAGGCCAGCAACCCCATCCCCAGGCCGAGCAGCGCCATCGCCAGCGCGAACTGGACGTCGACGATCTGCGGTCGGATGGTCGCCAGCAGCCAGCAGATCGCGCCCAGCATGACCACCAGCCCGCAGCGCACCAGCCGCCGCGGCGAGGCGACCTTGCCCAGCGACGAGCCGCCCAGCGCTGCGACCAGCATGGTGATCGAGACGGGCAGCAGTCGCAGCCCGGTCTGGAACGCATTGAACCCCTGCACCACCTGCAGGTACAGCGGGATCACGAAGAACAGCCCGAGCAGGATCACGCTCTGCGTCAGCAGCATGACCAGTCCGGCGCGCAGCGGTGCGATCCGCAGCAGCGACAGCCGGACCAGCGGCATCAGCCCGTGCCTCTCCCGGCGCCGCTCCCAGCCGGCGAACAGGGCGAGGAGCACCCCGCCGGCCGCGATGACGAACAGGGTCGGCGAGAACCCGAAGACGGTGAACGGTGAGTTGCGCGGATGCAGCACCCCCCAGCTGCTGCTCTGCAGGACGCCCAGCACCACCAGGGCGAGCCCGGCCGCGGACAGGCCGGCTCCCACGCCGTCCAGCTGGATCCGGCGTCCGGTCTCCGCCGGCACCGCGATCCAGCGCAGCAGCGACAGCAGCACCACGACCACCACCACCTCGCCGGCGAACACCAGGCGCCAGGTGAGGTACGTGGTCACCCAGCCGCCGAGCAGCGGGCCGACCGCGATGCCGACCCCGACATCCCGCCGATCACGCCGTAGGCGATGGCCCGGTCCCGCCCCTGGTAGCAGCCGGCCACCAGGGCGGCCAGGGCCGGCAGCACGACGGCCGCGCCGAGCCCCTCGATCACCGACCACCCGAGTGCCAGCACCCACAGGACCGGCGCGACCGCGGTCAGCAGCGAGCCGACCCCGTAGACCACCAGGCCGATGCCGAAGGCGCGACGGCGTCCCAGCACGTCGCCGAGCTTGCCTCCGGTGATCATGAAAGCGGCCATCACCAGGGCATAGAGCGTGATGACGGCCTGGATCGTGGTGACGTCGGTGTGGAAGTCGTGCACCAGTTGGCTGATCGACACGTTCATCACTGCCGTGTCGAGCACCATCAGGAACTGGGCCGTGCCCAGCACGGCCAATGCCTTCCAGCGGCCCATCACCCGATCTCCGTTCCGTCCTGCCGGAGTGGCGGCGAGTGCCGCGTGGTTGACTACCACGGTATGTCCGCAGGTGCGGCCCCGCAGGGCGGTCGACCTGCGGGGCCGCACGTACTGCCATGGGGGTCACCACGTGCTCACCGTCCTGGTCAACGGCCTGCCCGGCGCCGGAAAGACCACGCTGGCACGCCAGTTGGCAGCCGAGCTCGGGCTGCCGCTGTTCAGCAAGGACGCCGTCAAGGAGACCCTCGCCGACAGCCTCGCCCCCGCCCGGCCGCCGGGTGCCACCGATCACGAATGGAGCCGTTCGCTCGGCGCGGCGGCCGGCGATACCCTCTGGACGCTGCTCGCCGACGCCCCCGCCGGCGCCGTGCTGGAGGCCCCGTTCCTCGCCCACCTGCGTCCGATCGTCGTGGCCGGCCTGCGCCGCGCCAACGCCCGTACGGTGCATGAGGTCTGGTGCGACGTCCAGCCGGCACTGGCGCGCCGCAGGTTCCTGGGCCGGATGGCCGAGCGGCACCCGATCCACCCCGAGCGCGAGGGCGGCCACCCCGGCGACTGGGAGTTCTGGGAGCAGGGCGCCCGGCCGCTCGCGCTGGGGGAGGTGCACCGGGTGGACACCAGCGGCCCGGTGGACGTCACGGCCCTGGCCGCGGCGCTCCGCCGGGGTGGCCCGCTGAACCCCTGAGCATCCGGGGCGCCGGCAACGCCGACTACGGCTCTACCTGGTCCACCAGCGACTGCGTGCCCAACACCATGGCCAGGGCGAGGCGTTCGGCGTCCTCGGTGCCCGGCTCGGCGGTGTAGACCATGATGTGCATGTCGCTGCCGGCGACCGTGAGCATGTCGCAGTCCAGCGTGATCGCGCCCACCTGCGGATGGTCGATGGTCTTGGCGGACGTCTCATGGCGGCCGACCGCGCCGGAGTCCCACAGCTCCACGAACCGCCCGCTGCCGGCCCGCAGTTCGGCCACCAGGGCGCGCAAGCGCTGGTCTGCCGGGTAGCGTTCGGCCGCCGTGCGCAGATCGGCGACCAACGCGGCCTCGAACGCCGCCTGGGCCTCCGGGGTGCGCCGGGCCCGGATGCCGGGGCCCAGGAACTGCCGCCAGACCCCGTTGCGCATCTTGCCCCGCCAGCCGGACGGATCGCCCATCAGCGCCGCGTAGCCCGGGTTGGCCATCAGCAGCGTCCAGGCCGCGTCATAGACCGCGGCGGGCGTCCCGGTGAGCCGGTCCAGGATCCGCTGCACGCTCGGGGTGAGGTGCGCGGGCACGGTGTCCGGCCCGGGCGGTGCCAGCCCGGCCAGCCGGAACATGTGCGCACGCTCGGCCTCCGCCAACCGCAGCGCCCGTGCCAGCGCCTCGACCACCTGCGCCGACGGGTGTGCGGCCCGGCCCTGCTCCAGCCGGGTCACGTAGTCCACGGAGATCCCGGCCAGCAGCGCCAGCTCCTCGCGCCGCAGCCCCGCCGCCCGCCGCTGCCCGCCCATGGGCAGCCCGACCGCGTCCGGCGGCACCCGATCCCGCCAGCGCCGCACCGCCTGCCCGAACTCCGTGGTCGCCATGCCCACCAGTCTGCCTCGCGGCCCGTCGGGCTTCCTGGTACCCGCAGTCCCAGGAAGCCGGGGGTACTGGCCGCCCGCCGACCCGGCGCGGAAGCTTGAGGCATGACGACAACACTCATCACCGGAGCCAACAAGGGCCTCGGCCACGAAACCGCCCGCCGGCTGATCGCGGCCGGACACACCGTGTACCTCGGCAGCCGGGACGCCGATCGGGGCCGCCGCGCCGCCGAGCAGCTGGGCGCCCGCCCGGTGCAGCTCGACGTCACCGACGACGCCTCCGTCACCGCGGCGGCCCGCGCCATCGAGGCCGACGGCGGCCTGGACGTGCTGGTCAACAACGCCGGCATCGAGCAGCGGCTGCCGGACGGCGGCATCATCGGCGCGGCGGAGCTGACGGCGGACGCGATCCGCGAGGTGTTCGACACCAATGTCTTCGGCATGGTGCGCGTCACCCACGCCTTCCTGCCGCTGCTCCAGAAGTCCGCCGCCCCCGTGGTGGTCAACGTCAGCAGCGGCCTGGCCTCGCTGGCCCGGATGTCCGACCCGGCCGACCTCGCCAGCGGGTACCCGGGCGTCGCGTACCCGGCGTCGAAGACCACGGTGAACATGCTCACCGTGCAGTACGCGAAGGCGTTCCCGGGCATGCGGATCAACGCCGTCGAGCCGGGCTACACCGCGACGGACCTCAACGACCACTCGGGCCACCAGACGGTGGAGGAGGGGGCGGAGATCATCGTGCGGATGGCGCTGGTGGGCCCGGACGGGCCGACGGGCGGGTACTTCGACGTCTCGGGGACGCTGCCCTGGTAGGCGCTCAACCGTGGTGCGGCTCGGCGGGGGCGAGTTGACGGTGCCGAGCTCCAATGGTGCGGGGCCGTCGGCCATGGGGGTGCCGACGGCCCCGCGCACCCTACAGGCGCTGCCGGCGGGCCGGGGGTGCGGGGAGCTCCCGGCCCGTCGTGGCGGTGTGCGCCTGGAGGCACAGGTAGCTCATCGGGGAGTGGCTACGCCATGACAGCCAAGGTATGCGGGTGTCCCGTCAGCGACGATGGACCGGACTCGGGGAACGTGGTGATTCTTTGCGGTCACCTTCGTCCGAGCAGGGCGGGTACCCCGGGATGGGCTGCTGGTCACGAGCCTCCCGCATGGTCCGGCGGAACGCGCCCGGGCTCACCCCGCTCTCCCGTCGGAAGAACCGGCAGAAGTACGACGGATCACCGAACCCGACCCGCTCGGCTACCTGACTGACCGTCAAGGCGCTTGCTATGAGCAGCCGTTTGGCCTCCAAGGTCTGCTGCTCGCGGACCAGTCGGCCGGGCGTGCGCCCGGTGGCCTGCTTCACCGCCTCATGCAGATGCCCGGCCGAGACGCCCAACTCCCGTGCCAGCGCGCCCACCGAGCGGTCCCGGGCGCCGGGCGAGGCGATCAGCCGGGCGAACCGGGCCGCCAACTCCCCGGCCCGGTCCGCGGTTCCGGCCGGAGCCCTGGTCGGCTCTGCCCCGGGCAGCCGCAGTGCCCGGAGCACCAGGATGTGCAGGTAGGAGGCCAGGACGCTGACGAAACCGGGCTCGACGCCTTGGTACTCCTCCAGCATCGCGGTCAACAGCGCCTCGAACCGCTCGCAGTCCTCCCGGTGCAGGGGCAGCCGGCTGCGGGCGGCCAAGGTGCGCAGTGCCTCGGCGTCCTCGGGATGCGGGAGCAGGAAGTCCTCGTTGAAGAGCATCAGCCAGCCGGCGAGTCCGGTGGCCTCCCAGTGGTGCACCTGGCCCGGTGCGATCATGAACAGCTGCGGTGGCGACAGTGGCAACCGCTCCAGGTCCACGACATGCGCGCCGCTGCCGCCGGTGACCAGGACGATCTCGTAGAAGCCGTGCCGATGCGGGAACGACGCCCGGGCCAGCGGCCCGAAGCTGTCGAACGATCCGATGGCGAACGGCAGTACCCCGTGGTCGGCCACCTTCAGCTCGTGCAGCTCCAGGGGGTGGTGGGGGTGGTGTGGGGGACGGATGGTCATGGCACGCTGCTGCCCAGGCGCCGGGCCGGTTACTCCAGGGTGGACACGCTCCGAGCTCCGATCCGGCTGTGCCGATCGGCACACCCCCGGTGCGCGTGCCCGGGCAGGACCTGCCGATCGGCACATGGTCCGGGAGGCGTGGTGGCGGCGAAGCTGGTGGGGCATCAGGACGGCGGCCATCGGGGCGGCCGTCGACGAAGGGAGCCCGTCATGGTCCGCACCGGCACGTCCCGCCTCGCCGTCACCCTCGCCGCCGCCGCCGTCGCGCTCACGGCGCTGACCGCCGCCGCTCCGGCGGCGGATGCCGGGGTGACGGGCGCCGACCACCCGGCGCGCCTCGCGAGCGTCAGCGGGTCGGCCCGGATCTTCTACGCGTTCCGTCCCAATGACGAGATCCGGTTCACCGTCGACGCCCAGGCGGCGCCGTACACCCGGGGCTTCCCGGGCACCCAGATCAAGGACGGCCTGCCCACCGACGCGCGCGGCACCGTCCACTTCTCGCACCGGGTCGTCGGGAGCAGTGAGGTCCACACCGCCGACGCCGCCGTGGACTGCCTGGTCACCGGGGACCGGGTCGCCACCGTGACCGCGGTCATCACCAAGTCGGACGTCATGCCGGTCGGCCAGCGGGTCGGCCTGAGCATCTACCACGGCCCGGGCCACGGCAACGACCGCCTGGGCTTCTCCTGGGGTGTCGGCAACCTCGATGTGGACGCCGATGGGAAGCCCGTGCAGCCGGTGGTCGGCACCTGCATGGCGCCGGCGCCGTTCGCACCGGTCGTCGACGGAGGCTTCGCCGTGCACCCGGCCGACCTGGAGGTCCGCTGACGGGTGCCAATCGCCTCAGGACGCGCTGTAGTTGGGCAACTGCTGCAGGAACGCCGTCAGTTCGGCACCCTGCTGCGGGGTGAAGGCGGCCTTCGGGACCGGTATCACCAGGACCTTGCTCGGCTGGAGCAGCAGGAACTCCTGGCTCTGGGTGATCTTCTGGAAGCGCGCCCAGCTGAACTCCGAGCGGCTCTGCGCCTTGGTGAAGGAGCAGCCGTCGACGGTGAAGGCGGCCTGGACCGGGCTCGGGTCGCGTTCCAGGGCACGGGTCAGGCTGCGCTTGGCGGCGATGGGCTGCCAGATCGCCAGGAAAACCGCTCCGACCAGCAGCCCGACCCCGAACGGCGTCCCGCTTGCGACGATCGACAGCACCCCGCAGAGGGCGAGCAGCCCCAGGATGATCCGCACTCTCATGAAACGCCCCGGCAGCCCGTCCTTCAGGCCCCGGTACATCTGCTCAGACGTCAGCTGGTAGGTCCCTGTGATGTTCACGCCTCACGCCTTCGTTGCTCGTCGACCATGTGTCAGACGCCGCATCCTAGGGCCCGGGTCGGTCGGGGCCGATGGCGCCCCGGGCCCACCCGGGCGAAGGGGAAACGCCGAAGGGCCCTGCCCCGCGAACCGGAATCCGGTCCGCGGGGGCAGAGCCCCGACGGTCACCCGTGGCGTCAGCTCAGCGAAGCCAGCGCCTCGTTGAGGGTCTTCGACGGACGCATCACGGCGGACGCCTTCTCCACGACGGGCTGGTAGTAGCCGCCGAGGTCCACCGGGGAGCCCTGGACGGCGATCAGCTCGTCGACGATGGTCTGCTCCTGCTCGGAGAGGGTCTTCGCGAGCGGGGCGAAGGCCTCGGCGAGCTTGGCGTCGGCGGTCTGCTTGGCCAGCTCCTGGGCCCAGTACAGGGCCAGGTAGAAGTGGCTGCCGCGGTTGTCGATCTGGCCGACGCGGCGGGCCGGCGACTTGTCGTTCTCCAGGAAGGTGCCGGTGGCCCGGTCCAGGGTGTCGGCCAGGATCTGGGCGCGGGCGTTGTCCGTGGTCTGCGCCAGGTGCTCGAAGCTGGCGGCCAGCGCGAAGAACTCGCCCAGGCTGTCCCAGCGCAGGTAGTTCTCCTTGACCAGCTGCTGGACGTGCTTCGGGGCGGAGCCGCCGGCGCCGGTCTCGAACAGGCCGCCGCCGTTGATCAGCGGGACGACCGACAGCATCTTGGCGCTGGTGCCCAGCTCCAGGATCGGGAACAGGTCGGTCAGGTAGTCGCGCAGCACGTTGCCGGTGACCGAGATGGTGTTCTCGCCGCGGCGGATCCGCTCCAGCGAGAAGGCGGTGGCCTTCTCGGGGGCCATGATCTCGATCTGCAGGCCCGCGGTGTCGTGCTCCGGCAGGTACTGCTTGACCTTGGCGATCAGGTTGGCGTCGTGCGCGCGGTCCTCGTCCAGCCAGAAGACGGCCGGGTCGCCGGTGGCGCGGGCGCGGTTGACGGCCAGCTTCACCCAGTCGCGGATCGGGATGTCCTTGGTCTGGCACATCCGGAAGACGTCACCGGCGGCGACCGGCTGCTCCAGCACCACGGCGCCGGAGGCGTCGACCACGCGGACGGTGCCGTCGGCCGGGATCTCGAAGGTCTTGTCGTGGCTGCCGTACTCCTCGGCGGCCTGGGCCATCAGGCCGACGTTCGGCACCGAGCCCATGGTGGCCGGGTCGAAGGCACCGTGGGCGCGGCAGTCGTCGATGACGGTCTGGTAGACGCCCGCGTAGCTGCTGTCCGGGATGACGGCGAGGGTGTCGGCCTCCTGGCCGTCCGGGCCCCACATGTGGCCGGAGGTGCGGATCATGGCCGGCATCGAGGCGTCGACGATGACGTCGGACGGCACGTGCAGGTTGGTGATGCCGCGGTCGGAGTCGACCATGGCCAGGGCCGGGCCCTCGGCCAGCTCGGCGTCGAACGAGGCCTTGATCTCCGCGCCCTGCGGGAGCGCGTCCAGGCCGGCCAGGATGCCGCCGAGGCCGTTGTTCGGGTTGAGGCCGGCCGCCGCCAGCACCTCGCCGTACTGGGCGAAGGTCTTCGGGAAGAAGGCGCGGACCACGTGGCCGAAGAAGATCGGGTCGGAGACCTTCATCATGGTGGCCTTGAGGTGCACCGAGAACAGCACGTCCTCGGCCTTGGCCCGGGCCACCTGGGCGGCCAGGAAGGTGCGCAGCGCGGCGGCCCGCATCACGGCGGCGTCGACGACCTCGCCGGCCAGCACCGGGACCGACTCGCGCAGCACGGTGGTGCTGCCGTCGGCGGCGACCAGCTCGATCTTCAGCGAGCCGGCCTCGGCGATCACCGCGGACTTCTCGGTCGAGCGGTAGTCGTCGGCACCCATGGTGGCGACGTTGGTCTTGGAGTCGGCCGTCCAGGCGCCCATCCGGTGCGGGTGGGTCTGGGCGTACTTCTTGACCGACAGCGGGGCGCGGCGGTCCGAGTTGCCCTCCCGCAGCACCGGGTTGACGGCGCTGCCCTTGACCTTGTCGTAGCGGGCGCGGATGTCGCGCTCCTCGTCGGTCTTCGGGTCGTCCGGGTAGTCCGGCAGCGCGTAGCCCTGGGCCTGCAGCTCGGCGATCGCGGCCTTCAGCTGCGGCACCGAGGCCGAGATGTTCGGCAGCTTGATGATGTTGGCGCCGGGGGTCTTGGCCAGCTCACCCAGCTCGGCGAGGGCGTCGGAGATCCGCTGGCCCTCCTCCAGACGCTCGGGGAAGTGCGCGATGATGCGCCCCGCCAGCGAGATGTCGCGGGTCTCCACCTTGACGCCCGCCGTCGAGGCGTAGGCCTGGATCACCGGCAGGAACGAGTACGTCGCCAGGGCCGGAGCCTCGTCAGTGTGCGTGTAAATGATGGTTGAGTCAGTCACCGGTACTCCGCCTTCACGTCTACCGTGTCTACAACGTCTTGACATCAAGATATCGCACGGCGAAGGGGCGCCCGTTGTGACGGGCGCCCCTTCGAAGCGGTGTTGCAGGTGTTGCCAGGTGACGCTGGGTGTCGCCGGCGCTCGTCAGCCGAGCAGGGCCAGCTTCGGGACGAACTTGGCGACGTCGACCGTGCCGACGCCGGTGGCCAGGTCGTAGCCGGGGGTGACCGGCCAGCCGGTGACGCCGGCGTAGGTGTTGCTGCCGCCGACGACGTCGGTCAGGCCGGTGTCGGGCGCGCCGGCCTGCTGCAGGGCGCTCAGGCCGTAGAGGCCGTAGTTGATGTTGCCGAGGCGGTGGCCGGCCGCCTGGTCGGCGAGGGCCACCACGCCGGAGAAGATCGGGGCCGCGACGCTGGTGCCACCCCACAGCTCCCAGCCGTTGTCCTGCGGGCCGAAGCTGTTGTAGGTCCACACGCCGGTCAGCGGGTCGCCCAGCATGCTGACGTCCGGCACGCCGCGGCTGCTGCCCACGGTGTTCTGCACGCCGAACTGGAACAGCGGCCGCGGGAAGACCTTGGACTTGCCGCCGCCGCTGGCGCCGTGGTCGTTGGGCGCCGGGTCGTCCCAGACGGTGTCGGGCGAGAGCCGGTTGCCCTGGGTGTCCAGGTGCACCGAGGTGCCGCCGACGCCGGTGATCAGCGGGTCGGAGCCCGGCCACTCGGTGGTCGGGTAGGTGTAGGTGGAGCCGTCGGGCGCCGAGTCGGTGACGCCGCTGTCGCCGGAGGACGCCAGCACGGTGACGCCGCGCGACTGGGCGTCCTTGTAGGCGCCGCGCAGGTTCAGCAGGCTGGAGTAGTCGCCCTGGTCGAAGCCGGGGAAGGTGTTCTCGGCGGTGCCGAAGCTCTGCGAGATCACATCGCCGATGCCCTGCTTGATCAGCGAGTCCTCGCCGCCCATCATCTCCGGGAACCCGGTGGTGCCGGTGGTCTCCGAGACGCCGGTCTCCATCAGCACGATCTTGGCGCCGGGGGCCATCGCGTGCGCCATGTCGACGTCGATGGTGGTTTCCTCGGCCCAGCCGGTCATGTCCGAGTTGTTGGGGTCGAAGGCGGGCACGTTGCCCCACTGGACGACCTTCACGCTGGTGCTGGGGATGCCGTAGTGGGCGCTGTACACGTCCAGGTCGTGCTGGATGGTGGGGGAGCCGAACGAGTCGACGATCACGATGGTGCGGCCGGCCCCGGTGATGCCGCGGTCGAAGAGCGGCTTCTCGTCATAGGCCTGCTGCAGCTGGTTGGCGCCGTAGCAGGAGCGCTGGAACTGGGCCTGGCAGTCGGCGATCGTGTACGGCGTCGGGAACGGGCCGAGCAGCCGGTGGTGCGCGGTGGCCGGCACCGGCGCGGGAGCCGGTGCGCGGGCGCGGCCAGTGCCCCGGCCGCCGGCACCGCCCCGGTGAGGGCGGTGCCGACGACCAGTGCGGTGGCCGCGAGGGTCGACACGGTGAGGTGACGGGTGGAACGTCGCATGGGTGTCCCTGGAGGGGTGGTAGGTCCCGTCGACGACGGCTGCCGCCCATGACACCGCGTTAGGTTCCGATGAATCGCTAGTTTGTTGGATCCATGGGGAAACCTTTACCCGCGACTGTGGCACCCCGGTGCCTGTGTGTGACGCACCTCAGTGGCCGGCCCGCAGATTGAGCAGGACCACACCCACGATGATCAGCGCGATCCCCGCCAGCTGCACCTTGCCCAGCTGCTCACCGAAGGCGGCGACGCCGATGGCGGCCACCGCCGCCGTGCCGGCGCCGGACCAGACGGCGTAGGCGACCGAGACGGGGATCTTCTTCAGGGCCTGGCCGAGCAGGGCGAAGGAGAGCACGTAGCCGATTCCGACACCGACGCTGGGCCACAACTTGCTGAAGCCGTCGGTGAGTTTGAGGCAGCTGGTGGCGCAGACCTCGCTGGCTATGGCGAGGACGAGGAGGACGTAGGGCATCTGGCTATTCTGCGTTGCGGCTGGTCAGGGCGGCCAGCAGGGGCAGATCGGCCTCGGTGAGGCTGCTGAGCAGGGTGATCCCGGGAGCGCTCGGCATCGCCACGTCGGAGGACGGCACGGCGAGCACCGCGCAGCCCGCCGCGTGCGCCGAGGTGACGCCGGTCGGGGTGTCCTCGACCGCCACGCAGGCGGCCGGGTCCAGGCCGAGGCGGGCGGCCGCGGCGAGGTAGGGCGCGGGGTCGGGCTTGGTCACCTCGGTGTCCTCGGCGGCCAGGGTCACGGCGAACCAGTCCCGGCCCAGGTGGGTCAGCACCAGGTCGACCACCTGCCGCGGCGAGGCGGAGACCAGCGCGGTCGGCACCGCGGCGGCCCGCAACTGCTCCAGCAGGGCCAGCGCGCCGGGGCGGGGCACCACCCGGGCGGCGACCCGGACGGTGAACGCGGCGTTCAGCCGCTCCCCGATGACCGCGGCACCCGGCGAGGAGTCGCCGAGCACGGCCGCCAGATGGGCCGCGGTGTGCTCCACGGCCCGGCCGAGCACCTCCGGTACGTCCGACTCGCCCAGCTGGTGGCCGAGTTCGGCGGCGATCTCGCTGGTCGCCTCCCACCACAGGTGCTCGGTGTCGACCAGGGTGCCGTCCATGTCGAAGAGGACGGCGGCGGGCTTCTGCAGCGGTGAGGTCATCGGCGTGTTCACTGCCCGACCGTAACGCGGCGGTCCACCAGGACCGGACGGTCGGGCAGCGAGACCGTGGCACCGCCGCCGACCGGCAGCTTGGCCGCCTCGTCGGTGGGCAGGTCGGCCTTGATGTCGGTGCCGTCGGCCAGCTTGACGGTCAGCCGGGTGACCGCCCCCAGGAAGCTGGCGCCGGTGACGACCGCGTCGCCGCCGGCGGTGACCGCCACGTTCTCCGGGCGGACCAGCACCTCCACCTCGCCGTCGGCGGGCACCGTGCCGTCCACCTCGTGCCGGCGGCCCAGCACCTCGACGCCGTCGCCGGAGCGCTGCGCCGGGATCCGGCTCATGGTGCCGACGAACTCCGCGACGAAGGCGGTGGTCGGGCGGGCGTAGAGCTCGCTCGGGGTGGCGCACTGCTCCAGCCGGCCGGCCCGCAGCACCGCGACCCGGTCGGCCATCGACAGCGCCTCCTCCTGGTCGTGGGTGACGAACAAGGTGGTGATGCCGAGCTCCTGCTGGAGGCGGCGGATCTCCTCGCGCAGGTTGAGCCGGACCTTGGCGTCCAGCGCGGAGAGCGGCTCGTCCAGCAGCAGCACCCGCGGCTGCAGGGCGAGCGCCCGGGCCAGCGCGATCCGCTGCTGCTGGCCGCCGGACATCTGGTGCGGGTAGTGCCCGGCGCGCTGCGGCAGGCCGACCAGCTCCAGCAACTCCTGTGCCCGGGCCCGGCGTTCGACCTTGCCGACGCCGCGCATCTTCAGTCCGAAGGAGACGTTGTCGAGCGCGGTCAGGTGGGGGAAGAGGCTGTAGGACTGGAACACCATGCCGGCGTCCCGCTTGTGCGCGGGGATCCGGGTGACGTCCTGCCCGTCGACCAGCACCTCGCCCGAGTCATGGGTCTCGAAGCCGGCCAGGATCCGCAGCGCGGTGGTCTTGCCGCAGCCGGACGGGCCGAGCAGCGCCAGCAGTTCGCCCGGGTGGACCGTCAGGTCGAGGCCGTCGAGCGCCACGGTGGCGCCGAACGCCCGGCGCAACGAGCGGAATTCGACGGTGGCGCTGCCGGGGTGCAGCGGCACGCCGGTGGGCGGTGCGGGGGTGGCGGAGGTGGTCATGGCGGTGAACTCCTGGGAATCACTTGGTGGATCGGCAACGCGCGGAAATCTGACGGAGCGTCAGGAACGCGCGGCCTTGCGGGTGCGGCCGCCGAGCACGGAGAGCAGCAGCAGGACGACCCAGACGATCAGCAGGCTGAGGATCGAGACCGCGACGGACATCTGCCCGTCGGTCTTGCCGTAGGCGTTGATCCACACCGAGAAGGGCTGGAAGCCGAGGATCGAGGCGGTGGTGAACTCGCCGAGCACCAGCGCCACGGTGAGCACCGAGGCGCTGAGCAGTGCGCTGCGCAGGTTGGGCAGCACGACCGAGAACACGGCCCGCGGCCAGCTCGCCCCGCAGCTGCGGGCGGCCTCGACCAGCGTGACCACGTCCACGCTGCGCAGCCCGCCGTCCAGCGCGCGGTAGGCGAACGGCAGCGCCATCAGCACGTACGCGATCAGCAGCACCACCGGGAAGTTCGGGTTCTGGATCGCCACGAAGGTCTGGAAGATCGGCGTGTTGGCCAGGTAGTCCGGCCCCCAGCGCAGCACCCCGACGATGCCGGTGGTGAGCGCGACCACCGGAACCACCAGCGGCATCGAGCAGACCACCTCGATCACCGGACGCAGCTTGGGCGCGCCCAACCGGGCCGCCAGCAGCGCCGGCACCAGCAGCACCAGCAGCAGCACCACGGTCGCGGCTGCCAGCTCCAGGCTCAGGTAGAGCGCGTCGAGGAACCCGGGCGCCGAGAGCAAGCTGGTGTAGGCGTTGAAGGCGACGTTGCCGTGATGGTCGTCGATGCTGAAGTAGAGCGACGCACCGAGCGGCACGAAGAAGTAGACGCCGCAGAGCAACAGGACGAGGCCGCGGCCGAGCCGCAGCCGGTTCAGGAACTGAGCCACTTGGCACTCCGGCGCTGGAGGGGCAGGTAGATCGCCATCACCAGGCAGGCGACCACGATCATGTCGAGACCGAGCGCGAGGGCCAGGTTGCCCTGGCCGACCAGCACGTTGCCGGAGAGCGCGTCGCCGATCTGCATCGAGATCAGCGGGATCGAACTGCCGACCATGGCCTCGGCGGTGGCGTACGCGGCGAACGAGGCGCCGAACAGCAGCACGTAGCCGCCGAGCAGGGAGGGCAGCAGCACCGGCAGCGCGACGTGCCGCCAGTACTGGAAGACCGTCGCCCCGTTGTTGTACGCGGCCTCACGCCACTGCACCCGCAGCCCCTCCAGGGCCGGGGTGATGGTGAGGATCATCAGCGGGATGAGGAAGTAGAGGTAGACGACCGCCAGCCCGTTGAAGGTGTACAGGCTCCAGCCGTAGTCCTTCAGGCCCAGCGACGTGGTGACCTCACCCGCGTTGCCGAGGGTGGCGACGAACATGAACGCCAGCGGCACACCGCCGAAGTTGGCGAGCACGCCGGAGCCGGCCAGCACCGTCTCGCGGACGAACTTGAAGCGGGAGGTGGCCACCGCCTGGGCCAGCGGGAGCCCGATCGCGGTGCCGATCAGCGCGGTCAGCGCGGAGAGCTTCACACTGCCGAGCAGCGCCGTCAGGTAGGCGCCCTGCAGCGAGTCGCTGAGGTTGGCCATGGTGAAGTGGCCGCCGCCGCCCGGGGCGTCGGATGAGGTGGTGAAGGCGCCGATGGCGATCGCGACGGCGGGCAGCCCGAAGCCGATGGCGAAGAACACCAGCAGGGGCAGCGCGCCGAGCCAGGCGCGGCCGCCGCGACGACGGCGGATGGCCGTGGGGGCGGCCGGAGTTGCGGGAGTTGCGGTACCGGGGGTACCCCCGCCGCCGTTGGTGTCAACGGCGGCGGGAGTCGGCACCGGGGTGGGAGCCGTAGTCATTGCTTGGTTCAGCCCCCGATGGCCTTCGCCCAGTTGGCGGTCACCGCGGCCTTGGCGGTGTCCTGCTGCGCCTGGGTCGGGAAGGTGGTGAACGGCTTGGCGGGGGCCGGCACCTTGGCGGCCAGGGCGGCGTCCAGCGTGTTGGCCGACTTCATGGCGTCGAACTCCGCCGGGGTGGCGAAGCCGCCCAGGAAGCCGTTCTGGCCCTCGGCGCTGTAGAGGTACTCCTCCCACAGGCGGGCGGCGGCCGGGTGCGGCGCGTACTTGCTGATGGCCTGGTTGTAGAAGTTCGCCCAGATGCCGTCCGACGGAATGGCGACCTTCCAGTCGATGCCCTTCGGGGCCAGCTTGCTGGTGTAGCCGGTGTTCAGGTACGACCAGTCGATGGTGATCGGGGTCTCGCCGCTCTCCACGGTGGCGGAGGTGGCCTCGACCGGGTTGAAGTTGCCGGCCGCCTTCAGCTTGCCGAAGAAGTCGATGCCGGGCTGGATGTTGTCCAGACCGCCACCGTTGGCCACGGAGGCGGCCCAGACGGCGTTGAGCGCGGCGTTGGCCTTGGTCGGGTTGCCGTTCAGCGCGACCATGCCCTTGTAGTCGGGCTTCATCAGGTCGGCGAAGGTCTGCGGGCAGACGGCGACCTTCTTGGCGTTGCAGCCGATCGAGACGTAGCCGCCGTAGTCGTTGTACGAGGTGGCGTCGGCGGCCTTCATGGTCGCCGGGATGCTGTCGTAGCCGGCCACCTTGTACGGGGCGAACAGGCCCTGCTGGGCGCCGGAGATGGCGAACGCGGTGCCCACGTCGACCACGTCGGGGCCGCGGTCCTGGCCCTTGCGGGAGGTGATCGCGTTGATCTCGTCCTGGCTGGAGCCGTCCGGGTTCTCGTCCTCGATCTTGATGCCGTACTTCTTGGTGAAGTTGTCCATCAGCGTGCCGTAGTTGGCCCAGTCGCGCGGCAGCGTGATGACGTGGAGGTTGCCCTCCTTCTTCGCGGCCGCGACCAGCGCGTCCATCCCGCCGAGGTCGGCGGCCGAGGTGGCGGTCGTGATGTTCTTGCCGCCGGCCGTGGTGGCCGACGACGAGCCCGCGGAGCCGCAGGCGGTGAGGGAGAACGCGGCGGCGGTCAGTACGGCCGCAGCTGCGGCGGCACGGGCGCGGTGCACGGTCACGGGAGGATCTCCTGGATCGAGGTGCGGCAGGGTCGCACGTCAGGTGCGCTGGCTGCGTCAGGGAGGAGTGCCGGGGAGCCAAGTTGGTCAGCCAACTTCGCCCGACGCCGCCAAGTACGCCGGATCTCGGTGACCAGAAGGTGAACGGGCGCCCCAGAACAGGGGTCGGCTGCGGGAACGGTCGCGCTCGCTCGGGCCATAACCGCCCAAGCGGACCACGAACGGTCCACCGGGAGCCGATAAGGTCGGATCGTCCTCGGCCGCACCCAGCACGCAGGACAATGAGTTGGGGGGACCCGGTGACAGACAGCTTCACGGAGAACGCGATGCAACAGGACGAGCCCGGCAACCCGGAGGAGCACGCCACGGTGGCCGAGGCCAGCGGCGCGCTCTACCGCCGGGTCGCCGCCGACCTGCGGGAGGCGATCAGCACCGGCGCGTACGGCGAGGCCGGCCGGCTGCCCGCCGAGGGGCCCTGGCCGAGCGGTACGGCGTCTCCCGGGGGACCGTCCGTCAGGCACTGGCGGTGCTGCGGGCCGACGGGCTGGTCACCTCGCGGCGCGGCACCCGGCGGGTGGTGCTCGGCAACGCCCGGGTGCAGAGCTTCTCCGAACTGCTCAGCTTCACCCACTGGGCGCGCTCGATGGGCGAGGAGCCGGGCGGCCGCCTGGAGTCGCTGCTGCGCCGGCCGGCCGATGCCGCCGAGCGCGAGCAACTGCGCCTGGAGCCGGGCGCCGAGGTCTATGTGACGCTGCGGCTGCGCACCCTCTCCGGCACCCCGGTGATGGTGGAGCGCACCATCTACCCGCCGCATGTCGGCGTGCTGGTGGCCCAGTTGCCGGCCGACGTGGTCTCGCACACCGAACACCTGCGGGAGCACGGCATCCTGTTCACCGACGCCGACCACACCATCGACGTGGTCACCGCCAACGGCGACGACGCCCGGCTGCTCGGCTGCCGGCGCGGCGCCCCGCTGCTGCGCGAGCGCCGCCGCACCACCGACCCCACCGGGCGCCCGGTCGAGTGGTCCCAAGACCGCTACCTGCCCGGCATGGTGGCCTTCAGCGTGCACAACTCCCTTGCCACCTCGGCGCTTTCGCGGCACGCCCGAGCGGACGACTGAGCGGGCGGCCGAGCTGGCGACTGGGCTGGCGACTGAGCGCTCGGGTGGGCCGGCGCCCGGGCGGGTGCGTCGGCAGGGCTCACCGCTCGGCCATCAGCCGGGCCAGCAGTGGCCGGTAGTCGTCGAAGCACGGAGTGCCGGTGCCCGCGGTCTTGGCCGCGTCGTCCCAGCGGCGCACCGCGACGGCGTCGGCCGCACCGGGCAGCGCGGCGAAGGCGGCCGCCTGGTCCTCGGTCAGCGGGCCGCCCTGCACCTGGAGGGTGTACTCGGACGCCTCGGAAAGCCGCGCCCGGTACGCCGGTTCGACCGTGCAGAGGTAGCGCTTGGCCGCCACGTGCAGTCGGATCGGCTCGGTGACGGACGTCGGGAACCACTGCGCCAGCCAGTCGGCACCGGTCTCGCTGTGGCGGTTGTCCTGGCCCGCCATCAGCTGACGGCCCGTCACGGCGCTTGTGAAGTGCCCGACATCATGCAGCAGCGCCGCCGCCACCAGGGCGTCCGGCGCGCCCGCCTGCTGCGCCAGCGCGGCCGCCTGCAGCATGTGCTCGGCCTGGGTGACCGCCTCGCCGAGGTACTCCCCGGCGCCCTCGCCCTCGAACAGTTCCGCCAGCTCGTCCAGCGCGGCGGTGCGCCGGTCCAGCACCGCCAGGGTGGACGCCAGTGCGTCCAAGTCGGCGTAGCAGCCCTGGAGATGGCGTCGCCCCTCCCGTTCGAAGGCGGTGCGGGCGTGCAGCAGCCGGGTGTTGTCGAAGACCAGGCAGTCGCCGGGCGCCAGCCGGAAGGCCAGCTGCAGTTCGGGTCGCAGGGTGATCTCGGCGAACCGTCGGTAGGCGGCGTAGAACTTCTCCAACTCATGCTCAGGCAAGTCGAGTTGGCCGATCGAGCGGTTGTTGAGCCGGACTTCGCGGATCCGCCCCAACCCATCGGTGGTGATCAGCGGCCGATCGGCCCGCAGTTCGGTGTGCCGGTCGCGGTAGACGAACGGCACCGGGGTGCGGGTGAGCACCGCGAAGTCGTCCGGCGCCTCGGCGCGCAGCAACGCGGCCGCCTGGAAGCCGTCCACCAGCGCGGAGTCACCACCTTCGGCCTCGTTGGCCAGGCAGTGCAGCAACTGCACGGTGGGCACCGGGTCGCGGTACGGGTTGTCGGTGTGCGGTGCGATCGCGGCGGCGGAGAAGGCCAGGTTGGTGGGGTTCGGCTCGACCCGGACGTCGAACAGCTCGCCGTAGTTGGTGCGGCGCACGAAGCCGAAGCTCTCCGCGACCGCCAGCACCTGCCGCTCCTCGGCCGGCACCCCGCGCAGCACCGCGAAGCCCAGCCGCTGCACGGCGCGCAGCACCGCCGCCCGCTCGGCGGGGTCGGCGAGGTGGGCCGACCAGTCGGCCTCCGGGATTCCGGCTACGAAGTCGGCGGCCCGCCAGAGCCGTTTGCCGGACTCGGTACGGCGGTCGCCGCCGTCATCCGCCGTGCGTCGGCCCGGCGGGTAGGTTGAGCGGTGGCCGTCCGACCAGAGCACCTCGAGCCGGCCGTCGGCCGCCTCGGTGGCGGCCGCGACCGCCAGATCGGCGGGCAGGTCGGTGATCTGGAACAGCTTCTGGCCGCTGCGCGGATCGCGGCAGTCGGCGCACGGGCAGTTGTCGCGCAGCCAGTAGGCGGGGCCGGCGGCGGTGGGGTCAGGCATGGCGAGCCCTTCGACGGAGGATCCGTGGGCCCAAAGTTGTATAGCCAACTTTGGCCGATTGCCAGGACCCTGCCGAAGGCGGGTGAGCGGAATCGGGCCGGCGGCTGACGGGATCGTGAACTCCGCGCCACGGCATGGGTGCGCCCGGGCTCGGCGGGAACGGGGGGTGCCGCGCCGAGCCCGGGCGCCGGGCTCACCGGTTGGCGACGGCAACAGGCTCGTCGGCGGGCGGTGAGCCGGGGAGCGGCCGGGAGGCGGACCGGGCGGACGGTCGACCTCGGGCGGCTCCAACGGGGTGGGCCTGCCATGTAGTCAATCAGTCTTGTCATGTCGAGTCAATGGTTCAGTCAAGATCGAATCGTGGGACCTATCAAGGCCGTTCGCGTCGTAGAGTGCCGGACATGACGGAAGGCGCGGTGCTGCACATCAAGGGACGGATCCTGGTCGGTCCGGACGAGGTCCGGGACGAACTCTGGGTGCTGGACGGGCGGGTGAGCTTCTCGCCGCCGGCCGGCGCGCGTGATGTGCGCACCGTCACCGGCTGGGTGCTGCCCGGCCTGGTCGACGCGCACTGCCACGTCGGCCTGGACGCGCACGGCGCGGTCGACGAGGCCACCAGCGAGAAGCAGGCGCTCACCGACCGGGATGCCGGCACCCTGCTGATCCGCGACGCCGGCTCGGCGGCCGACACCCGCTGGGTCGACGACCGCGAGGACCTGCCGAAGATCATCCGGGCCGGCCGGCACATCGCCCGGACCAAGCGCTACATCCGCAACTACGCCCATGAGATCGAGCCCGGCGACCTCACCGCCTACGTGGTGCAGGAGGCCCGGCGCGGTGACGGCTGGGTCAAGCTGGTCGGTGACTGGATCGACCGGGAGCGCGGCGACCTGACGGCCTGCTGGCCGGGCGACGCACTGCGCGAGGCCATCGCGGCGGCGCACGCCGAGGGCGCGCGGGTCACCGCGCACTGCTTCGCCGCCGAGTCGCTGCCCGACCTATTGGCCGCCGGGATCGACTGCGTGGAGCACGCCACCGGCCTGACCGAGGAGTTGATCCCGGTCTTCGCCGAACGCGGCGTGGCGATCGTGCCGACCCTGGTCAACATCGCCACCTTCCCCAAGCTGGCCGACGGCGGCGAGGCCAAGTTCCCGGCCTGGTCGGCCCACATGCGCCGACTGCACGAGCGCCGCTACCAGACCGTCGGCGCCGCGCACGAGGCCGGCATCCCGATCTACGTCGGCACCGACGCGGGCGGCTCACTCGCCCACGGCCTGGTCGCCGCCGAGGCCGCCGAACTGGTCAAGGCCGGCCTCACCGCCACCGAGGCGCTCAGCGCCGCGAGTTGGGGAGCCCGGGCCTGGCTCGGCCGGGACGGGCTGACCGAGGGCGCTCCCGCCGACCTGGTGGTCTACGCCGCCGACCCGCGCGCCGACATCGGGGTGCTGGCCGACCCGCAGCTGGTGGTGCTGCGCGGGCGGCCGGTGGGGTGAGGACTGTCGGCCTGGGCCGATAGGGTGACTTCATGGCACCGCGTCCGTTGCATGAGATCGTCGAACCCGGCTGGGCCGAGGCCCTGGCACCAGTGGCCGGGCGGATCGCCGCCATGGGTGACTTCCTGCGCGCGGAGATCGCCGCAGGCCGGACGTACCTGCCGGCCGGGCCGAACGTGCTGCGGGCGTTCCAGCAGCCGTTCGCCGACGTCCGGGTACTGATCGTCGGTCAGGACCCGTACCCGACGCCCGGTCACGCGGTGGGCCTGAGCTTCTCGGTGGCGCCCGAGGTGCGGCCGCTGCCCGGCAGTCTGATCAACATCTACCGGGAGATGGGCGAGGACCTCGGCTGCCCGCCGCCCGGCAACGGGGACCTGACGCCGTGGACGCAGCAGGGCGTGCTGCTGCTGAACCGGGCGCTGACGACGGCGCCCGGTAAGCCGGCGGCGCACCGGGGCAAGGGCTGGGAAGAGGTCACCGAGCAGGCGATCCGCGCCCTGGTGGCCCGGGGCGGCCCGCTGGTGGCGATCCTGTGGGGCCGGGACGCCCGCAACCTGCGCCCGCTGCTGGGGCAGGTGCCGGCGGTCGAGTCGGCGCACCCGAGCCCGATGTCGGCGAGCTACGGCTTCTTCGGCTCCCGGCCGTTCAGCCGCGCGAACGACCTGCTGGTCAAGCAGGGCAGCCAGCCCGTGGACTGGCGACTGCCCTAGCTCGGCCGTTTCCACTGCCGGTCCGTAGCCCCGCGCAGGCTTCCGATGCCCATGGACAGGCTGGTGGCGGTGTCGCGGGCCTCGTAGCCACGTTCGTCGTCGGGCAGGAAGTGGTAGGACATCACTTCGAGGATCAGCAGCAGGAGGAACACGGGTACCGCGTAGAGGACGGTGGCTATCACGAGGCCACCTTCTGCTCCTGGTCGGTGGCGGCGTAGGTCATGGCGGTCACGGTGTGGCTGAGCATTTCGCGAGCCACCTGCTCGGCCTGGGCGTCGCGGGTGGCGATCAGCTCTGCCAGCCGCAGGTGGATCCGGATAGTGCGTGCGGAGGTTGCCGCGGGGCGGACGTACCTGCCTGTCGGGGCGAATATTCTGCGGGCGTTCCAGCAGCCGTTCGACGAGGTGCGGGTCCTGCTGGTTGGTCAGGATCCGTACCCACTCCGGGGATGGCGATTGGTTTGAGCCTCGCGGTCGACCCGCAGGTGCGGAACCTTCCTGGCAGGCTGGTCAACATCTACCGGGAGATGGGCCAGGACCTCGGGTGTCCGCCGCCCAGCAACGGTGACCTCACCCCCTGGACCCCGCAGGGGGTGCTGCTGCTCACCACCACGCCCGGCAAGCCGACAGCGCACCGGGGCAAGGGTTGGGAGGAGGTCACCGAGCAGGCGATCCGCGCTCTGGTGCGCCCGGGGCGGCCCGCTGGTGGCGATCCTCTGGGGCCGCGACGCTCGCAACCTGCGCCCGCTGCTCGGGCAGGTGCCGGCGATCGAGTCGGCTCAGCCGAGCCCGATGTCCCCTCACCGCGGGTTCTTCGGCTCCCGGCCGTTCAGCCGGGCGAACGACCTGCTGGTCAAGCAGGGCGCGCAGCCCGTGGACTGGCGACTGCCCTGACGACACGTCCTCACCGATCCGGAGCAGGCAGCCGGGGTTGTGGGCGCCTCACCGACCGAGAGAGCCGCGGCCCTCGCATGCCACCGTCCGGAGGCATTGCCGACAAGATCGGAAACCGCTACGAGGGCCGGCTCGCGGGCCTGTGCCTGCCGCCGACAGCGGGGGCAGCATCCCGGCGGAGAGCCGCCCCGCCGCACTCAACGGGATTCAGCCGCCCGTTTCAGCCGCCTTCGCGTGTGAGATATCCGCCGTCTGCCACATATCTGCAGGTCAGGGGCTCGCCCGAGGGAGGTCGACACGTGCTGCAACGCTCGGCTCACGCCGACCGGGAGTGGCGTTCCCCTGTTTGTCATCCGTCGGTCTTGAGTAGCGCTGCCACCGTGACCGGTTTCGAGTCGGACCGCTGACTACGCGTCCCAACCCGCCCGCCGACGGGCTGTCCAAACGTGCTTAGTCGGCGGATGTTCCCTTCTTTCCATCCCTGCAAACTTCGATGGTCGGCCCGACCGGCACAGCTGTCCCTCATCGAACTCGCAAGGATGCGCATGAGAACGCTCATTACGAGCGGGCCGACTCCGGTGAACGACTCCCCGACCGACCATGGCCGGATGTCCGAGGTCCAGTTCCGCAGGCTGAGCGCCATGCACCGCACTGCGGTCCTGTCCTACCTCGCCAAGCGAACGTTCGGGGATCCGCAGCTGGCCGAGGACCTCACGCAGGAGACCTTTCTACGGGCGTTGCACCATCCTGAGATCCTGTCCGCCGACCGCCAATCGGCACTGCCGTGGCTCTACCGGGTGGCCAGGAACCTGCTCATCGACCACCTGCGCTCACGCAGGCACAGACCTGTCGAGGTCGGCTCCGACGACCTCGACATGGTCTTCAACGAGAGCGCGGCCGCAAACGAGATCGACCTGCTCCTGACGAGCTGGTCGGTTCGCTCGGCGCTGGCGTCCTTGAGCGATCAGCATCGCGCCGTGGTAACCCAGATCTACTTCGAGGAGCATTCCGTCAACGCCGCCGCCGAGATCCTCGGTGTGCCCCCCGGCACCGTCAAATCCCGGTGCCACTACGCGCTCCGCTCGCTTCGGTCGACCCTGCGAGAGCACCAGCTGGTCAAGTAGCCGACGCGATGCGTCCGGTGCCACTGGACATCAGGGACGCCCGAGGTCGCGACAAGAACTACGCCTGCCCGCAGCTGCTTCCGGCTGCCATCAACCGAGGTCCCCCATGACGAAAACCGATCACAGTCTGGTTCCGCACGACGGCCGGGCGAACCCCTCTCCTCGTACGACGGAGGGCGGGCGGGCGAGCCGTCATCCCGAACAAGGCGAACCGTCAGGCCTTTTGGGTCGGCTCGGCCTCTGGGCTGCGGGCCGCCTGCGGCTGGTGAGCGTGCTCTGGCTCGTCGTGGTCGCCGGGCTCGGCTCCTTCGCCCCGCAGGTGACCTCCTCGCTGGCCGGCGCCGGCTGGCAGGCCAACGGTTCGGAGTCGGTTCGCGTCCGCGAGCTCGCTCAGCAGCACTTCGACGGCAACGCCTCCTCGGCTCTTCAGATCGTCATCGCCGCTGACCGACCGGTGACCGACCCCGCCGTTCAGCAGGTCGTCGACCGGGCGACAGCGCTTCTGAAGACCGACCCGCGAATCGGCGAGGTGGTATCGCCTCAGCCCGGCGCCACGATCAGTCGTGACGGGCGCACCGCAGTCGTGTTGGCCGGCGCGAAGGCCGACACCAACGCCATGGTCCGTGCGGCAGACGACCTGAAGGGTCCGCTCAGGGCACTGTCCGGGGCGGGTATCGAGGTGAGCGCCACAGGCGCGTCCGTCCTGTGGAGCGACTTCAACGCCGCCAACCACGATGCGATGATGCAGTCGGAGATGTTGTCGTGGCCGGTGACCCTCGCAATCCTGGTGCTTGCTTTCGGCTCGCTGATCGCCGCCGGGCTCCCGCTGCTGCTGACCATGGCAGGACTGGCAGCCTCGGCCGGTGCACTGGTGCTGCTCAATCACCTGACGCCGACGTCCATCTGGGCGATGAACTTCGCGATGATGTTCGCCCTCGCCCTGGGCATCGACTACGCCCTGTTCATCGTCGTACGGTTCCGTGGGGCGCTCGCTCGCCACGGCGACGCCCGGCGCGCCGTCGGCGAAACCATGGACACTGCGGGTAAGGCCGTCGCGCTGTCCGGTGCCACGGTCCTGGTCAGCCTTTCCGCGGTCCTGCTCGTCCCGGCACCCGCCTTTCGGTCCATGGCGCTGGGCATCATGATCGCGGTCACGTTCGTCCTGGCTGCGACCCTCACGCTGCTGCCCGCCGTTCTCGGAAGCCTCGGAGTCCGGGTCAACGCGGCGGCTCTGCCGTTCGCCCGTCCCCAGGACGCCGCAGGCTCGCCCCGCTTCGCCGGCTGGGCCGAACGTCTGTGGCGACACCCGCTGCGGTACGGCGTCCCCGCCGTGATGGTTCTGCTGGCACTCGCCGTTCCGGTGGTCGGGCTCCGGACCGCCATGCCGTCCATCACCGTCATCCCCACGGACTCCTCCGCTCGAACGGGCTACGTTGCCGTCCAGAAGGCCTTCGGTGCCGGGGCTCCCGGCGCCCTTCAGATCGTGGTGCCCCTCGCCCAGGCCGAGGCTGCCGTCGCCGTCCTCAGGAGCACCCCGGGGATCGCCGCCGTGATGCCGACGGCGAACGCGGCCGACCGGTCCGGCTTCGCGCTCGTCCAGGCCGTTGCAGCCGTCGATCCCTCAGACCCCGCCCTGAAGACGACCGTTGCCGAACTGCGCAGGCATCTTCCCGGGCAGGCACTGGTCGGTGGCGCCGTCGTCGAGAACCTCGACCTGCAGGCCGTCCTGGACGCCAAGACCCCGCTGGTCGTCGGAGTCATTCTGGCGCTCGGTTTCGTCCTGCTCCTGCTTGCGCTGCAGGCGCCGCTGGTTGCCCTGATCGGCACAGTCACCAACCTGCTCGCCACGGCGGCCGCCTTCGGTGCTGCCCGCCTCGTCTTCCAGGACGGGCACGGGGCAGGGCTGATCGGGTTCACCGCACAGGGTTTCCTTGACGGGTGGGCACCGGTCTTCTTCTTCGCCATGATCTTCGCGATCGCGATGGACTACACCGTCTTCCTCCTCGCCTCGGCCAAGGAGCACTACGAACGCACCGGTAACCCGCGCGAGGCCGTGATCGGCGCCCTGGCACACTCGGGCCGGGTCGTCTTCGCGGCCGCCGCCGTGATGGTCGCGGTCTTCTTCACCTTCGCGCTCTCCGGCCCGCTGCCCCCCAAGGAGATGGGCATCGTCCTGGGTCTGGCAGTCCTGCTCGACGCGACCCTGGTCCGCCTGGTCCTGCTGCCCGTCCTGCTCCGGCTGACCGGACGCGCCGCTTGGTGGACTCCGGCCTGGCTCAGCAGGCTCCTGCCGACCCTCCGGTTCTCCCACGACTGACGCCGAGGCACCCCGGACCTTCGGCGCCGCACCGTCGTTGCCCGGCAAGCCGGCATTCGTCAGGACCACCGCCGAACGCCGCGGCGCCGCGCGGACTGTGCGCAATCGCACGACCACGTGAACCTTCGACCGAAAACCTTCCCAAAGCCTCCCGCGAAAGAGAATGCTGTGCTTGCGACCCTCAGGAAACCGTTGCGGCTGCTCCGCCAGTCCCGCCGAAGCATGTCGGCCACGGTCCCGGACGCCTCGGGCGGGAAACGAGCGGCAGAGTCCGCAGCTTCCGGCCGGTCGGACGCGCAGGCGCAATCGGGCGCTGCCACGGCGCGGCTGGCCCGGATCCGGCGCGGCCTCATCGGTGACGGCGACGTGCTGCCGGGTCCCTACGGGCCGCGGCGCATCACCTATGCCGACTACACGGCCTCCGGGCGTTCGCTGGACTTCATCGAGGACTGGCTCCGCACGACGGTCCTCCCCCAGTACGCCAACACACATACGGAGAGCTCCGCCACCGGGCTGCAGACATCCCGCTTGCGCGAGGATGCTCGCCAGCTCATCCACCGCGCGGTCGGCGGCACCGACGACCACGTCGTGCTCTTCTGCGGTTCGGGGACCACAGCCGCCGTGAACAAGCTCGTCGGCCTTCTGGAGCTGCAGAGCCCGGTCGGGCTGGCCGAACAGCACGGTCCGGCGCACGCCATCGCAGAGCACCAGCGGCCGGTCGTCTTCGTCGGCCCCTACGAACATCACTCGAACGAACTGCCCTGGCGGGAGTCGATCGCCGATGTCGTGGTCATCAAGATGGATTCGAACGGTCAGATCGACGAGGACGATCTGCGCACCCAACTCGGCCGCTACGCGGACCGGCCACTACGCATCGGCAGCTTCTCGGCAGCTTCCAATGTGACCGGCATCCTCACCGACACCGACCGCATCGCCTCCCTGTTGCACGCTCACGGGGCGCTGTCCTTCTGGGACTTCGCCACGGCTGGGCCGTACGTGCCGATCCGTGTCACCGAGTCGGCACCAGGCCGCATCGATCACAAGGACGCCGTCTTCCTGTCGCCCCACAAGTTCGTCGGAGGCCCGCAGTCTCCGGGAGTGCTCATCGTTCGGCGGAGCCTCGTCCGCAATCGGGTACCCACCATGCCGGGCGGCGGCACCGTGGCCTTCGTCGACCCCCAGCACCAGTACTACCTCGACGACGTGGTCGCCCGGGAAGAAGGCGGCACTCCAGCCATCGTCGAGTCGATCCGCGCCGGCCTCGCCTTCGGGGTCAAGGAGATGGTCGGTACCGAGCTGATCCACACCAGGGAGGAGCGATCCTGGAACGCGGTCCTGGCCCGCTGGCAGAACAACCCGAACATCGTCATCCTCGGCGCCACCCACGTGCCACGCCTGCCAGTCGTCTCGTTCCTGATCCGACACGGCGACCGCTATCTCCACCACAACTTCGTGGTCGCCCTGCTCAACGACCTGTTCGGCATCCAGGCCCGCGGCGGCTGCTCCTGCGCCGGCCCGTACGGGCACCGTCTGCTGAACATCGACGGAGACCATTCGGCGGCGCTGCGTGACGAGATCGTGACACACGGGCACGAAGGCATCAAGCCCGGCTGGACGCGAGTCAGCTTTCCGTACTTCATGTCCGACACCGTCCGGGACTTCATCATCGAGGCGGTCGATTTCATAGCCACGGACGGCTATCGCCTGCTTCCCGACTATCGCTTCGCTCCGGGCACCGGCCTCTGGCGTCACGAGGGCGGCCCGGTGGAAGCCCCGTTGAGCCTGGCCGACTTCCGCTTCTACACCCTGGACGGCCCTGACTGGAACGCCAACACACCTGCCCGCCACGGTGAGGAGGCCCTGGCGGGCTACCTCGCCCACGCACGTCGCCTCGTCGCCAAACGTCCCAGAGGAATTGCCGAAGGCCACCTCGACCTGCCTGAAGGCTTCGAGGCCCTCCGTCACTTCGCCATTGCCGAGGCCTGCCTGCAGACACACCCCGATGGCACGGATGCGCGAGCCAACACCGTCAGGGAGTCATCCCCCCTGCGGTGAGCCCCCGTTTCGCGGCCTCGCCGGCGATCTCCACCCTTGACCTGAACGAGAGCTTGGCCAGGATGCGCGAGACATGGCTCTGGACGGTGCGGGCGGAAAGCAGCAGTTCGGCGGCGATCTCCGGATTGGACCGGCCGACGGCGACCAGGTGGGCGACCCGCAGCTCGGTCGCTGTCAGGCTGGCCCAGCCGGAGGTTGCCCTTACGCGGGGGCCACGGGCCCCTTGCCGAATCCCACGGGCGCGCAGCCTTGCTCGGGCACGCCGGACGTCCCAGACTGCACCAAGACCCGTGTACGCGGCCACGGCATCGTCCAGTCGGCGCTTGGCTTCGATCGGCGATCCTTGGGCGGCCAACAGTTCCGCCGCATCCTCCAGCGCGTTGGCCTGCCGCAACGGGCGGGAGGAGGACGCGTAGTAGTCCGCGGCGGTGACGAGTGCGGCAGGGTCACCTGCCAGAAGGCCGGCGCAGTGCACGGCCGTGTGGTGCCGGTAGGCGGTGCTCGGCTCGGGCGGGCCCGGCGGCCGGACAGCCGCGGCAGCTTCGGCCGTAGCGCGATCGCCGCTTGCCAGAGCCAGCCGCACAATGATCGGAAGCCAGTCGCAGGGGTCCGCCAGGAAGGCCGCGATCTGCGGGTCGAGGACGGGACGCAGCGCCGCAAGCGCCTGATCCGCGAGCCCGGATCGTTCGGCAGCGACGGAGCGTGCCATCAGCAACCACTGTGCGGTCTCATGGTCGGCCGGAGTTTCCAAACGGTGATCGCGCATCAGGCGCAGCTGCGCCTCGGAGGTTGTCCTGTCGTCGCGATGGGCAGCCACCAGCGCGGTCAGGCCACGTGACAGGACAGCCACCTGTCCGTGTCCGTTCCCATTCAGGTGATCAAGCTCGACCAGGGCGTCATCCCACTGCCCCCTCCTGAAGCGGTGAGCGGCGATGGCTGTGGTCGCCCCCAAGTCCGGGACCGCCAGCCGGTCGCTGACCAGACGGATCTCCGTGATTTCGTGTTCGGCTTCAACGAGCTCGTCCAGGACGCCCATGATGATGACCCGTTGGGTCCGGATCAACCGCTCGATCCGTGGTTGAGTACCGTCTGCGCACAGCGCCAGTCCCCGTGTGCTGAGTTCCAGCGCAGCAGCAGGGTTGTCATCATGGACCCGAGCTATCACCGCCTGCATCCAGCGTGCGTAGGCCAGGGCGAAGCTCTCGCCAGAGCGTTCGCCGCTGATCACGGCCTGGGCGGCTGCTTCGATCGCCTCGCCGGGCCGGCCCGACCGGAACAGATGGAAAGCGCTCTCGGCGAGCAGCCGAGCCGTGCACCGCTCGCTCATGCCATCGATCTTGGTGGCGGCGACGACTTCGGCCGCGTCATTCAAGCCGCCGCCGCTCGGGGCCTGCGCGTGGAGTGCACGAGCGAGCAGCCAGGACGCTTCGGCCGCGTGGTCAGGCTCGATGGAGCCTTCGGCCAGGACCTCTCGCGCAAGCGCCTCGGCCTCTACGAGCCTGGCCGAGGAGACGAGGGCCTCGACCGTACGCAGTCGCAGCGCCGTGAGGTCCACTGCCGGCAATCCCGCAGTGACGGCACGCGCCAGCAACCCCACTGCGACCGCGGGAGAGCGATCGACCAGCTCCCGGGCATGGTCTGCGGTCCAACCGACCGCCCACGCATCGCTGCCCGCATCGTCGGCTTGGAGCAGTTGCGACGCCACTTGCTCACGTGGCGCGCCGGTCCGGGCGAGCGCCTCGGCCGCCTGCCTGTGCAGAACCCCACGCAGCGTGGCTGGGATGGTGTCCGCGAATGCCTGCCAGATCAGATGGTGCCGAAAGCTCAGCCGCTCGCTCGCGGGAACGAGCAGTGCCGCAGCCAGGGCTTCGTCCACGAGGGGCAGAAGAGCGATCAGCGGCCGGCCTGAGACGGTCGAAAGGTCCATGAGCTGGAACTCGGCCCCCAGCACAGCCGCGATTCCGAGTACCTCGCGAAGCTCCGCGGAGAGGTGCTGGATGCGATCGGCAATCGTCGCTCCCAGCGGCAGGCCACGGTGTCCCGGCCTGACTTCGAGCCCGTGCGGGCCCTTGGCCAACGCGTCGTTCTCACGGAGCAGCGTCAGCAACTCGGTGAGGTGCAGGGGATTACCGCCGGCCCGGCTGAGCTCCCGTACCAGCGACGGAGCAGCAGGACCTGTCAGCTGGTTGTCTGCGAGCGCCATCGCCGCGCAGTCGGACAGGGGCCCAAGACGGATGGTCAGGCCGCTAGTGCGTTCCAATCCGCGAAGGACGGCGCTCACTTCACCCTCGCCGGCGCCGGAGCGCACAGCCGCTGCCATGACCAGCGGCAACTGCTCCGCTTGGCGCGCCAGTCGTATCCAGAGCGCCGCTGACATCTCGTCCGCCCACTGAAAGTCATCCAGGACCAAGAGCACCGGACCGCTGGCGCATTGGCGCTCCACTGCCTGAAACAGTCGTTCTGCCACGGCCGGTACCGGATCCGCCATCGCGCCGGCGCTGTGCTGTCGTAGCGCTGCTACGGCCGCTCGATACTCCTGGCGCAACCGGCCGGCGGATGAATTGCCGGTCCTGAGCAGCTCCAGAAATGGCCACAGCGGGAACTGCTGCTCAATTTCATTCGCCGAGCCCCAGAGCACCGTGAAACCCGCCCGCTCCGCTTGATCAGCGCACGCCGTCAGAAGCGCGGATTTCCCGATCCCGGCTTCCCCGCACACCATCACTGCTCGGCCGGAACCAGTCAGGGCGGTGGACAACACCGTACCGAGCTGTGCTGACTCGGCCGCCCGGCCGACCAGAGTTGCTGCCGACCTGCTGGTTCCCATCCGGAGAAGGTACCTCACCGGCTGTAGCGCGAGTGCGTCGTCTTGGCGACGCGCGGGAGTAGTAGCATGGCGCGTTCTGACCCGATTTGTCGTCCTGGGGACTGGGCGTCGATGGGGTGCCATATTCGGGCCGCTGCAGGGATCGCCTGCCGGGGCGGCTCACGGCGAGCTCCGTGATGGTCGGATGACAGGAAGACAACGGAGACATCGATGGCGACGGCTTTGTGCGGCCGTGACGACGAGCAGGCCCGGTTGGATCTGCTGGTTCAACAGGTGGCCGCAGGGCAGGGCCGGGCGATGGTGCTTCGGGGTGAGCCTGGGATCGGGAAGTCCGCCATGCTCGACGTGGCCGAGACCCTCTGCCGCGGGGCCGGGATCTCCGTGCTGCGTGGGCAGGCCAGTGAGATGGATCATTGGCTGCCGTTCGCCGCGCTGAGTGACTGCCTTGGTACGGACACAGCGGAGCGTCCGGGTCTTGCACGGATCCGGAGTCTGATGCGAGGTGACGAGCGGGTGGGCGCACTGGCCGGAGCCGCTGGTCAGGAGTTTCTGATCGCCGAGGCCATCCTCTCCTCGCTGGACGACTGGTGCTCGGCGGGGCCGGTCGCCCTGTTGGTGGACGACGTGCACTGGGCGGACGCGGCGAGTCTGGCCGTCATCCACCGCCTCGCCAGGGCTCTGGACCAGCTGCCGCTCCTCGTCCTGCTGACCAGCCGTCCCGCTCCGGAACCCGGTCCGGTCAGCCGACTCCTGCTGAGCCTGGAAGAGCACAAGGTGCCGACCGTCACCCTCGGACCCTTGGACGAGGACAAGGTCGCCGAGCTGGTCGCGGAGCTCACGGGCGTGCGTCCGGGGGACCGTCTGCGAGAGCTGGTGGCGGGCGCGGCAGGCAATCCCCTCTACGTGATCGAGCTGATCTCGGCACGGGCCGGTGCCGACGGCTTCGATGCCGGGAGTCCCGTCGAGGAGGTCGACGGCGGGGACTCATCGGTGCCGGGCCCACTCAACGCGGCGATATTCCAACGGCTCGGGTCCCTCAGCGCCGGCACCCGCGAGATGCTGAAGATCGTGGCACTACTCGGCCGTGCCTTCAGCGCGGCTGAGATGACCGCCGTCCTCCAGCGTCCGGTGACCGAGCTGCTGACGCCAGTGGCAGAGGCGATCGCGGCGGGCGTGTTGGAGGAACGCGGTGGTCTGCTGGCATTCCGGCACGACCTGATCCGCCGCGTCGTGGTGCAGAGCTACTCGCACGCCGTCCGTACGGCTCTGCACCAGCAGATCGGTGTCGCACTGGCTGCGATGAACGCTCCCGTCGAGCGCGTCGCCGAGCACCTCCTGGAAACCTCGCAGCTCAGCGAGCGGGACGTGGAGTGGCTGCGCGGCGCGCTGGACTCGCTTCTGGTCCGCGCGCCCAGACTCGCTGTCGAGCTGTTGCACCGCGCACGGGACCGCTCGCCGTCGGACGAGCTGGACTTCGAGCTCGTCCGCGCCCTGATGTGGGCCGGACGACTTCCCGAGGCCGAGCGGGCCGCTCAACTACTCCTCGCCCGGCCGTTGCCGGTCGAACAGGAGGGGGTGGTGCGATGGTGGCTCGCCCAGGCGGTCCTGCAGCAGGGGCGAGTGCTGGAGACGGTGGCGGTCGTACGCGCAGCAGCGGAACGGGAGGGCATTTCGCGTGCGCAGGCTGCACGGTTCCGCGCCCTTGAGGCACAGGCGCTGCATCTCATGGTTCGGCTGGACGAGGCCGAGCGCGCTGCCGGCCTCGCAGTGACTGGCGGACGGCAGAGCGGCGATGCCTACGCCACCGCGTACGGTCTCACCACGCGCGCGGCCGTCCTGCTGGTCACGAGACGCGTCGAAGAGGCCCTCGACCTCGTCGACGAGGCGTTCGTCGCATTGGGCGGCCGCGAGACCCAGCCCGATGTCCAGCTCTCCCCGCACATGGCACGTGGATTCTGTCTGGCCGACCTCGATCGGGCGACCGAGGCGTACGAGGACTTCCGTGAAGGTGTACGCCAGAGTGAGAGTGCTGGGGGAGCCTTCCTGACCTGGCACCAGTCGGCCATCGCCAACCTCGAGTTCCTGCGTGGAAACTGGGACGATGCGCAGACAGCGGTCCAGACCGGTCTGGACGCAAGTGACCCGCTCGACGTCGGGCCTGATCTCCGGGCGCTCGCGGCGATGATCAACATCCGCAGGGGTCAGCGGACGGAGCACACGGACTTCGTCAGTACCGCACCGCTGGATCTCCGGGCGTATTCGTATACCGAGTATCTCCACAGGTGGGCACGGGCCATGGCCCGGGACGCGGACGGTGACTCCGCGGGTGCTTTCCAGCTGCTCGAGTCGTTCCTGTGGGATTCGGACCGCCTGACGGAGGTGCTGATGCTCGACCACGTCTTCCCGGACGCTGCGCGGCTCGCCTTCTGCCTGGGGCGCACGGACCGGCTCGCGGCGCTGGAAGCGTCCGCGCGCGAGATCGCCGCCTTCCAGCCCAGCCCGAACAAGCGTGGGACCGCGGCTCTCTGCCGTGGGCTCGCTGAAGCGGACTGCTCGCTGCTGACAGAATCCGCCGATGCCTACCGATCCGCAGGGCGCCCGCTGTTCATGGCGTTTGCTCAGGAGAACGAAGCAGTGCTTCGAGCCCGTGCGGGCCAGCCGAACCAAGCCGGCACTCTCATGTCCCAAGCCGTGCGGACATATGCCATGCTCGGCGCTGACTGGGATGTCCGCAGGGCGGAGGGACGGCTTTCGCTCGAAGGGCTCACGCTCGAAAGTCGAAGAGCACCGTCCAAAGCGGCGACCGGTTGGGACGCTCTGACGAAGACGGAGCAACTCGTCCTGTCGATGGTCGCCGAAGGCTGCTCGAATCCACAGATCGCCGAGCGACTGTACGTTTCCCGCCGAACGGCGCAGACCCACGTGTCGCGTGTCATGGCCAAGCTCGGCAAGTCCTCGCGCGTCGAACTCGCAGTGGCGGCGATGCTGCGAACGGAGGCGTGAGGCCGTCAAACGCCAGGAAGCTTCGTGCGTGATCGTGCGCCGAGACGCACATCACGTTGAACCTCCTGCCGGAACTGCTCGTAAGGCTTCCCATGAGCTCGCTGAACCAGTGAGTCGATTTTGTGACCGGCGACCGGCAGAGCGCCGACAACGGATTCCAGCCGCTCGAGCGGCTGCTCGACGAGAACACGACCCGATGACCACCATGTACGAGCCCCTGACCGTCCGCCAGTTCGTTCGCCGCACCACCCCGGTGCACGAGGAGGCCGGCGAACTTCTGCTACTCGCCCTGCGCACCGGCGAACTGCTGCTGGCCAGCGGCGCGCCGGCGGCCGACGTCGTGGCGACGACGACCGCGATGGCGGCTGCCCTGGGACTGCACGGCTGTGCGGCGGACGTCACCGCCGGCACCCTCTCGCTGTCCTACCGCAGCGGGCCGCGAGCGGTACCCATGACCGAGGTCCGGGTTGTGCGCACCACTGCCCTCGACTACTCGCGCATCGATGCCGTCCACCACTTCGTCGAACAGGTCGGGTGGGGCTCCCTGGACGTCCACGGCGCGCGGTCCCGCCTGGCGCAGATCGAGGCTGCCCGACCGGCCCACCCCGCCTGGCAGGTCACCCTGGCCTGGGCGGCCCTGGGTGGCTTCTTCACCGTGATGCTGGGCGGCGGGCCGACTGCGTTCGTCGCTGCCGCCGTAGTGGCCGCCTTCATCGATCGCGCCAACCAGTACCTGTCGCACCGCCGCGTGCCCGGATTCCACCAGGTGGTCCTGGGAGGAGCCGTGGCCACCGCCACCGCAACGGCGCTCTTCCTCACCGACGCGACCACCCAGGCACCGCTCGTCGTCGCGGGCGGCATCGCGATGCTGCTGCCGGGCCTGGCTTTCGTCAGCGGAGTGCAGGACGCCATGGCCGGGTACCTGGTCACCGCCGCAGCACGCGCCATGGAAGCGGCGATGACCGTCGCCGCGATCGTCGCCGGAGTGGGAGCGGTCCTCTACACAGCGGTGCGCTCCGGGCTGCGGGCCCCACAGGTCCAGCCGGGCGACTTCCCCCTGCACGGCTGGACCGCACTCGCCCTGGAGGCCCCGGCGGCGATGATGGTCTGCGTCTGCCTAGCCTTCTGCCTCCAGGCGACCCGGTGGAACCTACTCACCGCGGGCCTGGCCGGTGCCCTGTCCTGGACCGTCTACCTGGTGCTCTGGCAGGAGTACCACCTCCCGCCGCCCCTGGCCGCAGCGGTCGCGGCCACCCTCGTCGGCCTCGGCACCCAGGCCCTCGCACACCGCACCAACACCCCGGCACTGCTGCTCACCGTCGCGGGCATCGCACCGCTCGCCCCCGGCTACACCATCTACCAGGGCATGCTCTACCTCAGCCACGGCCAACTCGCCCCCGGCCTGCTGACCATCGGCCAAGCCGCGGCCATCGGCCTGGCCATCGCAGCTGGCCTCACACTCGGTTACACCACCGCCGACCAGCTCGCCCCCGGATTCGCACGCCAGCACGCGTAAGCACCCACAACTCCCTCTCCCGCACCCGTTCTCCGGTCACGCGGTGGGCCTGAGCTTCTCGGTGGCGCCCGAGGTGCGGCCGCTGCCCGGCAGTCTGATCAACATCTACCGGGAGATGGGCGAGGACCTCGGCTGCCCGCCGCCCGGCAACGGGGACCTGACGCCGTGGACGCAGCAGGGCGTGCTGCTGCTGAACCGGGCGCTGACGACGGCGCCCGGTAAGCCGGCGGCGCACCGGGGCAAGGGCTGGGAAGAGGTCACCGAGCAGGCGATCCGCGCCCTGGTGGCTCGGGGCGGCCCGCTGGTGGCGATCCTCTGGGGCCGCGACGCCCGCAACCTGCGCCCGCTGCTGGGGCAGGTGCCGGCGGTGGAGTCGGCGCACCCGAGCCCGATGTCGGCGAGCTACGGCTTCTTCGGCTCCCGTCCGTTCAGCCGCGCGAACGACCTGCTGGTCAAGCAGGGCGCGCAGCCGGTGGACTGGCGGCTCCCGTAGATCGGATCGGCCCTGAGCTGCAGGTTCGCGGCACGGCCAGGTCCGGGTTGCGTGGGAAGGGCATGAAGCCCGTCCCGGACCAGCGGGCCGGGCAGGGGCGCTGATTCGCCGCCCCTGGGTCGCGGGCAGCCGGTACCGGCGAGCCGCCGGCCGGTCTCCAGGACCAGCCAGCCCTCGTCACGGTGGTCGCCGCCCTGGGCGGGCGCTGACCACCGCCGGGTACCGCAGGCCAGGACGGCGTCTTGCTGCCCGCGCCTGGGACGGATGGATCTTGGTGTTGGTTAGGGTCCAGCCATGCCGAAGACACATGTGGTGGCTGTACTGGCCTTCGATGGAATGGCGCCGTTCGAGCTGGGCGTGGTGGTGGAGGTTTTCGGCCTGTCCCGGCCCGAGTTGGGAGACCTGCCCTGGTACGAGCTGAGGGTATGCGCCGAGGACCCCGGCCGGGATCTGCGGGCGGTTGGCGGGTTCACGCTGCGCGCCGAGCACGGGCTCGATGCGCTGGCCGCGGCGGACACGGTAATCGTGCCGGGGGTGGCCGAGGCCGGGGCGGAGGTCTCGCCCACCCTGGTGGAAGCGCTGCTGCGGGCCCATGCGAGGGGGCGCGCCTGGTATCGATCTGTTCGGGGGCGTTCGCGCTGGCCGCGACCGGCCTGCTGGAGGGGCGGCGCGCCACCACCCACTGGCGCTACGCCCGTGCGCTTGCCGAACGGCATCCCGGGATCGAGGTCGACCCCGACGTGCTGTACGTCGACAACGGCGATGTCCTCACCAGCGCGGGCAGCGCGGCCGGCATCGACCTGTGCCTCTACCTGGTCCGGGCCGATCACGGTGCGGCCGTCGCCAACGCGGTGGCGCGCCGCTTCGTCGTTGCGCCGCACCGCGAGGGCGGGCAGGCCCAGTACATCGAGGCGGCGGTGGGAGAGATCGGCCCCGAAGACGACGGCGTCACGAAGAGCATGAACTGGGCGCTGAGCCATCTGCACACACCGCTGTCCGTGCCCGCCCTGGCCCGGGTCGCGTGCATGTCGGAACGCTCGTACTTGAGGCACTTCACCCGCCGCAACGGCGTGAGCCCGATGCGCTGGGTCATCGCCCAGCGGGTGGCTGCCAGCCTGCCACTGCTCGAGTCCGCTGAGGGCACCGTGGACGAGGTTGCCGCCGCGGTCGGTTTCGACAGCGCCGCGACGTACCGGCACCACTTCACCCGCCAGATGCGTACGACGCCCACGGCTTACCGCAAGACGTTCACCAACGTCCCCGCTTACTCATGAGGTTGCTCCGTACGGCTGGCGGAACGGCTGGCGGAATCTTGACGACCTGAGGCGTTTACGCCACTCGTTGGGGCGGCCCCGGGGATCGGAGGATGGAGCCATCGCCAGCCGGGGACACCCGGTACGGCCCACAGGACCCCGTTCCGACCAGCAAGAACAAGAGGTACCCCGCATGTCTGCCACCGCTTCCGCCGAGATCACCAGCGCCGTCCTGAGCGTGCCCGCCGCTGCACCGGCTGAGGCCGCCGCCCACTACGCCGCCCGTCTCGCCTTCGAGGCGGATGTCTCCGACGTCCACGCCGATCTGGCATCCGGCGCACCCGGCGTCGTGGTGGTCGACACCCGCAGCCGGGTCGCCTGGGACCAGGGTCACATCCCCGGCGCCCTCCACATTCCCACCGCACAGATCGCCGACCTGGCCCCGCAGTTGATCGACCCGGTCCAGACCGTGGTCACCTACTGCTGGGGCCCCGGCTGCAACGGCGCGACCCGCGCGGCGCTGGCCTTCGCCCGCCTCGGCTACCAGGTCAAGGAAATGCTCGGCGGCTTCGAGTACTGGGCACGCGAGGGCTTCGCCTACGACTGCGCCACCGGTGCCGAGCAGCGCCCTGTCGACGACCTGACCGCCCCGCGCTCGGGCATCTCCTGCGCATGCTGAGGGACGACGTACGGCCGGGCGGCGTGATCCGTCCGGCCACCGCGGCCGACCTGCCGGCGATAGCCCGCCTGTGCGCCGCCCACGCAGCCTTCGAACGCGCCGACCCCGTGCCCGCTGATCTCGCCACCCGCCTGGAACCCGTGCTGTTCTCGGCAGACCCGAGAGCCTGGTGCCTCGTAGTCGACCACGGAGGCGAACTGATCGGTTACGCCACCTACTCCCGGGAGTTCTCCACCTGGCAGGCAAGCGACCACGTCCATCTGGACTGCCTGTTCGTCACCGAACCACACCGGGGTGAGGGCTGGGGGCACGCCCTGCTCAACACCGTGAGGGACGCGGCAGCAGCCCGCGGCGCCGCACGAATACAGTGGCAGACGCCCGACTGGAACACCGACGCCATCCGCTTCTACCACCGCGCGGGGGCCCAAGCCCGGCCCAAAGTGAGATTCTCACTTCCGGTAGCCCAACAGGAAGCCTGACTTGAGCGCCGGTGGGTGGTCACGCCGCCCGGGCATAGCCGGTCGGACCTTCGCAACCTCAGGCGCCGCGGTGCCGGCCGACGATGGTTTTGGCTCGGACCTGTTGTGCGGGGATCCGGCGGGACCGGGGAAGCGACCGGCGCGAGATCGCGAGGTCACACCGGAGCACTGGGGTCGAGACCCAACGATCTCACCAAATGGCCGAGTTCGGCCTGGAAGAGCTTGTCCGGCGAGAGTGTCTGGGCGCGCAGGTGGCCGTAGATCTCCAGCGTGACCAGGCCCGGCCTGCCCCGCCAGTACGCCGCAGCCGTACGCCGCCACCGAGAAGCGCTGAACGTCCTGCGCACATCGAACCGGCTGTGGACCTACTTCAGCCCCGCCGAGCAGATCGCCCCCGGCGAGCGCACCGGTCGCTTCCGCATCGGCGGCGACCAGCCCGTACGGGACGCCGGCGGCCTGAACCGGATCTCGGCGGAGGACGCCGCAGTCGCCCTGCTGGACGAGACGGAGCTGCCTCGCTTCGTCCAACGCCGGTTCACCGTCGGCTACTGAGTCGGCTGCCGGCCCGGCGTCCGCAGGCCGGATCGGGTCGTCCGCAACGGCCCGATCCGGTTCGAAGGGGACCGACGGGGTCTACCAGGAATCGGTGGTCTCCACGAGCACGGACACCCCGCGCTGACCGTCCTGGACGTCGACGCACACCTGCTGCCGGTCGAGCAGCCAGCCTTCGGCGCGGCAGCCGTTCCAGCTGCCGGCCGGGGTGTCCGGGGCCAACTGCCAGCCCGTCTGCGTCAAGTGGTCTTGGAGCTGTCGGACCACCGCGTCATCAGGGAGTCCTGTCGTGCTCCGCACCTGGATTTCCCGCGAGCAGATCGTCTGCGAACCGGAGTCGCAGCCCTCGCGGTTTTCCGTGACGGCCAGCCCGGCGGGCAGGGGCAGTACCTCCGCACTGGAAGGGGTGGAGGCCAACGGCCCGTTGACCACGAGCAGGAAGGCGGTCAGCAGGATGTAGCCGAGGCCGATGACGCAGTAGAGGGTCGAGAGGATCAGGCCGAGGACGCCCCGAACCCCGGACGATCTCAGCTTGCGCACTCCGACGCGACGCCCCTCGACAACGATGCCCGCGATGAGGACCGCCACGGTCGCCAACGCGAACACCAGCAGCAGCGTGACCTTCGCGCCGACGAAAATCCACTCCTCCGCCAGCGCGATCCCGGCCGCCGCGCACAGCACAAGCACGGTCGCGGTGATCCAGCCCACCCTGGCCGTTCGGGCCGCCAATGCCCAGCACACAAGGGGGAACGCGAAGCCCAGGATGATCACGACCGAAACTCTGCTTCAACGACAGCCACGGCGCAAGTCCCGAACGCCACCTGTCGGACAGCCAGAGGTTAGGAATCGTCGCAGTTCAGAGCCCGTCGCCGGTTCACAGAGTCCGGCCGGGCTGCGGTCCACGAGGACTGAGCCGTACGGCGTCCGATTCCACGCGGCCGGAGTCGCCTCGTGGCGACCGTTGGACCCTTCTGCATCGCTGGATCTCTGGATACCAGCGACTACACCCTGGGCATGCCCTGCTCGCTGACGGGCGGCGAGTCCAGCGACGGGTCGACGATGTACAGTCCGCCCTTCACCTCTGCGGTGAGCAGCCTCTACGGTGGGATCCAAGGCAACGTCTACGCCTGAACCGCAGGGGGTATCCGGATGTCACTCCAGCCTGCGAATGCTTCAGCCGCGGTCCGGGTGATCGCCTTGGCAGGAGCCTCGATCGCAGTGCTCGCGACCTCCGCGTGCGGTCACCTCGCTGCCGGCCACGCAACCGCCTGCCGTTCGTCCGCTGTCACGAGCGCCTCCGGTCCCGGTGCCGCGACAAGCCATCTTGTGACGGAGGATCCGTCAGCAGCCGCCTCGTACTGGACTGGTGATCGCATGCGCAGCGCACAGCCTGCGCCCATGCCTTCGAAAGGCCCGACTGACGCAGACTGTCACAGCTGATGACGCCGATGGGCCGCCAGCCGTTGATCGGCCGACGGCCCATCACCAGCTGGTGGTTGGCCAACGAGCTGCTGGTGGGCCAGGGGGCCGCGCCGGTGGATTGGCGTCTTCCGTAGATCGTGGAGAGCTGGCCCAGCCGGCAGGCCGAGAGGGCCCGGACTTCCCGCCCGTGAATTCTGTCGGATCGATGCGTACGAGCCTCAGCCTGCTTTGCCGGTCGCGTTCAGTGCCACCAGGCCGTTGTCGCCCATCGCGTAGACCCGGCCGCCACCGGTGCCGAGCGGAATGGACACGGCGTACTGGTCGGCACCGCCGAACTCGTAGGTCCAGCGGCCGTTTCCGGTAGCGGGATCGAGTGCCCACAGTTTGCCGCTCACCCACAGATAGAGGGTGCCGTCCGCGTACTGCAGGGCGGCGATCGGCGCGAGCAGCGACACGGGGACCGAACCGGCCCACCGGATCTCTCCGTTGCTGGTGTCGACGGCGTGGACCTGGGTGTTGCCTTTGCCGTCCGTGCAGGCCGCGTAGGCGGTCTTGCCGTCCGGGGCCGCGACCACGGAGGTGAACATGGTCTGCTGACGCGTGTGCCAGACCAGGTTCCCGCTCGCCGGATCGACCGCGTAGAGGTGGTCCGAGGCGTAGAGGAAGAGGCCGTTGGCCGAGCAGTGCGGTCCATCGTTGAAGGGGACGAGGAAGTCGGACATGTCGGCGATGGTGCTGGCGCCCGGGGCGTTCTGCGTCCAGTTGCTCCTGCCGCCCCCGGTGGTGTCGATGTCGGTCAGCTTGGGGGCGGTCCGGTCGGTGTTGGAGCTGGTCAGTAGCAGGCGGGTGCCGGAGGACGGCACCAGGATCCGCCGGGTGAGCCAGGACTGGGAACCGAGCGGGGTCTCCCAGAGGATCTGACGCGTCGACGGGTCCACCGCCCAGAGGAAGTCGGACGGCGGGGTGTACGTCCCCGAGCCGGAGGTGGGTATCGCAGCATCGAGACTGCCGGTGACGTAGACGATGCCGTTGAGGGCTCCCGGGAGCCAGGCCACCTGGACGGGCCGGCCGGGCTTGCCGACGGTCCAGGCTGTCTTGCCGGTGTCCAGGGCGATGGCGCTGAGCGCGTGGTCGGTCAGGTGGCTCGCCGTGAACAGCAGGTCACCGGTCACCAGCGCCGACAGACCGCCCGTTCCCAACTTCGCGTCGTTGATGGTGTTGGCGATCGGCCCCCAGACTCGTTTGCCCGAACGGTCGTATGCCCAGATCTGCTTCTCACCGACCGCGATGACCTTGTCCTTCGTGGTCAGGATCTGGGCCGGCGGCTCGCTGGGGACCGTCCAGATCGGGGTGGCGGTCACCTTGGTGTCGAGTGACCGGCTCGGGTCGGTGGCAGCGGGAGCGGCGGACGGAGTGGTCGCCGTCGTCGGACCGTGGCGCAGCACCAGCGCGGCCGCCGACCCTGCGGCCCCGGCCAGCAGCAGCCCGCCGCCGATGCCGAGCAGGAGCCGACGCCGGCTGAGCGGCTCTGTTCGGCCCGCTGCCGGGCGCAGATCGACGGTGGGGCCGAGCGTGGCCCCCGGGCCGGCCGGCGGTGGCCCGCCTGCTGCGGCGAGCGGCTCGGTGAGACCGGTCGAGGAGGTGATGAGGTCGGGGGCAGGCAGTGGCAGCGGGCCGATCACCGCTGCGGCCTCCTCGACGGCGGCGATCAGGACCGGCGGCAGCCAGTTGCCGTAGGCGGCGGCGCCGCCCGATCGCTCGACGGCCGCGACGATCTCGGCCGGCGTCGGCCTGTCCTGCGGCCGTTTCGCCAGGCAGGCCGCCACCAGCAGCCGCAGACTGGCCGGCACGCTGCCCAGTTCGGGTTCCGTGTCCACCACGCGCTGCATGATCTCCAGCGCCGTGCCGCCGCTGAACGGGCTCGCACCGCTCGCGGCGCAGGCGACGGTGGCGCCCAGCGCGAACACGTCGGCGGGCGGGCCGACCTCCTCGTCCAGGGCCTGTTCGGGCGACATGAACGCGGGCGTGCCGAGGACCACCCCGGCCGTGGTGAGCGCGGTGCCGTCGGCAGCCCGGGCGATCCCGAAGTCGATGACGTGCGGGCCGTCCAGCGCGAGCAACACGTTACTGGGCTTCAGGTCACGGTGCGTCAGCCGGGCCGCGTGAATGTTCTTCAATTCCTCGGCGACTCCCGCGGTCAGCGCCCGCAGTGTCGTCTCGGGCAGTGGCCCTGACCGGTCCAGTGCCTGCTGGAGCGAGACACCCGGGACGAAGGCGGTCGCCAGCCACGGCACCGGCCCGTCCGGGTCGGCGTCCACCACCGGTGCGGTGAAAGCCGAGGACGCCGCGCGCGCCGCCGACACCTCGGCCCGGAACCGGGCCCGGAATCCACTGTCACCGGCCAGGTCGGGCCGTACCAGCTTCACCGCGACCGTGCGCCCGCCGGCCGACCGGCCGAGGTACACCGCCCCCATGCCGCCCGTGCCCAGCCGGCCCTGCAGCGTGTAGGGGCCCAGCCGCAGCGGGTCCCCCGGCTCCAGCGGTTTCACGTCACACTCCGTTCGACGGCAGCACGGCGACCGCCATGCCGTTGGGGTCGACGATGCAGAGCCGGCTGTCGCCGGCCGACCACCCGAGAGCGGCCGGATTGGTGCCCTTGAAGCCGGAGAACCGCCAGCGGGGCTTGCCGGCAGCGGGGTCGAAGGCCCACACCACCGCGTCGTCGGCCATCCAGTAGAGGTTCCCGTCGGCCTGGAGGAGGCGGGCACCGGAGCTGTTCTTGGTGTCCGGTGCGTCCGCGGGCAGGGGCGTGCGCCAGCGGTCGTGGCCGGTCGCGCTGTCGACGGCGGCGAGCGACTGCCCGTTGTCCTTGTCCTTCCAGAGTCCGTAGAAGGTGCTGCCGTCAGGGCTCACTGCGATCGCGTCGTTGTAGATGGACTGGCGCAGCGGGCCGGGTGCCGACCAGACCTGGTTGCCGGTCAGCGGGTCGACCGCGACGGGCGCGCCGTTCTGGTCGGCGAGCAGGAAGTATTTGCCGATGGCGGCGACCACGCTCGCGGCCTGGTTCTTCGTCCAGACGACCTTGCCGTTCGCATCCAGGGCCAGACAGTGGCCGCCGCTGGCAACCACCGAGTGGTCGCCGCCCTGCTGCAGCGCTTCGTAGACCAGCGTCTCGGGGTCGCCGTGGAACCAGGCGCCCTGCCGGGAGGAAAGATCCACCGCCCAGACATTGGTGCTGCTACCGACCGCCACCGGCCCGGGGTGCACCTGACCGTCGCCGAGGCCGACCAGCTGGGCCCGGTTCCCGATGACGCCGATCATGCGGTACGCGCCCATGAGGCCCTGCTGGTCGCAGACGGCGCTCCAGCGCACGGTGCCGTCGGCCAGGTCGATGGCGAGCAGGACGAGCCCGCCATTCTGCATGCCGGGCGCCGGGGTCGGCATGGGGATGGCTACCGGCGGCCAGGCGGTGGCGCCGACGTACACCACGCCGTTGTCGACCGCTGCGAGTTGCTGCGGCCCGTCGGTACTCGTGAACCCCACGCCGTGGTCGGCGGCCCGCACCGTCCACTTGGTGTTTCCCTGGGAATCCAGTGCCCGGACATGCTGGAACGAGACGACCAGCACCAGACCGCCGGCCGCAAGCACTTGGCGCGGCCCGTCGCCCTGTGCCTGACTCGGGCTCACCTTCCAGGACAGCACCCCTTCGCGGACGTCCGACCAGGTCGGGCGCGTGGTGGCCACAGGACCCGGGACCGCCTGGGACCCGCTCTTGGCATCACCCGTGCCCGCCGTGCCGCGACCGGCCGACAGGGTGACGGCGGTCCCGGCCCCGGCCGCGGCCAGCACCACGCCTCCAAGGCCTAACAGCACCGTCCGCCTACGCGGGCCGCGGGCAGGCAAGGCACCCGCGGGGGCCGTACGGTGTCCCCGGAGGGATGCGGGACCGTCAGTCCGTCGTTGGCCGGCGGCTCGGGCAGCGAGGTCAGTACCGAACGCAGCGCCGCCACGTCGCCGGCTACCGCCGGGGGCAGCCAGTTCGCCGTCGGGCCGGTGCGGCCGTCCCGCGACACGAACTCGATGACCTGACGCGGCGTCGGGCGGTGCGCCGGATCCTTGGCCAGGCACGAGGCGACCAGCTCGCGCAGGGATCCCGGTATCGCGGTCAGGTCCGGAGCGGTGTTCACCACGCGGAACAGCACCGCAGCAGACGCACCGTCACCGAACAGGTTTCGGCCCGAACTCGCGTACGCCAGGGTAGCGCCGAGCGAGAACACGTCACTGGCCGCCGTGAGTTCGTGACCGAGCGCTTGCTCGGGCGACATGTACGGCGCCGAACCGATCACCGCCCCGCCCGTGGTCAGCGCCGTGCCGTCGGCCGCCTGCGAGATCCCGAAGTCGATGACGTGCGGGCCGTCCAGCGCCAGCAGCACGTTGGCAGGCTTCAGGTCACGGTGGATCAACCCGGCGCTGTGCACCTCGACCAGCGCCTCGGCCAGCCCGGCGGCCAGGGTCCGTGTTGTCCCCTCGGGCAGCGGACCGTGCCGCGCCACCGTCTGGTGCAGCGATACGCCGACCACGAACGCCGTCGCCATCCACGGCGTCTCCGCCTCCGGATCGGCGTCCACCACTGGGGCGGTGAACGCACCCGACACCCGCCGGGCAGCCTGCACTTCGCGGCGGAACCGGTCGCGGAACCCAGGGTCCTGCGACAGCCCGGTCCGCACCACCTTGACTGCGACGGTGCGCCCGCCGGCCGACCGGCCGAGGTACACCGCCCCCATGCCGCCGGCCCCCAGACGACCCATCAACGCATACGGCCCGATCCGTCGCGGATCACCGGCCCCGAGCAGTTCCACCTCGGCCCCCTCCAAGCAGCGGCTCACAGAGTAGTTCCGATCGACCGTCCACAATGGACGATCACGCGATCTTCACAGTCCGCCATGCACTGTACGTGGCGAGGCCAATACCTATGAACTGAACCAGAGCCAGTGTGCGGTGCGGTGGCGATCGGTCTGGCGGGCGCGGCAGTGGAGGGTGGGGTCCGGGTTGCCGAGCCGGATACGGCCGCCACCGTCTGACCGACGCCGAGCAATCCCTGCAACCCCGAGCGGCGTCTGTGGCTCGAACGGCCGTCTCCGCAGGCCACTGTGCCGGTTCTCGCAGAGGCTGGGTCCCGTACAGCATTCACGGGTGACCCCGGTCGACGGGAATCGGATTCCATGACGGAGAACACGGGCAAGACGCCGAGCGCGAGCAGAGCCACGCACAGTTCCACCCGAAGACTGCTCGGCGAACTCAGCGCGGAGTTCGCCGGCACGATGATCCTGATCCTCTTCGGTGTCGGCGTGGTGGCCCAGGTGGTCGCCGGCGGCATCGGCAACCACGACAGCATCGCCTGGGCCTGGGGCCTCGGTGTCACGTTCGGCATCTACACGGCCGCTCGGATCAGCGGAGCCCACCTCAACCCGGCGGTCACCGTCGCGCTCGCCGTGTTCAAGGGATTCGAGTGGCGCAAGGTGCTGCCGTACGTGCTGGCACAGATCGCCGGGGCGTTCGTCGCGGCGCTGCTGGTGCGCTGGAACTACACCGAGGTGCTGAACAAGGTCGATCCCGGCCACACCCTCAAGACCCAGGGCGTCTTCTCCACCCTCCCGGGCAACGGCACGCTTCCGGTCAGCGACTGGGGTGCGCTGCGCGACCAGATCATCGGCACCGCCATCCTGGTCTTCCTGGTGCTCGCGGTGACCGACGTGCTCAACACGCCGCCCGAAGCGAACATGGGCCCGTTCATCGTCGGCCTCATCGTGGTGGGGATCGGCATGGCCTGGGGCACCGACGCGGGCTACGCGATCAACCCGGCCCGCGACTTCGGACCGCGCCTGGCCAGTTACCTCACCGGATACTCGCATGCCTGGCGGGACCAGTACGGCCATCTGTACTTCTGGGTACCGATCGTCGGCCCGCTGATCGGCTGTCTGGTCGGCGGTGTCGCGTACCGCTACCTGGTCACTCCCCATCTCGGGGCCGAGGGGCCCGCAGAGCCCGGCCGGGCCCCGATCGAGCCGATCAAGCCGATCGACTGAGTCGTACTCGTACCGGCCGGCAGTGCCAGCCCCACCCGGCGGACGCGAAACCGGAAGCGGAAGCACAGACGGAAGCACAGAAGCAGAGGCGGCAGCCATGCCAGAGTTCGTCGGAGCGGTGGACCAGGGGACCACGAGCTCGCGATTCATGATCTTCGACCACGCCGGCAACCAGGTGGCGATGCACCAGTTGGAGCACACCCAGATCCTGCCCCGCCCCGGTTGGGTGGAGCACGACCCGGTGGAGATCTGGGAGCGGACCGACTCGGTGATGCAGAACGCCTTCCGGCAGGGCGGCCTGTCGCCGGCCGACCTGGTGGCGATCGGGATCACCAACCAGCGTGAGACGACGGTCGTCTGGGACCGGCGCACCGGCCGACCGTACTACAACGCGATCGTCTGGCAGGACACCCGCACCGACTCGATCGCGGCCGCGCTGGAGCGCGACGGGCACGGCGAGGTGATCCGCCGCAAGGCCGGGCTGCCGCCGGCCACGTACTTCTCCGGCGGCAAGATCAAATGGATCCTGGAGAACGTCGAGGGCGTCCGGGCGGACGCGGAGCAGGGCCACGCGATCTTCGGTACCACCGACTGCTGGGTGCTGTGGAACCTCACCGGCGGCCCGGACGGCGGGATCCACGCGACCGACGTGACCAACGCCAGCCGCACCATGCTGATGAACCTGGAGACGCTGGACTGGGACGACGAACTGCTGGCGCTGTTCGGCATTCCGCGCGCGATGCTGCCGGTGATCAGCCCGTCCTCGCACGCCGGGGCGTACGGCACCGCCCGCACCTCGGGGCCGCTGCGCACAGCCGTACCGATCACGGGGGTGCTCGGTGACCAGCACGCGGCGACCGTCGGGCAGGTCTGCTTCGCGCCCGGCGAGGCGAAGAACACCTACGGCACCGGCAACTTCTTGGTGCTCAACACCGGTACCACGCTGGTCCGTTCACGGCACGGCCTGCTCAGCACGGTGGCCTACCAGTTCGGCGACAGCCCGGCGGTGTACGCGCTGGAGGGGTCGATCGCGGTCACCGGCTCGGCCGTCCAGTGGCTGCGGGACCAGCTGAAGATCATCGACAGTGCCCCGGAGGTCGAGCGGCTCGCCCGCACGGTCGACGACAGCGAGGGCGTCTACTTCGTGCCCGCCTTCTCCGGGCTCTTCGCGCCCTACTGGCGCTCCGACGCCCGCGGCGCGATCGTCGGCCTGGCCCGGTACCACACGAACGGGCACCTGGCCCGGGCCACGCTGGAGGCGATCTGCTACCAGAGCAGGGACGTGGTCGAGGCGATGGAGCAGGACTCCGGCGTCCACCTCGACGTGCTCAAGGTGGACGGCGGGGTGACCGCCAACGACCTGTGCATGCAGACCCAGGCCGACGTGCTCGGCGTCCCGGTCAGCCGTCCGGTGGTCGCCGAGACCACCGCGCTCGGCGCCGCGTACGCGGCCGGCCTGGCCACCGGCTTCTGGCGGGACGAGGACGAACTGCGCTTGCACTGGCAGGAGTCGAAACGCTGGGAGCCCTCGTGGACCGAGGAGCGGCGGGCCGAGGGGTACGCGGGGTGGCAGAAGGCCGTGCAGCGCACCCTCGACTGGGTCGACGTCAAGTAGTACGCCGAGCAGCACCTCAACGAGAGCAAGCAGCACCTCAACGAGAGAAGGAAGGGCTAGGCCATGGCGAAGCCAGTGCCGCTTTCCCCGCAGGCCCGGGCCGAGGCGCTCACCCGGATGGCTGGGCGCGAGCTCGACGTGCTGGTGGTCGGGGGTGGCGTGGTCGGCGCGGGCTCGGCCCTCGACGCGGTCACCCGGGGCCTGAGCGTCGGACTCGTAGAGGCCCGCGACTGGGCGTCCGGCACCTCCAGCCGCTCCAGCAAGCTGATCCACGGCGGCCTGCGCTACCTGGAGATGCTCGACTTCCGCCTGGTCGCCGAGGCTCTCAAGGAGCGCGGCCTGCTGATCCAGCGGCTCGCCCCGCACCTGGTCCGCCCGGTGCCGTTCCTCTACCCGCTGGCCCACCGGATCTGGGAGCGACCGTACGTCGGCGCCGGCGTGCTGCTCTACGACACGATGGGGATCACCTCCGGCACCGCGCGCGGCCTGCCGCACCACCGGCACCTGCTGAAGCGGCAGGCGCTGCGCGAGGCGCCGGCGCTGCGCTCGGACGCCCTGGTCGGCGCCGTCCAGTACTGGGACGCGCAGGTGGACGACGCCCGGATCACCGTCGACATCGTGCGTACGGCGGCCTGCTACGGCGCGCTGGCGGCCAACCGCAGCCGGGTCGCCAGGTTCCTGAGGCAGGGCGAGCGGGTCGTCGGCGCGGTGGTCCGGGACCTGGAGAGCGGGCAGGAGTTCGAGGTCCGGGCGAAGCAGGTGATCAACTCCACCGGCGTATGGACCGACGACACGCAGAGCATGGCCGGCACCCGCGGCCAGTTCCACGTCCGGGCCTCCAAGGGCGTCCACCTGCTGGTGCCGCGCGACCGGATCAACTCCCGCACCGGGCTGATCCTGCGCACCGAGAAGAGCGTGCTCTTCGTCATCCCGTGGGGCCGGCACTGGATCGTCGGCACCACCGACACCGCGTGGGACCTGGACAAGGCCCACCCGGCCGTCAGCTCCAGCGACATCGGCTACCTGCTGGAACACGTCAACAAGGTGCTGGTCACCCCGCTCACGCCGGAGGACGTCGAGGGCGTCTACGCGGGGCTGCGGCCGCTGCTGGCCGGCGAGGCCGCCGAGACCAGCAAGCTCTCCCGCGAGCACCTGGTCGCGCACCCCGTCCCCGGTCTGGTCGTGGTCGCGGGCGGCAAGTTCACGACGTACCGGGTGATGGCCGAGGACGCGGTGGACGAGGCGGTGCGCAACCTGGACGAGAAGGTCCCGCCGAGCACCACGCAGGACGTCCCGCTGATCGGCGCCGACGGCTACCACGCGATCTGGAACGCCCGGCACACCCTCGCCGAGCAGTCCGGCCTGCACGTCGCCCGGATCGAGCACCTGCTGCGCCGGTACGGCTCGCTCGTGTACGAGCTGCTCGCGATGGTCGCCGAGGACCGCTCGCTCGGCGAGCCGCTGCCGAGCGCCGACGACTACCTGCGGGTCGAGGCCGTCTACGCGGTCACGCACGAGGGTGCCCGGCACCTGGACGACGTGCTGGCCCGGCGCACCCGGATCTCGATCGAGACCTGGGACCGCGGCGTGGACTCCGCGCGCATGGTCGCCGAGCTGATGGCCGCCCCGCTCGGCTGGGGCCCGGAGCAGATCGAGCGCGAGGTCGACCACTACCTCAAGCGGGTCGAGGCCGAGCGCGAGGCGCAGCACCAGCCGGACGACCTGACGGCGGACGCGGTACGGCTCGGCGCCCCCGAGATCGTGCCGCTGAGCTGAACGCCGGGCAGCTGTTGCCCGGTGGGGGTGCGACGCCCGCAATCCGCACCTGCGGTTCCGCTTGCGTAGCGTGAGGGTGTGGACTCGGACGGTTGGTTCACATGCCGGTTACATAAGAGGAACACCCGGGAAACGGCGGTTTGCGAGATTACGGGGGCACCCACCACCGAGTACGTGAGGTAACCCGTGGCTATCAAGGCCGAGTACATCTGGATCGACGGCACCAAGCCCACCGCCAAGCTCCGCTCCAAGACCCGGGTCCTGAAGTCCGCCGACAACGTGCCGACCTGGGGCTTCGACGGCTCGTCGACCAACCAGGCCGAGGGCCACGCCTCGGACCGGGTGCTGCAGCCGGTCAAGGTCTACCCGGACCCGATCCGCGGTGGTGAGCACATCCTGGTGCTGTGCGAGGTCATGGAGATCGACGGCACCCCCCACCCGTCGAACAACCGCGCCCTGCTGCGCCCGATCGCCGAGCAGTTCGCCGCCCAGGAGTCGATCTTCGGCATCGAGCAGGAGTACACCTTCTTCAAGGGCTCCCGCCCGCTCGGCTTCCCGGAAGGCGGCTTCCCGGCCCCGCAGGGCGGCTACTACTGCGGCGTCGGCGCCGAGGAGGTCTTCGGCCGCGAGATCGTCGAGCTGCACCTGGACCGCTGCCTCGCGGCCGGCCTGGCCATCTGCGGCATCAACGCCGAGGTCATGCCCGGCCAGTGGGAGTTCCAGATCGGCCCGGTCGGCCCGCTGGAGGTCTCCGACGACCTGTGGGTCGCCCGCTACCTGCTCTACCGCACCGCCGAGGAGTTCGGCATCGACGCCACCCTGGACGCCAAGCCGGCCCGTGGCGACTGGAACGGCGCGGGTGCCCACACCAACTTCTCCACCAAGGCGATGCGCGAGGGCTACGACGCGATCATCACCGCCTGCGAGTCGCTCGGCGAGTCGCAGGAGAAGGTCATGGAGCACGTCAACCAGTACGGTGACGACATCCAGTCCCGCCTGACCGGCAAGCACGAGACCGCCCCGTGGAACGTCTACTCCTACGGCGTCTCGGACCGCGGTGCCTCGGTCCGCATCCCGTGGCAGGTCGAGGTGGAGAAGAAGGGCTACATCGAGGACCGTCGCCCGAACGCCAACATCGACCCGTACGTGGTGACCCGCCTGCTGGTCAACACCTGCTGCACGGCGCTGGAGAAGGCCGGCCAGGTCTGATCCCGCCGCGCTGAACGAGCTTCGGCCGCCCGTCCCTTGGGGGGACGGGCGGCCGTTGCGTTGCCGCCGGTCAGCTGGTGCGGGCCCGGACCTTCGCGCCCACCAGCAGTGCCAGCCCCGCGCCCGCCAGCCCCACCGCCAGCGCCGTCCACCACAGCACGGCCGCACCCAGCACCGCGTAGGCGGCCGAGCCGAGCAGCAGCGACCCGAAGCGGGCCAGGCCGCGCCCCCAGCCCGCCGCGCCCTGGTAGCGGCCCACCGCGTCCTCGGGAGCCAGGTCGGCCACCATCGAGGCGTAGAGGCCGCTGCCGGCGACCTCGCCCAGGCTCCACACCACCACGGTCAGCGCGAACTCCCAGGCGTTGCTCGCCACTCCGGTCAGCGCCACCCCGAGCGCGATCAAGGCGCAGGCCACCGCCCACAGCCGGCCGCGATCGAACCGGGTCAGCCAGACCGAGGCGATCGGCTGCAGGGCCACCACCAGAGCCGCGTTCACCACCGCGGCCAGGCCGAAGACGGTGGGCGGCAGGCCGTGGTCGCGGATCGCCAGCGGCAGGCTGAACTCGGTGAGCCCGTAGATCGCCTCGCCCATCACCACCGGCGCCAGCAGGGCCAGCAGCAGCCGGTCCCGCAGCACCACGCCGTAACCGCCGCGGGCCTGCTGCCCCGACCGCTTGGTACCGCGGGGCAGCCGGGTGGCGACCAGCAGCGCGTACGCCAGGCAGGTCGCGGCGTCCAGCGCGAACAGCAAGCCGTAGCCGTGCTCGGCCAGGAAGCCGCCGATCGCCCCGGCCACCGCGGTGCCGACGTTGATCGACCAGTGGAACAGCCCGAACGCCACCCGGCGCCGCTCACCCTGCGCCGCGCCGGCCACCACCGCGCCGGCCCCCGGCATGTGCAGGGTGCCGCCCGCGCCCAGCGCCAGGGTGGCCAGCACCAGGGTGGCCAGGTCGGGCGCCACGAACAGCAGGCCCTGGCTGGCGGCGGTGGCCAGCATGCCGGACACCATCGCGACCCGGCTGCCGAACCGGTCGGTCAGCAGACCGCCGAGCACCGGACCGCAGAGCCCGCCGGCGCCCAACGCGCCCAGGACGAACGGGATCCGGTCGGTGGCGATATGTCGGGACCCCAGGTAGAAGACCAGGAACGGCAGCACCATGTTGCCGATCCGGTTGACGGCGGTGCCGCTGATCACCACCCAGAACGGGCCGCCGAAGCCGGCGAACCGGGCGCGGAGCGCGTGGACGGCGGGGGCGCTGGGCGTCGAAACGGTGCTGGCCGTCGAAACGGCGCTGGACGTCGAGGCGGTGCCGGGCGTCGAAACGGTGCTGGCCGTCGAAATGGTGCTGGTGGGGCGGGGAGTGAGAGTTGAGGTCATGCGGGAATCGTCGGCCTGGCGCTACCGTTGCACCATTCATTCAGCCACAGCCGAATCCACGGGGGACACGTGCTGGAACTCGCCTTCTCGGCCCGTGATCTGGCCCACACCCGGCTGGCCTTCTCGCCGCTCTGGGAGGTGGTGACCAGCCATCGGCTGCTGACCCGGCGCACCGTCAGCCCGCTGCACCGCCGCTGGGCCGCGCAGGCCAGGACCGAGCTGGCCGCCGCCGGGCTGGGCACCGGCCTGCTGGCCGACCTGATCCCGGTGCACGGCTACCTGCCCGACTTCCTCAACCCGCCGCCCGGCACCGCCACCCCGAGCGCCCAGCCCGAGCAGGCGCTGGAGGCCGAGCTGGCGGTGGTGGCCCGGACGACCCCAGAGCGGGTCCGCGCCGACCTGGAGCGGCTCGCCGTCTGGACGCCCCGGGTGCGCGCCTTCCACCAGGACCCGGTGGCCGTCCTGCCGCAACTGCTCGACGAGGTGCGCGGCTACTGGCAGGCCGCGCTGGCCCCGCACTGGACGCGGCTGCGCACCGTGCTGGAGGGCGATGTGCTGCACCAGTCGCGCCGGTTCGCGGCCGAGGGGTCGGCGGGGGTGCTGCGCGGGCTGCACTCCAGCGTGGAGTGGTGCGGGGAGAAGCTGACGCTGCCGCTGTCCTGCTGCGGCACCTCCGGGAGCCTGGCCGGGCGCGGGCTGCTGCTGGTGCCGTCGGCGTTCGTCGGGCCCACCACCACGATGATGGTCAACCGGCCGAGCGAGGTGGTGCAGCTCTGCTACCCGAGCCGGGGCGTCGCCCTGCTCTGGGAGCAGGGGCCCGCGCAGGTGCCGGAGGCGGTCGCCGCCGTGCTGGGCCGCTCCCGCGCGCTGCTGCTGGCCGAACTCGCCGCCCCCGCCTCCACCACCGAACTCTCGCACCGCACCGGCATGTCCGCCGGCGGCGTCTCCCAGCACCTCACCGCCCTGCGCGCCGCCGGCATCGTCGCCTCCCAGCGCCTGGGCCGCTCCGTCCTCTACCAGCGCACCCAGCTGGCCGACTCCCTCCTGGCGGCGGCGGGCTGACGGGTGCTCGACCCCCGGGGGTACTCGGGTGCCCCGGGGCCCCGGTCGGCGTAGGCTGCCCGGATGATCGTCGGGGTGGTACGGGAACTGTGGCGGTATCCGGTGAAGTCGATGCCGGGGGAGCGGTTGCGGACGGCGGAGGTGACCGAGCGCGGGGTGGCGGGGGACCGGCGGTTCGCACTGGTCGATGTGGCCACCGGCAAGGTGGTCAGCGCCAAGCAGCCCCGGCTCTGGCGCGAGTTGCTCACCGGGCAGGCGGCGCGGGCGCTGCGTTCGGCGGTGGTCGGCAGCGTCGCCGCCGAGCTCTCCGCGCTGCTCGGCCGCGAGGTGCTGCTGACCGGCACGCCGCCGCAGGACGCCACCATCGACCGGGCCCGCCCCGAGGAGGTGCTGTCCGCCGGGCCGCTGGCCGAGGTCGCCCATGATGTCAGCCGCCTGCGGGCCGGCACCTTCTTCGACTTCGCCCCGCTCCACCTGGTCAGCACCGCCACCCTGGAGCGGGTCGGCACCGCCGCCCCCCGCTACCGCCCCAACCTGGTGATCGAGACGCCCGGTGATCCGGGTTTCGTCGAAAACGACTGGCTCGGAAAGAAGTTGACGATAGGTCAGCTTGAGTTGGAGATCATCGCCCCTACTCCGCGCTGCGCCGTCCCGACGCTGCGGCACGGCCATCTCGACCCCTACCCGGACGCGCTGCGCATCCCGGCCCGCCACAACCGGCTGGTCCCGCTGCCGGGCATGGCCGAGTTCCCGTGTGCGGGCGTCTACGCCCAGGTGCTGGCCGCCGGTCGGATCCGGGCCGGCGACCAGGTGCGCCTGGTCAGTTGACTGCCGCGCGCAGCACCTGGCCGAGCGTCGCGATGAACCCGTCGGTGGTGGCCCGGTCGCGCACCGCCAGGCGCAGCCAGCCGGTGCCGAGGCCGGGGAAGGTGTCGCCGCGCCGCACCGCGTAGCCGGCCGTGCGCAGCCGTTCCCGGACGTCGGCGGCGCCCGGCAGTTCGATCAGCAGGAAGGACGCGGCCGGGGTGCCGTGCACTCGGATCTGGGGGAACCGGCCCAACTGCGCCAGCAGATAGGTCCGATGCTCGGCCAGCTCGGCGGCGGCTGCCTCGGCCTCCGTCAACGCCCGCTCGCCGCTGCACAGTTCGGCGGCCCGCAGGGCGGGGGTGGAGACCGGCCAGAGCGGCTGGGCGGCCGCCAGCTCGGCGATCAGCCCGGCCGGGCCGAGGACGTAGCCGATCCGCAGGCCGGCCAGCCCCAGGTCTTGGTGAGGCTGCGCAACACCACGACCCGGCCCGGGAGTTCGCGCAGCTCGGCGAGCGACTCGGTCTCCCCGGGCACGGTGTCCATGAATGCCTCGTCCACCACCAACGTCCGTTCGGGCCGGGCGAGTTCGGCCAAGGCGGCGGCCGGGTGGAGCACCGAGGTGGGGTTGGTGGGGTTGCCGATCACCACCAGGTCGGCGCCCTCCGGCACCGTGCCGGCGGTGAGCCGGAAGCCGTCCTCGGACCGCAGCAGCACCCGGTGCACGTCGACCCCGGCGTCCCGCAGCGCCGCCTCCGGCTCGGTGAACTGCGGGTGCACCACCACGGCGTGCCGGGGCCGGACGGTGCGGGCCAGCAGCACGAAGGCCTCCGCCGCACCGGAGGTGAGCAGCACCTCCGACTCGGGGCGGCGGTGCCGGGCCGCCACCGCCGCCCGGGCCGCGCTCTGTTCCGGGTAGGCGGCGAGCTCGCCCATGGTGTCGGCCAGCGCCGAGCGCAGCCACTGCGGCGGGGTGCCGGTGCGTACATTGACGGCCAGGTCCACCAGCCCGGGCTGGCGGACCTCGGCGTCCCCGTGGTGGCGCAGATCGTGCTCGGCTGCGTGCAGGGTCGCCACCGCCACCGTCGACCGGGCCGACTTCCGCTTGGCGACCAGCAGTTCGCCGCCGCCGAGCAGCGCCGCCGCCTCTGCCACGCTCGGGGTGCCGCTGGCCGCCAGCACCGCCGGGGACGGGTTGGGCACCGCCACCGCGGCCAGCTCGGCGGCCGGATGCCCGACCAGCGGCACCCCCAACTGCCGTGCGGTGCCGAGCAGTCCGGGTTCGGTGGCGCGGGCCTCCACGGTGGCGAGCAGCCGTACGGCGTTCGCCGGCAGCGCCGCCTCGGCCAGCACCTCGGTGATCAGGGTGAGCACCTCCGAAGCCGCCACCCCGGCGCTCGCGCCGACCCCTACCACCACGCCAACCGCGTTTTCGCTGCTCACCGCGTTGTTCCTTCCTCCAGGCCGGGAAATCCCATCACGGTGCGTGAACACGAGTCAATCGATGGTGGTGTGCCGTTCCTCGCTTCTTCATGTGGCCTGTGCTGTCCATGCCACCATGGAGCTCGTAGGCTCCGCACAGTTCGGCACGTTCTCCCTGATGCGTCCCCTCGTACGGAGGATCAGCCATGACCACCCTGCCCCGCCGCGCCCTGACCGCGCTGGCCGCCGCCGCCCTGACCGCTCTGACCGCGGGCGCCGGCTGCGCCCAGGCCACCCCCGCCGGCCATGCGACCACCGCCGGGCTGCCCGCCCCGACCATGTGATCGTGGTGGTCCTGGAGAACCACGGCTACTCGCAGATCATCGGCAGCTCCAGCGCCCCGTACCTGAACGGCACCCTCAAGGCCGGCGGCGCCAACCTCACCAACTCGTACGCCATCACGCACCCGAGCGAGCCCAACTACTACGCGCTGTTCTCCGGCAGCACCCAGGGCCGCACCGACGACAGCTGCATCGGCGTCCAGTCGCTGACCACGCCCAACCTGGGCTCCGAGCTGCTGGCCGCCGGAAAGAGCTGGCTCAGCTACAACGAGTCGCTGCCCAGCCAGGGTTCGACCGTCTGCAGCAGCGGTGAGTACGCCCAGAAGCACAACCCGTGGTTCGGCTTCGCCAACGTCCCGCTGAACACCGCCGACACCTTCGCGCAGTTCCCGACCGACTACACGAAGCTGCCCAAGGAGTCGTTCGTCATCCCGAACCTCTGCGATGACATGCACGACTGCTCGATCAAGACCGGCGACTCCTGGGTCAAGAACCACCTCGGCGCATACGCCAGTTGGGCGCAGACCCACAACAGCCTGCTGGTGGTCACCTTCGACGAGGACGACAGCACCACCTCCGCCAACCACATCCCGACCCTGGTCTACGGCCAGCACGTGATCCCGGGCAGCAGTGCCACCGCCACCTACAACCACTACAACGTGCTGCGCACCCTGGAGGACCTGGCCGGGCTGACCGGCCACGCGGGCAACGCGGCCACCGCCTCCGACATCACCGGCATCTGGAACTGATGATCCATCAGTTCTGAATCCTGGCAAGGAACTTGGCGAGCAGGCGGGCGAGGTCCGCCTGCTCGTCGGCGTTCAGCGCCTGGTCCACCAGCTGCTGCTCGTGGTGCAGCAGGTCGCCGACCGCGGCGTCCACGGCGAGGCGCCCGGCCTCGGTGAGCCGCACCGGCACCGCCCGGCCGACCGGCTCGGGCGGCAGGCGCTCGACCAGCCCGGCGGCCTCGGCGCGGTCCACCCGCTGGGTCACCGCCCCGCGGAGATCAGCGAGCGGGCCGCCAGCTCGCGGGTGGGCAGGCAGTACGGCGCACCCGCCCGGCGCAGCGTGCTCAGCAGGTCCAGGGTGGCGGCGTCCATGGCGACCAGGGCCAGGGTGCGGCGCCGGTCGTCGGTCAGCAGCTTGGCGGCCTGCCGGATCCGGGTCAGGATCCGGATCGACCCCACCGGCAGCCCGGGTCGCTCCCGCTGCCAGGCACTGGCGATCCGCTCGGCAAGATCTTCTTCAGGTGCACTCATGGTGCTAGTGTGCCAGTGGCGTTTAGGTCTAAACGAGGGGAGTGGCGCAGCATGCGTCAGATCATCGTCACTGGTGGCGGCACGGGGCTCGGCAAGGCCATCGCGGCGGCCTTCGCCGCACAGGGCGACCAGGTGGTGATCACCGGCCGCCGCAAGGACGTGCTCGACCAGGCCGCCGCCGAGCTGGGTGCGAACGTGCGGGCCGTCGCCTTCGACGCCGCCGACCCGGCGCAGGTCGAGGCGGCGCTGGCGGACCTGCCCGAGCGGGTCGACGTCCTGGTCAACAATGCCGGTGGCAACCGCGACCGCACCAGCGCGCCGCTCACCCCGCAGCCCGGCCTGGCCGGGCTCGCCGCGCGCTGGCAGGCCAACCTGGACGCCAACCTCTTCACCGCCGTGCTGGTCACCGCGGCCCTGCGCGACCGGCTGAACCCCGGCGCCCGGGTGATCAACTTCAGCTCGATCGCCGCCCACCGCGGCGGCAGCGGCTCCTACGGCGCCGCCAAGGCCGCCATCGAGAACTGGAACCTCTCGCTGGCCCAGGAGGTCGGCCCCGAGGGCATCACGGCCAACGTCATCGCCCCCGGCTACATCAGCGACACCGACTTCTTCGGCCCCGACGGCATCCCCGCCCAGCGCCTGGCCTACAACGTGGCCCAGTCCCTCAACAAGCGCGCCGGCCACCCCGACGACGTGGTCGCCACCACCCTCTTCCTTGCCTCTCCGGCCGCCGGCCACCTGACCGCACAGGTCTTCCACCTGGACGGCGGCTCCATCACCGGCCGCTGAGAGGCTTCAGGGCCCTGTCCGCCACGCGGCGGACAGGGCCCTGAGTGTCGGTCACTGGTTAGCGGTCAGCCAGGTGTTGGTGGACCACAGCGCGGTGCCGTTCTTGTCGTAGACGACGAAGTTGCCGTCGCTCTGGAAGACGGCGCGGTCACCGGCGTGGTAGTAGGTGCCGGCGGACCAGTAGGGGTTCCCGCCCGGACCGGCGAGGACGAGGTTGCCGTCGGCCTGCAGCTGCAGGTGGGGGTAGTAAGTGCCGCTGGTGCCGCTGCTCCAGAGCTGGGCGTTGTCCCGCTTGCGGTAGATCACCAGGTTGCCGTCGGACTGCAGCACCAACCAGGCGTTGGCCGACTGCAGGAAGCAGCCGGGGGTGATGAAGGTGAGGTCGGTTCCCTCGGTCCCCGGCAGTTGGGTGCTCGTCGGGCACCACTGGGACTGCTGCTCGATGCCCTGGGAGTACCACACCTTGAAGTTGTGGGGATCGCCGGCCCGAAGCCCACCGGTGCTCAGCAGGCCGGCGGTGCCGCTCTGGCCCCAGGTGCCCGAGCTCCACAGCGCCTGCCCGCTGCTGTCGTAGACGACGAAGTTGCCGTCGGACTGGGAGACGGCGTGCGCGCCGGGGTGGCCCCAGGTGCCGCTGCTCCACACGGCCGGGCCCTGGCCGCCGGTCTGGGTGAGCAGGTAGAGGACCAGGTTGCCGTCGGTCTGCATGACCAGCTTGGTGACCGGGTTCTTCGCCACCCGCCCCTGGTAGGTGGAGATGGTGTTCGGGCTGGTGGCGCTCTGGCCCGGGCCGAGCGCGTTGATCGGCGTGAGCGTCGGGGTGCCGGTGGTGTCGGTCACGCAGCTGGTGGCGTCCGCGTGGGCCGCGCCGGCCGAGACCGTCAGGCCGGTGAAGGCGAGCACGGCGGCCACCGCCGTGCCGACGAGTCGTCTGGGTGTGTTGATGATGTCCCCCTCGGACAGTTCCTGCTCCGGAGTGAGGCCGGAGCGAGGTACTTCTTACCGTCCTTGATCGTCCAGGTAAAGCGGGATCCGGCCGACCGCCCGCACGAACCGCTCCGCCAGTTGCGGGGCGCCGGCCCAGTGCAGGTGCAGGTAGGAGGCGTGCACGTTCGCGGTGGTGAAGCCCTCGGTGACGGTGGCGTTGGCGGGGGAGCGCCAGGCCCAGGCGGGGGTGGCGGGGGAGGCGCCCGGGGTGCAGGCGGTGCGGTGGAACTCGTGGCCGCGCACCCGGGTGCCGGCGGGGGCCAGCGGGCTGTCGTGCAGGGCGACCGCCTCGCGGTAGCCCAGGGTGAGCCGCTCGGTCATCCGGGCCGTGGCGCCCAGGATGCCGCACATCGGATGGCCGTCCAACTCCCGCCCCAGATACAGGAGTCCGGCGCACTCTGCGGCGATCGGCGCACCGGTGGCGGCGAGTTCGGCGATCGCCGACCGCAACTCGCCGTTGGCGCTGAGCTGTTCCCCGTATACCTCGGGAAAGCCGCCGCCGATCACCAGACCTGACGTGCCATCAGGAAGCCGTTGGTCGTGCAGCGGGTCGAACGGGACGACCTCGGCGCCGGCGGCGGCCAGCAGTTCGGCGTTCTCGGCGTAGCTGAACGAGAAGGCTCTGCCTGCGGCCAGCGCGATCCGGGGGGCGGTGGTGGTGACCCGGGCGACCTCGGCGGTCGGGTCCCAGGGGGCGGCGGTGAGCGGCGGGGCGGACCGGGCCAGTGCCAGCACCGCTTCCAAGTCCACCGAGGCGGCGATGAGTTCGGCCATGTCGGCGACCGCCTGCAGGGCCGCCGCCGAGCGCTCCACCACCGGCACCAGGCCCAGGTGCCGGCTCGGGGTGGCCACGGCGGCGGTGCGCCGCACCGCGCCCAGCACCGGCACCCCGGCGCCCTCCTCCAGTGCCTCGCGCAGCAGTTGCTCATGCCGGTCGGAGGCGACCCGGTTGAGGATCACCCCCGCCAGGCGCACCTGCGGGTCCCAGGTGGCGAAGCCGTGCACCAGGGCCGCCACCGAGCGGGACTGCGAGGACCCGTCCACCACCAGCACCACCGGCGCCCGCAGCAGCTTGGCGACCTGCGCGGTGGAGGCCAACTCGCCACGCCCGGAGGCGCCGTCGAACATCCCCATCACGCCCTCGATCACCGCGATGTCCGCCCCGGCCGCACCGTGGCGCAGCAGCGGCTCGATCCGCTCCGGGCCGCACAGGAAGGCGTCCAGGTTGCGCCCGCGGCGGCCGGTGGCCAGCGCGTGGTAGCCCGGATCGATGTAGTCCGGGCCCACCTTGTGCGGGGAGACGGCCAGGCCGCGCGCGGTGAGCGCGGCCATCAGGCCGGTGGCGACGGTGGTCTTGCCGGCCCCCGAGGAGGGGGCGGCGATGACGAGCCGGGGGAGGTGCACGTGCGTCAGAGCCTTACCGGTAGGGCGGTCGGGGAGTTACCACTCGATCCCGCGCTGGCCCTTGCGGCCGGCGTCCATCGGGTGCTTCACCTTGGTCATCTCGGTGACCAGATCGGCCAGTTCGAGCAGCGCCTCGGGCGCGTACCGGCCGGTGATCACGACATGCTGGTTGCCCGGGCGGTTGCGCAGCACCTCGACCACCTCGGCCACGTCCACCCAACCCCACTTCATCGGGTAAGTGAACTCGTCCAGCACGTACAGCCGGTAGCTCTCGGCGGCCAGGTCGCGCTTGACCTGCTCCCAACCCTCCTTGGCGGCCTCCTCGCTGGACTCCAGGTCGCGCTGCACCCAGGACCAGCCCTCGCCCATCTTGTGCCAGGCGACGCTGCCGCCCTCACCGGAGGCGCCCAGCACCTTCAGCGCGTTCTCCTCGCCCACCTTCCACTTGGCGGACTTGACGAACTGGAACACCCCGATCGGCCAGCCCTGGTTCCAGGCCCGCAGCGCCATGCCGAAGGCGGCGGTCGACTTGCCCTTGCCCGGCCCGGTGTGCACGGCGGTGATCGGCTGGTTGCGGCGCTGACGGGTGGTCAGGCCGTCGTCGGGGACGACCTCGGGCTGGCCCTGCGGCACGGGGATCACGCTGCCTTTCGTGAGGTGGAGGGGCGGTGGGCGTGCACCAGGGCGGCCACGCCCTCGGCACGCAGCTCGTCCAGGGAGACGGCGTTGGCGTTCAGCTGGGTGGCCAGGGTACGGGCCAGGCCGAGCCGGACCGGGCCGGACTCGCAGTCCAGCACCACGGCGGCGGTGCCGTGGGCGGCCAGCAGAGCGGCGGCCCGGCCGGCCTCGGCGAGCGCGGTGCGGCCGCCGGTGGCCCGGCCGTCGGTGACCACCACCAGCAGCGGGCGGCGCAGCGGGTCGCGCACTCGTTCCAGCCGCAGCACCTCGTGGGCGCGCAGCAGGCCGGCGGCCAGCGGGGTGCGGCCGCCGGTGGGCAGCCGCTCCAGGCGGGCGGCGCCGACCTCCACCGAGGAGGTGGGCGGCAGCGCCAGCTCGGCGCCGCTGCCCCGGAAGGTGATCATGCCGATCTTGTCGCGGCGCTGGTAGGCGTCCATCAGCAGCGACAGCACGGCGCCCTTGACGGCGGTCATCCGCTGCCGGGCGGCCATCGAGCCGGAGGCGTCCACCACGAAGAGCACCAGGTTGGACTCGCGGCCGCGGCGCACCTGCTCGCGGAAGTCGTCCGAGCGCAGCACCAGGGACCGGCCCGAGCGGCCTCGGGCCCGCTGGTGCGGGGCGGCGGCGCGCAGGGTGGCCGAGAGGTGCAGCCGGGTGAGGGCGCCCTGCGGGCGGCGGTCCCGGATGGTGTGGCCGCCGTCGGTCTCGGCGGGGGAGCGGCGGCCCTGGGTGCCGTGGCCGGTGCCGGGGACCTTGAACAGGCGGGTGCGGTACGGCTCGCCGGCCGCCACGGGGGTGGACTCGCGGGCGGGGGCGCCGCCGGGCGCGGGCAGCTTGGGGCCGGCCTCCTGGAGCTCCTCGGTCGACGCGGTGTCGGGCACCCCGCCGTCGGACGGCTCCGGAGCCCCGCCGGGGCCCCCGCCGTCCGGGCCGCCGTCGCCCGGCCCTTCGCCGTCCGGGTCGTCGTCGGGCTCGTTGTCCGGGTCGGTGTCGGGCTCGCTGTGCTCGCTCAGCGTCCGGTCCAACTGCTCCTCGTCCAGCCCGGGCGCGTCGAACGGGTTGCGGCGGCGACGGTGCGGCAGGGCCAGCTGCGCGGCCTTGCGGACGTCCTCCTCCGCCACCGCCGTGCGGCCCGCCCAGGCGGCCAGGGCGACGGCGGCGCGGGCCATCACGATGTCCGCGCGCAGCCCGTCCACCTCGAAGGCGGCGCAGACCGCGGTGATCTGACGCAGCGCCGCATCGCCAAGCACCACGGACGGCAGCAACTCCCGCGCCGCGCCGATCCGTTGAGCGAGCTCCTGCTCGGCGTCCCGGTAGTCGGCCGCGAAGCCCTCCGGGTCCGCGTCGTACGCCAGCCGCCGCCGCACCACCTCGGCCCGCTCCTGCGGATCCCGGGTGGCCGCGATCTCCACGGTGAGCCCGAACCGGTCGAGCAGCTGCGGCCGCAGCTCGCCCTCCTCCGGGTTCATCGTCCCCACCAGCAGGAACCGCGCCGCGTGCCGCACCGAGACGCCCTCGCGCTCCACGTAGGAGCGCCCCATCGCCGCCGCGTCCAGCAGCAGGTCGACCACGTGGTCCTGCAGCAGGTTGACCTCGTCGATGTAGAGCACACCGCGGTGCGCCTGGGCCAGCAGCCCCGGCTCATACGCCTTCACGCCCTGGGCGAGCGCCTGCTCGAGGTCCAGCGAGCCGACGATCCGGTCCTCGGTGACGCCGACCGGCAGCTCCACCAGCCGGGCCGGCCGGTCATGGGAGCCGGCGGAGTGCGGCGCGTCCGGGCACTGCGGATCGGGTGCCGCCGGGTCGCAGGCGAACCGGCACCCGTCGGCCACCGCGATCGACGGCAGCAGTCCGGCCAGCGCCCGCACCATCGTCGACTTCGCGGTGCCCTTCTCACCCCGCACCAGCACGCCGCCGACCGCCGGCGAGACCGCGTTCAGCAGCAGCGCCAGTCGCAGATCGGCCATGCCGACGATCGCGGTGAACGGATATCGGACGTCACTCACAGCAGGTCACCTTCCACAGCACGCGCCGTCGGAGCCCCCGGCGGAACGAACGGCAGGGCGCCGTCCACCCCGCCCTCGATCAGCCGCCACAGCGCGTCGGTGTCGGCATGCTCCTCGATCAGATCCCCCAGCCGGTCCAGCCGGGCCTCCCGGGCCGCCGCGAACGAGGTGCCGGGCGCCGGCGTGAAGTCCCGTCCGGCCAGCGCCGCGACCTCGCGCAGGAAGGCCCGGCGGAACCCGTCGTTCTCCAGCGCCCCGTGCCAGGTGGTGCCCCACACGGCACCCACCCGGCAGCCGTCCAAGAAGGGTTCGCCGCCGTCCACCCGGGCCACCCCGTGGTGGATCTCGTAGCCCTCGACCCGCTCGCCGTACGCCTCGCCGACCGGCCGCCCGAGCGTCTTCTCGACCTGGAACTCCACCCGCACCGGCAGCAGCCCGAGCCCGTCGACCACGCCGGCCCCCGACTCCACCGAGTCGGTGATCCGCTGGGACAGCATCTGGTAGCCGCCGCACACCCCGAGCACCGGCCGACCCGCCAACGCCCGCTCCCGCAGCGGCTGTTCGAGGCCACGCTCGCGCAGCCAGGCGAGGTCCGCCACCGTCGCCCGGGTGCCCGGCAGCACCACCAGATCGGCGTCCGCCAGCTCCTCGGGCCGCGTCGCCCAGCGCACCAGCACCCCGGGCTCCTGGGCCAGCGCGTCCACGTCGGTGAAGTTGGACAGCCGGGGCAGCCGCAGCACCGCCACCCGCAGCACGTCCCGGCCGTGCGGACCGGCCGTCGCGCCGCGCTCCACGGCCGTGGTCAGGTCCAGCGAGTCCTCCGCGTCCAGCCACAGGTCGGCCAGCATCGGCAGGGTGCCCAGCACCGGACGGCCGGTCAGCTCGTGCAGCATGTCCAGGCCGGGCTTCAGCAGCCGGGCGTCACCGCGGAACTTGTTCACCAGCCAGCCCGCCACCAGCCGCTGGTCCTCGGGGCTGAGCAGCGCCAGCGTCCCGTACATCGCGGCGAACACCCCGCCGCGGTCGATGTCGCCGACCACCAGCACCGGCAGCTCGGCGGCCCGGGCCAGGCCCATGTTGGCGATGTCCCGGTCCCGCAGGTTGATCTCGGCCGGTGAGCCCGCGCCCTCGCACACCACCACGTCGAACCGGCGGCGCAGATCGGCCAGGCACTCCAGCGAACGCTCCAGCAGATACGGCTTGCGCTCCCGGTAGTCCAGTGCGCCGACCTCCGCGACCGGGCGCCCCAGCAGTACCACCTGGCTGCGCCCGTCGCCGCCGGGCTTGAGCAGCACCGGGTTCATCGCCGCCTCCGGCTCGACCCGGGCGGCCTGCGCCTGCATCACCTGGGCCCGGCCGATCTCGGCGCCGTCCGCCGTGACCATCGAGTTGAGCGACATGTTCTGCGCCTTGAACGGCGCCACCTTGACGCCCTGCCGGACCAGCCAGCGGCAGATCCCGGCGGTCACCACGCTCTTGCCGGCATCCGAGGTGGTGCCGGCGATCAGGATCGCGTTGCTCATCGACGTCCCTTCCACAGCGCGCGGGCCACCACCGTGCGTGTCAATACCGTGCTGGTGAGTGCCAACAACCCAATGCGGCGCGACAGTTGACAGGCCCGCTCGATGTCGCCGACCGCCACCGGGCGCTGCTCGGCGCCCAGCACCGGGCGGTGCTCGACGCGGGTTCCGTACTGCAGGGTGCCGCCGAGCCGCACACCGAGCGCACCCGCGAACGCCGACTCGGCCTGACCCGCATTGGGGCTCGGGTGCGCCGAACCGTCCCGCCGCCAGATCCGCCAGGCCCGCCCGCGGTCCTCGGCGGCGGCCACCGCGAGCAGCGCCGCCAGGCGGGCGCCCGGCCAGCCCGCGACATCGTCCAGCCGGGCCGCCGCCCAGCCGAACCGGCGGTAGCGCGGCGACTTGTGGCCCACCATCGCGTCCAGGGTGTTCACCGCCCGGAACGCCAGCAGCCCGGGGGAGCCCGCCAGTGCGCCCCAGACCAGGGCGTTGACCACGGCGTCCGCGGTGTTCTCGGCCACCGACTCCACCACCGCGCGGGCGATCTGCTGCTCGTCCAGGCCGCTCGGGTCCCGCCCGCACAGATGCGGCAGCCGCTCCCTGGCCGCCGTCAGGTCACCGGCCGTCAGATGGCCGCCGATGGTGCGGGCCTCCCGGGTCAGCGAGGTGCCGCCGAGCACCGTCCAGGTGGCCAGCGCGGCATTGGCGGCCCGGCGGGCGGGCCCGGCACCGCGCTCCAGGAGCGCCGCCCCGGTGGCCACCGCGCCCACCGCTAGCGCGGTGTGCAGGGCGCCGGCGCCGCGGTGGTCGCGCCAGAGCGCGCGTTCCAGGGCGGTCGCGGCCCGGCCGAACGCGGCCACCGGGTGACCGCGTCGAGGGTCGGCGAACACGGCGTCGGCGGCATAGCCGGCCACCGCGCCGCAGGCATAGCCAGCGACGGCGCGCTGCATCGAAGCGTGTCCTCACTCAGGGTCCGCGCCCCGGATCGACGTAACGGGGGCGAGAGTTCCTGGCTCCCGGGGCGGCCGACCTGCCGCGCCCCGGTGACAGTGGCGGGACCGCGCCGGATTCGCACCGGGCTTCCTCTCCTATGCCTCCGTATGGCCCAGCGATCCCATCACGCCCGCTCTCCGGGCGTCAACCAGCCCTCCGCGACGCCCGCCCGGCGCAGCCCGCGCCCGAGCCATGCGGTCTGCTTGATCGGCGGCCCCGGCCGGCCCGACGGCGAAGCCGGCGCCGGGCGCCGCGATCAGCGGGCCGACGGTCGCCACCGTTACGGGGGGGCACGGCTACGGCCGCGCCGGGCCGAGGGTGCCGGGGTGGCCGTTCGGGCTGGGTGGGGAGATCGCGGCCGGTGGCGCGGGAGCGCGTCATGCCGAGGTCCGTGCGGGCGGCACTGCTACGGGCGGTGCCGGGGTGGCTGTTCGGGCCCGGGGGGAGATCGCGGCCGGTGGCGCGGGAGCGCGTCATGCCGAGGTCCGTGCGGGCGGCACTGCTACGGGCGGTGCCGGGGTGGCTGTTCGGGCCCGGGGGGGGGAGATCGCGGCCGGTGGCGCGGGAGCGCGTCATGCCAAGGTCCGTGCGGGCTGCCGTGCTGCGGTGGCGGGTTCGGGCGCTCCGGGGTGAACTGGTGACGTCCGCAGCCGTCGTCACCACCGGGGAGAGCCATGCGTTGGGGAACCGTCCTTGCCGCGGCCGCCACCGTCGTCGCCGGAGCGGGTGCGGCCGTGCTGCTGGTCGGCCGCCGGGTCTCCGACCTCGCACTGCGTCCGGAGACGGCAGAGCACGGGCCGGTCATAGCCGAGCCGGCGTTGCGGGTGCACCGGATGACGGCCCACGAGGTGACCCTGACCCGGACGGTGGACAGCGGCCGGCGCGGCATCTACGCCCTGGACTGGCCCGGCGGCCACGCCGTGGTCGGCGACGTCCTGGCCACCGACCCGCAGACGGTCACCCGCCGCATCGAGCGGTCCGCCGGCAGCCCGCCGGCCGACGGCGCCGAGGTGGAGCTCAGCAACCGGGTGCTGCGCGGCGACCCGGGCTCCGCTTGCGGCCTGGACTACATGGACGTGGTGGTCGACGGCGAACTGGGCGGGCTGCCCGCCTGGTACGTGCCGGCGGTGCGCGGCACCTGGGTGATCCTGGTGCACGGCGCGCTGGCCGACCGCCGGCAGGCCCTCCCGGTGCTGCCGGTGCTGCAGCGGCTGCGGCTGCCGGCGCTGGTGGCCAGCTACCGGGGTGACCAGGGTGCGCCCGCCTCGCCGGACGGCATCGGGCACTTCGGCGAGACCGAGTGGCGGGACGTGGACGCGGCGATCCGGTTCGCCAAGGAGGCCGGGGCCGGCCGCATCGTGCTGTACGGCTGGTCGGTCGGCGCGACCACGGTGCTGCAGACCGCCGCCCGCTCCGACCTCCGGGAGCACCTGGCCGCCCTGGTGCTGGACTCGCCGGTGCTGGAGCCGGCCGCCTCGGTGCGCGGGGTGGCGGCCAGGGCGGGCGCCGGGGCGGTGGCCGGGCAACTGGGCGCCTGGGCCGCACAGGGGCGCACCGGCGTCGACCTGGCGGGCCTGGCGCGGATAACCGACGGCACCGACCTGGCGGCCCCGGCCCTGCTGCTGGCCAGCCCGCAGGACGGCGTGGCGCCGTTCCGGGACGCCGAGCGGCTGGCCGACCGCCGAAGCGATCTGGTCTCCCTGCACGCCTTCCCGGGGGCCGGCCACGCCGGGCTCTGGAACGCCGATCCGGCCCGCTACGAGGAACTGCTGCGGCGCTTCCTCACCCCGATCCTCTGAGCCCCGATCCTCTGCGCCCCGATCCGCTGGGTCCCGTCCCGGCTCCGCGCCGCTGAGCCCCGAACCCCCTGCGGTCCGCGCGCGTTGGGTGACCCCTTGACCACGTTCGGTTCCACCCACTACTGTCGTGCACAGATCACCGGCCGCCGGGAGGCCCGGTTTGGCCGCTCTTGCCCCGAGTCACGGCCCCGCGCAACCTGCTTCTGTACAAGACGCGCCGAACTCGATGTGACAACCGCCCCGTACACGGGGAAGACTGCACGGCGTGACGTCTCGGAATCCGCGCGACCGTGATGCCCCGCTCCCGCCGACCACGGGCACCGGCGCGACGGTGACCCGTCTACCCGGCACGGCCCGCCGTGCCGACGGCGCCCAGCCGGGCCGCTCCGCCAACCGCCGACGCACCCCCAAGCCCGCCCCCGGGCGCGGCCGGGTCCCGGTGCCCGACGGTTTCCCCGGCCCCGGCGAGCTGGCGCCGCTGGCCCGCCGGATGCTGGCCGACGCAGTACGGATCGCCCGCTGGGCCGGCGAGCTCGAAGCCGTCGACAAGCGCGGCGAGCTGCTGCCCGACGACGCCCGGGCCGCCGGGCGGGCCCTCGCCATGACCGTCGGCGCCGCCGCCAAGGCCTGGGGACAGGCCCTGATGGTCGGCCTGATCGAGCCCCGGGACGGCGGCGCCGCCCCGGGCTGGCGGCTGCACGCCTGGGAGCACGACGACGAGGCGGTGCTGCGCGGCTGGTCCGCGCTGTTCGACGCCTGGACGCTGCTCGCCCCGGTGCCGCCGGCCGCGCTGCGCGGGGTCTTCGCGCTGCTGGCCGGCCAGGCCGTCGACCAGGCGCCGCAGCTGCTCTCCTTCCTGCACCTGGTGGACGGTCCGGTCGCCGACGGCGAGCTGATGGAGCTGCTCCGCCGCGGCCTGGACGAGCGGCGGCGCGGCGGCGGCGAGTTCGCCGCGCTCTCCCCGGTCCCGCACGCCGCCTCGGCCGTCTCCGCGGTGCGCGGCACCTGCCGGGAGCCGCAGATCGACACCCCGCCGTCCGTGTCCGACGTGGCCGCCGTGCTGGACTGGATGCTGGACGGGCTGACCGCCGTCGGCGCCGTGGTCCGCCGGGACGCCGCCGCCGAGCTCTCCCCGCTGGGGCACTGGGCGGTGCGGGCCAAGCTGGAGGAGATCTGCACCGTCGCCCAGACCGCTGCCGGGCACATCGAGCAGAGCGCCCTGGAGCTGCTGGACGCCTGCGCCAACTACACCCCGGGCCCGGCCCGGGCCGAGTACCGCGCCTGGGTGGCGGCCCGGCCGGTGGACCGCGCGGTGGCCGAGCTGCTCGAGGTCGCCCGCGGCGAGGACGCCCTGTTGCGCGGCCTGGCCTTCGAGGCGCTGCGGGTGGCCGGCGGTACCGCCGAACAGGTGGTGCGCTCCGCCGTGGACGAGCCGGTGCTGCGCCCCTACGCGCTGCTGTGGCTGGCCGAGCAACTGGACGAGGGCGGGGTGATCCCCTCGGACGTGCTGAGCGCCGAGGACGCCGCCTGGCTCTGGGTGGACACCGCCGCGGCGGTGCTCGACCACGGCGAGACCGAGCTGCTGGTCGGCCATGTCGAGGGCGCCAGTGCGGGCGACCCGGTGCGGCTGTTCGCCCGGGCCCGGCAGTCGGGGCACCCGCGGGCCGCCTCGGTGCTCACCGCCGTCTCCTCGGTGCACCCCGACCCGGCCGTCGCCCGGGCGGCCCGCCGCTCGGCGTTCAGCGTGCACCGCGGTGGGGCCTGAAGCGTCCACCGCTGCGCGGAACCGCGACAGGCGCCGCGGCCGGACCTGAGGCGAGCCCCGTGGCGGGGCCTGACGGCCCATCAGAGCGGAGAAACACCGAGGGCCCCGGAACGGGATCGTTCCGGGGCCCTCGGGCTTGCTACGGGCGGCTCAGCAGCCGCGGGACTCCGCACGGCGGGCCCGCACATCGCCGACCTTCTGGCCGACCTTGCGGCGGATCACCAGCAGCGGTGCCATCGCGGCCAGCGCGATCTGCGCGAAGGCGCCGATGTGCATCAGCACGTCGCCGCCGGGCAGACCGGCGGCCCAGGCGGCCAGGCAGCCGATCGAGACCACGATCCAGCCAAGCGTGGCGGTGGCCAGCAGACCCTGCGGCTTGGGGTACTCGACCTGGCTGACCATCAGGTAGGCCACGCCGAAGATCGCCAGCAGACCGGGCAGGAACGGCGGGTCGAGCAGCACGATGGCGATCACCGTCAGGGCGCCCATCGGGCAGGGCATGCCCTGGAAGACCCCGGGGCGCATCTTGACGGCCGAGAACCGGGCCAGCCGCAGCACCACCGCTAGCAGCACCGTGAGCGCGATGAACGCGGACAGGCCCTGGTTGGAGCCGGGCGAGACGATGCCCCAGACCGCGACGAAGTAGGCCGGCGCGATGCCGAAGCTGATCAGGTCGGCCAGGTTGTCCAGCTCCGCGCCGAGCGCCGAGGCCCGCAGCTTGCGGGCCACCAGGCCGTCGAACAGGTCGCACATCGCGCCGAGCAGCAGCAGCGTCACCGCGGTGGCCGCGCCGTGCCGCATGGTGCCACCACCGCTGCTGCTCCCGGTGATGTGCGGGATCAGCATGTTGGTGGTGACGGAGTAGATCGCCAGGAAGCCGCAGACCGCATTGCCCAGGGTCAGGAAGTCGGCCGTGGACAGGGCCTGCGGCGGACGGGGCGCGCGCAGCTCGCGGTCGCGCGCCCAGCGGCGCCGACGCAGCTCGGTCTCCTCCGAGTCGTCGATGCCCACCAGGGTTTCGGGATCAGTCACGGTCAAGGCGTGTCACCCCCGCCGTCGTCTTCTGGCCGACCGTGACGCCCACCTCGACGCCGGCCGGCAGGTAGGTGTCGACGCGGGAGCCGAAGCGGATCAGACCGATCCGCTCGCCCTGCTCGACCTTGGTACCGGCCGGGACGTACGGCACGATGCGGCGCGCCACGGCGCCCGCGATCTGCACCATCTCGATGTCGCCGATCTCGGTGTCGAAGTGCCAGACGACCCGCTCGTTGCGGTCGCTGTCCTTGTTGAAGGCGGGCACGAAGCCGCCGGCGATGTGCTCGACGGAGGTCACCGTGCCGGGCAGCGGGGCCCGGTTGACGTGCACGTTCAGCGGGCTCATGAAGATCGCGACCCGAGTCCGGCCGTCCGGCCAGGCGTCGATGCTCTGCACCACGCCGTCGGCCGGCGAGATCACTCTGCCGGTGCCGATCTCACGCTCCGGGTCGCGGAAGAACCACAGCATGCCCGCGCTGAGCGCGCAGGCCGGTACCGCGGCCAGCGCCCACTTGCCGTTCCGCTTGGTGAGAGCGGTGGTCAGGGCGGCGGTGGCCAGGGTCGGGACGAACCAGGGGGTGGCTCCGCGCGCGATGGTCACGCGGGGTCGCCGACCGGCCGTCTCGGGAGCGAAGGGATCGCGCTCCGTGACGGAGGAGTGAGGGGACGGGCTGATGGGCATCGAAGACCTTCGTCGCGGGGGATCATGGCCGACCGAGAGGGTGGCCACCGCGGGGATCGGGTGAGAAGGGGACAGCTGCTGTCCCGGTGGATGCTATCGGGAGCAGGTGGTGGGTGGGCAACCCGCCTGCTCGTTCAACTGACTCCTGCCGTGCCGGAGTGCACGCGCTATGTATACGACCGTAGCGGGCCCCGGAGCGGTTCCCAAGGGGTCGGTCAAGATCAGTGAGTCTTCTCTCAGCCCTGTCCCAGCACTGCGCACGGGCCCCGGCGCGGTCGTCGCCGGGACCCGTAGGCGCCCTGCTCAGGGGCCGGATGTGGCCTACTCGGCCAGCTTGTACTCCTCCAGCAGACGGCGACCCACGATCATCTTCTGGATCTCCGCCGTACCCTCACCGATCAGCAGCATCGGGGCCTCCCGGTAGAGCCGCTCGATCTCGTACTCCTTGGAGAAGCCGTAGCCGCCGTGGATCCGGAAGGCGTCCTCCACGACCTCCTTGCAGTACTCGGAGGCGAGGTACTTGGCCATGCCCGCCTCGAGGTCGTTGCGCTGGCCGCTGTCCTTCTTGCGGGCTGCCATCACCATCATCTGGTGGGCGGCCTCGACCTTGGTGGCCATCTCGGCCAGCTTGAACTGGATCGCCTGGTGCTCGGCGATCTTCTTGCCGAAGGTGGTGCGCTGCTGGGCGTAGGCGATGCCCAGCTCGAAGGCGCGGCGGGCGACGCCGCAGCCCCGGGCGGCCACGTTGACCCGGCCGACCTCGACGCCGTCCATCATCTGGTAGAAGCCGCGGCCGGGGACCCCGCCGAGGATCCGGTCCGCCGGGATCCGGACGTCCTGGAGCACCAGCTCGGTGGTGTCGACGCCCTTGTAACCCATCTTCTCGATCTTGCCGGGCACGGTCAGGCCGGGGACCGTCGGGTTCGGGCCGAAACCGGCCGTCTTCTCGATCAGGAAGGTGGTCATGTTCTTGTACGGGGTGCTGCCGCCCTCGTCGGTCTTGCAGAGCACCGCGACCAGGGTGGAGCTGCCGCCGTTGGTCAGCCACATCTTCTGGCCGTTGAGGACGTAGAACTCCCCGTCCTTGACGCCCTTGGTGGAGATCGCGGCGACATCGGAGCCCAGCGCCGGCTCGGACATCGAGAAGGCGCCGCGGATCTCGCCGGCCGCCATCTTGGGCAGGAAGTAGTCCTTCTGCTCCTGGGTGCCGTGCGCGTTGATCATGTGCGCCACGATGAAGTGGGTGTTGACGATGCCGGAGACGGACATCCAGCCGCGGGCGATCTCCTCGACCACCAGGGCGTAGGTGAGCAGCGACTCGCCGAGGCCGCCGTACTCCTCGGGGATGGTCAGCCCGAACAGGCCGAGCTGCTTCATGCCCTCGACGATGGCGGTCGGGTACTCGTCCTTGTGCTCCAGCTCGGTGGCGACCGGGATGATCTCCTTGTCGACGAACTCCCGCACGGTGGCGAGGATGTCCCGCTGGATCTCGGTGAGGCCGTCGGTCTGTGCGAGGCGTCCCATCGTGCGGCTCCGTAAGTCTCTGAGGGAAAAAGCGGGGTGTCGCGCGCAGCGCGCCCTTGGAAGGGCGGTGGCGGGCGACGGGTGGGCGGGGTGTCGCGCGCAGCGCGCCCTTGGAAGGGCGGTGGCGGGCGACGGGTGGGCGGGGTGTCGCGCGCAGCGCGCCCTTGGAAGGGCGGTGGCGGGCGACGGGTGGGCGAGGGGCCGGGGGCGCCGCGAAGCGTGACATTCGCAGCGCCCCCGTGACCGGAGGCTCGGGCGATGACGGCGCCCGCCCCCGGGGGTATCGGAGGGGTCAGGACAGCGGCGTCGGGCGGCCCGGCTGCTCGCCGCCCCGCGCCTTGATGTAGGTCTCGGTCGGCACCATCACCTTGCGGCGGAAGATGCAGACGACCGTGCCGTCCTGCTTGTAGCCCTTGGTCTCGACGTAGACGATGCCCCGGTCGTCCTTGGACTTGGAGGGCCACTTGTCGAGCACCGTGGTCTCGCCGTAGATGGTGTCGCCGTGGAAGGTCGGCGCCACGTGCCGCAGCGACTCGATCTCCAGGTTGGCGATCGCCTTGCCGGAGACGTCCGGGACGGACATGCCGAGCAGCAGCGAGTAGATGTAGTTGCCCACCACCACGTTCTTCTTGAAGTCCGTGGTGTTCTCCGCATAGTTGACGTCCATGTGGAGCGGGTGGTGGTTCATGGTGAGCAGGCAGAAGAGGTGGTCGTCGTACTCGGTGACCGTCTTGCCGGGCCAGTGCTTGTAGACCGCGCCGACCTCGAACTCCTCGTAGGTGCGTCCGAACTGCATGATCAGGCCTCCGGGGCTTCGAACTTGGAGGTGCGCTGCATGCCCGCGGCGCGGCCCTTGCCGGAGATCACCAGCGCCATCTTGCGGCTGGCCTCGTCGATCATCTCGTCGCCGAGCATCGCCGAGCCCTTGAAGCCGCCGGCCTCCGAGGTGCACCAGTCGTAGGCGTCCAGGATCAACTCGGCGTGGTCGTAGTCCTCCTGCGAGGGCGAGTAGATCTCGTTGGCGGCGGCGACCTGGTCCGGGTGCAGCACCCACTTGCCGTCGAAGCCCAGCGCGGCCGAGCGGCCGGCCACCTCGCGGTACCCCTCCTGGTTGCGGATCTGCAGGTACGGACCGTCGATCGCCTGCAGGTCGTTGGCGCGGGCCGCCATCAGGATGCGCATCAGGATGTAGTGGTAGGCGTCGGCGTTGTAGCCGGGCGGCTGCTCGCCGACCACCAGCGACTTCATGTTGATCGAGGCCATGAAGTCGGCCGGGCCGAAGATGATGGTCTCCACGCGCTGCGAGGCGGTGGCGATCGCGTCGACGTTGATCAGGCCCTTGGCGTTCTCGATCTGCGCCTCGATGCCGATCCGGCCGACCTCGAAGCCCATGGTCTTCTCGATCTGGGTGAGCAGCAGGTCCAGCGCCTTGACCTGCTCGGCGTCCTGCACCTTGGGCAGCATGATGCAGTCCAGGTTCGGCCCGGCGCCCTCGACCACGGTGATCACGTCACGGTAGGTCCAGTGGGTGGTCCAGTCGTTGACCCGGACCACCTTGGTCTTGTTGCCCCAGTCGCCGTTGTTCAGCGCGTCGACGATGTTGAGCCGGGCGCTCTCCTTGACGGCGGGGGCGCAGGCGTCCTCCAGGTCCAGGAAGACCTGGTCGGCGGGCAGGCCCTGGGCCTTCTCGAGGAAGCGCGGGTTGCTGCCCGGCACCGCCAGGCAGGAGCGGCGGGGGCGAAGGCGATTAGGGGTGGCGGCGGAGCCGCTCGTTGCAAGGGTGGTGGCGGGCGACGGGTGGGCGTTCGTCATTGGGCGAGGGTCTCTTCCTGGTAAGGGCCGAGATGGTTGGCCGTGCGGATCTCGTCGACGATCCGGCCGATGATGGTGGTGATGCCGAAGTCCTTCGGGGTGAAGACCGCGGCGACACCGGCGGCCCGCAGGGCCTCGGCGTCCGCAGCGGGGATGATGCCACCGACGATCACTGGCACATCCTCCACCCCGGCCCGCTTCATCCGCTGCAGTACGTCCGGAACCAGCTCGGGGTGGGCGCCGGAGAGGATCGACAGCCCCACGCAGTGCACGTCCTCGGCGACGGCCGCCGAGACGATCTGCTCCGGCGTCAGCCGGATCCCCTGGTAGACCACCTCGAAGCCGGCGTCGCGGGCTCGCACCGCGATCTGCTCGGCGCCGTTGGAGTGCCCGTCCAGGCCCGGCTTGCCGACCAGCAGCCGCAGCTTGGCGGTGCCCAGCTCGGCGGCGGTGGCGGTGACCTTGGCCCGCACCCGGGCCAGCTCGCCGCCCGGCTCGGCGGCCACCGCGATCGGCGCGCCGCCGACCCCGGTGGGCGCCCGGTACTCGCCGAACACCTCGCGCAGCGCGAAGGCCCACTCGCCGGTGGTCACCCCGGCCCGGGCGCAGGCCAGGGTGGCGTCCATCAGGTTCCGCTCGGTGGCCGCGATCCGCTTCAGCTCGGTCAGCGCCTGCTGCGCCGCCGCCTCGTCACGGTCGGCCCGCCACTGCTTGAGGTTGTCGAGCACGGCCTGCTCGCTGGCCGGGTCCACCACCATGATGGCGGTGTCCAGGTCGGCGGTGAGCGGGCTCTCCTCGGTGGTGTCGAAGCAGTTCACGCCGACGATCTTGTCCTCGCCGGCCTCGATCCGGGCCCGCCGCTCGGCGTGCGAGGCGACCAGTGCGGACTTCAGGTAGCCGGACTCGACGGCCGCGACCACCCCGCCCTGCTCCAGCACCTTGGCGATCTCCGCCTCCGCGCCGGCCAGCAGCTCGGCGGTCTTGGCCTCGATCACCTCGGAGCCGTTGAAGATGTCGCCGTACTCCAGCAGGTCCGACTCGTAGGCCAGCACCTGCTGGATGCGCAGCGACCACTGCTGGTCCCAGGGCCGGGGCAGGCCCAGCGCCTCGTTCCAGGCCGGGAGTTGGACGGCGCGGGCGCGGGCGTCCTTGGAGAGGGTGACGGCCAGCATCTCCAGGACGATCCGCTGGACGTTGTTCTCCGGCTGGGCCTCGGTCAGGCCGAGGGAGTTGACCTGCACGCCGTAGCGGAACCGGCGCTGCTTGGGGTCCTTGATGCCGTAGCGCTCGCGGGTGACCTTCTCCCAGAGCTGGGCGAAGGCCCGCATCTTGCACATCTCCTCGACGAACCGGACGCCCGCGTTCACGAAGAAGGAGATCCGGCCGACCACCTCGCCCATCCGCTCGGCCGGCACCTGGCCGGAGTCGCGCACCGCGTCCAGCACGGTGATCGCCGTGCACATCGCGAAGGCGATCTCCTGCACCGGAGTGGCCCCGGCCTCCTGCAGGTGGTAGCTGCAGATGTTGATCGGGTTCCACTTGGGGATGCCGGCCACGGTGTAGGCGATCATGTCGGTGATCAGCCGCACCGAGGGGCCGGGCGGGAAGACGTGCGTCCCGCGCGACAGGTACTCCTTGATGATGTCGTTCTGGGTGGTGCCGGTCAGCTTGGCGATGTCCGCGCCCTGCTCCTCGGCGACCACCTGGTAGAGCGCCAGCAGCCACATGGCGGTGGCGTTGATGGTCATCGAGGTGTTGGTCTGCTCCAGCGGGATCCCGTCGAACAGGGTCCGCATGTCGCCGATGTGGCCGACCGGCACGCCGACCCGGCCGACCTCGCCGCGGGCCAGCACGTGGTCCGAGTCGTAGCCGGTCTGGGTGGGCAGGTCGAAGGCGACCGAGAGGCCGGTCTGGCCCTTCGCCAGGTTGCGCCGGTAGAGCGCGTTGGAGTCCGCCGCCGTGGAGTGGCCGGCGTAGGTGCGCATCAGCCAGGGGCGGTCGCGCTTCTGACGGTCCGTCATCTCAGATGTCCCGGCTGGGCTTGATGGTCCGCTCGTCAAGCTCGCGGAACAGGTTGATCGCCGGCAGGTGCTTCTCGCGCAGCTCGTGGTCGCGCACGCCCAGGCCCTCCTGCGGGGCCAGGCAGAGCACGCCGACCTTGCCCTGGTGCTTGTTGTGGTGCACGTCCAGGGCCGCCTGGCCGGTCTGCTCCAGCGAGTAGACCTTGGAGACGGTCGGGTGGATCTTGCCCTTGGCGATCAGGCGGTTGGCCTCGAAGGCCTCGCGGTAGTTGGCGAAGTGCGAGCCGACGATCCGCTTGAGCGACATCCACAGGTAGCGGTTGTCGTACTGGTGCATGTAGCCGGAGGTGGAGGCGCAGGTGACGATGGTGCCGCCCTTGCGGGTCACGTAGACCGAGGCGCCGAAGGTCTCGCGGCCCGGGTGCTCGAAGACGATGTCCACGTCCTCGCCGCCGGTGAACTCGCGGATCCTGGCGCCCAGGCGCTTCCACTCGCGCGGGTCCTGGGTGTGCTCGTCCTTCCAGAACTTGTAGCCCTCGGCGCTGCGGTCGATGATCGCCTCGGCGCCCATGGCGCGGCAGATCTCGGCCTTCTGGTCGTTGGAGACCACACAGATCGGGGTGGCGCCGCCGGCCAGCGCGTACTGGGTGGCGTAGGAGCCGAGGCCGCCGCTGGCGCCCCAGATCAGCACGTTGTCGCCCTGCTTCATGCCGGCGCCGTTGCGCGACACCAGCTGGCGGTAGGCGGTGGAGTTGACCAGACCGGGGGAGGCGGCCTCCTCCCAGGTGAGGTGCTTGGGCTTGGGCAGCAGCTGGTTGGTCTTCACCAGCGCCAGCTGGGCGAGGCCGCCGAAGTTGGTCTCGAAGCCCCAGATCCGCTGCTCCGGGTCCATCATGGTGTCGTTGTGGCCGTCGGGGCTCTCCAGCTCCACGGACAGGCAGTGCGCGACCACCTCGTCGCCCGGCTTCCAGGCGTTGACCCCGGCGCCGGTGCGCAGCACCACGCCGGCCAGGTCGGAGCCGACGACGTGGTACGGCAGGTCGTGGCGCTTGGTCAGCGGCGAGAGTCGGCCGTAGCGCTCCAGGAAGCCGAAGGTCGAGACCGGCTCGAAGATCGAGGACCAGACGGTGTTGTAGTTGACGGCACTGGCCATCACGGCCACCAGGGCCTCGCCGGGGCCGAGTTCGGGCAGCGGCACGTCGTCCAGGTGGAGCGACTTGCGCGGGTCCTTGTCGCGGCTCTCCAGGCCGGCGAACATCTGCTCCTCGTCCTTGTGGAGCGTGACCGCCCGGTAGGACTCGGGGAGCTTGAGCGCGGCGAAGTCCGCGGACGTGCTGTCGGCGCTGAGGATCGCGTCGAGGATTTCCTTCATGGCTGCCTCCGAAGGCGTACCTGTGTGAGGGCGCACAGGGCGTCTGGGGGAGCCGGGAGCGGACACCGGCTACGCAGTGGGATTGGGTGGGTTGGCCTGGTGGGTTCGTCCCCGGGGTGTGGGGACGCCGGACGACGGCGCGCCGAGGTGGGGAGCCGCGGCGCCGCGACTGGTGAGTAACAAGCTACTGGCACCCTGTGCCACTCGTAAAGACACTGGGTGCCATGATTTTTGGCGTATTCCCGCGCCTGTTCCGGGTGTTGGCAGGGACGCGGAAAGGCCCGCCACGATTGCCGTGACGGGCCTTCTGACCTGCGGTTTTGCTGCCCTTATCGGTTGAAGGCGGCCTTGATGCTGTCCAGCACGACGTCCAGCGGGGCATCGGTCCGGGCCACTGTGATGAGCACCTCACCGCCAGGGGTGGCACTCAGTGCGCTGGCGACCCCGAGATCACCAGGCAGCGTGCCATTCCCACTGGCACTGGGTGTCACAGCAGTGCCACGGCGCCGCACCCCGCTCGGCGGGGTCGCCCAGAAGGTCCCGCGGATCACCTCGAAGGAGTGGTCGAGCTGCGCCTCCACGTCCCCGTGCCCGCCGGCCCGCAGCCAGCGCCGCAGCACGTGGTTGTGGGCCGCGACCACGGCCGCCGCCGATACCTCGGCCAGCATCGAGTCGTCGTCCCCGCCGTGCTGCCAGCCCGGCGGAATGCTGTCCGAGGCGTCGAACCGGCCCAGCAGGTAGCGGGTGAAGAGCCGCTCGTAGCGGGACACCACCGCGATCTCCCGCTCCCGCAGCGCCGGCACCTGACGGATCAACTGGTAACGGGCCACCGAGACCCCGGGCGTGGAGGCGTACATCCGCAGCACCTCCTTGATGCCGCGGCACACCACGTCCAGCGGGTGCTCCTCCGGCTCGGCGCTGGCCAGCAGGTCGGCCACCCGCACCAGGGTGTCGTCGTGGTCCGGGAAGATCGCCTCCTCCTTGGACCGGAAGTACCGGAAGAAGGTCCGCCGGGCCACCCCGGCGGCGGCGGCGATCTGATCGACCGTCGTCTCCTCGTACCCCTGGGTGGCGAACAGCTCCATCGCCGCGGTGGCCAGGTCCTGGCGCATCTGCTGCCGCTGCGCCGCCGCCCGGCGGCTGCCGGGCCCGTTGTCGACGGTACGGAGGTCCTGCTCAGCGGATGACTGTTCCCGGTCCATGCCTGGAACGCTACACGCCCCCCGGGCCCGCTCAGCCCCGGTCCGGGGCAGCGGTCGGGCCCCGGCGCCGTTCACCCAGAACGGGTGGGGACGCTCGGAGTCAGGTGCCGGCACCCCCGCCGGCCCGCCCCCGCTCACCGGCGGGCGTGGTCGCGGAACCCGCGACCGGTCTTGCGGCCCAGGCAGCCCGCCGCCACCAGGTGCTCCAGCAGCGGTGCGGCGGCCAGCCCCGGCTCCCGGAACTCCTGGTGCAGCACCCGCTCGATGGTCAGCGAGACGTCCAGGCCGACCACGTCCAGCAGCTCGAAGGGGCCCATCGGGTAGCCGCAGCCGAGCTTCATCGCGGTGTCGATGTCGTCCACCGTCGCGTAGTGCTCCTCCAGCATCCGCACCGCGTCGTTCAGGTACGGGAAGAGCAGCGCGTTCACGATGAACCCGGCCCGGTCGCCGCACTCCACCGGGTGCTTGCGGATCCCGCCGCACAGCTCCAGCACGGTCGACGTGACCTCCGGGGCGGTCAGCACCGTGGAGACCACCTCGACCAGCTTCATCGCCGGGGCCGGGTTGAAGAAGTGCATCCCGATCACGTCCTGCGGCCGCGAGGTCGCGGTGGCGCAGCTGATCACGGGCAGGCTGGAGGTGGTGGTGGCCAGCACCGCGCCCGGCTTGGCGATCTTGTCCAGGGTGGCGAACAGCTCCCGCTTGACCGCCAGATCCTCGGCCACGGCCTCCAGCACCAGGTCCGCCTGGTTCAGGTCGGCCAGCGAACCGCTGGCGGTGACCAGGCCCAGGGTGGTGTCGCGCTGCTCCGCGGTCAGCCGGCCCTTGGCCACCGAGCGGTCGAGCGACTTGGCGAGCTGGGCCTTGGCCCGGTCCGCCTTCTCCTGACTGCGGGCGACCAGGGTGACCGGGTGGCCGGCCTTGGCGAAGACCTCGGCGATGCCGGTGGCCATGGTGCCCGAACCGCAGACGCCGACCCCGTGCACCGGGCGCCCGGCGACCCGGGCCGCCGCGCCGCTGCTCGGCTCGGCCACCACCCGGGACGAGCCGGGCGCCTCGTAGCTGTAGAAACCGCGGCCGGTCTTGCGGCCCAGCAGGCCCGCCGAGACCAGCTGGCCGAGGATCGGCGCCGGGGCGTGCAGCCGGTCCCTGGACTGCTCGTACATCGCCTCCAGCACGGTGCGGGCGGTGTCCAGGCCGATCAGGTCGAGCAGCGCCAGCGGGCCCATCGGCAGGCCGCAGCCCAGCCGCATCGCGGCGTCGATGTCCTCCCGGGTGGCGTAGCGGGACTCGAACATCGCGGCGGCCTGGTTGAGGTAGGCGAAGAGCAGCCCGTTGACCACGAAGCCGGCCCGGTCACCCGCCGCCACCGGCTCCTTGCCCAGCTCGCGGGCGAACTCGGCGGCCTGCTCGGCAACTTGAGGGGACGTGAGGACGCTGCGCACCACCTCGACCAGCTTCATCGCGTGCACCGGGTTGAAGAAGTGCAGGCCCAGCACCTTCTCCGGGCGGCCGGTGGCGGCGGCGATCCGGGTCACCGAGAGCGAGGTGGTGCCGGTGGCCAGCACCGTCTCCGGCGGGCAGATCCGGTCCAGCTCGGCGAACAGCTCGCGCTTGAGCTCCAGCTGCTCGGGAATCTCCTCGATCACCAGGTCGGCCTCGGCGGCGGCGGACAGCTGCTCGCCGACGGTGATCCGGGCGAGCACGGCGGTGCGCTCCTCGGCGGTCAGCCGCTCGCGGGCCACGGCGTGCGCGGTGGCCTCCTCGATCCGGGCCAGGGCCTTGGCGGCGGCCGCACCGTCGGCCTCGATGCCGATCACCCGGCGGCCGGAGCGGGCCACGGCGACGGCGATTCCGGCACCCATGGTGCCCACGCCGACCACGGCGACGGTGGGGAAGGGGGTGCTGCCTTCGGGAGTTGCGGCGCTTTCGGTGGTTGCGGTCTCGGGAGCCTGCATCGTTGCTGGTCCTTTCGGGGAGGCCGAAGGGCCTGAGCACGGTGTGATCAGGGCACGGTGTGATCAGGGGGTCGGCGAACGCGGCCGGGGCGACGGCCGGGCGGGGCGGGCGGGTGGTGGCGCGGTGGCGCGTGAGGGAGGCGTGGAGCACCGGCGCGCGCTCGGGGCGGCCGGCGGTGCGCTTGCTGGTGCGCTTTCTTGGTGCGCTTTCTGGATGCGCTTGGCGGTGCACGTGGTTCGCGGTGCACTTGCTCGGCGATGTGCTTGGCTGCCGGCGCACTTGGCGCCGCGCTGGGCTTGCGGGACGGGCGCTTGGCGGTGTCTGGGACGACGGAGCTCGGCGCTTGGTGCTCGGTGCTGGTACGCGCTCGACGGCGGCCAGTCCGCTCTGGCCGGACCGCGAGGTGGCGTGACTCGGGGCACGCGGCCCCGGCTGAAGGCAGGCCCGACGCGGTGGATCACCGGCGGACCGTGCGATGACACCCGGCCGCACGCGAGACGTGCGACGCCCGCCGGTGCGGCTCCCGAAGCCCGGCGGTGGTGCGTGCCGGTCACTGTAGCGAAGTTACCGGCAGGTAGGAAGAGGCTGGCGACGGGAAAACGTGACGCGGTGCTATCAGCTGATCGACCGTCAGTTTTCGGTTCGCCAATGCACTCGTACGGGTAATTCCTCCGCCAATGGGTGAGCGGGAGGATGGATCGCATGAGTACCACCACCGCTGAGCAGGGCTCCTTCGATGCATCGGCGCACGGCTCGGGCTCGACCGGCCTGCCGGACGGCCGGCCCGCCGGGGAGCCGATCGCCGAGCGGCTGCCCGCTGCCGACGCGCGGGCCGACCGCGCCGCTCGGGCCCGGGTCGCGGCCGCCCGGCTCAGCGCGGAGGGTGTCGAGGGGGTGATCCTCAGCTGGGTGGACAACGCGGGGCTGGCCCGGGTGAAGACCGTCCCGGTCCGCCGACTGGAGCACGCGGCCGTCTGGGGGGTCGGCGCCGCCCCCTGCTTCGACGTGGTCCTGGTCGACGACAGCTTCACCACCAGTCACCACATCGGCGGTCCGGTCGGCGATCTGCGGCTGATCCCCGATCTCGGCCGGCTCACCAAGCTGGCCGGCCAGCCCGGCTGGGCCTGGGCGCCCGCCGACCGGTTCGACCAGGACGGCTCCGAACACCCCGGCTGCCAGCGCCGGTTCGCCCAGCGCATGATCGCCGCGGCCGCCGCCCGCGGGCTGGAGCTGCGGGCCGGCATCGAGATCGAATGGGTGGTTGCGCTGGCCGGCCCGCCCAGCGAACCGCCGGTCTACCCGTCCCACGGCCCGGCCTACGGCTTCAACCGCCTGATCGACCTCTCCGACTACCTCCGCGATCTGCTGCACGCCCTGGACGAACAGGGCCTGCCCGTGCTGCAGCTCCATCCCGAGTACACCACCGGCCAGTTCGAGGTCTCCACCGCCCCGGAGGACCCGCTCGGCGCCGCCGACACCAGCGTGCTGGTCCGCCAGACCGTCCGCGCGGTCGGCGCCCGGCACGGCCTGCGCACCTCCTTCGCCCCCGCCGTCGAGGCCGGCGGCGTCGGCAACGGCGGCCATCTGCACCTCTCCCTCTGGCGCAACGGGCAGAACCTCGGCAAGGGCGGCCCCGGGCCCTACGGGCTCACCGGCGAGAACGAATCCTTCCTGGCCGGTGTGCTGGCCGAGTTGCCGGCGCTGCTCGCGCTCGGCGCCCCCAGCCCCGCCAGCTACCTGCGGCTGGTCCCGCAGCACTGGGCCGGGTCGTTCCAGTGCTGGGGCCGGGAGAACCGGGAGGCGGCGCTGCGCCTGATCCCCGGCCCGGCGGGGGAGGGAGCGGGCAGCGCCAACGCCGAGCTCAAGTGCTTCGACCTCACCGCCAACCCCTATCTGCTGATCGGCGGCGTGCTGGCCGCCGGGCTGGCCGGGATCGACGCCCGCCGCTCGCTCCCCACCGAGGTGCCCGAAGACCCGGCCGTCCGACCAGAGGGCGAGATCCCCCGGCTTCCCGGCAGCCTGGCCGCCTCGCTCGCCGAGTTCCGCACCTCGGGCCTGCTGCGCGAGGCCCTGGGGGAGCCGCTCTTCGAGGCCGTCGGTGCGGTTCGGCAAGCCGAGCTGGAGCTCTTCGCCCGCCACACGCCCGACGAACTGGCGGCGGCCACCCGCTGGCGGTACTGACGCGCAGCAGACCGGAGGGGCTGACATCTGGAGGTACCGACGTGCTCCCACCACTCATCGACCACCACACGCACAGCGTGGTGATCGCCGACCTCACCCCCGACGCCTTCCGCTCCCTGCTCACCGAGTCCGACCGGGCACCCGTTGCAGACCCCTTTGACAGCGCCCTCGGTTTGGCCGTGCGCCGCTGGTGCCCGCCCGCCCTGGGGCTGTCGGAGCACGCCACGGCCGACGCCTATCTGTCCCGCCGACGAGCCCTCGGCCCCGCTGAGGCCACCAAACGGCTGCTCGGCGCCGCCGGCCTCAGCACCCTGCTGGTGGACACCGGCCTGGTTGCCGCCGCCGGCCACCCGCTGCTGCCGCTGCCCGAACTGAGCGCGCTGGCCGGCGCCCCGGTGCACCAGGTGGTCCGGCTGGAGAGCGTCGCCGAGCGGCTCGCCGCCCGGGCGCCCGCGGCCGCCGACTGGTCAGCCGCCCTCACCGAGGCGCTCACCGCCGAACTGGCCGGAGCCCTGGCCGTGAAGTCGGTGCTCGCCTACCGCCACGGCCTGGACATACCCGCCGAGCGGCCGAGCCCCGCTGAGGTGATCGAGGCCGCCGGTCGGTTCCTGGTGGACCAGCCGGCCCGGCTCACCGACCAGGTGCTGCTGCGCCAGCTGCTCTGGACCGCCGTCGACCTCTGCGCCGAGCGCCGCCCCGCGCTGCCGATCCAGTTCCACACCGGCTTCGGCGACCCGGACTTGACGCTCCACCGCGCCGATCCGGCGCTGCTCACCCCGTTCATCCGAGCCGTCGAGCCCACCGGCGTCCCCCTGGTGCTGCTGCACTGCTATCCGTACCACCGACAGGCCGGCTACCTGGCGCAGGTCTTCCCGCACGTCTACGCCGACACCGGCCTCACCCTGAACCACGTCGGTCCGCGCGCCACCACCGTGCTCGGCGAACTGCTGGAGCTGGCCCCGTTCGGCAAGGTGCTCGCCTCCACCGACGGGTACGGCCTGCCCGAACTCCACCTGGCCGGCGCCGCCCAGTTCCACCACGCCGTCGCCGACCTCACCTGGCAGTGGCGGCGCGCCGGTGCCTGTACCGCGGTCGACGGCGAGCGCCTCGCCCTGCTGCTCGCCGAGGAGAACGCGCGGGAGCTCTATCACCTTCCATAGTCGCTTGGGAGGAAGGAATGTGACTGTGCGTCAGCTACATGCTTCTCGCGTATTCGGCGCTGCTCTGGTGCTCGTGCTCGCCGGTGCCGCCACTCCGGAATTCGCCGCCACTCCCGCTTTCGCGGCCGCGCCGGCTGGGGTTGCCGTGGCGGGTGCCGTTGCCCTGCCGGTTTCGGCTGCCGCGCCGGGTGGCGTTGCCGTGCCGGCTTCCGTTGCAGTGCAGGGTGGCCTGCTGCGGGCGGTCGAGGTCGAGTGGGCTGAGCAGCACTGGGCCGACACCGAGTGGAACGACCCCACCCCGGTGGCGTTCGGCGCCGACCAGCCGAAGTACCAGTGCGCCGAGTACGTCGCCAGGGCCCTCGCCGCGGCCGGCCTGGTTCCCGGGCTGCGAGCGGACGATCCGCAGGACTCCTACTTCCACTACACCGCGCCCAGCGGCACCACCTATGACCTGCTGCTGATCAGCGATCTCCCGCCGTACCACACCCTCTACGACTATCTGATGGACAGCCGCCTCGGCAGCGACGTCGGCGACCAACCCGGGCGGGCCCGCCCGGGCGACGTGGTCGTCACCTACGCCGGCCCCGGCGGCACCAGGAGCCACACCGGCCTGGTGGTGACCGCGCAGGACGGCAGCGCCGAGCCCACCGTCGACGCCCACAACCGGGCCCGTCGGCACTACGAGTACCACTACTACGCGCCGTCGCACCTGGTCCGGATCGACCCGCTGGCGCTGTCGGGCGGCTTCGACTCGGTGCCCGTCGCGTCGGGCGTTCCGGCGCCGGGTGGGCCGGTCCCGCAGGATCCGATCGGTCCGCAGGTCTGACCGATCGTTCAACTCCAGCCAAACTGGCCGGATTTCTCACGGGTTTACCGAACTCCCATCAGTCCCAGCCCTTGTGCTGCTCATTGCTGGGTCATTACCTTTCGGCTACCTAAGCACGGCGGCCACAGCCGTCGCGCCGACGCAACCGGGAGGGGCAAATCCCTATGGGAGTTCGTCGAATACGCAAGGTGCGCGGTGCCGCCGCCGGGCTCGCCCTGGCCACCGCGGTCGCCCTCGCCCTGCCCGCCGGAGTCGCCTCGGCGGCAACCCCGGCGCCCGCGGGCAGCACCGGGCCGCTGCTCAGCTACCTGGTCAACACCAAGGCCAACCACGGCCAGGTGCAGAAGGCCGAACGGGAGATCACCGCGGCCGGCGGCACCGTGGTCTATGCCTACGAGCAGATCGGCGTGATCATCGCCCGCTCGACCAACACCGCCTTCGCCACGACGCTCCGTGGCCTCAACGGCATTGACTCGGTCGGCGCCACCCGTACCGCCGGCATCCCGCAGGGTGATGTGGAGACCGCCGAGGTCACCACTCCGCCCGCCGCCGCGCCCGCCGACGGCAGCGAGCCGTTGCAGGCCGAGCAGTGGGACCTGCGCGAGATCGGCGCCGACAAGGCGCACCAGGTCACCCTCGGCAGCCGTGACGTGGTGGTCGGGGTGCTGGACTCCGGGATCGACGCCACCCATGAGGACCTGGCCGCCAACGTGGACTCGTCGCTCTCCGCCTCATGCATCAACGGCGGTGCTCCGGACACCAGTTGGCAGTCGTGGCAGCCCACCAGCAGCCCGCACGGCACGCACGTCGCCGGCACCATCGCCGCGGCCAAGAACGGCAAGGGCATCGTCGGCATCGCGCCCGACGTGCGGCTGGCGGCGGTGAAGGTGGTGGACAACGGCGGCTTCATCTACCCGGAGTACGCGGTCTGCGGCTTCGTCTGGGCGGCCGAGCACCACTTCCAGGTGACCAACAGCAGCTACTTCATCGACCCTTGGCTCTACAACTGCCAGGGCGACCCGGACCAGGCCGCCATCGTCACGGCGGTGCGGCGCGCGGTCGAGTACTCCCAGGGCAACGGTGTGCTGAACGTCGCGGCGGCCGGCAACTACAACACCGACCTGGCCCACAAGACCACGGACGCCCTGAGCCCCGACGACACCACCCCGGTGAGCCGGCCCGTCGACGACAGCTGCCTTGAGCTTCCGGCCGAACTGCCGGGCGTGATCGCGGTGTCGGCGGTGGGCAGCCAGGGCGTGAAGTCCTACTACTCCAGCTATGGCGCGGGCGTGGTCACGGTGGCGGCGCCGGGCGGCGACGCGCAGTTCCAGATCCCCGACACCCCGGACCGCAACGGGCGGGTGCTCTCCACCCTGCCCGGCAACAAGTACGGCTACATGCAGGGGACTTCGATGGCCACCCCGCATGCCACCGGCGTGGTCGCACTGCTCGCCAGTGCCCACCCCGGCGCGAGCCCGGCGGAGTTGACCGCGCTGCTCACCGCCGAGGCTCACCCGATCGCCTGCCCCACCGGTCCCTTCAACCCCGGCGGCACCGGGGCCTGGGCGGCCACCTGCGAGGGCTCGCCGCTCGACAACGGCTTCTACGGTCATGGGCTCGTGGACGCCAACGCGGCGGTGCGGCTCTAGGTAGGCGCCGGGTACTCGGCAGGTACTCGCTGGTGCCCGTAGCTGGTGCACGTAGCGGGGGAGGTCGGCGGGGCCGACTTCCCCCGCTCTGCGTTTCGCCGTAGATCCATTATCCCCATGGAACAGGGCCTCTGTCACCGTCCTTCGGAATGATCTTGAGTATCGCTGCTGGCCTTAGGTTGGCAGGGTCATATCCCGCCTCTCCCTTGGAGTCATCAGTGGACGTTGCTCTGGCCGGCCTTGCCGCCGAACTCACCGAGATGGCCGCCGCCGATCACCAGGGCGCGGCCCAGGCGCACGGCGAGGACCCGGCCGCCCAACTCGCCTGGCGTCGCCTCACCGCCCAGCACGCCGACCGCCTCACCGAGATCATGGACGAGCACGGCTGGCCCACCGAGGCCCTGGTCGGTGCGGACGGCGCCCGCGCCGCCTGGCTGATCGCCCAGCACGCGGACCGCCAACTCGACGTCCAGCGGCGGGCCTTGGCCCTGATGACCGCCGCCGTCACGGAGGGCGCCGCCAGCCCCCGGGACCTCGCCTTCCTGCGCGACCGCACCCTGGTCAACGAGGGTCGCCCGCAGATCTACGGCACCCAGATCGCCGGCATCCGTGACGGCGCCCCCGTCCCGTTCCCGTGCGAGGACCCGGATCGCCTGGACGACCGCCGCGCCGAGGTCGGTATCCCGCCCTTCGCGGAGTACGTGGCGCGGTTCCCGGTGGCCTGACCGCGGGGTGACGGCGAGCGCCGGCCGGGCGGCCTCTCAAGCGGCTGGTCTGCGGCTTGGCGTGCGGTTTCTCGTGCGGCTTGGCTTGCGGCCTGTCATGCGGTTTCTCGTGCGGGCTGTCGCTCAGCTCCGTGCCTCCTGCCGGCGCGAGGCGACGAACCGCAGCAGGCGCTCATTGACCAGGTCGGGGCGCTCCAAGTTGAGTCCGTGGCCGGCCCGGTGCACGATCTCGGCCTGGACCCCCGGGATCAGCGCGGTGACTCTCTTCAGTGCCTGGCGCGGGCGGACCAGGGCGCTTCGGCTTCCCAGCAGGACGAGGGTGGGCAGTGTGATGGAGCCCAGTTCCTCGTCGGTGAACGGCCTGGCCGCGGGGCGGGCGTTCGGCTTGTAGGTGCGCATGCCCAGCATCAGGGGAGCGATCATCTCGGGGGGTGAGCTGAGCGCGGGGTTGGCGAGCAGCCGTCCCAACGCCGGACGGAGCGGCCGCGGGGCGAGCATTCCGAAGAGGCCGCCGATCATGTGCGCGTAGAACCGGGCGGGGACCTTCTCGATGCCGCCAGGGTCCAGCGGCGCGATCGATGCGAGGCGCTCGGGCGCGTGGATGGCCTGGTTGAGGGTCAGCCAGCCACCATAGGACAGGCCGACCAGATGGATCCGTTCCAGTCCGAGGCCGGCGAAGACCTCGCTGAGCCAGGCGGCGTTCTCCTCGGAGCCGGTGGCGACGGCGCGTTGAACGCTGCGACCGGGGTCGTCCAAGGTGTCGATCGCGTAGACCGGGTGATTCTCGCCCAGGGCGGCGATCTGGGGGTACCAGTTGGACGCGTGCCCGGCGTGCCCGTGCAGCAGCACGATCGGCTCGCCGGTCTGCGGCCCGTAGTGGTGGACGTGGACGGTGCCGTAGGCGGTTTCGACATCGAGTTCCCGGCGCGGGCTCGGCCACAGCTCCATCGCGCGGTCGTATGCCGCAAGGAACTTCGCTCGGGCCTCCTCGCTGACGAAGTGTCCGACGCTGGTCCTGGTCATGATCCCTCCCGGTGCATGAAGCCGCAGCACTTGATGGTATGTTTGTACCATAAAAACGTTCGAAGGGAACCTGATGCCGAAGCTGGTGGACCACGAGGAGCGGCGAGCCCACATCATCGACGCGCTGCTCCGCACGGCGGCGGACAGCGGACTGCACGCCGTCACCATGCGGTCCGTGGCGATCGAGGCGGGCGTCTCGGTGCGGCTCGTGCAGTACTACTTCGACACCAAGGAGCAACTACTCCTCGCCGCACTCACGCGCCTGGCCGTGCGCATGGGCGAGCGGGTCCGCGACCGGGTCAGAGCGGCCGGATCCTCGACGGCTCCGCGCGACATCATCGAGGCGGTCCTGCTCGAAGCCATACCGACCGACGAGGAGAGCCGGACCTTCCACCTCGTCTACACCGAGTACGCGGTGCTCTCCGTCACTGACCCCGCACTCGCCGGCCAGTCGTTCCTCGCGGCACCCAACGAGATGGAGGGCTTCCTGGTCGGCCAACTGGCCGCCGCCCAGCAGGCTGGTGATACCGACCCGTGCCTGGACGCCCGCCAAGAGGCCGTCGTCCTCCTGGCGGTCTCAGCCGGCCTCGGCCTCAGCGTCCTGCTCGGGCAGCGGACGGCGGACGACGCTGCTGCCGTCCTGCACTACCACCTCGGCCGGCTCTTCCCCGATGCGCGAACCTCCGAGGGGCTGTAGCAAAGGGGCTATTGCAAAGGCGGCCAGGTGAATGCCCCGGCTGGTTGGTCCCCCTGAGCCCGGTGGTGCTTGCGCAGTCCACCCATGACGGCGGCGACCGGGCCCCAGCCGGCGCTGACTCCGCCCTGCCGCTATGCGGACCGCGAAGGCGGTGCCCGACGGGCCACCACAAATGCGGTGGCCCGTCGGGGCGGCAGCGGCCGACGATGCGTCAGGGCCCGGCTCGCGCAGCGCAGCGCACTGCGCGGGCCGGGCCGGGCCGGGCTGGGGTAGGGCTGGACCGAGGTGGGGTGGGGCCGAGCAGGCTGCGGGCCGGACAGGGAGCCGGCCCTGAGATGGCCTCAGTCCTCCAGTACTGCCAGCTCCACTTCCGGCAGGCGCTCGGGCTCGGCGATGACGTCGATCTCGGTGATCTTCCCGTCCGCCATGGTGAACGCGAGCACCAGTGCCAAGCGGCCGTGCGGGGCCATGACGAGGCCCACCGAGCCGTCGAGCAGGGCGAGTTGGGTGGTGAGGGCGCGGCCGGTGGAGGCCAGGGCGGCCTTGGCCACGGTCTGGGCGCCGCGCAGCAGGATCGGGGTGGGGCTGGGGCCGACAGCTGTGTCCGCGCGAAGCACCACCTGGGGGTCGAGCAGCGCGAGCAGTGCGTCGAAGTCGCCGGCGCGGGTGGCAGCCAGATAGGCGCTGACCACCTTCCGCTGCCGTACGAGGTCGGACTCCGGTGGCGGGTTGCCCTTCACCCGGCGCCGGGCGCGGCTGGCGAGTTGGCGCGTGGTGGCGGGGGTGCGGTCGATCAGCGGACCGATCTCCTCGAACGGCACCGCGAACATGTCGTGCAGCACGAAGGCCACTCGCTCGGCGGGCGAGAGGGTGTCGAGCACCACCAGCAGCGCCAGTCCGACGGAGTCCGCGAGCAGCGCCTCCTCCTCGGGGTCGATGCCGCGCTCGCGGCGGTCGTCGAGGCCGTCCCGCTCCACGACCGCATCGAGCGGGTCCTCGCGGCGGTGCTCACGTGAGCGCAGTGCGTTGAGGCAGACCCGGGACACCACCGTGGTCAGCCAGCCGCCCAGGTTCTCCACGGTCTGGGCGTCAGTGCGGTTCAACCGCAGCCATGTGTCCTGCACGGCGTCATCGGCCTCGCTCAGCGAACCGAGGATGCGGTAGGCGATCGCCCGCAGTCGCGGCCGGTGCTCCTCGAACTGCGCGGCCAGCCAGTCACGCTCGTCCACCCTGTCACGTCCTTCCACGCCTGGGACTACAGCAACAGAAGCGAAAGCTAGCCGATCAAGGTCGATCGTGGATGACGAAATGCTGATCACACCATCTCGCCGGGCGCGTTGGCTGCCCCTTGGCGGCTGAGCAGGCGCTTGGCCAAAGCCCGGGCAGGCACATCCTCGGCACCCGCTCCGCTCACCGGCTGTGGCACGAAGTGGTCCAGGCCGTCGGCGGCGCCCACTGGATGGGGTGCGACAGCTCGGACGTGCGGGCCCTAGAGTCGCTCGCATGCCTACCGTGCCTCCAACGCCCTCCATGGTTCCCGTGCCTGCGATACCCGTCACGCCTGCCCAAGCCGCGACGCCCCAGCTCTCCCCCCTCCCGCCGATCGCCGCGATCTCCTTCGACGCCGACGACACCCTGTGGGACTTCGGCGCGTCCTTCGCCGTAGCGATCTCTGCGACGGCGGAGCGGCTCCGGGCGGAGGGCCTGCGCCGCCCCAGCGGGTCGGTGACGGGGGAGTGGCTGGCCGAGCTGTGGACGGTCGCCGAGGCCGCCGCCGAGCCCGGCACCGGACTGGAGGTGATCCGCAAGGCGTCGTTCACGCTGGCCCTGGAGGAGTGCGGACAGCCGGCGGACCCGGAGCGGATCGCCGAGATGTTCACCACCTACAACGAGACCCGCTGGGCTGCCATGAAGCCGTTCCCGGAAGTGGTTGAGGTACTCGGTGCGCTGGCCGAGCGCTACCCGCTGGCGGTCACCACCAACGGCAACACCGACCCGGCAAGGGTGGGGCTGGACTACTTCAGCTGCGTCACCTCCGCGAACGAGAGCGGTTACCAGAAGCCCGACCCGCGGATGTTCCACCGCACCGCCGAGCGCCTCGGTGTCGACCCGGGCCAGGTGCTGCACGTCGGCGACCACCTGGCCCATGACGCGGTCGCCGCCCGGGCGGCCGGCCTCCAGGCCTGCTGGCTCAACCGCCTTGGCCCCTGCCCCGAATCCCGCACTGCCGCGGAAGCCGGTATCCAGGAGATCGCCGACCTGACGGCGCTGCTCGCACTCCCATAGCCTTCACAGCCCCTGTGGCTCCCCAGCTCCCGTAGCTCCCCCCAGCTCCCGCAGCTCCCGCAGTTCTCGCAGTTCCCGCCACTCCTGCGGCCTCCGTGGGCGACGGCGCCTCAGGCGGACTTGACGGCGATCTGCCCGTTGCCGGTTCGCAGGTCTATCAGGAACTGCCCTGACGGATCGTTGGGAACGCTGATGTTCGTTCCACCGCTGTCGCTTTGGCTGGAGACCTTGTAGCTGGCGGCGGGGGCGACCACGGTGATCGCGCCGTTGTCGGTGCTCGCATGCACGTCCTGTGCCTTGCTCGGCGCGAGGTCGATCTCGCCGTTCGAGGTCTGCGCCTGCACCCGGGTGCCGTTCAGCCCGCGGCCGGTGATCGTCCCATTGGAACTGTGCGCATCCACCGTGCCGTTCACACCGTTCAACGTGATGCTCCCGTTGGACGTGGACACCTGGACATTGCCGACCTGGGAGAGCGAGATCTCGCCGTTCGAGGTCTGCCCGCCGACCGGAAGCCCCGCCGGCAGCGCGACCGTGTACGACACCGAGCAGTGCTGCCCGCAGCCGTGGAGCACCAGCACGCCGTTGTCCACCTGGGTCGTCGGCGCGGTCGGTCGGCCGCCCTGGTAGTCGACGTCGCGGTGCACGGAGACCGTGGTTGCCCCCGCCTGCCCGTTGAGCGTGACACTGCCCGAGCCGCTGTCCAGCCGCACGGCGGTGATCTGCCCCGAGACCGCGGCGTCGTCGTGGAGCTCGTGATGGGGCCCCAGGCCGAGGTCGTAGGCCGTGAGCACGCTCAGCGCAGCCCCGGCGATGGCGAGGGCCCCGAGGTAACGGAGTCTGTGCTGCATGGCGCTTCCCACCTTGAAGAGAATCTCGACGATTTCGATGACTCGATGCTCGCCACCCACCGCGGCTGGCGACACCAACGACGCTATCCCGCAGGCAATGGCCGCCACGATGGCGCTGACCCCCATCTCTCAGGTGTACCTAGCTACACCACGGAATGTGGTGCCAGCCCCAGGCGAGGCCTGAAAGTCGCTGGTTCGGTGCCGGGCCGACCGCTAACGTCCCTACTTTGATGAATGAGAACAGCGAGAGCGCCGAGAACACCGACACCTGGGACAGCATCGCCGACTGGTACGTCGATCTCCTGCGCGCGGGGTCCGCGTTGAACGACTTCAATCGTGACATCCTGCTCGACCAGCTTCCCGCCGACCTGACGGACCAACGGGTCCTCGACCTCGGCTGCGGAGAAGGCATCATCACCCGCGCGGTCGCCGCCCGCGGCGCCGCCGTGCTGGGCATCGACCCCTCGCCCCGCATGATCGAGCACGCCCGGTCAGGCGGGGGAGTGGAACCCGGCAGCGTGGCCTACTCCGTGGACGATGCCTGCGTGCTCGCCACCGTGGCCGACGACTCGATGCACTGGGTCATCGCCGGCCTCGCCCTCAACAACGTGCCCGACCTCGACGCCGCCCTGCTCGCGGTACGGCGGGTGCTGCGACCGGCCGGCAGCCTGGTCTTCACCGTCCCGCATCCCTGTTTCGAGGCGCCGCAAGCCAGTTGGACGCACGACAGTAGGGCACAGGCCGCCGACGGCACCGCCCGCCGGGTGGTGGGCGACTACCTCGCGGAAGGCTTCTGGCGCTCCACCAACCCCGAGGCCGTCCGCCGCGCGGGCAACCATCACCGCACGCTCACCGGCTACTTGAGGGCGCTGCTGCGGCACGGCTACGCACTGGAGTACGCCGCCGAACCGTCCCCGACCGCCGCGGTGGCAGCCCAACAACCCCAACGCGCCGGGCTACCACCGTTCTTGATGCTGCGGGCAGCTGCCGCGGGTTCAGTCGAGTCCGAGTAGGCCCAGCCGTGGCCCGCCCCGGCGGTGGAGTCGGCGGAAGAGGGAGAGAACACCCGGGGTTCCGAGTGCCCAGGCAGCCGACTCTCCGTCAACTGCCTTGCCGGGAAAGCGCGGTTGCTCGATCGGTCCAGCGCTGCGCGTGAGGATCAGTGCGGCGATCTCCTCGGCTGCGCGCCAATGCCGATCCTCCCCGGTGGTCACGGCCAGGTCGACGAACAACTCGCCGACTCCGGCCAGACCGCAGCATTGGACGGCGAGGCCCATGTGCGGTGCGAGGGTGCGGCAGGCGTCAGCCGCATCGGCGGCCAGCTTGACGAACTGCTCGTCCTGCCAGCGGTGACCCGCTTGGACAAGGACGGCGCCGATGCCGGCCAGGCCGCGGCACCAGGAGGCGTAGCGCCGAGTGGCGCCGGGGCGGGTGGCGTCGGCGATGATGCGGGGGAGTTCGGCGGCGAGGCCGTCAACCAGCCGCCTGGCCACGGACTGTGAGGCGGGCACCTCGATGAGGAAGTGCGCGAGCCCGGCCTGGCCGTGCGCGAAGCCTTCAGCCAGCGCCGCCGTGCCCGGATTGGGCTCCTCGGGGAGGGGGCCGGGCGGTTCGGCGACCAGGTCGCGCGCGCACGAGGCCGCGAGTGCGACGTGGTGCCGGGCGTCCGCGTGCCGGCCGGCCGTCTGAGCTCGGCGGGCCAGAAGCAACTGGCCGGTGCCGATACCGGCCAGGCCGGAGATCTGATCCGTCCGGCGACTGTCGACCGGCCCGTCGGTGATGGCCGGGGCACTGGCGGTCGACGCCGTCAACGTCAGGTACTCAGGCGGTAGTTCGGTGCCCAGGAGATCGGCGGCCTCGGTCACGAAGAGGTCCACGCCCGTGCGGCCGTCGTACAGGCCGAGGGTGAGGCGGTCGAGGTCGGGATGGGCGGTCGTCCAACGGGCCAGGGCGGCCGCGGCCTCCCGGGCGTCCGGGCGGTCGGCATGCTGCAGCAGTTCGAGGCCCAGGCCGGCGCTGCCGTTGTAGAGGGAGAGGAGCGTGTGGGGTAGGCCGCTGCGGCGGGGCGCGGTGACCAGTTCGTGGGCCATCTGCACGCAGGTGGTCACGGTGTGGTCGACGATGGCGGCGACCAGTCGGGCGTCGACGGTGGGTGGCCGCGGGCAGCTGCGTGAACGCACTGCGGCCTGCCCGCATCGAAGTTCGGCTGCGGCCGCAGTCCGCTCCTCGGTGTCGAAGCTCAGTAACCCTGCCACCAATTCGACGGCCGGGTGCCCTGGTGCAGGGAGCGCGCCTGCTAGGCAAGCCAGGGTGCGATCACGGTTCACGGCCGGATCCGAGTCGAGTACCACGGGATCCAGACCGGTGAGCGCATAGTGCAGGGTTGTTCCCAAGGAGTAGTAGTCGTCCGCGAGTTGGACGGGATGCCGACTCGGCACCGCATAGCCCGGGGTGACCCCTTCAGGCCGTTCGCCGGCCAAGGCGCTGACGCCGAAGTCCACCAGCGAACACCGCCCCGCGTCGTCGAGTACGACATTGGCCGGCTTGAGGTCGCAGACCACCACCCCGCGCGCATGCACTGCGTCCAGCACCCGTAGCAGTGCGCGCGCCAGCGCCCACCCGTCGCGCTCGGCGTCCGCAACCGCCCGGTACGGTCCACGAGTCAGCACGTCCCGTCGCAAGTCCCGTGGCCCACGGTCGCCGGTCACCAAGTACTCGTCCTCGCCGTGCCTGAAGTGGTCCACCAGCTCCGGTACTTCGGGTAGGCCCGCCAGCGCGGACAGTACCTGCCGTTCATGCCGGAGGCGGCCCCGCGCGTCAACTCCGTTGCTGTCCTCGGCAACAAAGGCCCGCGCCTGCTTGATCACCACCGGGCGTCCCGTGGCGGTCTCGACCGCACGGTACACATGGCCGTTCGGCGACCGGGTGATTCCGGCGGTGATCCGGTACCGGCCGTCGCCCAATTGGACGCTCCCGCCCGCAGGTGCGGCCTGATGGCCGAACGGGTCGGTCACCCAGGCGGGTTGGCGGTAGCGCTCCGTTGCCGCGCCCGCGAACGTCGCACCGCCCGGGCCGGCGATGACGGGTTCGGTGTCCCCGTTGGCAACGTGGAACGGGCCGTACCGGTAGTAGACCGGGGCATCCGGCCGCAGTCGTCGATCGCTCACCACCCGCGGCCCGGGTCGACCGGCCAGCGCGGCGGCCAGCTCCAGCCCGACGGTGACCAGGGCTTCGGGTGCCGGGTAGACGGTGACGGCCTTGCCGACGGCGGCGGCGCTCAGCACACCGCTGTTCATCGAACGCAGCATTTGTGCGCCGGCGGCGAATTTGGCGTCGCAGGGGTGGCGCAGCAGCACCGGGAGCACCAGGTCGACCAGCTCGGGGAGTTGCTCGGGCCGGGCCGAGATGTGCAACTTCCAGCCGTGCTCCAGCACCGGCATGTCAGGGTTCCGCAGATACAACCAAGTGTCGTCAACGAGAAGGCCTCGCCTGGAGGTTGATGACTTCACCCGTTCGGTGATCCGGGCCAGCAGATCCTCGGCACTACCGGGGATCGGTGCCGCTGGGGCCATGAGTCGACGACCTCCCATGCTAGGAACTCGCGGGTGTGCACGGGCGGCGGCTCTGCGGTCGGGAAGCCGCGAGTCCGCCGCCCTGGCTCACGTCCGGTGAGCGGATCAGATGTCGCCGTTGCAGGGGAAGTGCGTCGGCACCCAGGTGACGTAGGGGTCGCGGAGGCACGCCGCCGGGGTCAGGGCGGCGTCGAACTCGTCCTCGAACGCGATCAGGTCGTCGTTGATGTCCAGCGGGCCGGCGTCGCGGATGTCCAGGACTTGGGTGGTCATGAGGAGGTCTCCCATTCACCTTGGCTAATGATGCCTTCTGGTTCATCCATGCTAGACGCCGCCCTATCCCTGTCATAGGGGTGTGACGGCCTTAGTTTCACCGGGACTTCACAACATCAGGACAGGCCTGCTCCGTGTGCGCCCGCTCGACGCGCGGGCCGATGAGTTGCCGGCCGTCAGGGGCAAGGGTGCTGCAGAACAGGGCTGACCACTGACCCCGTCGCCTGCCGTGTGGAGGGGCTGCGTCGCGGTGCCGGGAACATGACGTGATCCATGTGACGGGCCGTCACATATCTTGTGCTGCTGCATACGAAGTTAGCCTGAGCAGCAAAACGGACGCTTCTCAGGAGACCTCACATGTCGATCGCCCACCCCGACGACAGCATCGACCAGATCGACCCGAAGCCCTACCGGTTCAGCCGAGTTACCTGGGTCAACGCGACGCCCGCTGCCGCCTATGAGCTGATCAGCAACGTCGGGAACGTCAGCAAGTGGAGCCCGAACGTTGCCGATGCGGTCTACGACGAGGGCGCCGGTCCCCGCGAGGGCGACTGGTTCACGGGCCACAACGAGGCCGGTGACGCCCGCTGGACCAGCCGCTCCCAGGTGAGCCGGGCCGAGCCGGGCGTTGGCTTCGGCTACGTGGTGGCCGGTGTCGACAACGGCATCGTGCAGTGGGAGTGGACCTTCCAGGAGTCCGGCAGCGGCTGCGAGGTCCGCCAGACCTGGCAACTGCTGCGCACCGACCCGGTGCTGGGCAAGACCCGCGCCGACGTGGACAACATGCGCGACCTCATGACCGGCAGCGTCGAGGCCACCTTGGTGTCGCTGGCCCGCTGGATCGCCGAGAACCCGGCCAACTGACCCACTGCGGGGCCGTACTCTCCGAGAGTGCGGCCCCGCGCCACCCGAGCAGTCAGGCGTCCCGCTCGATCGAGGCGAGCGCCGGGCGCAGGACGTTCGCGGCGGGCGTCCGCTCGATGTAAGTGCGCAGACCGTCGTGCACTGGGGCCGGTAGCCGCCCTTCGGATAGCCCGTGGCACAGCACCATCAGGACCGTGGCCTGCTCCAGCACGGCTGGATGGGCCTGGTCCTGCACGGCGGCGCGCACCGCTCGCACCCCATCCATCGACCCGTCTGCCGTGGCGCGCGCGGCGGTCTGGATGGCCTTCCGCGCCTCCAAGGCGGCCGCGAGCCGCCAGTCCGCCTCGGGGTCGAGGGTGCCGGCGGTGAGGAAGTGATTGAGCGCCGGTAGGAACGGGGCGACCTTGGGGTGCGCCGCCCAGGACGGCAGTTCGACGCCCTCCGGCAGCGGCGGCAGCGGCTGCGGCTCTGCGGCGCCCAGCCGGCACCAGTCGAGTTGCCACTCCCGGGGGACGAACCGGGGAGGCTTCAAGTGCCATTGCCAGGTGAGGACGGGGGCCAGGCCCTGCATCGGTAGGCCGGTGGTGCGGAACCGGTCCGGCGGCTGGACCAGGAACTCCTGGCCGCCGTCAGGATGGAAGATCAGCCCCAACTGCCAGGTGCAGCACGAGCGGTGGATCTCCGCCGTGATGATGAACTTCTCCGACTCGTCCGGCGCCAACCGCACGTGGGTGCGGTCGAAGTACGGGCGGGCGCCGACGGGTTGGCGGGTGAACTCGTCGACCTGCACCAGATCCGGCTCATCCCTATCGAGGTCGACGATCAGCTCGGGAACGGCGCTGCTGCCCGCCGTCTGCCTGTTGACCAACGCTCCCGTCATCGGCTCACTGCGATCGAGGATGAGCGCGCGGATGGCCCGCAGGGTGAGGTGAGTGTCCGAGCGATTGGTCACCGTCACAAACAGCAGCGTGATGCCGAAGTCGACACCCCCATGGGCTCGCGCCCAGCCCACGATGTCCTCGCTGCCCGTGAGGGCCCCGGGCGCGGGAACGGGCGGATCGCTCAGCGCGTCGTCGAGAGCCGGGAGAAGTATCAAGCGTCCCACGGGATCCCGCTGCTCGACCAGGATCTCCACCGCCTCCGGCCCCGGTGCGCGGGGCGCCGGCTGACTGTGGACGTGGACGTCGCCGTTCAGCGCTCCCACCTGCAGGACTGGGCCATTGACCGTGCTCTCCGACAGCGAGTTGCTGGTGCTGCCTGACGCCATGCGGGGCTGCTGGGAGCCGTCCTCGGACATGGCCGTCATTCTGCCATGGCGAGGTCTGCGTCTTCGGGCGCCGACCAACCCCTTGCGGGGCCGACTCAGGGGTGAACTGGCGTTTGCTGCCTCGGCGTTGATCATCACGCTTGACACTGCATCAGCGGCGTAGTCCTATAGTGCTAGGAAGCTAGATAAATGAGGTTACGGTGATCGAGTTTCACATCGAGGCCCGGTCCGGTGTCGCGCCCTACATGCAGCTGGTCCACCAGGTCCGCCAGGCCCTGAGGTTGGGCCTGCTCTCCGAAGGCGACCGCCTGCCGAAGGTCAAGGAGGTCGCGGCCAAGGTCGCGATCAACCCCAACACCGTGCTGAAGGCTTATCGGCAGCTGGAGAACGAGGGCCTGGTCTCTCCGAAGCCCGGGGTCGGCACCTTCGTCACCGGCACCCTCGGCGATCCGGGTTCATCCCAGCGCGAGCCGCTGCGAGTGGAGTTGCAGCGCTGGCTGGCAAAGGCCCGGGGCGCCGGACTGGACGAGGAGAGCATCAAAGCCCTCTTCCTCGACACCATTCGTACCAACACCGGAGCAGCGAAAGGGATATGACTGTGATCACCGAGCCAGTCATCGAGGCAAGAGGGTTATGCAAACGCTACGGTCTGCGTTGCCCTCGCCACCTTCGGGACGCCTGCCGATGCCGACATCCTGGCCGCCTACCCCGATCGCTATCTGCCACGGCCAGACCTCTACTACGACCAGACACGCGCCCTAGTCGTCGTCGCTGCTGCGCCGGGTGGGCGGCCGCTGGCAGGCTGCGGTGGCCGAACTGCTTTACTCGGACGAGGTCTTCAAGGAATCCCGGAGACGAAGGTTCCGTGCGGTTGGAAGCTATAGCCCACTCATGGGGGAACATCTGATGAACACCACAGCAGTCTCCTCCCATGACCAAAGGCGGTTCCTCGAGAGGTTCTCCTGCTTCGAAGACGGCGTGATCACCGGAATTCGACTCCACATCCCCAGGGGACCCAGCGCCGGGTGGACTGCGTCGTTCGACATCCAGGCGATGGACGGAGCAGCCGGCAACGATTGGCGCCTCGTACAGATCACGGTCGGGGGCGTCTACGAATACGAGTTCCCGTGCAGCAGGCAGTACTCGTACTTCGTTCTCTCGGATGGGCTGAAGCTGGACTGCACGGACGAGCGGTGCGTGCTCGATCTCGATCCGGGGCCGGATGAGTGGCTTGCCACTCAGGTGGGGCAGCAGGGCGAGTACTCGAAGCAGTACGTCATCGGCACCTCTTGCGAGTACGAGGTGCTCAGCGGACCGTTCATCTGATGAGCCACGGTAGATGCCCTCTGGCACAGATCGGACTTTGTCAGGGGCCAGCGCCGTGATCGCTGGTCGGCATCGAGCGTTGCAGCTACGCCATCTGATGGCCAGGTAAGGCAATGGTGACGGGCGGCTCCAGTGCTTGCGAGTGAAGTTGGCGGGGTGGCCAAGCGTGCCGGGTCGACCGGCGGGGCTTGAGTGGGAAGACTTTCTGCCATGTCCACTGATGACAACAAGGCGCTGGTTCGGCGCTTCTATGCGGAGATTGACGCGGGCAACCTCGATGCGATGGACGAGCTTGTCGCCGAGAATTACGTCGATCACCATCCGCCGCCGTTTCCGGTCTCACCTGGGCGGGATGGGCTCAAGGAGGCGTTCCGGCTGTTCTGGGATGCGACGCCCGGAAGTCATCAGATCGAGGACCAGATCGCCGAAGGCGACAAGGTGGTGACTCGGCTGACCGCGACGGGAGTTCACCGGGGCGATCTCCCGGGTGCGCCGGCTACGGGGAACCAGATGAAGATGACGGCCGTGGTGATCCACCGCATCGAAGGCGGGAAGCTGGCCGAGAAGTGGTCTGACAAGGACGAACTCGGCCTGCTGCAGCAGATCGGCGTACTTCCGCCGCTCGGGTCTGGTGGGTAGCTCAGCGCGGGTGCGCGACTCGTTCCAGCATGGCGTGGATCGTGCAGGGGCCTTGGGGGACGGTCAGTTGAGGGTGCTGGTGCGCAGTGCGGTGAGGAAGGCGGTGAGGGCAGGGGCGGGGAAAGTGAGGGCCGGGCCGTGGGGGTCCTTGCTGTCGCGGATGGGGGTGTGGGTGGGGTGGTTGGTGGCGACCTCGACGCAGTTGCCACCGGTTCCGTTGCTGTAGCTGGACTTGCGCCAGGAGGGGGCGTCAGAGGCGCTAAGGAAGTCTTGGGTCACGGTAGATACCCTCCAGCACAGATCGGATCATGTCGAGGGACATGATCGGTGGCAAGGCCTTCGCTCGGAGGTCATCGTAGACCTCTGTGCAGTGCCTGACCTGGGCTGGGTCGTCGTAGATCTGCCCACGGCGGGAACCTTCGATGTATGCGACTCGGTTGCCGTTGGCGAGCGTGTGGAGGGTTAGCGAGGCGCCCATTGCGTAGTGCTCGCCTGCGTTGAACGGCAGTACCTGCACGGTGATGTTGGGGCGTTCAGCCGCCCTGAGGATGCGAGCGAGTTGGGCGCGCATCACTTGTGGTCCGCCAACCTCTCGCATGATCACTGCTTCGTCCAGCACTACTTCCCACTTGGTCCCGTTGGGGCGGAGGATCAGCTTCTGGCGGCTCATTCGAGCGGCAAGGAGAGCCTCGACGTTGTGCTTGGCATGGGGGAGTTGGGCGGCGTGCAGGACGGCCCGGGCATACGCTCGGGTTTGGAGCAGCCCTGGGATCACGAACCCAGTGAACTCCCGGATGTCGACGGCCTTCGCTTCATAGCTCATGAACGCCTGCACGTAGTCCGGGTACTGTTCCCGGTCCACGTGATACCACAAGTCCTCGAACAGCTCGTCGGTGTCGTAGGTCTGGTCCATCGCCCGAGCCAGCGGCAGGGTCGGCTTGCTGCCCGTCATGCGTTCGATCTGGTTGACCCTGCTCCCCGCTGTGTGCAGCTCGCGGCCGGACTGGACCTGCGTCATGCCTCTTCGCGCCCTCGCTCGGCGGGCGCGGTCGGCGAAGAGGGCCGCGAGAGATGACTTCGGATCAATTGCTTCGCTCATCAGTTCAGTTCTCGCTTTACGGCAGGAAGAGTAAGCGGTCCCCTCTAGCAATCGTAGTTGCATGGAGCAACGCTGGAGGCACACTCGGTGAAACCATTCAAGAGAGGTGCCTTCCATGACTTCCCGGTACCAGGCCCACATCGCCCCCCAGCGCGCCGACGCCGAGTTCGCGCTCGATCACCTCCGGACCACCCTCGCACTGGACGGGCTGGCGCTCCCCTCCTGCGGGCTCGCCGGCCCGTCGTTCACCACCGGGACGGTCCTTGTCGAGCTTGGCCGGGCGCGGGCGGACGTGGTGCTGCGGATCGCGGACTTGCTCCTCGCCGGAATCACCGCCCAGGAGCAGTGAGACGTGCGGAGCGAAGAGACCCCCCGGACAGCGTGATGACGATGCACGTCTACCGGATCGCCGCCGATGGCACCACGGTCGTGCTCGGCATCCAGGTCATCCGCAACGGCGAGCCCTACACTCGCCCGCTCAGCATGGAGTACCCGCCCTGCCGGTGCCCGCGGTGTCAGAACGCAAAGCGGGAGGCGCTCTAACGCCCGTGCAGATCCGGCACTTGCTGCAGCCAGGCCGGCCGCCCTGCCTGGCTGCGCGCCCTTGCCGCCGCCTCCGCCGCCCGCAGCTGCTCCTCGCTCGCGAACTCCCGTGGCAGCCAGCGGTCCGACGCCGCCACCCGGGCGACCAGGTGGCGAACGTACGCCTCGCGCACGGCGTCGAGTGACGCGAAGTCCTCCAACTCCAGCCACTCGCCCGGCACCAGCGCAACCACCTCGCGCACCAGCTGCTCCGTCACCCGGCCCGCCAACTCCCGGTCCGCGCCCGCGACATCAGGCGAGTAGCCGCCCAGCGCATGGTTGCTCATGTCGTACGCCCGGTCCACGGCCGTCAGTGCCGTCGACCAGCGGTGGTGGAAGACCAGCCCCGCCCCGTTGTCGATCAGCCACAACTTGCCATGCCAGACGACCATGTTGGGGTTGGCCCGGGTGCGGTCCACATTGGCGGTCAGCGCGTCCAACCACACCACCGCGCCTGCCTCCAACGGCGACATCGGAACCGCCTGCCCAGGGCGGAAATCCGTCGACCCCGGCAGGTAGTCCATCCCCAAGTTCAGCCCGGCGCTGGCCTGCAGCAGGTCCTGGATCTCCGTGTCCGGCTCGTGCGCGGCCACCGCCGGGTCGAAGTCGACGACCACCAGCTCCGGCACCCGCAGCCCCAACCGCCGTGCCAGCTCGCCCACGATGACCTCGGCCACCAGCGCCTTGCGCCCTTGGGCGGCGCCGACGAACTTCACCACGTACGTGCCGAGGTCGTCGGTCTCGACGATCGCGGGAACCGAACCGCCGGCGCGCAGCGGGGTCAGGTAGTGGAGGGCCTTCACCTGGTTCAGCACAGGGACCAGCCTAAGCTTGGCACCGCCACGCGGGCCCAGAGGGCCCGCCGTCAACCACGAGGAGCAGAGCGCCATGGCCCAGGTCCACGCCCGTACCGAGCGGACGTACACCGCCACGCCCGAGCAGGTGTACGAGGCGATCGCCGACTACAACACCGTCCGCCCGCAGCTGCTGCCCACGCAGTACAGCGAGTACGAGGTGCGGGCCGGCGGGATCGGTGCGGGCACCCAGGTGCACTGGAAGCTGCAGGCGACCGAGAAGCGGGTTCGCGACTGCCTGTTCACGGTCAGCGCGCCCAAGCCGGGCACCCTGGTGGAGACCGACGGCAACTCCTCGATGGTGATCACCTGGACGGTGACCGCGGCGGGCGCCGGGCAGACCACCGTGGCGATCGACACCACCTGGCAGGGCGCCACCGGTATCGGCGGCTTCTTCGAGCGCACCTTCGCACCCAAGGGCCTCAACCGGATCCACGACGAGGTGCTGGCCCGCCTCGCCGGTCACCTGAAGTAATGGTCGGCATTAAGTAATGGGCAGCATTAGCTGCTGCCGGCCGCCTGGAGTAATGGGCGGCATTACTAATGAGCAGCATTAACTAATGGCTGGCATTAACTAATCGGCAGTATTAACCGCTGCCGGGCACCTCGGCACACCCGGGGCACCCGGGGCACCCCGGACGCCCGTGCGAGCGAGCACCCCGTACGAGTGGACCCCGGCCACCCCGGGGTGACGGTGCACGGTGCGTAGCGCCCCGTCACCCTAGGCTCGCCGCCGTGCATCTGACGATCCTTCACGTATCCCAGCCGGTGGACGGCGGCGTCGCGCGGGTGGTGACCGACCTGGTGCGCGGGCAGCGCGCCGCGGGGCACCGGGTGGTGCTCGCCTGCCCGTCGACCGGTCGGCTCTCGCGCGAGGCGATGGCCGCCGGGGCGGAGCTGCTCGACTGGCCGGCCCGGCGCTCGCCGGGGCCGTCGGTGCTCACCGAGGCGGCGGCGCTGCGCCGCCTGGTGCGCAAGGCCGGCCCGGACGTCGTCCACCTGCACAGCGCCAAGGCGGGCCTGGCCGGGCGGCTGGCGGTGCGCGGGCGCGTCCCCACCGTCTTCCAGCCGCACGCCTGGTCCTTCGCCGCCGCCACCGGCGTGTTGGCGGATGCCAGCACCCGCTGGGAGCGGTATGCGACGCGCTGGGCTACCAGTGTGCTCTGCGTCAGCGAGCAGGAGCGCGCCGACGGCCTAATGGCCCGTATTAATGCCGACTACACCGTCATCCCCAACGGCGTCGACCTGGCCCACTACACCCTCGCCGAACGCGCCGAGCGCCGCGCCGCCCGCCTCTCGCTCGGCCTTGACCTGAATGAACCGCTGGCCGTCTGCGTCGGGCGGCTCTGCCGTCAGAAGGGCCAGGACCTGCTGCTGGCAGCCTGGCCGGCGGTGGCGCGACGGGTGCCCGGGGCCCGGCTGGCACTGGTCGGCGGCGGGCCGGACGCGCCGGTGCTGGCGGCCCAGGCGCGGGCGCTGCCGGAGCCGTACCGGGTGCGGCTGGCAGGCGATGTGCCGGATCCGCGCCCGTGGCTGGCCGCGGCGGACCTGGTGGTGCTCCCGTCGCGCTGGGAGGGCATGGCCCTGGCGCCACTGGAGGCGATGGCGACAGGCCGGCCGGTGCTGCTCACCGACGTCCCCGGGGCCCGCGAGCAGCTGCCGCCGGGCGACCACCAGGTGGGGCTGATCCCGGCGAACGACCCGGCGGCCCTCACCAACGCGCTGGCGGCGGCGCTGGCCGATCCGCTGGAGTGCGCCAGGCGCGGCGCGGCGGCCCGGGTCTGGGTGTGCGAGCGGCACGACATTTCGACAGTGATCGCGCGAGTGTCGAAGCTCTACCGGGACTCGATCGAGTCGATCGAGTCCGACCACGTGACTTCCCGTGTCCCCGCGCGCAGCTGATCGTTTCTCAGGCAGTGAAGCCGACGAGATCCCCACCGGACCTTCACAGATTCCGGACCCACCACCGCGATCGGCGGTCGGCGAACCCGGGTCGGAGGGTCGGGGTGACGGCCCGCGCTGACCCTGGCTCGGAATCAGATCGGTTATTCATATTAATGGGCAAGCAGAATGATGATGGCAAGTCAGCTTCCGGAAATCCGGCTCACGTTCGGTAGCGTCTGACTTTGCCTGCTTCGTTCCCAAAGTGCGAGAAAAGTGCGGGAGAACGTGCGAGACAGCGTGCAACACGTCGTGCGGAACGGCGTGCGACCCAGCACGCGACATGGCGTACGCGATTTCGCCTCGGACCCTTGTGCGAATGGAACGAGCGCCGCCCATCACACCAGGGGAGTTCGTGAGCAGATGACCATTGACCACGAGAGTGTGCCGAGGCCGGGGCAACCCGGGGCCGGCGGTCGGTGGCTCGGGATCGAGCTCCTCGACCGGACCAACCGGCCCACGCTGTCCCGCATCCGCCCCGGTGCGCAGCTCGGGCGGCGGCACCGCCGGGGACTGGGCTCCCGGGCCGCGCTGCCCGCCGGCCTGCTCGTGGTCGACCTGCTGGCGGTCGCCGCGGGGTCGGTCTGCTGCGCCGTCGACCCGGCCCGCCCGTTCGCCGACGCGGCCATGCTGCTGCCGGTGCTACTCCCGCTCAACCTGGCCGCCGGCCTCTACCGCACCCGGATGACCCCCTCGGCGCTGGACGAACTCCCCACCCTGCTTGGGCGGGCCGCCGTCGCGCTGGCCTTCGCGGTCACCCTGGGCGCATGCCTGCCCGCCACCTGCCTGCCGGCCCTCTGCCTGCCCGCGCCCTGGCCGATCGGCGGCCCGTCCGGCGGGATCCGACTGCTGCTCCTGCTCGGCGTGCTGGTGCTGTCGGCCCTGCTCGGCCGCAGCGTGCTCTACGGGCTGTTCCGCCGGATCCACCGCCGCCGGCCGGTACCCGTGCTGCTGCTCGGCGCCGGGGCGCTCGGCCAGCGGATCGCCGCCGCGCTGCGCGACCGGGCGGAGTACGGGATGCGGCCGGTCGGCTTCCTCGACCCCGACCCGGTCCGGCTGCCGGCCGACTCCCCGGTGCCGGTGCTCGGCGGGCGCGCGATGCTCGCCCGTGCGGTGCGGCGGCACGGGGTGCGACGGGTGCTGGTCACCACCGAGTCCACCGACGACCAGGAGACGGTCGCCACCCTGCGCGCCGCGGTCCGGCTCGGCTGCCAGGTCTGGCTGGTCCCCGGGCTGCGCGAGCACGGCGGGCTGGCCGTCGGCCTGCGCGGCGGCGTCGACCACCTCTGGGGGTACCCCTGTCTGCGGCTGCCCCGGCCGGCGATGCGCCGGCCCGGCTGGGTGGCCAAGCGGGCGCTGGACGTGCTCGCCGCCGGCACCGGCCTGCTGCTGATCTCGCCGGTGCTGGCCGTCTGCGCGCTCGCCGTGCGGCTGGACACCGGCCCGGGCGTGCTCTTCCGTCAGCAGCGCACCGGCCTCGACGGCCAGGGCTTCACACTGCTGAAGTTCCGCACCCTGCGCCCCGCCGACGAGCACGAGTCGGCCACCCACTGGAACATCGCGCAGGACGAGCGGATGAGCCGGATCGGCCGCCTGCTGCGCCGCAGCTCGCTGGACGAGCTGCCGCAGCTGTGGAACGTGCTGCGCGGCGACATGACGCTGGTCGGGCCGCGCCCCGAACGGCCGTACTTCGTCATTCGGTTCAGCAAGACCGACCCGGAGTACGCCGACCGGCACCGGGTGCCGGTCGGGCTGACCGGCCTGGCCCAGGTGAACGGGCTGCGCGGGGACACCTCGATCGAGGACCGGGCCCGCTTCGACAACCGCTACATCGAGAGCTGGAGCCTGTGGCAGGACGTCAAGATCCTGCTGCGCACCGCGGCCCTGATGCTCCGACCCGACGGGAGCTGACACGCCGTGGTCCTGTCCCTGCCCTACCGCGCCCCGGTCGCGCAACGCCCCGCGTGGGCCCGCGCGTCGGCGCATCCGGCGGTGGGGCTGCTGCGGCGGCCCAGCCTGGTCGCCGCCGCGACCATCCTGCTGGTCTGCGTGCCGACCGGCGAGAAGGACGTGTCGGCGGCCGTCCACATCACGGCGGCCGACGTCGCGTCGGGTCTGCTGGTGCTGCTGCTCGCCGTCGACGTGGCGCGGGGGCGGCGGATCGAACTGAGCCGCTCGGCCGCCGTGCTGTTCGGCGCCGTCACGGTGGCCGGTGCGGTGGCGACGATCACCTCGATCGATCCGCAGTTCAGCGTCAGCGGTTTCGTCCGGCAGGTGCAGATCTTCGTGCTGGTGCCGCTCGCGGTGCTGGCCGCGCTGCGCGACCGCACCGATCTGCGGCTGGTGCTCGGCTCGTTCGTGCTGGCCGCGCTGATCGAGGGCGCGGTGGGCGCCGAGCAGTACCTCACCAGGACCGGCGCCTCCTACACCGGCCAACCGATCCGCGCCGTCGGCACGTTCGGGGTGCTGGACGTGATGGCGATGTCCGGTGTGGTCAGCTTCGGACTGCTCGCGGCGTTGGGACTCAGTCTGATCGAACGTCAGAGTGCCTGGCTCAGCAGGGTGTTGCTGGCGTCGACGGCGTTCCTGGCGTTCCCGCTGGCGGTCTCGTTCAGCCGAGGCAGCTGGATCGCCACCGCCGTCGGTGTCACCGTGCTGCTGCTCAAGGCGGATGCCAAGCTGGCGCTGCGCTGGGCCGGGGTCGGACTGGCCGCAGCCGTCGTGCTGTTCGGCGCGTCGGGCACGGGTGCCTCCGGCGCGGGCGGCGTGGGCGCGGGTGGCGGCGGGATCGCCAAGCGCCTCAGCAGCATCGGCACGGTCTCCGGCGGCAACGAGGACCACTCGGTCAGCGACCGGTACGACCTGTGGGCCACCGCCCGCGCCATCTGGGCCGACCACCCGGCCACCGGTGCCGGACCGAAGAGCTTCTACCAACTGCGTGACTCCCACGCCCCGTTGAGGCTCTCCTCCGGCAGCGACACGGCCGGCGCCGGCTCCGGCTTCCAGCGCGAACCGCTGCTTTCCCCGCACAACATGTACCTCCTGGTGCTCAGCGACCAGGGGCTGCTCGGCTTCACCGCCTACGGCACGCTGTTCCTGGTGCTGCTGCTCGGCTGCCTGCGCCGCCGCGGTCCGGCCGGGCCGGTCGTGGCCGGCCTGCTCTGCTGGGTGCTGGTGGACTTCCTCTACGCCGACATCGGCGGCACCACCACCGTGCTCACCTCGGTGATCCTGGGCCTGGCCGCCTGGTCGGCACTGCCCGCCGACCAGGCGGGGCAGGACCGTGCGCCGGCCCTGGAGGCGACTGCGTGACCACCACCGAACGGCTGGCCACGGCACCCCGGGCCGACCGTCAACCATCCTTCTTGGCAAAGGCGTTCGGCATCACCGCAGTGCTCAGTGCGGCCGGCTCCGGGCTCGGGCTGCTACGCGACCTGCTGCTCGCCCGGTACTTCGGCGCGGACAAGGGCACCGACGCCTTCCTGGTGTCCTGGACGGTGCCGGAGACCGCCGCGCCGCTGCTGATCGAGGACGCCATGGCCTTCCTCATGGTGCCCGCGTTCAGCCTGGCCCTGGTGCTGCGCGAGGAGCGGCCCGACGGGCCCGACCCGGTGCGGCAGCTCACCGGGGCCACCCTGCCCTGGCTGATCGCCGCGCTCTGCGGCCTCTCCGGCGCCACCATGCTGTGGGCGCCGCAGCTGGTGCACGTGCTGGCCCCGGGGCTCGCCAGTCCGCGGCTGGCGGTCACCTGCACCCGGTTCACCGCCGTCACCATCGTGCCGTTCGGGCTGGCCGGCTACTTCGCCGCGGCGCTGCGGGCCCACCACCGGTTCAGCGCGCCGGCCGCCATCTACGTCGCCTACAACGTGGGCATCCTGGCGGTCCTGGCGGTCTGCCACAGCCTGCTCGGCGTGCGGTCGGCCGCGCTCGGAGTGGCGTTCGGCAGCCTGCTGATGGCCGGCGTGCTGGTCGGGCCGTTCGCCAGGATGCTGCACCGCGGCCGGGCCGGCCACCGCGGCAAGGACGGCGGCGGCCGCCCGCTGCTGCTGAGTCCCCTGGCGCTGCTGCCGGTTGCGGCGTTCACCCTGACCCGGCAGTCCCAGGTCTTCATCGAGCGCTACCTCGGCTCGGCGCTGCCGCCCGGCACCATCTCGCACCTCAACTACGCGGCCAAGGTCTCCCAACTCGCCATGACCACCGCCATCCTGATCTGCACCGTGACCTTTCCGCTGGTGGCCAGGGCGCTGGCCGCCGGCGACCTGACCGCGGCCCGGGACCGGGTGGAGAAGGACCTCGGCCACGCGGCGGCCGTGGTGCTGGCGGGCATGGCCTTCCTGTTCGCCTGCGCGCCCGCCGTGGTCGACCTGCTCTTCCAGCGCGGCGCGTTCGGCTTCGCCGACACCGCCGCCACCGCCCAGGTGATCCGGGTCTACAGCTTCGGCCTGCTCGCCCAGGCCCTGATCGGGGTGATGGTCCGGCCGTTCTTCTCGATGCGCCCGGCGGTGCGGCGGGCCGACGACCCGCGCGACGACGGCGGCGGCGGGCGGCTGTTCGACTGGTTCCCGGTAGCCGCGATGGTGCTCGGCCTGGCCGTCACCACGCTGGTCGGCCTGGCCTGCGCGGCCCGGTTCGGGGCGCTCGGCGTGGCGGGCGGCAATGCGGCGGGCATCACCACCACCGCCGTGCTGCTGCTGCGCGGCCTGGCGCTGCGCGGGATCGCGCTGCGTACCCGCCGGGTGCTGATCGGCCAGGCCCGCCTGATCCTGGCCGCCGCCGGTGCCACCGCGGCCGGCCTCGCCGCCTGCGACGCGGTCGGCACCGGCCTGCCCGCGGTGCTGGCCGGCGGCGCCGCCGTGCTGGCGGCCTATCTCGTGCTCGGCGCGCTGCTCGGCGCGCGCGAGCTGACCGGCCCGGCCAACCGGGTTCGGGCTCTGCTGCGCCTGAACAGGGGCCCCGAGGGCGCCGGGCCGGCGCCACGTCTGCAGGAAGGAACGCTGCGCGATGGTCGCTGAACTCACGGGCCGCACGTATCTGCCCCAACAGGGCGGTCCCTCCGGGAACGGTCGCCGACCAGCGATGCCGTGGATCCTGATGTACCACTCGGTGGCCGACGAGGAGGAGGATCCGTACCTGCTCACCGTCAGCCCCGGGCGGTTCGCCCAGCAGATGCGCTGGCTGGCCGTGCGCGGCTGGCGCGGCGTGAGCGTGCGCGAACTGCTCGCCGCCAGGGCGGCCGGTCGGCGCGAGCGGCTGGTCGGCCTGACCTTCGACGACGGCTACGCGGACTTCGCCGGGCACGTGGTCCCGGTGCTCTCCGAACACGGCTTCACGGCCACCGCCTTCGTGGTCACCGAACGACTCGGCGATGTCAACTGCTGGGACGCAGAGGGGCCGCGCAAACCTCTGCTGACGGAGCGTCAGGTTTGTGAACTCGCTGCCGCAGGCTGGGAGATCGGCTCGCACGGCATGAGCCACCTGGCGCTGCCCGAAGTGCCGCCCGGGGTGCTGAGGGCTGAGGTGGAAGGCAGCCGGACGCTGCTGACCGAGCTGCTCGGCGAGCCGGTGCGCGGCTTCTGCTACCCGTACGGCGCGCTGGACGCCGCCGCCATCCGGGCGGTGCAACGGGCCGGCTACGACTATGCGGTGGCGATCCGGCACAGTGCGCTGGCCGGCCGCTACGCCCTGCCCCGCTGCTACGTCGGCGACCGGGACGGGGCCTGGCGGCTGCGCGCCAAGCGTGGGCGGCACGGGCTGCGCGAGGTCATCGCCGACCTGCGCAGACGGGGGGCGGCCGAATGAGAGTGCTGCACATCATCACCGGCCTGGCGGCCGGCGGGGCCGAGCAGCAACTGCTGCTGACGATCCGCCACTTGCCGCCCGGCATCGACTGCGAGGTGGCCACCCTCAGCAACCCGGGCAGCGTGGCGGCGGCGCTGCGTGCGGAGGGCGTGCGGGTGCACCACCTGGCGATGCGCGGCAACCGCGACCTCGGGGTGCTGCCCCGGCTCATCCGGTTGATCCGGCACGGTCGTTACGACGCGGTGCACACCCACCTCTACCGGGCCGGGCTCTACGGCCGTCTTGCCGCCCGGCTGGCCGGAGTCCGGGTGGTGCTGGCCACCGAGCACTCGCTGCATGCCGGGACCATCGAGGGCCGACCGGTCAGCGCCGGCGTCAAGTCCCTCTACCTGGCGGCGGAACGGCTCGGCAGCACCACGGTGGCGGTGTCCCGGCAGGTCGCCGGCACCCTCGCCGACTGGGGCGTGCCCGGGCAGCGGGTGGCGGTGCTGCCGAACGGCATCGAGGCCGGGCGGCTGCGGCACGACGAGCCCGAGCGGTCCGCGCTGCGGGCCCGGTTGCGCCGCGAACTCGGGCTGCCCGAGCAGGCGTTCGTGGTCGGCGCGGTCGGCAGGCTGGTTCCCGGCAAGCGCTTCGAGGTGCTGGCCGAGGCGCTGACCCGACTGCCGGACCAGGTGCGGCTGCTGGTGGTGGGGGAGGGCCCGGAACGGGACCGGCTGACCCGAGCGGCCGGCCCGAGAGCCGTCCTCACCGGTGAACGGGCCGATGTGCCCGAGCTGTTGACCGCCATGGACGTGCTGGCCGCGCCCTCGGTGGAGGAGACCTTCGGGCTGGCCGTCCTGGAGGGGCTGGCGGCGGGACTGCCGGTGCTGCACAGCGGCTGCCCGGCCCTGGAGGAACTGCCCGCCGACGCGGCCCCCGGCGCCCGGAAGCTGGCCTCGACCGCCGACGCCTACCGCGAGGCGCTGCTCGACCTCGCCACCGCCCGCCCGGTCGGCCCGCTGCCGCGCCCACCGGCCGTGGCCCACTACGACATCGTCCACACAGCGGCCCGCCTGGGTGAGCTGTACCAGCGGCTCGGTCGGCGCGGGGCGCCGGCCCTGGCGGAGAGGGAGATCTGAGATGTTCGACCGAACACACCTCATCCACGGCTCGGTTCGCCGTCTGTGGCCACTGGTCGCGGCCGTTCCGCTGGGCGCGCTGGTCGGCGGCGGCTACGCCGTCATGGCAACGCCCCAGTACACGGCCAACTCCTATGTGGTGGTGGTCCCCGAGACCGCCACCGAGGCTACCCAGGCGGTCAACTTCGCTCAGGCGTACGGGCGTTTGGCCGGTCAGCCGCAGGTGCTGGCGCTGGCCGCCGGCGACGCCGGGCAGACCCCGGCCGAACTGACCAGCCTGGTGAGCGCCACCACCTCGCCCGATGCCCCGGTGATCGAGATCGACGGCACCGGCACGCGCCCCAAGGACGCGGTTCGGACGGCCGACGCGGTGGCCCGGGCGCTGATCGCCTTCGCCAACGGCACCAGCAGGGACACCGGGGTGCGTCTGGTCCCGCTGGCGCCCGCCGCCGCGCCCGACAAGCCGACCAGCCCCACCGGCGCGCTGGACGTCGCGGTCGGCGCCGCTGCCGGGGTGCTGCTCGGCTCGCTGGCGCTGATGGTCCGTCGGCGGTCCGCGGACGGTACACCGGTGACCCCCGAGCCCGCCACCGCGGTGCCGGCCCCGGCGCCGGTGGCGGCCGTGCTCCCGGCCCCGGCACCCGAGACCGCCGTGGTCCCTGCGCCGGCACCCGAGACCGCCGTGGTCCCTGCGCCGGTACCCGAGACCGCCGTGGTCCCTGCGCCGGTACCCGAGACCGCCGTGCTCCCTGCGCCGGTACCCGAGACCGCCGTGCTCCCGGCCCCGGCACCCGAGACCGCCGTGGTCCCTGCGCCGGCCAAAGAACAACGGGCCAATGACCAGCCGCGCAAGGAGCAACCGGCGAAGGAGCAGCCGGCCACGGAACAACTGATCAAGGAACAACCGGTCAGGGAGCAACCGGCGAAGGAGCGGCCGGCGAAGGAGCAACCGGCCAAGGACGAGCAGCCGCCCCAGCAGCCGCAGCCCGCCGCCGCGAAGCCGGCCAGGCAGCAGGCCGGCACCGCGAAGTCGGCGCTCCGGCCGTCGGGCAGGCACGCCGGCAGGCCGAGCGCGAAGGAGACCAGGCCGAGCGCCAAGGAGGCCAAGCCGGCCGCGAAGCAGGACGAGCCGGCCGCCCGGGCGGACGAGCCCGCCATGCGGACCGAGGAGCCGGCCGGGAGAACCCCGTGACCTCGCTGCACCCGCCGCACCCGCTGCGCCGCCGCCCGCTGCCGCTGTCCGAACCGGCCCGCTCGGCGACCGACTGGCAGACCGAACTGCGCTGCGACGACGCCGCGCTGGACGAACTGGCCGAGGAGTGGGACGTGTTGGCCGCCCGCTGCCGCAGCGCCACGCCGTTCCAAGCGGTCGGCTGGCAGGCGTCCTGGTGGCGCGCGTACGGCCGGCCCGGCGCGCTGCGAGTGGTGCTGGTGCGCCGGGAGGGCGTGCTGGTCGGGGCCGTCGCCCTGCACCGTACCCGCACCGGCACGCTCACCGGGCTCGGCGGCGGCCTGATCGACTACACCGATGTGCTGCTGGACGACGAGCACGCCGCTGAGGCGGCCAGCCGACTGGCCGCCGCGCTGCCGGTGCGCCGGCCGTGGCAGGCGCTGGAGTTGCGCGAGGTGCGGGCCGGCTCGGCCGCGCACCTGCTGTACGCCGCCTGGACCGGGCGGCGGCACCAACTGGCGGACTCGGTGTGCCAGTACCTTCCAGCTGTGCCGATGGAGCAGCTCATGACCCGGCTGCCCGGGCGGACCGCCCAGCGCAGCCGGGCCAAGCAGCGCAAGCTGGCGGACACCGGCGTCGAGGCGCGCCGGGTGCCGGCCGCCGAGGCCGGGGCGGCGATGGCGGACCTGCTGCGCCTGCACGCCTTGCAGTGGCAGAGCCGCCGCGTCACCCCCGAGCACCTGAGCGAGCACTTCCGGGCGCACCTGGTGGAGTCGACGGGGCGGCTGGCCCGGTCCGGCCAGGCGGTGGTCTACCGCTACTACCTCGGCGGTGAGCTGATGGCGGTGGACCTGCTGATGCTCTGCCCCAGGCTCGCCGGGCTCTACCTGTACGGCGCGCATCCGGGGTTGCGCGAGCGCTTGGACATCGCCGGACTGCTGTTCGGGACATCACTGCAGGAGGCGGTCCAGGCGGGCGTTCCGGAGCTCAGCCTGATGCGCGGTGAGGAGCCGTACAAGGAGCGGTGGCGGCCGGACCGTGAGCGCAACCTGCGGCTGCTGCTCGGCCCGCGCCGGTGCGCGGTCAGGCTGACCCTGCGGCTGGCCGTGGTCCGCAGCCGGGTGGCACTGGCGCCGCACCTGCGCGGACCGGTCCGGCGGCTGCGGGCCCTGTTGCGCCGCTGAGCCCGGGCGGGCCGCCCGGGCTCAGCGGCGCGATGTCAGCCGTTCCCCGGACGCAGGCTCACCCGCGGGAGCTTGGACAGGTCGGGGACCAGGCCGGACAGGTCGGTGAGGCCGGACGGGATGCTGGGCAGCAGGTTGGGCAGCATCGACAGGTCCGGCATCAGCGGGGCCGTCGGAGTCGCGGACGGCCTCGCCGGCTTGGGGGCCGAGGAGGGGACGCGGGTCGCCGCCGGGGTGTCGTCCGAGTCGGGATGCGGGTGGGGGTGCGGGTGCGGGCGGGTCGGCGTCTCGGCGTCGATGGAGGGGTGCGGCCGGGGCGGGCGCGCCGCGGTGTCGTCGTCGGGCCCGGCCGCCGCCTCCTGGCCACCGCTCAGCAGAGCCCGGTAGACGGCGCTGGCCTGCGGGTTGTCGTGGCACTCCCAGAAGCCGTGCGGGCAGTAGTCGGTGACGGTCTGGTAGGCGGTGTCGTGGGTGCGCATCCAGTCGACCATCCGCCGGACGTACTCGGGGTCGTCCCCGTTGCGGAACAGTCCCCACTCCGGGTACGAGACCGGCTTGCCGCGCTTGGCGGCGAACTCCACCTGCTCCTCGAGGCCGTAGGGCTCGTTGACCATGTCGTCGAAGGTGGCGCCGGACGGCTGGTCGTAGCTGTCGGTGCCGATGATGTCCACCACGTCGTCGCCCGGGTAGCACTTGGTCCAGGCGATGTCGTCCAGGCCCCGGCTGGGGGTGAAGTCGAACCGGAAGCGCTGCCCCGGCACCGAGCGCATCAGGTCGACGATCCGGCGCCAGTAGGTCTTCCAGGCGGCCGGGTCGGGGCGGCAGCGGCCGGTGTAGGTGATGCCGTTCATCTCCCAGCCGAGCACGATCACGGTGTCGCCGCCGCCGAGTGCCACCAGCTTGCGGGCCAGCCGCAGGTAGTGCTGGTCGAACGCGCCGCGGGCGCCCTGGCCGAGCAGGTCGGCCACCTGGTCGTCGGGCACGTTGCCCTCGTTGGGTGTGAGCATCGGCACATTCAGCACCAGGGTGCGGCTGCGGTCGGCCAGTCGCCACTGCGCCCAGAGCGCGAGGACCCGGTTGTCGCCCTCGACGTCGTTCCAGTTGTTTCCGGCCAGATATGTGTGGCCGACCTGCATGTCGGCGCCGTGCAGCCAGGCCGACATCCGCGCGATCTGCGGGATGTAGTTGTCCCAGGAGCCGACGAAGGCACCGAACGGCACCTTGTGGTCGAGCCGCCGGGTGTTGGGCTTGGGCACTCCGGGGCGCGAGGCCGGCTCCGCACCGCTGTCGCGGGCGCCGCTCGCGAGCCCGCGGTCGGCGGTGCTGAGCGGGTCGGTGCTGCTGGAGATGCCCGCGGTGGTGAGTAGCAGCAGTGCGGACCCGGCCAGGGCCACGCGGCCGATGCGCATCGTCTCTCCTCTGGTCCGGCCGCGACGTGCGGGCGCGCACCGTGTGTGCGGTGACACAGACAGTAAGGGGACGAAGTGCTGGAAAAGCCGAATGTCACTCTAAAGTGGACACATTCAGCGAGTCTGGACTAATCCGGTTGGAAAAAGACACGACTGTGGTCCATTGTCAGCGCCTCACTCGTCCGATATTGATCGGGTCGGGCCTGCTTGGCGTGGGTGCCCAGAGCTGACCTGGGATTGTCCGGTTCGCCTCCCGCCACTGTGCGGGGCAGACCCGCCGTGCTGACGCTGACGGACGGGCCAGGTACCCTCCGGAGGTGTCCTGGAAGCCGTTTCGAACCCTGACCCCCGGTCCGCCCTGCCCGCGCTGGCGGTGCTGCTGATCCTCGGCGCCGGTGCGGCAGCCCATGCCAACCGCCCGGTGCCGTTCGGGGATCAGGTCTCCGCACCCGGCAAGGCGGAGGCCAGCCCGGTGAGCGCCCAGTCGGCCGACCCGGTCACTCCGGACTTCCGGATCGGTCCCGGTCTGGAGGCCTACGACCCGTCGACCGGTTCACTCCTTTGGTCGTACCGGCGGGACGGTGCCACCGCGCTGCACGTGTCGATGCTGGGACAGAACGGCTCGCCGGAGCAGAGCGCGGTCGTGGTCTGGGACGACGGCATGGTCACCTCGCTGCGGGTCGCCGACCACCAGGTCCGCTGGCACCGCTCGGTGCCCGGCCTGTCCGATTGGCTGCACGGCGACAACGATCCGGGCGGCGCCCAGCGCACCGACGTGCAGCGCAAGGAGCTGGAGCTGGAGCGGGCGGCTTCCGCGGTGCAGACCGTGCTCGGCCCGGAGCCGTGGGTGCAGGTGCTCACCCCGGGGCTGACCATGGGCTTCCGCGACCGTGACGGCGACCTCAGGTTCAACTCCCGCCCGCAGGCCGGCTGCCTCTACGACCCGCAGCGCGCCGTGAGCACGGACGACGCCGTGCTGCTGCCGCGCGCCTGCACCGGCACCACCGGCTCGGGTCGGCAGCTGCCCGGCTCGGTGACCGGCTTCAAGCTGATCGACCACAGCTTCGTGCTCAACACCGGCCCCGCCGTGGAGCTGATCCGGCTGGACGGCCACCGGGTCCGGCTGAACGACGGCCCGCTGCTCGGCAGCCGGGTGGTGGACGCCGACACCGGCATCACCGAGATCCCGTGCGGCAGCGCCTCGGCGCCGTTCGCGGCCGAGCCGGCGGCCGGCGGCTGCCCGAGCCCGGCCCAGCAGCCCACGCACTGACGGCGGGCCGCCGGCGCACCGACCCCGCGCCGGCGGCCCGGCCCCGACCGGTACCGCGCCCGGCAGCCGGTCGGGACCTCCGGATAATTCATCCGGGCACCCTCGGCGTGCCCGGTAGACTGGCCCGCATGGCTGTTATCGCTCTGTATTAGCGGCGGCACCCGCCCGTCCGATCTGTCGCCCGCCGCTTCCCGTCACAGGAGTCTCCACCAGCCATGATTTCCGCTAACGCCCTCGAACTGCGTGCCGGTGCCCGCATCCTCATCGAGTCCGCCAGCTTCCGGGTGGCCCCCGGCGACCGGATCGGCCTGGTCGGGCGCAACGGCGCCGGCAAGACCACGCTGACCAAGGTGCTGGCCGGCGAGGGCCTGCCGGCCGGCGGCCAGGTCACCCGCTCCGGCGAGGTCGGCTACCTCCCGCAGGACCCGCGCACCGGCGACCTCGACGTGCTGGCCCGCGACCGGATCCTCTCCGCGCGCGGCCTGGACACCGTGCTGAAGAAGATGCGCGAGAACGAGGAGCGGATGGCGAACGGCAAGGGCGCCACCCGCGACAACGCGATGAAGAAGTACTCCAGGCTGGAGACCGAGTTCCTCACCAAGGGCGGGTACGCCGCCGAGGCCGAGGCCGCCACCATCGCCGCCGCGCTCGGTCTGCCGGACCGGATCCTCGCCCAGCCGCTGCACACCCTCTCCGGCGGTCAGCGCCGCCGGGTCGAGCTGGCCCGGATCCTCTTCTCCGACGCCGACATCCTGCTGCTCGACGAGCCGACCAACCACCTCGACGCCGACTCGATCGCCTGGCTGCGCGACTTCCTGAAGACGTACAAGGGCGGCTTCATCGTGATCTCGCACGATGTCGAGCTGGTCGAGACGGTCGTCAACAAGGTCTTCTACCTGGACGCCAACCGCTCCGCGATCGACATCTACAACATGGGCTGGAAGCAGTACCAGCAGCAGCGCGAGGACGACGAGAAGCGCCGCAAGCGGGAGCGGGCCAACGCCGAGAAGAAGGCCGCCACCCTCAACGCCCAGGCCGACAAGATGCGCGCCAAGGCCACCAAGACGGTCGCCGCGCAGAACATGGCCCGTCGCGCGGAGAAGCTGCTGTCCGGTCTGGAGCAGGTGCGCGCCTCCGACAAGGTCGCCAAGCTGCGCTTCCCCGACCCGGCCCCGTGCGGCAAGACCCCGCTGACGGCCAGTGGACTGTCCAAGTCCTACGGCTCGTTGGAGATCTTCACCGATGTCGACCTGGCGATCGACCGCGGCTCCCGGGTGGTCGTGCTCGGCCTCAACGGCGCCGGCAAGACCACGCTGCTGCGGATGCTGGCGGGCGTCGAGAAGCCCGACACCGGCGAGGTGATCCCGGGCCACGGCCTGAAGATCGGCTACTACGCCCAGGAGCACGAGACCCTGGACCCGGAGCGCACCGTCCTGGAGAACATGCGCTCCTCCGCGCCGGACACCGACCTGGTGCAGATCCGCAAGATCCTCGGCTCGTTCCTGTTCTCCGGCGACGACGTGGACAAGCCGGCGGGCGTGCTCTCCGGTGGTGAGAAGACCCGGCTGGCGCTGGCCTCGCTGGTGGTCTCCTCGGCCAATGTGCTGCTGCTGGACGAGCCCACCAACAACCTGGACCCGGCCAGCCGCGAGGAGATCCTGGGCGCGCTGCGCACCTTCACCGGGGCCGTGGTGCTGGTCACCCACGACGAGGGCGCGGTCGACGCGCTGGAGCCGGAGCGGATCATCCTGCTGCCCGACGGCGTCGAGGACCTGTGGACTCCGGCCTACCACGACCTGGTCGCGCTGGCCTGACGTTTCGTCGACCGCCGCCGCGCGTGCGTCGGCGGCCCATTGCTTCCGCGAGGGCGGTCCCGGCTCAGGCCGGGGCCGCCCGTTGCTCGTCCGGCGGCCCCGGGCAGTCACACGATCAACCCGGCCGCTCACCTTCGGTAGACACACGCTCCTGCATCCGGCCGATGCGATCTCATCAGCCGAGGCGATCCGGGAATGCGGGGGTCTCAGATTCCGTTTTAATCGGATCCATTGCGCGTTCGGCCCGGGCGACCCGGCTGATCAGCACTTTCTCTCTGGGCGCCCGATTCCCGCTGGGGCGCAAACACCCAGGGTGAGCGCCCCGATGCGCTGGCGATACGCCCCATGCGCGCTCCTTTCCCCGGACAGACCTTGTCGAATGGGTGGCCAGGAGCCAGGGGATGGGTGATCATGGGAATCTGACCGAGCACAGCTACGAGGAGGCACGGGTGGCCGAGACTCTGAAAAAGGGCAGCCGGGTGACTGGTGCCGCGCGTGAGAAGCTCGCGGCCGAGTTGAAGAAGAAGTACGACTCCGGGGCGAGCATTCGCGCTCTGGCGGAGGAGACCGGCCGTTCGTACGGCTTCGTGCACCGCATGCTGAGCGAGACCGGGGTGAACCTCCGGGGTCGCGGTGGTGCCACGCGCGGCAAGGCCAAGGCGACTGCTGCCGCTGGATCCTGACGACGCGTCAGACTCCACGAGCCGGCTTCCGCAGCGGCGGACGACCCTCCAGGCGGCACCACTGGATCCGACGGACCGTCAGTTCCGCGCGACGCATCGGCGACCGTGACAGGCACCTCCGCCATGGGTGGGAGGCGTCTTCATCCGGCCGCCGATCGTCATGTTCGCTCAACTGTTCCGTGTCGGCTGACCGAACGTTCGTTCCGCTGGGCCGGCCGGGTGGGGTTCAGAAGCCCGGGCCAATAAGTTACTCTCCGGTAGAACCGTGGGCAGCGCGTCCTGGCCTGCCCTGAACTCGCCGGAGGTGCCCATGACCGCGCCCGTACCCACCCCTGCCAGCCCTGCCGACTGGGAGGCGGCCGGCGTCCGGCTGGAGGTCGAGGGCGAACTCGCCGTGGTCACCCTCTGCCAGCCCAAGCGGCGCAACGCCCAGAGCCCCGCGATGTGGCGCGCCCTGACCGCGATCGGGCGGGAGCTGCCCGGCGCCGTCCGGGTGGTGCTGCTGCGCGCCGAGGGCGTCTCCTTCTCGGCCGGCCTCGACCGCGCCATGTTCACCCCGGAGGGCATCCCCGGCGAGCCCAACTTCCTTGCGCTGGCCGGCTCCAGCGACCAGGAGCTGGACGCCGCGATCGCCGGCTACCAGGACGCCTTCAGCTGGTGGCGCCGCCCCGACGTGATCACCATCGCGGCGGTACAGGGCCACGCGGTGGGCGCCGGCTTCCAGTTGGCGCTCGCCTGTGACCTGCGGGTCTGCGCCGAGGACGTGCAGTTCGCGATGCGCGAGACCTCGCTCGGCCTGGTCCCCGACCTGACCGGCACCAAGCCGCTCACCGAGTTGGTCGGCTACTCCCGCGCGCTGGAGATCTGCGCCACCGGCCGCTGGGTGTACGGCAAGGAGGCCGCCGAACTGGGCCTGGCCAACCTGGTGGTGCCCGCCGCCGAGCTGGAGGCGGCCGCCCGCGACCTGGCCGCCGCCCTGCTGGCCGCGCCGCGCAACGCGGTGATCGAGACCAAGGCGCTGCTCCAGGGCGCCGCCGACCGCAGCTACCAGGAGCAGATCGCCGCCGAGCGGGCGGCCCAGGCGCGCCGCCTGCGCGACCTGGCCGGGATCGGCGACTGACGCCGACGCGGCGGCCCGGGCCGCACCTAGCGCTTCACCCGCGCGGCCCGGGCCTGAAGGATCAGGGCTTCACCCGCGGGGCCCGGGCCTGAAGGATCAGGGCTTCACCCGCGCGGCCCGGGCCTGAAGGATCAGGGCTTCACCCGCGGGGCCCGGGCCTGAAGGATCAGGGTTTCACCCGCGCGGCCCGGGCCTGGAGATAGCGCTGCTCGGCGATGCTGGCGGTGGCTTTCGCGGCCCGCCGGTAGTGCTGGTACGCGCCGGCCGGGTCGCCGCTCTTCTCCAGCAGGTGCGCCCGCACCGACAGCAGCCGGTGGTGCCCGGCCATCCGCTCGTCGCCGTCCAAAGTGGACAGCAGGGCCAGCCCGGCTGCCGGGCCCGCGGTCTCGGCGAGCGCGACCGCCCGGTTGAGGGTGACCATCGGGTTCGGCGCGATCCGCTCCAGGACCAGGTAAAGGGCGTGCACCTGCGGCCAGTTGGTCTCCTCGGCGGTGGTCGCGTCGGCGTGCGTGGCGGCGATCGCGGCCTGCAGCTGGTACGGCCCCAGCACCGGCCGGGCCAGCGACGCCTTGGCCAGCCCTATGCCCTCGTCGATCAGCGCGCGGTCCCACGCGGTGCGGTCCTGCTCGTCCAGCGGCACCAGGTCACCGGCTGGCGTGGTCCGGGCCGCCCGGCGGGCGTGGGTCAGCAGCATCAGGGCCAGCAGCCCGGCCACCTCACCGTCCTCGGGCAGCTGCGCGTGCACCATCCGGGTCAGCCGGATCGCCTCCCGTGCGAGGTCGGCGCGGTCCAACTCCCCGCCGGAGGAGGCGGTGTAGCCCTCGTTGAAGATCAGATAGAGCACCTGCAGCACGACCCGGAGCCGTTCCTCGCGCTCCCCGCCGTCGGGCAGGCGGAACGAGCTGCCGGCCGCCTTGATGCGCTGCTTGGCCCGGCTGATCCTGGCCGCCATGGTGCCCTCCGGCACCAGGAACGCACGGGCGATCTCGGCCGTGGTCAGGCCGCCGACCGCCCGCAGGGTCAGCGCGGTCTGGGAGGCCGCCGTCAGCGTCGGATGGCAGCACAGGAACAGCAGCACGAGGGTGTCGTCGGTGCCCGGCACCTCCTCGGGCACCACCTCGGCGGCCGTCGCCGACTCCCGCTCCCGACGCGCGTGATCGCTGCGCAACTGGTCGATGAGCCGCCGGGACGCGACGGTCACCAGCCAGCCGCGCGGGTTGTCCGGCACACCCTCGCCCGGCCACTGCACGCTGGCGGCCAGCAGCGCCTCCTGGACGGCGTCCTCGCACCCCTCGAACTGGCCGTACCGCCGTACCAAGGTGCCGAGGACCTGCGGCGCGAGCTCGCGCAGCAGGCCCTCGAAGTCCGCTCCTGTCATGCCTCCAATTGTCCGTCAGCGAACATCACTTGCCGCACCTCGACGCCCAGGCCCGTGATCGCGGCGTCCGGAATCCGCGCCGCCAGCTCGATCGCGCGCTCCTTGTTCTCGCAGTCGACCAGGTAGAAGCCGCCCAGGAACTCCTTGGCCTCCAGGAACGGGCCGTCGGTCACCACCGGCTGGCCGCCCACGACGGACACCACGACGGCCTGCGACGGGTCGACCAGCGCCTGGGTGGTGATCAGCTCGCCGGACTCCTTGAGCTCCGCGATGAACGCGCCGTGGCCGCTGCCGATCGCCGCCTTCTCCTCGTCGGTCAACGCATCCAGCACGGCCGGGTTGATGTGCAGGCTGATCAGGAACTGCATCTCGTCCTCCTCATGGGCAGTGGGCCCGCCGGGCCCCTTCGACCGGTGGTCGGAGCCGCCGCCCTCGTCTTGACATCCCTCGGCGGAAATCTCGCACGAGCTTCTCCGGTTTTCCGGCGGATTCCCGGCAGGGGATGTCAAGACGCGCCCGCCCGCTCCGACCGGTCGGCGAAGCGCCGGGAGAAGCCGGCGAAACCCCGAGAGAAACCGGAGCCTTCGAGATGCGAGCCAACCGGGCGTGGCTGGGACTGGCCGTCCTCTGCCTGCCGACACTGCTGGTCGCGATCGACACGACGGCGCTGCTGCTCGCGCTGCCGCGGTTGAGCGCCGAGCTGGGTGCCGGCAGCGTCCAGCAGCTGTGGATCAGCGACAGCTACGGACTCATGGTGGCCGGCCTGGTCATCACGATGGGGACGCTCGGTGACCGGATCGGCCGCCGACGCCTGCTGCTGATCGGTGCCGCGGCGTTCGCCGTGCTGTCGGTGCCGGCCGCGTTCGCGGTCAGCCCGCTGATGCTGATCGTCGTGCGGGCGCTGCTGGGCGTCGCCGGCGCCACCCTGGCCCCGTCGACCCTCGCCCTGATCACCACCATGTTCCGCGACGAACGGCAGCGCGGGCAGGCCATCGCGATCTGGGCGACCTGCCAGTTCGCCGGTGGTGCGCTCGGGCCCGTGCTCGCCGGGCTGCTGCTCCAGCACTTCTGGTGGGGATCGGTGTTCCTGGCCGCCGTGCCGGCGATGGCGGTGCTGCTGCTCGCCGGGCCGGTGCTGCTGCCGGAGTTCCGCAGCGACCGGGCCGGGCGGCTGGACCCGGTCGGCGTCGGGCAGTCGCTGCTGGCGGTGCTGCTGGTGTTCTACGGCGTCAAGCAGCTGGCCGTGGCGAGCGCGCCGACCGTCCCGGCGCTGGCGCTGGTCCTCGGCGCGGCCCTCGGGGCCCTCTTCGTGCGTCGTCAACTTCGGTTGGAGACGCCGCTGTTGGACCTTCGACTGTTCCGCGGGCGGCCGTTCACGGCCGTCATCGTCGCGCTGGTGTTCGCCGGCATCGCCATGGCCGGCACCGGCCTGCTGGTCACCCAGTACCTGCAGGGCGTGCTGGGCCACTCGCCGCTGGCCTCGGCGGTGCTGTTCGCGCCGATGGGTCTGGGCGTGGCGGTCGGCACCATGACCGCGCCGCAACTGGTCCGCCGGATGAAGCAGACCACCGCGATCGCCGGCGGGCTCGCGGTGTCGGCGCTGGGCGGCCTGCTGCTGGCCGGCGCCGACGGTGCCGGGGCGCTCCCGCTGGTGATGACCGGCATCGCCGTGCTGGCGCTGGGCACCGGCCCGCTGTTCGCGCTCGGCACCGGGCTGGTGGTCGGATCCGTGCCGCCGGAGCGCGCCGGCTCGGCGGCAGCGATGTCGGAGACGGGCAACTACTTCGGTGGCTCGCTGGGCTTCGCGCTGCTAGGTGTGCTGGCTGCGGTGGTCTACCGCCACCGGGCGCACGGCACCTCCGACTCGCTGGCCGGCGCGCTCGCCGCCGCCCACCGCCTGCCGGCCGGTCAGGGCGCGGCCCTGCTGCACACCGCGCGGGCCGCCTTCACCGCGGGCCTGCACGTCACCGGCCTGGTCGCCGCCCTGATCTTCGCCGGGCTGGCCGTGCTCGTCCTGACCATGCGCCCCGCGACCCGGAGTACGCCCGTCGCTCTCCCGGAGTACCAGGAGGTCCGGTGACCGGGAGGCTGTTCGTGTGCGAGTGGACTCTTCCAGGGGCACGTTTCGTGGCGAAATGTCAGAGTTAGTGCTGATTACGGTATAGCTGGAGCCACACCGCTGGAGGCACCCCCATGCCCGAGACCCCCAAACCGTCCGATCTGATCACCAAGTCGCACGCGCCGCACGGCAACACCGGAGCCGAGCAGCGCGGCCGCACGGTGATGGCCGACGGCGTCGTCGAGAAGATCGCGGGCATGGCCGCCCGCGAGGTGCCCGGGATCCACGCGCTCGGCTCGGGCCTGGCCCGCACCCTCGGCGCGATGCGGGACCGGGCCTCCGGCGGCCGGACCAGCGTCTCGCGCGGGATCAAGGCCGAGGTGGGGGAGCGGCAGACCGCGATCGACATCGCCCTGATCGTCGAGTACGGGGCGGTGATCCCCGAGCTGGTGGCCGCGGTGCGGCGCAACATCATCAGCGCGGTGGAGCGGCTCACCGGCCTCGAAGTGGTCGAGGTCAACATCGCGGTCAACGACGTCCACCTGCCGGACGAGTCCGAGGAGGAAGAGGAGCTGATCTCCTCCGAACGGCGGGGCCGGGTCCAGTAACTGCCACACATTCAGAGCCCTCGGGAGTACCTGATGAATCTCGCCCATCTCGGCCTGCTGATCGGCATGGCCCTGGGGTTCGCCGGCTACTTCGGCGGGTTCGCCGCCTTCCTGCTGGTCCTCGCCCTCGGAGCCGTCGGCTTCGTGGTCGGGCGGCTGATGGAGAGCGACATCGACCTGGGTGACCTCGGCGACCTGCTGCGCAGCCACGACCGGCGCCGCTGATGGCGACGGGGGACTCGCTCCTGCGGGCCGCCTGGGGGCGGAACACCGGCCCGGACACCGCGCCCGCCCGACGCGGCCGACTGCGGATCGCCGACCGGGTGCTGCAGCGGATCGCCGAGGTCGCCGCGCGGGAGGCGCTCGGGCCCGACCCGGTCGGCGGCCACCCGCGGGTCTCGGTGGCCGTGCTCGGCGGCGGCGCCCGGGTGTGGGTCGGGCTGGACCTGCCGTTCCCCGGTGACCTGGCGGCCTGGGCCGAGCGGGTGCGGGCGCAGGTGGGCGAGCGGGTGGGCGGGCTGACCGGGATCGAGGTGCGGGAGGTGGACGTGGTGGTGGAGCACCTGGTGCCCGTGGAGCCGTCCAGTGCCAGGTGAGGCGGGCCGTCCGCGTTCCCCCCGCACCCGGGTGTCGGCGCTGGTCGCGCTGGCGGTACTGGCCGGGGCCGGGGCGCTGCTCTATGACGCGGTGTCGGAGTGGACCGGCCACCACACCGGCAGCTGGCGCCACTGGCTCGCCCACCAGCTGTCCACCCGCCACCTGGACTCGCCCTGGGCGCTGGCCGGCGCCGCGGTGGTGGCCGCGCTCGGCCTGTGGCTGCTGGTGCTGGCCGTGGCACCGGGGGAGCGGCGCTGGCTGCCGCTGCGCCAGGCCCCCGGCTCGGCGGTCGACCGGCTCGGCGTCGCCGCACTGCTGGAGCGGCGGGTCTGCGCGGAGCCCATGGTGGCGTCCGCCCGGGTCCGGGTGGGCCGGCGGCGGGCCCGGGTCACCGTGCACGGCAGCGCCGACCTGGACCGGGCGCGCGTGGTGCTGAACGAGGAGCTGGACCGGATCGGCCTGGTGCGGCCGCCCGCTCTGACGGTGCGCGGGCGGCGGGCCCGGCACCGGCCGCACATGCACTGACCGACGGCTGGAGGTTGATGGTGAATCGGACCACGGTGAACCGCGTGCTGCTCGCGGTGGTCGGTCTGGTGCTGCTGGTCGGCGCGCTGCTGGTGCTGGCCGGGGGCTTCGACGCCTACCACCGGCTGGGGGTCACCCCGCCCTCCTGGTGGCCGCTCACCTCGCCGCACCAGCCGCTGCTCAGCAACGCCTCCCGCACCCGCTGGCGCGACCGCGGCTGGTGGTGGCCGGCGGTGGTGGCGGGCCTCGCGCTGCTGGTGGTGCTGTCGGTCTGCTGGCTGGCCGCGCAACTGCGGCAGTCCACGCCCGCCGAGTTCGAGCTGCCGACGGGTGGCGGCGGGAGTGGGCCTGGTGGGGGACCCGTCCTGCGGCTGCGCCTGCGGGGCGCGGCGCTGGCCAGCGCGGTGCAGGACGCAGCGCTGCACCTGCCGGAGGTGACGGCAGCCCGGGTCCGCCTGTTCGGGAGCCCCCACCGGGCCCGCCTGCGGGCACAGCTGCTCCTGGAGCCGGGCAGCGACCCCTCGGCAGCGGTGACGGCCTTCCGGGACGGGCCACTGGCGCACGCGTGCGCCGCGGTGGGCGGCGAGCTGCCACTCGAGCTGCGGATCCAGGTGGCTCCGTCGGCCGCGGAGCACCCGACCCGCGAACGCCGCGCGCGCCGTGGGCGGGGGCGGAAGCGGGAACCGCGGGTGGCGTGACGGGGCGGGGCAGCCGCTTTGGGGCCAGGGAGCGCGGAGGCGTTGCGTGGGGTGGTGGGCTTTGACCCTGACGTAGCGTCAGGTCATACGTTCCGGGGCATGACCGATACCACTGCACCGGTTGTCGACCGGACCATCTACCCCATGCCGATGTTCGCCAGCTTCAAGGTTGCGGACATCCTGGCGGCCGAGGCGTTCTACCACGCCGTCGGGTTCGTCTCCATCGCGACCATTCCGGGCCCGGAGGGGGTCCCCGCGCTGGTGCACCTGCGGCGGATGAAGTACCAGGACATCCTGCTCGTCCCCGGCACGGCGTCGCGCGGCAGCGTGACGGTGAGCTTCAACGCCGGCGGCCAGGACGTGGCAGCGCTGGCGACCGCGCTCCGGGCCGCCGCTCCGGAGGGTGCCCGCATTGAAGGTCCCACGGACACGCTGTGGTTCACCACTGATGTGACCATCGACGACCCCGATGGGAACCGGGTGATCATCACCGCACAGCGTGAGGCCGAGGCGGAGCAGGCCAAGGCGTGGGCCAAGGAGAACCTCCAGGGCGACTTCATCGCCGAGGAGTGAGAGGCGGAGATGGGGAGGCGGGGCAACTCTGCGGAGAGGTTCCGGAGTTACCCCGCCTTCGCGTTCAGCGCAGGGAGAGCGCGGTCTCCGTTCCGACGCGGGTCAGCTTCTCCGGGTTGCGGACGTAGTAGAGGCCGCTGATGCGGTCGCCGTCCAGCCGGACCGCCATCACGCCGTCGAGCTCGCCGTCCAGGTGCAGGGCGAGAGCGGGGCTGCCGTTGACCATGGTGAGCGAAGTGGTGAGCGTGGCATGGGACTTGGCGGTGCCGCCGATGATGAGGCGGGCCACCTTGTCGGCGCCGGTGATCGGGCGCGGCACGGCCTGCTTGATGCCGCCGCCGTCGCTCATCATGACGACCTCGGGGGCGAGCACGTCGAGGAAGCCCTGCAAGTCGCCGGTGGCGAGCGCGTGTTGGAACGACTCAAGGGCAGCCTTGGTCCTGCTCGCGGAGACCGTCTCGCGAGGCCGGCGCGCATCGACGTGCCGGCGGGCGCGGTGTGCGATCTGGCGGACGGCCGCGGGGCTCTTGTCGACGGCGGCCGCGATCTCGTCGTAGCCGACGTCGAAGACCTCGCGCAGCACGAAGACGGCGCGCTCGGTCGGCGACAGCGTTTCGAGGACGAGCATCAGCGCCATCGACATGCTCTCCGCCAGTTCGACGTCCTCGGCCACGTCGGGCGCGGTGAGCATGGGTTCGGGCAGCCATGGGCCGACGTACGCCTCCTTGCGGCGCGTCATGGTGCGCAGCCGGTTGAGCGACTGGCGGGTGGTGATCCGCACCAGGTAGGCGCGGTGCTCCCGCACTTGTGCCAGGTCGACCTTGACCCACCTCAACCAGGTTTCCTGGAGGACGTCTTCGGCATCGGCCGCCGAGCCGAGCATCTCGTAGGCGACGGTGAAGAGCAGGTTGCGGTGGGCCACGAAGGCGTCGGTGGCCGGGTCGGAGGTGGCGTGGGTGCCCATTCTTCGGTCAATCCCCCTCATGATCGCTGTTGCGCCCATGCTGCCATTGCGGCGGCGGGTGCCTTGGTGCGTTGGCTCTGCGGTGGTTGGCGCAGTTGGCGGATCGGGCGCGGGTCAGGAGCGGCCGAGGGCGATGAATGCCGCGAGGACGAGGTAGCTCAGGTTCAGCGCGACGAACTTGGCCTGCCCGTCGTAGCGGCGGTGGGTGATGATCGCGCCGACCATCAGCAGGACCCAGCAGACGGCGGTCACCGGCACCATGGCCGGCGCGATGTGGAGCGCGGCGGGCGCCACCAGGCCGACTGCGGCGAGGAGTTCGAGGATCCCCGGGGTTTTGACGAAGCCGGTGCCGGCGTCCCCGGCCCATTCCCCGCCATGGGCCTTGGCCAGCTTCGCCTTCGGCACGAAGGTCTTGCTGACGCCGCCGGCCAGGGCGACCAGGGCGAGCAGGCCGGCGGCGATCCAGAGTGCGAGGTTCATGAGGCGCTCCTTCGCTTCCAAGGGGTCGGCCTCAAGACACCGCAGCAGCAAGGGTTGTGACGAGAGGTGATGCAGGTCACCCAGTCCACCCGGCGAGAGTGCCCTGCATCGCAGGTGTCAGTGGCGGTCAGGCGCCGGTGCCACTGTCGTAGCTGCCGTCGTCGATGCTGGGGCCCACCCAGGTGCCGTGGTGGCAGACCTGGCCCTCGGGGTTGATGGCGCCTTCGGGGAAGGTGAGGCTGGTGACGGCCGTCGGGTCGGCCGCAGTGATCGCCGTGGAGTCGCTGTAGACGCAGCCGGCCGGCGTGGCATGGGCCGTTGCGGCCGGCAGCAGCATCAGGGCGGCGGTGCACCCGGCGGTGGCGAATGCGCTGATGAGCCTACGCATGCGGGAAGTCCTTTCGGGGAGGCCCGAGTTCCGAGGCCCGAGGTCCGGGACGCGGGGTCGGGGATGTGCGATTGGTGCGTAGGTCAGTGGACTTCCAACGGCCGGATCATCTCGTGGTCCTCGTGTTCGAGGATGTGGCAGTGCCACATGTACATACCCGGCTTGTCGAAGGTGGCCTTGACCCTGGTGACCATGCCCTTGGGCACCTGCACGGTGTCCTTGGGGCCGCGTTCGGTCGGGAACGGCTCCTGTCCGTGGGCCTCGTCCACCTTGATGTCCGTGAGGGAACCGTCGTCCTTCACCTCCGCGGTGAAGGGCCACCGGCCGAGCACCTCGAACTCGACGAGGTGGAGGTGGATGGGGTGCGTGCCCCCATGGTGGTGTAGATCTCCCAGATCTCCGTGGCGCCCAGGACGGGCGTCTCGGTGGCCGGGTCGTCCCAGGTCAGTCGGCCGTCCTTCACGGTCCCCAGCATGAGTTTGAACCGCTGGAGCTCGTCCTTGGTGAACGACAGCAGGACCTTGCGTGTGACCGTCGCCGACTCGGTGATCCGGAACGGCTTCGGGCGCAGCCTCTTCGGCAGGCGGGTCGTCGGCCAGGCACGGTTCAGGGGTTGGTTGACGCGGAACTTCATGAACGGGAGGGCGTCCGTCGTGCCGGGGGTGCTGGCGTCGTGGGTGAGGGTGTACTCCCCGTCCACCATGCCTGTGAAGTCGACCACGAGGTCGACGCGTTCGGCCGGGGACAGCGGCAGCGGGTCGGTCAGGCGGAGCGGCCGCTCCAGGAAGCCGCCGTCCGTGGCGATCTGGTACACGGGGAGCGGCCACGGATTCCGTGAAAGCTCCGGCCCGACCATGCGCAGATCGAAGGTCTTGGCGTTGGAGCCGTTGAGCACCCGCAGGCGGTACATGCGGGGCTCGACGTCCAGATGCGGCCAGGCGACCCCGTTGACCACCCCGACGTCTCCTGTGAAGCCGGTGAAGATCGAGGGCGGCGCCTTCTGCTCGGCACCCTGGTCCGGGTAGGCCAGGTGACCGTTCGGATAGAAGTACCGGTCCTGGAGGACGATCTCCCGCTCATGTGGACCGGTCGGCAGCAGATGGTCTTTGACCAGTTCGTCTTCGTTCTCGTCCCGCAGCAGGTAGAACCCGGCCAGGCCCGCATAGACGTTCAAGCGGGTGAGGCCGATCGCGTGGTCGTGGTACCACAGCGTGGCTGCTTCCTGGCTGTTCTCGTAGTGGTACAGGGTCGTCTGGTAGGCCGGTCCGGTGTGGCCGGTCGCGGGGCTGGTGTACCAGGCCTCGGCGTGGCCGTCGGACCTCGCCTCGGTGTGGCCGCCGTGCAGGTGCACCACCGTGGGCACACCCCCGCCCTCCTCGGTGGGATAGCCCGCCCAGTGGATGCTGTCATCAACCGGCAGCATGTGCTGGGCGGGTAGGTCGTTCAGCCAGTTCACTTTCAGAAGGCGGTTCTTGCGGACCACGATCGTGGGACCGGGGTAGGACACTTGCGCTGGGCCGTGCGGGGTGTGCAGCCCGTAGCCCCACACCGGTGTCCGCAGTCCGAGGCCGCCACCGATGACGTCCTGCACGGTCGGCCGCATCACGATGTCGATCCGGTCCGTGTGCTGCGCGTCGATCCGCGTGGGCAGCGGGAGCGTGTTCACGAAGCGGGGGATGGCGGCGCTGTCCCCGATCGGGTTCAGGAACAGGTTGGGCAGGATCCGCGGCGGCAGGTCCCGCCGCGCGAGGGCTTCGGCCGGTGCGGCTCGCAGACCGCCGGCCAGCAGCGCACCGGTCACCGAGCCGGCGCGGAGAAAGGTCCTTCTGAGCATCGCCGATCATCCCCTGGAGCAAAGCGGACAGTTCGTGTCACCTCTTATCGGCGTCAAGGCACATTGACTGTCCGGCTGAACGGGTGGTCTACCGCTGATGCGGCGCGGCCTCCACTCGTTCAGTCCAATGGTCATGGGGATGAGGAGGTCTGACGGTGTGTGGGATCAGGGTGCGTCGGATCCTGAACGGGGATGGGCGCCAGCGCGGCGCCCGGCCGGTGAGCCGGGCGCCGCGACCGCGCAGGTCAGGCCGGCGACACGACCGGTCGGCCGAAGTGCCGGGCGAAGAAGCGGACCGCGCTGTCCGCCTCGAACCTGGGCAGCTCCTTGTGCTTGCCCGAGTTCACGTGCAGCGACTTCTCCTTCGAGGCGAAGGCGTCGAACAGCGCGAGACCGGCCTCGCGCGAGATGTGCTCGTCATCCCACTGCAGGTCGAACTCGATCGGGATGGTGATCTGCCGCGCCTTCTCGGCCAGGGTGTCGGGCCAGTGCTGGCCGAAGACCACGGCGGTGATCCTGGGTTCGACCGCCACGAAGGGGATGCCGATCGCGGTGCCCATGTTGATGCCCCAGAAGCCGACCGGACCATCGGTGCCGATCTCCGGGAGCTCCTGGAGGGCGTCCAGGGCCGCCCGGTACTCGGGCACGGCGAGCTCCGCCAGGTGGTCGTTGTAGCGCACGACGATCGGGCCTTCCGGCTCGCCCGCCGCCCGGGCCCGGAACAGCTCGGCGATTTCGGCGTCGTCGTGCGCCGTGCGCGGCCGGTCGCCGTGACCGGGCGCGTCGAGGACGGCGACGTGGAAGCCGCAGCCGGCCACCAGGCGCTGGGCGCGGCCCGACATCGCCGGGTGCTTCTTGTGGTTGCCGCCACCGTGGGCCATCAGGATCAGGGGCGCGTGGTCGGCTGCGTCGGAGGCCGGCGACCAGAGGACACCGGGGACGCCAGGGATGCCGGGGACGCCGCCCACGGTGAAGTCGCGCTCGACCATGCCGTTCGACGCCGACTCGGCAGTGAAGTGGAGAGAGTACATAGCTGTTGCCTTTCGGGAGGGCCTTGTTGTCGAGGCGCTCCCGGCGACAGCTACGTCAGCCGCCCGGCCGTGACGGGAACGGGGAGCACCCACGTCGATACAGCGTTCATGGGGTCTCACCTCCTCGGGCGGTCTCACGGTCGACTGAAAGCTATCAGCTTGATCATCGGCTCACCAGCCGCTTTCCCGCCGTCATGTGATCACGGCTCAGAAGGCCCATGGCGGTCGGTTGCGGCTGCCGGCGAGCGGCTCAGTGGGCGGCGGTGGTGTGGAAGGCGTCGGCGATCTCGGTGCTGGTTCGGCCCTGGGCGAGCAGGACGTGGATGAGGAGGCGGGCCTTGTAGGGGTCGAGGTGGCCGGCTCGGATCAGGCCGCGCTGCAGGAGGTCCTTCTCCGATCCCGGGAAGCTGTAAGTCGCTTGCAGGACCGGCCCGTTGCCGATCCGGCTGGCGAGGACCACGGGGATGCGGGCGGCGGTTCGCTCCAGGACGGCGACGAAGTCCTGCGGGACGTGGCCGACTCCGAAGGCGGCGATGACGAGCCCGTCGCAGGCGTCGGCCATGGCGGCGAGGAGGGTGCCGTCGTCGCCGAGCGTTGCGGTGTAGAGGCCGACGCGGGGTGCAGGGTTGGTCAACTCGCTTGGGGTGACCGTGCGTTGTGCCAGTGGTGAGTGGAGGTGGACGCGGCCCTCGTACAGGCGACCCAGCGGGCCGGTGGCCGGAGAGGTGAAGGCGGCCGGGCTGGTGGAGTGCGACTTGCGGACGGTGCGGGACGCGTGGATCTCGTCGTTGAGGACCACCACGACGCCGGCGCCGCGCAGTTGGGGCGAGCCGGCGGCGATGACGGCTGCGTGCAGGTTGGCCGGGCCGTCCGCACCGGGCTGGGTGGGGTTGCGCATGGCGCCGGTGACGACGATGGGTGCGTCGCCGCAGTGGAGGAGGTCGAGGAGGTAGGCGGTCTCCTCGATGGTGTCGGTGCCCTGGGTGACGACTGCGCCAACGCACCCGGTTTGCAAGGCGGTTGTGATGGCTGACGAGAGGGCGGTGATGTCGTCGAAGGTGAGGGAGGCGCCGGGGAGGCGGCGGAAGTCGTGGACGCGGAGGTCGAGGGGGAGGCCCTGGAGGGCGGGGACGGCGTCGAGGAGCTCCTGGGCGGACAGGGCGGGCACCACGCCGCCGGTGGCCGGATCGGTGGTCATGGCGATGGTGCCGCCGAGGGAGAAGATCGCAACTACGGGATCGGGCACGGGGGTTGTCTCCCTCGGTGGGTGCGCCGGCTTCGCCCGGGCGGCCATTGGCGGCGTCGGATCGTCAGGGGCCAGGGCACAGGGGTCGGGGCCAGGGGTCAGGGGTCAGGGCTGGTCGGGGCCGCGGTAGGGCAGCGTGTGGCTGTAGACGATGCTGGTGGTCGTGCTGCCGAAGCCGGCCAACTCGTCCACGAGCGTCTCCAGATGCTCCATGGAGGTCGCGGCCACCTTCAGGGTGTAGCAGTCGTCGCCGGTCGTGCGCAGGCATTCCAGGATCTCCGGTCGCTCGGTGAGCAGCCGGCGCAGCGGTTGGTGGCGGTTGCCCGGGTACTTCAGCCGGACGACGGCGAGCACGGGATAGCCCACCTTGGCCAGGTCCACCACGGCGTGGTAGCCGGTGATGACGCCCAGCGACTCCAGATTCCGCACCCGTTCCGTGGTAGCCGAGGGGCTGAGCTTCACCCGCCGCCCCAGCTCGCTGAGGGAGATTCGGGCCTCGCGTTGCAGCTGCCCGATGATCGCCCAGTCGGTGTCGTCAAGATTCACGGCCATATCGCGACTCTACCGGCAGAATCACGGAAGAACACTGCCAACGCCGGGAATGATCGGTTCCGTGCGCGATGATCGCCGCGATAGCCTCCGATCATGCAACTTGGCGTCAACGTACCGAACTTCGGGCCCGGCACCGATCCCGGCATGCTGCGCGAATGGGCGCGGATCGCGGAGGGGCTCGGCTACGACCTCCTCATGGTGTCGGATCACGTGGTCATCACCCCGGACGTGGCCGAGCGGTACCCGGATCCGTTCTACGAGCCGTTCACCACGCTGTCCTGGCTGGCCGGGGTCACCAGCACGGTGCGCCTCGGCACCACCGTGCTGATCCTGCCGTACCGGCATCCGCTGCTGGTGGCGCGGATGGCCACCAGCCTCAGCCGGCTCAGCGGCGGCCGGTTCGTGCTCGGGGTCGGCGTCGGCTGGGCCCGCCAGGAGTTCGGCGCGCTCGGCGTGCCGTTCACCGCGCGCGGCCGGCTGACCGACGAGTACCTGGCCACCCTGCGGGAGGTTTGGCGCACCGAGACCGAGACCGAGGCCGAGGCCGAGCCCGGCGCCGCCCCGGTTCCCGTCTGGGTCGGCGGCCACAGCGCGGCGGCGCTCCGACGCGCCGCCAGGTTCGGTGACGCCTGGCACCCGCTGCGGCTCTCCGTGGCCCGGATGCGCACGATCCTGACGGACCATTCGCTGCCGGCGTTCGCACCCCGCATCGCCCTGCGGGTGACCGAAACCCCGGTCGACGACCCCGAGCGGCTCGCCGGCGTCGGCACCATCGAGCAGATCCTCGACGACCTGGAGCAACTCCGCCTGCTCGGCGCCGACACCGTCGTACTCGACCCCTACCACGGAGATCCGGAAGCGACCCGCCGGCCCGACACGGCCTGGCGGGCGCTCACCGAGGTCGCCACCCACTGGAAGACGGCATCGTGATCACCACCGCCGACGAGACACTCCTGCGCCGCGCGATCGGCATCGCGGCCGCCGCCATCGCCCACGGCGACGCACCGTACGGCTCCCTGCTGGCCGGCCCGGACGGCACGGTCCTCGCCGAGGCCCACAACACGGTGCGCCGCGACAACGACATCAGCGCCCACCCGGAACTGAAGCTGGCCCGCTGGGCGGCCCGCGAGCTCGACCCGGGCACGGCAGCCCGCAGCACCATGTACACCAGCTGCCAGCCGTGCGGCATGTGCGCCGGCGGACTCGTCCGCTCGGGCATCGGCCGGGTCGTCTACGCGCTCTCCACCGAGCAACTCGTCGAACTCAACCCGCAATCGGGTGCCTGGCCGACGGTGGTGCAGGACGGCCCGGCCCTGTTCGACGAGGCCCGCGGCCCCATCGACGCCTACTACCGGCCGAGCTGATGACGATGGCCTCGACTCGTCGAGGTGACGTTGACGGTGTCGGGGGAGGGGGAGGGCCCGGTTCCGGCCATGAAGCCGTGAGGGTGCCGGACGCCGTGCCAGACACTCGGTACCGCGTCGCAGGAGCACATTGTTCACGCCAGGACGTAGCCTGACCGCATGATCACTGGCGGACACGTCATCATCTACAGCCGTGACGCGGAAGCGGACCGGGCCTTCTTCAGGGACGTGCTGGAGTATCCGCATGTCGATGCGGGCGCTGGTTGGTTGATCTTCAAGCTTCCGCCGACCGAGATCGCCGTGCATCCCACCGAGGGCCCCAAAGCGCAGGAGCTCTACCTGATGTGCGACGACGTCGACGCAACGGTGAGGACTCTGGCCGCGAAGGGAGTGGAATTCATCCAGCCGGTCACCGACGCCCGCTGGGGGCGGCTGACCAGGCTCCGTCTGCCGGGCGGCGGCGAGCTGGGCATGTACGAGCCCCGCCACGAACGGGCTACCGATCTGTGAGGAACACGCACCGGGCACGTCACGCCCGGCTCGGAGCCTTACCGATCGCTACCGGTCCCAGGCTTCCTGGTGCTGTGACCGGGATGGTCCACCGTGATCGGAAGGCGGCTCGCGGGACGAGCGCACGCGCAACGGCTGGTATTGCTCACGCGCAACGGCTGGTATTACTGGGGCATGCAGGAAGAGACGGCACGTTCCGCGATCGACACGTTCATCTCCGCGTTCAACGCCTCGGACGACAGCTATGTGACTGCCCTGCTTTCCCAGGCCCTGACCTCAGACGTGGTCTTCTGGGGGCCGTTGGGTCGCAGCGAAGGAATCGCGGCGGTCGAGCGGTTCGTGCTGGACATCCGGCGCCACCCGGCGGGGACCGGCACGATGGCGCGGTGCTCAGCGGTGGACATGCCTGACGAGTGGGCCCGGTACCAGTGGGTCTTCACCACGCCGGATGGAGGCCCCCGCCTGGCGGGAACGGACATCGTCCATCTGCGGCGGAGCCGCATCGACCAGGTCATCGTCTTTGCGGGGGAGATCGAGCCGTCCGCCTCCTGAGTCGTCCTGCTGTCGCTGTCCTTCTCGTGAACTTGTCCCTTTCGGCACTCCGGGGCTGCGGTTCGCGGTCGGTCGGGCTGCGGCGTTGAGGGGGCGGCCGCCCCAGGGGATGCCCTTCTCACCGCGGATGTGGGCGCGTTCCTTGCGTTGGGCGGCAAGTACGTCGGGGTGGCGGGCGTTGGCGTTGCGCCAGCGCAGGTAGCGGTGCAGTGCCTGGGTTTGTGTGGGGTGGCTGCGATGGTGGGAGTTGGCCAGGGTCGGGTTGGCCCAGGATGCGTAGGTCGGGGTGAAGCACAGCTCGACCTTAACCCGGCGAACCTACGCGGTCACAGCACTAGTGTGCTGCGCCAGAAATCACGAGGGCAATTACTTCTCTGATGGCGTGCCAGGCTGGTTGATCTTGGCGAGGTAGTCGGCGAGGGATTTGAGGATCTCGTCGGCTGTCTTGGTCCAGGTGAACGGTCTCGGGTCCTGGTTCCAGGTGTCGATCCAGGCCTTGATGTCGTCTTCGAGAGCCTTGACGGACGTGTGGACGCCTCGCCGGATCAGCTTGTCCGTCAGCAGGCCGAACCAGCGCTCGACCTGGTTGATCCAGGACGAGCCGGTCGGGGTGAAGTGCACATGGAAGCGCGGGTGCCGTTCCAGCCAGGCTCTGATCTCGGCGGTGTTGTGGGTGGCGTAGTTGTCGCACACCAGGTGCACGTCCAGCTCGGCAGGGACCGCTTTGTCTATCGTGACCAGGAACTTCTTGAACTCCAAGGCCCGGTGGCGCCGGTGCAGTTCGCTGATGACGGTGCCGTCGGCGATGTTGAAAGCGGCGAACAGGCTGGTGATGCCGTGCCGCAGGTAGTCGTGTGTGCGGCGTTCGGGCATGCCCGGCATCATCGGCAGGACCGGCTGGGACCGGTCCAGCGCCTGGATCTGGCTCTTCTCGTCGACGCAGAGCACGACCGCCTTCTCGGGCGGGTTGTGGTAGAGCCCGACGACGTCCACGACCTTGTCCACGAACTGCGGGTCGGTGGACAGCTTGAACGAGTCTTGCAGGTGCGGCTTGAGGTCGAACTTCCTCCAGATCCGCCCGATGGTCGACTTCGACAGCCCGGTACGGGCGGCCATCGAGGCCCGCGACCAGTGCGTGTCGCTGCCCGGCGTGGACTCCAGCGTCGCGACGACGACATCTTCGACCTGGTCGAGCAGGATCGACGGCGGCCGGCCGGGTCGCGGCTCGTCCTGCAGGCCGTCCAGGCGCTTGGCGATGAAGCGGGCCCGCCAGCGCTCCACGGTCGTCTCGTCGACGCCAAGGTCCATCGCGGCCTGCTTGTTGGTCCCGCCCTCCGCGCACCGCAGCACGATCTTGGCCCGCAGGGCGAGGAACTGAGCGGTCTTCGCCCGCCTCGCCCAGCGCACCAGTTGGTCCCGTTCGGCGTCGCTCAGGACCAGATCGGCTTTGGGCCGGCCGATGCGGCCCTCGTCCTGCAGACCGGGCAGCCCCTCGGCTGCGAACTTGCGACGCCACTTGCCCACCGTCTTGGCCTGGACGTCAACAAGCCGCCCCACAGCGGCATTCGACATGCCGTCAGCACACGCCAGAATGATCCGGGCCCGCTCCGCAGCTCTCCGGTCCCACGAGCCCGCCCGACGCAGCAACTCGGCACGCTCATCGTCAGACAGCGCGATCGACACAGCAGAAGGCCCAGGATGCGACACCATAAAAGAGTATCAACTTACCCTCGTGATTTCTGGCGCAGCACACTAGAGGCACTCGACCGGGTTCAACTCCGGTGCGTACGCAGGCAACAGGGGGACAGCCAGCCACTTGCGCCCGTCGAACAGTCCTGGAGGACGGTTGGGTTGGCAGTGCGTCAGGAGAACCAGACGACGATCGAATCGCCACTGTGGGCTGCGGACTCGAAGAACCGTGCGAGGGCTTGGTAGGTGTGGACGATGGCTGTCAGCCACTGCTCGGCTTCGTCCTCCTCGACGACCGAGTAGAGCTCGGCTTGGACGAGCTCCGCTGCGGTGACGCCTTCGATCAGCTTGTCGCCCGGGGTGGCAGCCAGCGTTGCCGCAGAGGTGCGGACCTGCTCCGGGGTGAGGTAGCGGGGCGGCCCGTAACCCCAGTCCTCGGCGTTGGCGCCAGGGATCTCCTGCTCACCGAAGACGATGGCGGTGGGGAGGTCGATCCGCTCCAGCAGATGGCGCAGGATGTCCCATGCCCTGTCGATGTCGAGGCGGCGAGGTTGGGCTGCGTCGGGCCCGTCGGTCTCGGCGCTGATGATCTCCTCGATGGACTCCCACGTTGGGTCGCCGATGGTACGGGCAAGTTCGGCAGGGGTCAGACGGGCGTAGATTCCGAGGATGCTCATGAGGTCGGAGCGTAGGTGCGGGTGGTGACAGTCCCCGTCCGAGTCGGTGGGCGACTCGGGGCTCCGGGGGGACTGGGCTACTCGTCGAGTCTGGGCATCTTGAGGGTGACCAGGGCGCCGAGGATGGTGTTGACGAGGGCGGCGGTGAGGAGGATGGCGAGAGCCGCTCGGATCATCGGCGAACGATTCCGATGACACGGTGGCCGAGGTGGGCGGCGAGGTCCTGGAGGAGGTCCTCGGCCTGGTGGTGGGTCAGGGGGAGGGCGAGGTGTTCGCCGGGGCCGACGTGGACGTCGAGGTCGACGGCGGCGCGGAGTTGGAGGGTGGCGTCGGCGACGGCGTCAACGGTCAGGTGGGCGACGGTGGTTCGCTCGACGTGCGGAAGCTGGGGGACGAGCCCGAGGGCGTGGCGGTTCATGCGGCGTCCAGCTCGAACCAGACCGCCTTGCCGCCGCGCTTGCGCGGTTCGGCGCCGAAGCGGTGGGTGAGGGAGCGGACCAGGTGCAGGCCCCGGCCGGACAGCTCGTACGGATCGGCGGTCCGGGTGCGCTGCTCGGGCAACGTCGGGCTGTCGTCGGCGACGGTGACACGGAGGGTCCGCAGGGTACGGTCGACGAGGAGCGCGACCACCACGATGGGCGCGGGACTGCCGCCGTGCTTCCATGCGTTCACGAAGAGCTCGTGGAGGGCGAGTTCGGCATCGTGGATCAGGTCGATGGGCCAGTGGGCGCTGGTCATCAGCTCGCGCAGTTCGTCGCGGGCGGCGGACCAGTCGGGCGGCACCGGGGTGGTGGCGTTCTGCGGGTTCTGGGGCTCGTTGGGCAGGGTGAAGGTACACATGGGGAACCTCCGGGATGTGCTGTGATGGGTGTCATCCGTCGGCGGGTGCGTCGCCGTGAGCCAGGCCAGGACGGGGCTGGTTGCCGCGTCTGGTTGCTCTGCGGTGCGGGGGCAGCGGGCGCCTACTGCCCTGGTGGAAGGCGTTACTGACGGTCCGTCGGATCGGTATGGCATCGACCATAGTGCACGCGAAGTTAAACTTAAGCCGGTTCGGAGAAGGTTCCCTCTCTCGGGTGATGGATGGCCTCGTTCACGCCCAACTTGGCACACTGATCTCACGAATCGCCGAGAGGATGCCATGCCCGGTCGCCACAACCCCACGCTCAGTCAGCGCCGCCTGGGTACTGAGCTGCGACGGATGCGCGAACATGCCGGCATCGGAGGTAGTCAACTCGCTCGCCAGCTCGGTGTTGCTTCGGCCTACGTGACGCAGATGGAGAACGGAAAGACCAACATCAGCGTGGACCGGCTGTTGACCATCGCGGCCGCCTGCAAGTGTGTCAACCGGCCACTCATCGAGGCCCTCGCTGACCTTGCTGCCACGCCCGGAAAGGGCTGGTGGGAGGAGTATCGCGGGGTGCTGCCCACGGACTTCCTGGAAGTAGCGGAGATGGAGGCTCACGCTCACAAGCTCTACACCTGGGCGACTACCTATGTCCCTGGCTTGCAGCAGACCTCGGAATATGCCTCTGCTATGTTCGCGCGAGTCACGCCGCCGCTGCCTCGTCATGACATCGACGCCAGGACCTCCTTCCGAGTGCAGCGCCAACGTGCCATCCGTGCCAACGGGACGCCGTATGTCTCGTTCATCCATGAAGCTGCCCTGCGGATGCAGTTCGGCGGACCCGAGGTACTTGCAGCTCAACTTGACAGCCTCATAGAGGAGTCGGAGGTGGAGGGGATCTCGGTCCGAGTTGTGCCGTTCGACATGGACACCTTCCCCGGCTCTGGCGAGAACGTCATGTTTGCTGATGCGGTGGTGCCAGAGCTCGCGACTCTGGAGATGGATACGGCGCTTGGCGTCCTGTTCTTCGATGCCCCAGCAGACCTGGCTAGCCATCGGGCAACCTTCACGCGCCTTGGCTCTGTCGCCTTGTCGGATGATGAGTCACGTAGGTTCATCCGATCGATCAGAGATGAGATGAAGAGTAAGTATGAGTAAGTCCCCGTGGCAGAAGTCCACTTACAGCGGTGCTTCCAACGAGTGTGTCGAGGTACGTACGGTCGATGGGCTTGTCGAGCTCCGCGAGTCCGACGACGGCGACGTCATCGTCCGTACCACCCCGGTGAAGTTCGCCAAGTTCCTGCAGGGCGTCAAGGCCGGCGAGTTCGACCACTACGGGGACTTCACCGGCTGACCCCACAGCGGCCCCCGCTCCTCCGGCGGGGGCCGCTGCAAAGACGTGCTAGATGACCGGGGAAGCAGGCACCGAGGTCACTGGTCACCCGTGTCCCGAGGTGTGGGGAACAGAACTGAGGTGGCTTTGGAGCCGGGCGTGGCGGAACTGGTAGACGGCTCCGACCTGGCGGAGAACTCCTCGGTGGTAGGCGTCGTCGAGGAAGGCCATGGTTGCCCAGGGGAGTCGGCCCGTCAGGGGGAGCGCGATGCGGGTGAACAGCACCCATTGGCCCCAGGCGGTGAACGCGAGGACATAGGAGAGGGTGCCGGCGAGCCCGCACTCGCCCCCGCGTGCCAGCCATTCCCAAGGCACCTCTGGTGGTCCCAACAAGCCCTGGACGGAAGAGCCTTCCAGTACTTGGTAGGTACCCGCGACGGCGATGGTGATCACCGGCGCGACAAGCAGGGCCTGGCGGATGACCGTATTGCGGTTGATGGCCAGCAGGCCTGCCGGGGTCGCGGCGGATCCGACATCGAGTGGTGTCTCCAGGGTAGCCATGAGCCCCAGCGCCAGGCTTCCCGCCGTTCCGTAGATGGACGCGTACAGGAGCGAGCGGATCAGTACGGTTTCGACTGGCGCTTGGATTTCGAGCTGCGCCCCGTCAACCACCCCCGGGAACAGCAGCACGTAGTGGGCGGGTATGTACGACAAGCCCGCGGCGAGGCCGACCAGCAATCCCGCGCCGAACGCGGTTGGGAGTCTGCGGCTGGGTGTACCGGCCTTCTGTCTGCCTCCGATCGGTAGCTTCAGCCGCACGCGGGACGGGTTGAACGCTTCCTTTCCGAACACGACGGCGATCCCGTAGAGGAGTCCCAAGGCCAGGCCGGTGCTCAGGCCGAGCACGAGTCCGCCGAGAAGACTGGCGCTCAGATTGAGCGGGCGGTTGATGCTGGTCAGTTCCAGGGCGCTGGTCGCGAGGATGGTGGACCCGGTCATGACTGCGGTGCAGGCCAGGACGATGGCGAGGATGCGAGAGGGCAGGCTCAGCGCGCTGGACAGCTGCCACCATGCCAGGTCCTGGCGGTCGCGCTGCCCGGGCCGGTCGAGGTGCCCGGCAAGGTGGCCCAGGTACCGCTGGGCGCGTTGTGCGTCCCAGGTCCGGCGCGGGCGCAAAGTAGCGGCGTCAGGCCGGGCCGGCGGGTGTCGGGCGTAGACGGTGGGGACGAAGTCGGCCAGCAGGTGTTCTTCGATGGCTTCCGATGTCGGGAAGCGGGCGGTGTCCAGGAGGTCGGCGGGGTCCTGGCCCGGGGTGTCGCTGTAGAGGGTCCGGGCGAGCAGCACCATGAGCGGGGTTCTCAGCACCGCGGTGAGATTGATGCCGGCCGGGCTGTTCGGCTGGTCGCACAGCTCGTCCAGGACCGGGTCCCACACCGTCGCGGCCCGGTCTGGCAGCTCGCCCTGCCCGGTCGGGCGTGCGGTGCGCGGCAGGTAGTGGGCCAGGTCGGTCGTGGTCAGGTCGGTCAGTTCGATACCGGCGGCCTTCCTGAGCACGCCGATCGCGGTCGCATCGGCGAACTGCTCGGTACGGCTGGTCAGAAGCAGGGGCAGGGATATCGCGTTGAGTTCGGCCAGGGCGGCCCTGTGAAGTCCCACGGCGATCTCGTCGAAACCGTCGAGTACCGGCAGGATCCAGCCGGCGTCGACCAGAGCGGCTGCCAAGGTCGAGCGGCCAGCGGTACGCGCGGCAAGGTTCGGGTGGTCGCGCAGCAACCGGTCGATGAGCCAGTCGCGCAGCCCGGTCACGGCCGGGTCCCATGATCCGATGCTGAAGACGACCGGAACGGGATCGTCGCTGGACCGCGTTCCCAGGTAGTCGAGGACGAACCGCAGCATCAGCATGGTCTTGCCGGAACCGGCTCGGCCGAGCACTACAAGTCGCCTGGACCCAATGCGCCGGTAGATGTCCGTGATCTGGGCCAGGTCGCCGTCCAGGGACAGCGGGCCCGACGAGGGCCCCGGCGCAACGCCGCTGATGTTGTCCCAGTGGTCCAACAGCCCCTCAGGCGCCGACCGCCACCGCACCGGCAGCGGGAACGGGTCATGGATCCGGCGCTGCTCCTCCTCACGTATCCAGCGGCTGCGCACGTCATGGGCCAGCGTGTCGGCGACCTCGGCCAGCATGCCCCCGGTCGGCCGCCCACCTGGCCTGACCGGCTCGGGTACCGGTCCGGTCGAGGGGCGGTGAATCTCCTCGGGGGCAGGCCGGGGGGAAGCAGGGACGGAGACTTCACCCTGGCCGCGGTGCGCGGTCAGCAGCTCCTGCCAGACCTCGTCGCGATCACGTCCCAAGGTGTCGGCCAGGGCGTGGGCGACCTGCCGCACCGTTCCCATCCGGACGTCCGTGGGCTTGCCGGTCTCCAACCTCTGGACAGTGCGCACTCCCAGCCCGGCCTGCTGAGCCAACTGCTCCTGCGTCAGCCCCACCTCCAGCCGTAACCCACGAAGCAGGGGACCGATCTGACTGCTCACTTCGACGAACTCGCTCCCGTCTTGGTCATCCGCCTACGGCGGATGACCACTGTAGTGGGGTCGTTGCGAGCACCCGCCATGTATGGCGGGTCAGGCCGACGCGGCGACGACCGGGCGCAGGTCACCATGCTGGTGATCGGTCCCCATCTGCAGCGGCGGCGTGCGGGACCAGGTGTCGGTGCAGGTCGGTGGCCGGTTGGTCTCGCGCTTTCACGAGGTGGGCTGGCCAGCCGTCATCAGCCAAGCAAAAAGTGCCTTCTGAGCTGCAGCTCAGAAGGCACTTTCGCTTTTCCGGTCACGATCCGATCGCGATCCCGGATGAGACGCGCAATCTAGTCAATCAGGGCTGGCACTGGTCGATGACCTTCGTGACCCCGACGTATATGGCGCCAGACGTGTTGATGTCGACGGTCGAACCCGCCTTCCACTGGGTGTTCGACGCCCACAGCGCCGAGTTGCCGTTGTAGAGGACGAAGTTGCCGTCCGATTGATACGTCGCGTTGGTGGCACCGGACCCGTTCGTACCCGTTGCCCAGCACGGGTAACGATCCCAGTTGCCGGTATTCAAGTTGAGCTGCTCGTGGTACTCGACGAGGTTGCCGTCCGTCTGCAGGGTCAGCTCGAACTTGATGTTGGAGTCGTAGTAGTTGATGATCGAGTCCCCGGGATAGAGGCTCTGGCCCCGGGACAAGGCATTCGTGGTGTTCGCCGAGGCGGTTCCGGAGAGACCGACGACGGCTGCCACCGCCGCGGCGCCCGCGATGAGCACCTTGGTCGCCTTGCGCATGGACTTCATGACTCCCACCCCTGCTTGGTTCAGCTGCCACGATTGTCGGTGGTCAGCAGGATCGAATTGATCGTGCGTACATGCAGTTGAAGGCTCATCGGGTGTGAGACTTCACACCGAGGCCCGATGGCTTTGAGTGGCGAGTTGTTCGCGGGACTCGCCGGTCAGCCCAGGAGATCAGTCAGCACACACTGAGCTTCATTGTTTGACCGACCCACATGACGCCGTTCGAGCTGATGTCGACGGTATTCCCCGGCTGCCCCTTGGTGTTCGACGACCACAGCGCCCAGTTGCCGTTGTAGAGGACGAAGTTGCCATCCGTCTGGTACGTCGCATTGGTGGCACCGGACCCGTTTGTACCCGTTGCCCAGCACACTCCGGCGCCCGAGACCCCGGCGACGTGCTTGTACTCGACGAGGTTGCCGTCCGTCTGCAGGATCAGCTGGAAGGTAATCCCGCTGCCGACGTCCGTGCTCCAGATCGAGTCCCCGGGATAGAGGGACTGACCCCTCGGCAACTCGGTCATGTCGGTCGCCGAGGCGCTGCCGGACACACCGACAACGGCTGCCACCGCGGCCGCGCCCGCAATGAGTATCTTGGTCGCCCTGCGCATGGACTTCATGAATTCCCACCCCTGTCTCGTTCAGCGGCCACGCTTGCTGGTGGCCACCATGGTCAAAGTCGTTCGGTTCGCGATGTGTAAGCCCGCCTGGTTTGCGCCGGCGAGGGAGGCGGATGATGCGACCACCAGAGCCGCCGCGCTGCTGGTGCGCCTGTGACTCCGTCACCCACCAGGGAGTGCTGTTGGCGGCGTCGCCTGGGATCAGGTTGACGTTTCGGCTGGTCAGCGCGCCACGCCACGGACCCGCCAGATATGGCGGGCGGATCCGAGCAGGTGGCCAGCCCCAGGAGGGCGGTGATCCGCCGTATGAGCAGGATCCGTGGCGGGAGTGAGTACGCCGGGCGCGGCCGGGCTACGGCGGGTCCGGGCCCTGAGTCCTGTGACTGTGCAGGGTCGGCGTCAACGGAATGCGCGGTAGTGGCCAGCAAACGCAGCGGGATCGAACTCGAAGGTGCTACGAATGACCGCCGCGAGAAAGGGCGGCCGGAAGTACCGACTGACCCTGCGGGTGCGCGGGCTCGCCGTACTTCCGGCCGCTATCAAGGGTTGAGCAGTTTTGGTTGCGGTAATTACTCGCCGAGGTAGAACGCGAGGGTCTCGTCGGCGTCCTTGGCCACCGCAGCCGGGTTGGCGATCTGGTGGTGGTTGAGCACATCGGCCCAGGCGCGGACCGACTCCCGGGTGAACAGCCTGGCCTCTTCGGACTCGAACCACCACTGCTTGTCGGGAGCGTCACCCGCCAGGAGCTGTCCGAGCGCCACCAGGGCGGGGTCCCACCCCGCGCCCACCGCCAGGACGAACCCGGGGACCTCGTCGCCCTCCACGGGTGCCGCGTGCTCCAGCTCCAAGGTGGTCTGCCCGTCCCCGGCGGGGGAGAGGGTCACCACGACCTCGTTGGCCGGCGCGTCCCCGAACACCCAGGTCAGGTGCAGCCGGCGCAGCGGAGCGCACTCCAGGATGTCGCCGCCGGCGTGGCCCTCCAGCTGGAAGGTGCCGCCCTGCCGCAGGTCCCCGGAGACCGGGAGGAACCACTGCGCGATCCCTTCCGGGGTGGTGACGGCCGCCCATACCTCCGCGGGACTCGCGGCATACGTACGCCGCGCCACTGCGGCGTACCCCGGGGCGCCCGACAGCGTCCGGGACTTCGCGTCACGGGTGGTCTCAGCGATCCAGTCGGTGATGCTCACGGTCTTCCTCGCCTCGTACAAGTGGGGACACTTCACCCCGTACTATCCCTCGGCATCGTGAAAGCGTTGCTGTGGGCGCGCAACACGAACGGCCGGTGCGGCAGGACCGTCGAGTGACGATCCTGCCGCACCGGCCGTGAGTACATCGCGCTCCTGGAGCGCGATGGGAGGGGTCAGCAGGAGGCGGCGCGTTCCGCTTTCCGGACCAGTTCGATCACCGGGCCGAACGCCTCCATCGCCGGGCGCTGCACGGTGAACGAGGTGAAGCCGTAGCGCTCGCGGTGGCGCAGGACTTGCTCGGCGATCTCCTCCACCGTGCCGATCAGGATGAACGGGCTCTCCAGCGCCTGCTCCGGCGTCAGGAACGGCTCTTCGGCGGCCACCGCTTCGGCCTCGGCCCAACGGTCGTCGGTCACCCGGACGTCCAGGACGAAGACGTCATGCTCGATCGCCGGCAGCCGATCGCCGGCCATCTTGCGGAAGAACCCCACCCGCTCGTCGGCGTGTTCGGCGGGGATGACGCCGAGCGTCCCGGTCGGCTGGCCGGGGACCTGCACCCAGCCGCTGAAGCTGACTGTGTCGGCCCGTTCGGCGGCGATCCGCAGCAGTCGGTCGCTGGTGCCGCCGAGCAGCAGCGACGGCGGGGTCAGGTCGGTCTCCAGGGCGAAGAGCCGGTCCAACTCGTCCAGGGTCGACTCCAGTCGGTCCATTCGCTGCCGGAAGGGCGCGAAGGGGATGCCGGCGTTGTCGAACTCGGCCTTCACCACGCCCGCGCCGATGCCGAGTTCGATCCTGCGCTCGGTCAGCCGGGAGAGCGTGGCCACCTCTCGGGCGAGGATCGACGCGTTCCAGAAACCGCAGTTGAGCACGTAGGTGCCCAGCTGCAGCTGCTGGCCGGCATGGGCCGCGGCCAGCAGGTTGAGGAAGGGCGAGCTGCGGTTGGCGCCGAGGTGGTCGACCGTCACCGCCCTGTCGTAACCGTACGACTCGGCGGTGCGGACGGTCTCGGCCAGTGCGGCGGGCGTGCGGTGGCTGGCCAGCGTGAAGCCGAATCTGAAGCTGCGCATGTGGCTGATTGCTCCTGATACTTCGCCCGACTGCCACAAAGGGCGTCGGTGATCCCCCGGAAAAGTCCACGTCAAGAAGTCAACGAACCAACCGGGGCCCAGGTGAGGCTAGTTGGGCGGAAGCAGCGGGTCCGGTCGTGACGAGATGACGATGGCTCCTGGAATCTAAAGTGTGCGACCACGTGCGGTCAACACTCGCCTGGTCCGAATTTCAGTCCAACTCCGTTCTACAGAGCCATTATTGACGCTTTGACGGCGGACACGGGCTCGGCGCCCGCACAACTGCCCGGGCCACGTCGGCGGTAGGAATACCAGCTCACACAGCGGTTGGGTCGAGCTGATGCGGCATCTTCCAGCCTTCGGCGAGGCTTGACGGATGAACGTTGTGCCCACCGCCGAAGTACTCGCAGAACTTCATGATCAGCGGGTCCCAGCCGAGCGGGTCGATGTAGTGCGTCCCCGGGATGATCAGCTGCTCCTCGACGTGGGCGCGCAGCACCTCGACCTCGAATGCGGTGACATCGGAGGAGCCGGCGAGCGAGTGCACCGCGACGACCTTGCACTCCAACTGGATCGGGCACTCCGCGACCCGGGGCGGCGCGACCAGTTCCGATGCCTGCGCGGTGAGTTGCGCCACCGAGAACTTGTCCGGCTCATAACGGTAGCCGCGTTCCAGCTTGAAATCCGAAAGGACGGGCGTTCCCGTAGTGAGCGCGATCCGGTCAACGGCATCGACCATCGACGATGACGGCAGGTTGAGCACGCACTCGCGCTCACGCAGCAGATTCGCCGTCGTCTGATGCATGCTCCCCAGGCCGAGCATGCCGGACTGGCCAAGCCACCACGCGGGCAGGCGGCGTGTGCGGAGTGTGAGAATCATGCGGTAGCTTGATCATTAAGCAGCGAAACGAATCAAGTTATGCTCTGAATCGGGGGATTCCTACGTGCACTCTTTGCGCATTGCCTTTGCCATGGCCGCCGTCGCTCCGCTCGCCCTGGCGCTGACGGCCTGCGGTCCCGATGACACCAGCTCTTCCGGCTCCGCGTCCGGCTCGACCACGCCCGCCGCCACCAGTGCCGCGTCACAGGCCCCGACGGGCGCCGCGCCCGCCACGTCGGGGGCGTCCGGGGCGTCCGGAGCGGGCAAGACGGGCAAGGCGCTGACCCAGGACCAGCTCGTCAAGGCGCTGCTCACCGTGCAGGACATGGGTGCGGACGCGAACCGCTCCACCCTCGGCCCGGCCGGCAAGCAGCACAAGTCGACCGCGGACAAGCCCGCCTGCCAGCCCTTGGTGGACCTGACCGACGCCGCGAACGCCTCGCCGGCGCCGACCGGCGCCGCGACGGGCTTCTACTACGCCACCAACGGCCGCGAGTACCAGGAGATCCAGCTCGCCCAGTACGCGCCCGGGCAGGCGGAGAAGGCCATGGCGGCCGCCGAGTCCGCGCTCGCCGGCTGCGCGAGCTTCAAGACCACCACCCCGGGCGCCCCCGTGCCGAAGGCCGCGGTCAAGTTCAGCAAGGCCACCTACCAGGCCCTCGGCGACGCCACCGTGGCCCTCCAGGCCGAGTACGACCAGGACGGCAGTGACCATTCGGTGATGGAGACCAAGGCCTACGTCTTCATCCGCACCGGTGACACGGTCACGATGATGGCCGACTCGGCCCTCGCGGACCCTGGTCTGCCGGACCAGGCGCTGGTCAAGAAGCAGCTCGACAAGCTGCACACCGCCCAGCAGGGCTGATCAGCCACCCGCATCACGCGGGAGCATTCCGCGGTGCGTGGGAGCGGAACGCCGCCCGCCTGCTCGGCACGGGGAGTACCTTCCGCTGACCGAGCGGATCGCTGAGCGGCTCGAACTCGACGCCGGTCTCCGAGGCTTGCCTTGGAGACCGGCGTTCTGCCGTTGTGTCAGAAGGGTCAGCGGTCAGCGGCCCGTGATGGCTGCTGCCTCGGCGGCGTAGAGCTGGGCCGGGTCGAACCCCATGCCGCTGAAATGGCCGGCGAGTTCGAGCGAGAGCACGCCGTGGAGGCGGGTCCAGAAGACGAGGGCGCGGTGCCGTGCCGATGATGCGGCGGAGCCTTGACCGCCCCAGGCCGGCTGGTCGGCCAGGTGCGGCTGGAACATCGACTGCGGCAGCTCGGGGAGCCCGTCGGCGGCGCAGGCGTCGAGGAGGACGGACATGACCTCGTCGGCGGTGCGGGCGGTGTCCTCGGGGGCCTGGTAGCCGGGCACGGGGGTGCCGTAGATCAGCAGGTAGCGCTGGGGGTCGGCCAGCGCCCAGGCGCGCAGGGCGTGGGCCAGGTCGGCGAGGTCGGCGCCGGTGGCGGCACGGGCGTGGAAGGTGTCGGCCAGGCTCTGGTAGGCGTCCCTGATGAGCTCGGTGATCAGCTCGTCGCGGTTGGCGAAGTAGCGGTACAGGGCGGGCCCGCTCATGCCCATCTGCTTGGCGATGGCGTTCAGGGACAGGGCAGACGCTCCGGCGGTGGCGATCTGCTCCCAGGCGTGCTTCTTGACTTCGTCCCGCACCTGGGCGCGGTAGCGCTGCCTGGGTGTCGCCGCCTCCGACTCGTTCACGACCGTCTCCACCTTCTCCCGACGTCTCGACCAGTTCAGTTAGAAGGTATCACCAGCGCGATTGCCCATCGCCGACGAAAGGTGTTATAACTTCTAACGAACGCAAGACCCTCTAGGTCTTCCAGGGAAAGAGGAGTCGCCATGACCGACCACACCCTCGTCGAGGTGCTTCTGCCGGGCATCGTGGAGCCGGAAGGCCTGCAGGTCAGGCACGCTTCCGTGCCGCAGCCCGGCCCGGGCCAGCTCGTGATCGCCATGGAGGCGACCGGCGTCTCGTTCGCCGAGCAGCAGATGCGCCGCGGGCGGTACTACGACCAGCCCCCGTTCCCGTTCGTGCCCGGCTACGACCTGGTGGGCCGGGTGCAGTCGACCGGCCCGGGAGTCGATCCGGGCCTGACCGGACGGCGGGTGGCCGCGCTGACCAAGGTCGGCGGCTGGGCCAGCCACGTGCTCGTGGACGCCCGGGACGCGGTCGAGGTCCCCGAGGGCCTCACCGCGGACGAGGCCGAGACCGTGGTGCTCAATGGCGTCACCGCCTGGCAGATGCTGCACCGCACAGCGCGGGTACGGGCCGGCCAGACCGTGCTGGTGCACGGCGCCGGCGGCGGTGTGGGCCTGGTTCTGGTCCAACTCGCCCGCGCGGCAGGCGTGAAGGTGATCGGGACGGCTTCCGCCCGGCACCACGACGCGCTGCGGGCACTGGACGTCACCCCCATCGACTACCGCACCGGGAACGTGCCGGCCCAGGTCCGCGCGCTGGCCCCCGGCGGAGTGGACGCCGTGTTCGACCACGTCGGCGGGCGCAGCGTCATCGACTCCTGGCACCTGCTCGCCGCCGGCGGCACCCTGGTCGCCTACGGCAGCGCCTCGACCCGCGACGACACCGGCTCCAAGCAGTGGCCCGTGCTGAAGATCCTCGCCCGCACCTGGCTGTGGAACGCCCTGCCCAACGGCCGCCGAGCCCACTTCTTCAACATCTGGGCCGGCAAGAAGCTCCAGCAGGACCGCTTCCGCGCCCGGCTGCACACCGACCTGGCCGAGGTCTTCGCGGCCCTGCGCCGTGGCGACATCTCCGCCCCCGTCGCCGCCCGGCTGCCGCTCGCCAAGGCGGGCGAGGCGTTGCGGCTGGCGGAGTCCGGGACCGTCACCGGCAAGATCATCCTGACGCCCTGACGCCCTGACGCCCTGACGCCCTGACGCCCTGACGCCCTGACGATCACCGGGCAACTCGGGCGGCGCGCAGCAGCAGGGCGACCCGGACGACGGGCAGCACGCACACTGCCTGCATCGCCGCGTACCAGGGCGGGCAGACGCCGGGGATCAGGTCGACGCCGACGATGGCGATCGGCATGATGACGGCGAGGGCGCGCAGGCGGTCGAAGGCGCGGCGGGAGCCCCGGGCGGCGGAGACCGCCAGACGGTGGATCAGGACGGCGACCACGGGCAGCAGCACGGCCCGGACCCACATGAAGGTGTTCGCCGAATGGCCGCTGCTCGCCAGCGCGATGACCGCGACGAGGGCGGCGGCGCTGAGTGCACCGAAGACGGTGATGCTGTTCTTCGTCCTGCCGAAGCCGAAGGCGAGGGCGGAGCCGCGAGCGGAGTCGGAGGTGGTGTTCGCGTTGGTGTCCATGGTCATTGACGCTACGGAGCAGGCGAGCCGGCCGGTATGGGCCTGGACGTACGGGTGGGTGGGGCTAGCCCCACTCCCGGGCTGATCATGGTGGCGGTGGGTGTCGGGCGGTGCAGAGTGGGAGTACCGGACGGGACGGATGGCGAGGGGGACAGGGTGGGACAGCTCGGCTTGTGGGTGGTGCGCGCCGCAGTGGGGTTCGGGCGGGCGTGCGTCGTGGTGGCGGTGAGCCTGCTGGTTCCCGCCGTGTGGGCCGCCGCCGTCGCGCTGGGGATCTGGTGGGGTGCGGAGAACCCGTGGTCGTGGCTGCTGCCGGTGGTGCTGGTGTGCGTGGGCACGGTGGCACTGTCCCGGCCGGTCTGCCGGATCGTCCGCCTCCTGGTCGCGCGGTGGACCGCCACCGTCATCCCCGACGGGTACCGGCAGCCCGGGCAGCTGACGCGGCTGTCCACCGGCTTCTGGTGGAACGGCTTCTCCTATGAACGCACCCGCCGGGACGCCCTGATGGACCAGAAGTGGCGGACCCGCCGGCACGATCCCGCCAACTGGCGCGATCTGCGGTTCATCGCGATCGTCCCGTTCACCGCGGGCCTGGTCGCCTGCGCCCCGCCGGCCGGCGTGGTTGCGGCGGTGCTCGGGCTCGGGCGGTCTGAGTCCGTCGCGCGCCTGGTCGGGGTGCTCGGCGCGGTGCTGGCCGTCGCCGCCGCCCCGTACGCCTGGCGACCCATCGAGCCGGTGGCCGTCCGCTTCCTGCGCCCGTCGCCCGCGATGGCGCTGGCGGACCGGGTGACGGAGCTGACCGCCCAGCGCGCGGACACCACCGTCGCGCAGGCTGCCGAAATCCGGCGCATCGAACGGGACTTGCACGACGGTGCGCAGGCCCGGTTGGTCGCGCTGGGACTCTCGCTGGCCACCGCCCGGCGACTGATGGAGACCGACCCCGACCAGGCCAAGGCGCTGATGCGGGACGCGCAGGCCGGCGCCACCGCCTCGCTGGCCGAACTGCGCGAACTCATCAGGGGGATCAGCCCGCCCGTACTGAGCGAGCGAGGGCTCGCCGACGCCGTCCGGGCCCTCGCCCTGGACATCCCGCTCGATGTGTCCGTCAGCGCCGACGACACCGCACTGCGCCTGGACCCGCCGATCGAGTCCGCCGTCTACTTCGGCCTCGCCGAACTGCTCACCAACGCCGTCCGGCACGCCGGGGCTTCGCGGGCGCGGGTCTGCCTGACGAGGGATGACCTGGGCATCGTCGCCGAGGTCGAGGACGACGGCCGGGGCGGGGCCGGCGAACGGGCCGGCGGCGGACTCGAAGGCCTGCGCCGCCGACTCGCGGTCTTCGACGGCACCTTGGAGATCACCAGCCCGCCGGGCGGCCCGACCCGTGCCAGGATGGCGGTGCCATGCGAATCCTTGTAGCCGAAGACCTCTACCTGCTCCGCGACGGCATGGTCCGCCTGATCGAGGCCTGCGGGCACCAGGTGGTGGCGACGGCCGCCACCGGGCCCGAGACGCTCGACGCGCTGCGGACCTGGCGCCCGGACGTCTCCGTCATCGACGTGCGGATGCCGCCGACCCAGTCGGACGAGGGCCTGCGCGCAGCCCTCACCGCCCGGGCGGAGGTGCCCGGGCTGCCGGTGCTGATCCTCTCCCAGCATGTCGAGCAGCTGTACGCACGGGAGTTGCTGGCCGACGGTTCCGGCGGGATCGGCTACCTGCTCAAGGAGAGCGTGTTCGACGCCGACCAGTTCGTCGGGGCGCTGGAACGCGTTGCCGCGGGCGGAACCGCCATGGACCCGGCCGTGATCGCGAAGCTGCTGTCCAGCGGCTCCCCGGATCGGGCGTTCAAGCGGCTCACCGACCGCGAGTTCGCGGTGCTGGGGCTGATGGCCGAGGGACTGTCCAACCAGGCGATCGGGCGGCGGCTCTTCCTGAGCGAGAGCGCGATCGGCAAGTACACCACCTCGCTGTTCGGCAAGTTGGGCATCACCGATGACGAGGACGGCAACCGGCGGGTGCGGGCGGTACTGGCCTACCTGAACAAGTAGGAGGGCTACGGCCGCCAGCGGGGGCTTCGTCGTCCGGGGTGTCCGGGCTGGCGAAGTGGAAGGGGACCGCGAGGTGGGCGGCCAGGGCGCGGCCGGCCCGGTCGGCGGCGATGGCGGGGAGCGGGCGGGGGTCGGAAGTGTGCTGCGCGGCAAGGTAGTTCCTGGCCGTGGAGAAGTAGACGGTGGCGAGGTGGTGGTCATTCGCGGGCTCGTCGGTGACGGCCAGCAGCTCCACGAACCAGTCGTGGACGGTGTCGCCGTCCCAGACCGCCTCGATCGCCAGGATGCGGCCGGGAAAGCCGGCGGCGCGGTAAGCCAGGGAATCCAGGTCGAGCGGGCTGTCCGGGGTGCGGGCGATGCGGTCGCCGTAGTGCTCGTAGCGGTCGGCGACGATTCCCTGGGCGGTGTTGAGGCCGATGCCGTGGGAAGCGCGGCCGACCTTGAAGACCAGTTGCACCGCCCGCATGACGGAGTCCTGGAGGACGTACCCGTCGACCTGGTCGCGGATCCCGGCCGGCAGGCTCTCCCACCACTCGGCCCTGGCTGCGTCGTTCATGCCCATCAAGTACCCCCTGCGCTGCGGTGGCTCCTCGCTCCGGGCTGAGTGAGGCGCCGTTGCGGCAGGTTACAGCGCCGTCAGGGCGCCGCCGTCGACCGGGATCATCACGCCGGTGAGGTAGGAGGCGGCCGGGGAGAGGGCGAAGGCGGCGACCTTGCCGAACTCCTCGGGGGTGCCGTAGCGGCCCAGCGGGATCGCGGCACTGGCGGCGGCGCGGGCGGCGGCGGGGTCCGGGGCGAGGGCGTCGAGTTCGCGCACCCGGTCGGTGTCGATGCGGGCGGGCAGCAGGCCGAGGACCCGGATGCCGCGCGGGCCGAGCTCGTTGGCGAGCGACTTGGCGGCCATCGCCAGGCCCGGGCGCAGGCCGTTGGAGATGCCCAGGCCCGGGATCGGCTGGCGCACCGAGCTGGAGAGCACGAAGCCGATCACGCCGCCGTCGGTGAGGGAATCGGCGGCGGTGCGGGCCAGGCGCAGGGCGCCGAGGAAGACGGACTCGAAGGCGCTGCGCCAGTCGTCGTCGGCGGCCGTGAGGACGGGGCCGGCGGTCGGGCCGCCGACGCTGATCAGGACGCCGTCGAAGCGCCCGAACCGGTCGGTGGCGGCGGCGATCACCTGCCCGGCAGCGGCCGGGTCGGCGTTGTCGGCCACCACGCCGTGCGCGTGGTCGGGGCCGCCCAGCACGGAGACGGCGGCGTCGAGGCGGTCCTTGTGACGGCCCGTCAGGACCACCCGGGCGCCGTCGGCCACCAGCTCGCGGGCGGCGGCGAAGCCGAGGCCGCGGCTGGCGCCGGTGAGCACGTACACCTTGTCCTGCAGTCCGAGATCCATGGTGCTCATCCTGCCGCAGGGGGCGGCGGAGGTGGCGGAGGGGCTGCGTCCGACGACGGGGACGGTGGCGGAGTGGCTGCGTCCGACGACGGGGGTGGGGTGCGGCCCGGGCCTAGCGGCGGCCGGGGCCCGGGCCGGGTGGGGTGCGACGTCGGACAGGAGCTGGAGGAAGGCGTCCTCGCCGATCACCGGGGTGCCGACCTCGCGGGCCTTGCGGGCCTTGCCGCTCCAGCTGCCGGGTTCGTTGGTGACCAGCAGGCTGGTGAGCCGGCTCACCGAGGCGGCGATGTGCAGCCCGGCGGCGATCGCCCGGTCCTCAAGGAGTTCGCGGTCGGTGGCGGTGTCGCCGGTGATCGCCACCCGCATGCCCTGGACGAGCGGCCCGCCCTCCTGCCAGCGGCCCGGGTTGGGGTACGGGCACGGCGGCCGCTTGCGGACCTGGCGGTAGGAGGAGGACCAGGAGCCGCGCGCCGGGGCGAGCGGCGCCGCGGCGGTGTCCTCGCCGAGGTCGGTGACGGCCACGCAGGTGGTCAGCGGGAGCGGCACGCCGCCGCTGCGGGCCAGGTGCAGGCTGGGGCGGAACGCCTCGGCGAGCACCCGGGCGTCGTCCAGCGCGTTGTGCGCGTGGCGCTGCTGCACGCCGAAGTACTCGGCGAGGGTGGCGAGTCGGCCGTTGGGCAGCGGCAGGCCGAGGTCGCGGGAGAGCACCATGGTGCAGACCCGCTGCTCCACCGGCGCGCGGGATCCGGCGCGGGCGAACTCGCGCGAGATCATGTTCCAGTCGAAGAGTGCGTTGTGCGCCACCATCACCCGGCCGTGCAGCCGCTGCGCGAACTCCTCGGCGATCTCCGGGAAGGTCGGGGCGTCGGCCAGCATCGCGCTGGTCAGGCCGTGGATCCAGACCGGCCCTGGATCGCGCTGCGGGTTGACCAGGGTGTACCAGTGGTCGATCTCGTTGCCGTCGGCGTCCAGCCGGTAGAGGCCGATCGAGATCACCCGGTCGGTGCGGCCCAGGCCGGTGGTCTCGACGTCGACCACCACGTAGCCGGCAGCCGCAAGGTCTTCCGAGGGTGCGCCGACCGCCGCACCGGTGGCCTCGGCCGGGCCGGTGCGCTGGAACGGGATCGGGCCGGCCGGCGGCTGGAGCGCATGCATGGTGCAACAGCTTAACCTCGCGCTCACGGGCCGATCACGGGCCGCTCGCGGTGCTGTTGCCGGGCGGCCCGGGCGGCGGCACGGCCACCGGTCACATCGGAGCCGCGCAGGCGGATGCGTCAGGGGTGCTGGTCGTCGACGTCTCCGGGGGTGGCGCCGCGGTGGAGCGGATCCGATCCGGCAGGACCCGTTCCCTGCACTCGATCGAGTGAATTCATGTCCAATCCCTGTTGCTTTGGCGCGCTCGGTGCAGTGCGGGGGCTACCGACTTCGGGAATAAAGTGACCAATGGGATCAGTCGTACAAGCGGCACAATCTCTTTGTCGATGTGAGGAACAGCACTTATGCGCGCCACCGTGATCCACGGCCCGAACGACATCCGGATCGAGGAGGTCCCCGACCCGGTGGTCCAGCAGCCCACCGACGCGGTGGTGCGGGTGGTCAACGCCTGTATCTGCGGCAGCGACCTGTGGGCCTATCGCGGGGTCGCGGCCCGTGAGGCCGGCCAGCGGATCGGACACGAGTTCCTCGGCATCGTCGAAGCGGTCGGCAGTGAGGTGAACGGCGTCAAGCCGGGCGACTTCGTGGTTGCTCCGTTCGTGTGGTCCGACGGCGTCTGCGACTACTGCCGCGAGGGCCTGCAGACCTCCTGCCCGCACGGTGGCTTCTGGGGCAGCGTGGGTTCGGACGGCGGGCAGGGCGAGGCGGTCCGGGTGCCGTTCGCCGACGGCACCCTGGTGCAGCTGCCCAAGGAGGCGGCCACCGACCAGGCGCTGCTGCCGAGCCTGCTGGCGCTCTCCGATGTGATGGCCACCGGTCACCACGCGGCGGTGGCGGCCAAGGTGCGCCCGGGGGCCACGGTCGCCGTGGTCGGCGACGGCGCGGTGGGGCTGTGCGGGGTGCTGGCCGCGCAGCGGCTGGGTGCCGAGCGGATCATCGCGCTGGGCCGGCACGAGGTGCGCACCGCGATCGCCCGGCGGTTCGGGGCCACCGATGTGGTGGCCGAGCGCGGCGAGGCGGCCATCGAGGCGGTGCGCGAGCTGACCGGCGGTCATGGCGCGCACGCGGTGCTGGAGGCGGTCGGGACCGAGGAGTCGATGCGGACCGCGATCTCGATCGCCCGGGACGGCGGCGCGGTCGGCTACGTCGGGGTGCCGCACGGCGGCAGCGCCGGTGTCGACATCGGCCAGATGTTCGGCCGGAACGTCGCGCTCGGCGGCGGCGTCGCGCCGGCTCGCGCCTACATCCCGGAGCTGCTCGTCGACGTGCTGAATGGCCGGATCGAGCCCGGCCTGGTCTTCGACCGCACGGTGGACCTGGACGGCGTGCCGGACGGCTACCGCGCGATGGACGACCGCTCGGCGCTCAAGGTGCGGATCGCGTTCTGATTCGCGCTTCCGTTCGCATTCTCATTCGAGGATCGAATTCAGGTTCGATTGCCGGTCTCGACTAATGGGCATTATTAAACGGACCAGCAGATAATCTGAAGCGCCTGACGGGCGCTCAACTCCCCAGCGGGGGCGGTGTCGTGGGTCGACACCGCCCCTGTGGACTTTTGGCGTACGTAAATTCGCCAAACGATGTATTTCGGCCAGAGTTTGGGTACATCGATCCGAAGAACCGATTGGATGAATCACGACGTCAGGAGAGATGGAGTGGACCATCCCGCTCAACCCGAGCCCCAGGCCGGCGGCGACCTCACGGCAACCGCCCCCGCCCCCGCCCTCGCGGACCAGATCACCCAGGACCCCGCCCTACGCACCCTGCGCAGCACCACCCGCGGTTTCGCCTTCCCGGTGACCGTCGGCTTCCTGCTCTGGTACCTGCTCTACGTGCTGCTCTCCAGCTATGCGCACGGCTTCATGGCCGCCACGCTGTTCGGCAGCATCAACGTGGCACTGCTGATGGGCCTGCTGCAGTTCGTCAGCACCTTCGCCATCGCCGCCTGGTACGCGCGCTTCGCGAACCGCCGGCTGGACCCGATCGCCGAGGAGCTGCGGCACCGGTACGCCGCGCCCACCGCAGCCGAGCAGGCACCCCGCAACGCGACCCCGCAGGAGGCCGGCGAATGACCACCTGGACTCAGCTCACGGCAACCCGCCTGGCCGCGACCCACCCGGCCGCGACCGACCTCGCGGCCAACCCGGCCGCCGGCCACCGCGACCTGACCCTGGCGCTGTTCGCGTTCTTCGTCCTGGTCACCCTGGGCATCACGGTCTGGGCCGGCCGCCAGACCAGGACCGCCACCGACTTCTACGCCGGTGGCCGCGGCTTCTCCGGTCTGCAGAACGGCCTGGCGATCTCCGGCGACTACATGTCCGCGGCCTCCTTCCTCGGGATCGCCGGTGCCATCGCCCTCTCCGGCTACGACGGCTTCCTCTACTCGATCGGCTTCCTGGTGGCCTGGCTGGTCGCCCTGCTGCTGATCGCCGAACCGCTGCGCAACTCCGGCCGCTACACCATGGCCGACGTGCTGGCCTTCCGGATGCGCCAGCGGCCGGTCCGCACCGCCGCCGGGATCTCCACCATCGTCGTTTCGGTCTTCTACCTGCTGGCCCAGATGGTCGGCGCCGGTTCGCTGGTCGCGTTACTACTCGGCATCGAGGGCAGCGCCGCCAAGACCTGGACCGTGGTGGCGGTCGGCGCGCTGATGGTGCTCTACGTCACGGTCGGCGGGATGAAGGGCACCACCTGGGTGCAGATCGTCAAGGCGGTGCTGCTCATCCTGGGCGCCGCGCTGATGACCGTGATGGTGCTGGCCAAGTACCACTTCAATCCGTCCACCCTGCTGGGCGCCGCCGCGCACGCCAGCGGCAAGGGCTCCGCCTTCCTGCAGCCGGGGCTCAAGTACGGCGAGAGCGGCACCACCAAGCTGGACTTCATCAGCCTCGGCCTGGCCCTGGTGTTCGGCACCGCCGGCCTGCCGCACATCCTGGTCCGCTTCTACACCGTGCCCACCGCCAAGGCGGCCCGGAAGTCGGTGCTGTGGGCGATCGGGATCATCGGCGTGTTCTACCTGATGACGCTGGCGCTCGGCTTCGGCGCGGCGGCCCTGGTCGGCCCGAAGACCATCAAGGCCTCCAACGCGGCCGGCAACACCGCCGCCCCGCTGCTCGCCCAGTCGCTCGGCGGCGGCGCCGGCACCACCGGCGGCGCGATCCTGCTGGCGGTGGTCTCGGCGGTGGCCTTCGCCACCATCCTGGCCGTGGTCGCCGGCCTCACCCTGGCCTCCTCGGCCTCGTTCGCCCATGACCTCTACGCCAACGTGATCCGCCGCGGCAAGGTGGGCGAACGCGAGGAGGTGCGCTCGGCCAAGCTGGCCGCCGTGGTGATCGGCGCGATCGCCATCGGCTTGAGCATCTACGCCGACAAGCTGAACACCGCCGCCCTGGTGGCGCTGGCCTTCGCGGTCGCCGCCTCGGCCAACCTGCCCACCATGCTCTACTCGCTCTACTGGAAGCGGTTCACCACCGCCGGGGCGGTCAGCTCGATCTACGCCGGGCTGGTCAGCTCGGTGGTGCTGGTGGTGTTCTCCCCGGTGGTCTCCGGCGGGCCCGCCTCACTCTTCCCGCACAGCGACTTCCAGTGGTTCCCGTTGGAGAACCCCGGCCTGGTCTCGATCCCGGTGGGCTTCCTGGCCGGCTGGCTGGGCACCGTGCTCTCCCGCCGTCCGGCCGACCGGGGGAAGTACGCTGAACTGGAAGTCCGCTCCCTCACGGGGATCGGTGCGCACTGATCGCGGCCCGCTGAGCCGAGGTCTCAAGATGCCACTGGTCCAAAGATCATGCTGGTCCAAAGGTGGCCATGGTCCAAAGCTCCAGCTGGTCTGAAGATCCACCTGGTCTAAGCTGGCGCCCGGTCCATCCCGACGGTGGGCCGGGCGCCACTTGCGACTGGGGAAGGTGCGCACCGTGCTCCTCGACACGTTCGGCCGCCAGGCCGTGGACCTGCGGGTCTCACTGACCGACCGGTGCAATCTGCGCTGCACCTACTGCATGCCGGAGCAGGGTCTGCAGTGGCTGGCCAAGCCGACCCTGCTGACCGACGAGGAGATCGTCCGGCTGGTCGGCCTGGCGGTGCGCGAGCTGGGGATCCGCGAGGTGCGGTTCACCGGCGGCGAGCCGCTGCTGCGCCCCGGACTGGTGTCGATCGTGGCCGCCTGCGCCGAGTTGGAGCCGCGCCCCGAACTGTCGCTGACCACCAACGGCGTCGGCCTGGCCCGCACCGCCGAGGCGCTGAAGGCGGCCGGCCTGGACCGGGTCAACGTCTCCCTGGACACCCTGGACGCCGAGACCTTCCACACCCTGACCCGCCGGCAGCGCCACCAGGACGTGCTGGACGGCCTGGCCGCCGCCGAGTCCGCCGGGCTCACCCCCGTGAAGATCAACACCGTGCTGATGCGCGGGGTCAACGACCACGAGGCCGCCGACCTGCTGGCCTGGACCCTGGACCACGGCTACCAGCTGCGCTTCATCGAGCAGATGCCGCTGGACGCCCAGCACGGCTGGACCAGGGACGGGATGGTCACCGCCGCCGAGATCCTGGAGCGGCTCGGCGAACGCTTCACCCTCACCCCCGAGCAGTCCGCCGCGCGCGGGGCCGCCCCGGCCGAACGCTGGGTGGTGGACGGCGGACCGGGAACCGTCGGGGTGATCGCCTCGGTCACCCGGCCGTTCTGCCGGGCCTGCGATCGCACCCGGCTGACCGCCGACGGCCAGGTGCGCGACTGCCTGTTCGCGACCGGCGAGACCGACCTGCGCACGGCGCTGCGCGATGGCGCCGACGACGCCGAGCTGGCCGCGCTGTGGCGGGCGGCGATGTGGGGCAAGAAGGCCGGGGCCGGGATCGACGACCCAGAGTTCCACCAGCCCGAGCGGCCGATGTCGGCCATCGGAGGCTGACGCCCGACAGGGCTGCCCGGAAGCCGGATTGACGGTCGGTCAGTCCCCGGTCCAGTCAGCCAGCGGTACGGTGTCGCGCAGGAAGCCGCGCACGCCCAGGAACTGGCTCAGGTGTTCGCGGTGTTCCTCGCAGGCGAGCCAGGTCTTGCGGCGGTCCGGGGTGTGCAGCTTGGGGTTGTTCCAGACCAGGACCCAGTGCGCGTCGGCCCGGCAGCCCTTGGCGGAGCACTGCGGTGGCCCCTGCGGCCCCTCGGGCTGGTCGCCGAAGAAGTCGATGCTCATGATCGACAGTCTCTCATCCGCACGGTATGCCCGCGGACTGTCGCGCCTGGACTATGCCTCAGTGAATATGCCGAAGTGACATGCATGATCGCTGGCATGATCGCGTCAAAGAATGGGCAGCATCCCTCTGACGGCATGGCGACGCCGGGCAGCCACGGGGGGAGCCGCCCGGCGTCGGTCCGTCGCTCCGACGGGGGATGCGGAGCGCGTATGCAGTATGTCACGGCCTATAGGGGCGTTGGCTAGGGCTATCAAGATTTATTTGAGCTTTTCCTGAGGTTCGCGGCCGTCATAAGCCAACAAAAACGGGCGAATCGGGCACCATTATTCTGTGATGAGAATGTGGTGACCCGACTCGCCCGTCACGGAGAGTCAGTCTGACGGTCTGACAGGTTACGCTCAGAGGTTTTCGGTCTGGTCGGACTCCGGCGCCCCGGCGCCGCCCCGGCCGCCCGGGCCGAGCATCAGCGGTGTGGTGGGCGGCACATCGAAGGTGCTCGGCAGCCCGGGCGAGCGCTCCCGGCCGGCGTTGGCGATGACCACCGCGATGTACGGCAGCAGCACCCCGCCCGCCAGCGCGACGAACGCCAGATAGCGCTCCACGTTCCAGAGCACCACGGCCAGCAGCACGCAGGCGGTGCGGATCAGCATCGAGATCACATAGCGGCGCTGCCGCCCGCGGACGTCCTCCGTGAGGCTGCTCCGGGCCCCGGTGATCCGGAACACCTCGCCGTCCGAGCTCCTGCCCATCTCTTCCGCCTCCGCTGAGTGCCCGCGCGGTACCGATTCCGCCTGCCCGGTTTGCCCGGGTAGCAGACACCACGGTACGCCGGGGCCCGCCGCCCGGGCAGACCGGGGCGGGCCGCTTCTCAGCCGATGGTGTGGCGGCTGAGGAAGGCGGGCGGCACGGTGTCCGTGAGCCACACGCCGTTGGCGCTGCGGCGGAAGAGGTGGCCGGCGGCGGCCAGCCCGGCCGCGTCCACCCGCAGCACCACCGGGCGACCGTGCCGGGCCCCGACCCGGGTGGCCGTCTCGACGTCCGCCGAGAGGTGGACGTCCTGGCGGCGCATCGGGCGCAGCCCCTCGCGGAAGATGGCCGCCACGCTCGGCTCGGCGGTGCCGTGGTAGAGCACCGCCGGCGGCGGGACGGCCTCCAAGCCCAGGTCCACCTCGATGGTGTGGCCCTGGCTGGCCCGTATCCGGGTGCCGTCCTCGCTGTAGGCGAAACGCTTCTTGTTGTTGTTGGCCACCACGTGGTCCAACTGCTCGCGGGTGAGCCGGTTGCCCTTCCGGGCGAGGGCGGCGAGCAGGATGTCGACCGACACCCAGCCGCCCCCGTCCAGTTCGATCCCGATTCGGTCGGGGTCGTGGCGCAGGATCTTCGCGAGCATCTTCGAGGTCTTGACCAGACGATGCTCGTCCAAACCGTGGGTCCTCCTAGGAAGCTTGGCTCACTGAGCTCATGTTGAAGTCGCTGACCCGGACGGCCGGCATCGCGGCGCGGCTGAAGTAGTCGCTCCACTCGCGGGGCAGGGTCTGCTCGGTGCGGCCGACCTCGGTGATCCGGGACAGCAGGTCGACCGGGGATTCGTTGAAGCGGAAGTTGTTGACCTCGCCCACCACTTGGCCGTTCTCGACCAGGTAGACGCCGTCCCGGGTGAGGCCGGTGAGCAGCAGGGTGGCCGGGTCGACCTCGCGGATGTACCAGATGCAGGTGAGCAGCAGGGCCCGCTCGGTGGAGGCCACCAGCTCGGCCAGGCTCGGCGCGGCGGCCTGGTCGGCGCTCTCCAGCACCAGGTTGTCGGCGAAGGGGCGGACCGGCAGCCCGGTCAGGGCGGCCGAGTGCCGGGTGGTGGTCAGGTCGTTCAGCACGCCCTCGCGGATCCAGTCGGTGGGCGCGATCGGCAGGCCGTTGTCGAAGACCGACTGGTCGCCGCCGGAGGAGTGGGCGATCACGAACGGCGCGCACTCCAGGCCCGGGGCGGCCGGGTCGGAGCGCAGGGTGAGCGGGAGTCCGGTGAGCCGCTCGCCGAGCTTGGTGCCGCCGCCGGGGCGGCTGAAGACGGTGCGGCCCTCGACGGCGTCCCGGCCCGAGGCGCTCCACGCCAGATAGATCATCAGATCGGCGAGGGCGGACGGGGGCAGCAGCGTCTCGTAGCGGCCGGCCGGCAGGTCGATCTTCCGCTTGCCCCAGGCCAGTCGCTCGTCCAGCTGGGACTGCAGGGCGGCCACGTCGATCCCGCTGAAGTCCCGGGTCGCCTCGCCCACCCAGGCCGAGGTTCCGGAGGACTTGGCGTTGAACTCCACGGTGCCGGTGGGCTGGTCGTGCCGCAGCCGCAGGCCGGTGGAGCTGCCCAGGTAGGTGGAGGTCAGCTCGTGCCGGGCGAAGCCGTAGAGCGCCTGGCCCAACGACCGGGCACGGGCGAACGCGGCGCCCAGCTCGGGGGCGAAGGCGTCGAAGACCGCGATCGAGGTCTCGGCCGGCGGCGCGGTGAAGTCCGGGGAGGCGGCCTCGCCGGACAGCAGCGGCTGGGCGTCCTCGGCCGGGCCGGCATCGCGGGCGGTCGCCTCGGCGGCCCGGACCAGCTCCTCCAGGTCCGCCGCGCCGACCGCCTCCCGGGCGACCACGCCGGAGGCGGTTCCCTCGGTGCCGTCCACCGTCGCGATCACGGTAACCCGGCGGCCCCGGGTGACGCCGTTCGTCGTCAGGGCGTTGCCGGCCCAGCGGAGGTTGGCCGTGGTCTCCTCGTCCACCAGTACCATGCAGCCGTCGGCCCGGGACAACTCCAGGGCGCGCTCGACCAGTTCGTGCGGCGCGTTGTTCCGCGTCGTCATCAGTGACCCGCCTCCTGCTGCGTGTTGAGCACGTTCACCTGCTGGAACAGCGCCGATGGGCAGCCGTGGCTGACCGCGGCGACCTGGCCGGGCTGGGCCTTGCCGCAGTTGAAGGCGCCGCCCAGCAGGTAGGTCTGCGGGCCGCCGACCGCGGTCATCGAGCCCCAGAAGTCGGTGGTGGTGGCCTGATAGGCGAAGTCCTTGACCTGGCCCGCCAGTTGGCCGTTCTTGATGGCGTAGGCGCGCTGGCCGGTGAACTGGAAGTTGTAGCGCTGCATGTCGATCGACCAGGAGCGGTCGCCGACGATGTAGAGGCCGTTCTCCACGCCCTCGAACAGGCCCTCGGTGTCCGGCCCGTCGATGGTCGGCTGCAGGGAGACGTTGGCCATCCGCTGCACCGGCACATGCGCCGGGGAGTCGGCGAAGGCGCAGCCGTTTGACCGGCCCAGATCCTTCAAGTGGGCCATGCCGCGGTCGAGTTGGTAGCCGGTCAGGATGCCGTCGCGGATCAGGTCCCAGGACTGGGTGGCCACGCCCTCGTCGTCGTAGCCGATGGTGGCCAGGCCGTGCTCGGCGGTGCGGTCGCCGGTGACGTGCATCAGCTCGGAGCCGTACTTCAGGGTGCCGAGCTGGTCGAAGGTGGCGAACGAGGTGCCCGCGTAGGCGGCCTCGTAGCCGAGCGCGCGGTCCAGCTCGGTGGCGTGGCCGATCGACTCGTGGATGGTCAGCCACAGGTTGGTGGGGTCGATCACCAGGTCGTAGCGGCCCGGTTCGACGCTGGGCGCCTTGACCTTCTCGGCCAGGTAGCCCGGGATCCGGCCCAGTTCGTCCGCCCAGTCCCAGCCCTCGCCGAGCAGGTACTCCCAGCCGCGGCCGGCCGGCGGCGCCACGGTGCGCATCGACTCGAAGGCGCCGGTGCGCTCGTCCACCGACAGCGCCTCCAGCTCCGGGTTGAGCCGGATCCGCTGCTGGGTGGTCACGGTGCCCGCGGTGTCCGCGTAGAACTTGTTCTCCTGCACGGTCAGCAGGGTGGCCGTCACATGCGACACGCCGTCGGCGGCCAGCAGCGCGGCGCTCCAGTCGGCCAGCAGCGCGGTCTTCTCGGCGTCCGGCACCTCGAACGGGTTGATCCGGTAGGAGGAGACCCAGACCGCGTCCCGGTGCACCGGCTCCGCGGCCAGCTCCACCCGGTCGCCGCCGCCGGCCGCCGCACTGATCCGGGCCGACAGCCGGGCCACCGCCACGGCCTGCTCGGCCACCTCGGCGGCCGCCTGCTCGGTCAGCTCCACGCCGGCCGCGAAGCCCCAGGCGCCGTCCAGCAGCACCCGGACCGCGAAGCCCAGTTGGACGGAGTCGGCGCTGCCCGCCAGTTTGGCGTCCCGCAGCCGCCAGCTGGCGCTGCGGACCCGCTCCAGGCGGAAGTCGGCGTGGCTGACGCCCAGTCGGCGGGCCCGGTCGAGCGCGGCATCGGCCAGCCGGTGCGTCGGTAGCGCGAGGAAGAGCGGGTCGACGGGGTGGGCCGGCGGCGCGCTGCTGGGTGTCGGCGGCATCGGACTCCCTGAGGTGTGAGGACGCGGTGTCGGACCAGGACAGGTCCGACACCGCATCATGTCCCCTGCGGGCGGTTCGAGGCCAGAAGTTAAGGCCGCGCGTTGACGTTCCGTAGGGACGGGCCGTCAGGCCAGGCCCACCCACCAGGAGTCCGGCTCCGGCGGGTTCGCCACCTCGACCCGCTCGCCCGGGCGCGGCACGGCCACCGGTACGTCCTGCGCCTTGGCCTCGGCCAGCAGCCGCTCCACCGGCTCGGCCCACGGGTGCAGTGCGAGGTTGAAGGTGCACCAGTGGACCGGCAGCAGCAGCCCGCCCTGCAACTCGCGGTGGGCCAGCACGGCATCCTCCGGGTTGAGGTGGATGTCCGCCCAGGCCTCGTTGTAGGCGCCGATCGCCACCAGCGCGGCGTCGAACGGGCCGTGCTGCTCGCCGATCGCCCGGTAGCCCTCGAAGTAGCCGGAGTCGCCGGTGTAGAAGACCTTGCGGGTGGGGCCGGCGATCACCCAGGAGCCCCAGAGCGTGGTGTTGCGCTTCAGGGTGCGGCCGGAGAAGTGGTGCGCGGCGGTCAGGGTGACCGTCAAGTCGCCCAGGGTGCAGGTCTCCTGCCAGTCCAGCTCGATGATCCGGTGCTCCGGCACGCCCCAGCGGCGCAGGTGCCCGCCGATCCCCAGCGGCACCGCGAACGGCGCCGACTGGCTGCGCAGCAGGCCCTTCACGGTGGCCATGTCGAGGTGGTCGTAGTGGTCGTGCGAGATCAGCACCACGTCCACCGGGGGCAGGTCGGACAGCGCCACCGGCACCGGGTGCAGCCGCTTGGGGCCCAGGTTGGTGAGCGGGGAGCAGCGCTCGCTCCAGATCGGGTCCAGCAGCACCCGGCTGCCCTCGATCTCGACCAGCGCGGAGGCGTGGCCGTACCAGGTGACCGCGACGCCCTCGGTCGGGGCGGCGGTGGGCGCCTCCCGGACCAGCGGCACCGGGCGCGCCGGGGTGCGGCCCTCGCTCTCGAAGAGCACCTTGCGCATCGTGTCGGGGCCGGGCCGCTCGCCCGACGAGGTGCGGGCCAGCGCGGACGGCGCGTTGTGGAAGGTGCCGTCCGCGTACTGCGGGGAGTTGCGGATCCGGTCGTCGCGGTCGTCCGGGTCGCGCCCGAAGGCGCCCGGCAGGCCGCGCACGGCCCAGGCCGCGGCGCCCGCTGCGGCGGCGGCCAGTGCGGTCAAGGTGAGCAGCCGGCCCCGGCGCCTGGTCCGGAGGAGTGCATCGCTCATCGGGATGCCGCCCTTACTTGGAGTGAATCGGCAATCGGTCGCGGCGCGGCAGCGCATCGCCTGTGCCGCGCCGACGGTGCAACGGGCGTCCGGCCGCTGGTGTTCCCGCGCGTCGGATCGATCTGCGGGGCGCCGACCTGGGCCGAGGGCGGCGCGCAGAAATGGAGGGTCCATTGTCAGAAGGCGACAGTTCTGCGCCGAAGGGCCTGTCGAGGGTCGATTCGCCTGGGCGCGGAGCCGACCGATAGCGTCACAGTGCGTACGTTTCCCCCGCACAGCGGGACCACACAGGGAGAGGTGAATCGTGAGCCGGTCGGTTCTCGTTACCGGAGGCAACCGGGGCATCGGGCTCGCCATCGCCCAGGCCTTCGCCGAGGCGGGCGACAAGGTCGCCATCACCAGCCGCTCCGGCGAGGTTCCCGAGGCGCTCGCCAAGTACGACGTGCTGGCGGTCAGCTGCGACGTCACCGACGCCGCGCAGGTGGACGCCGCGCTGACCGAGGTCGAGGAGAAGCAGGGCCCGGTGGAGGTGCTGGTGGCCAACGCCGGCATCACCAAGGACACCCTGATGCTCCGGATGACCGAGGAGGACTTCACCTCGGTGGTCGACACCAACCTGACCGGGACCTTCCGGGTGGTCAAGCGGGCCTCGGCGAAGATGCTGCGGGCCAGGCGGGGACGGATCGTGCTGATCTCGTCGGTGGTCGGCCTGACGGGCACGGCCGGGCAGGCCAACTACGCGGCGTCCAAGGCCGGCCTGGTCGGCCTCGCCCGTTCGCTGGCCCGCGAGTTCGGGCCGCGCGGCATCACGGTCAATGTGGTCTCGCCCGGGTTCGTGGCGACCGACATGACCGCGGTGCTCAGCGAGGAGCGTCGCAAGGAGATTGTCTCGGCGGTGCCGCTCGGCCGTTACGCCGCGCCCGACGAGATCGCCTCCACCGTGCGGTTCCTCTCCTCCGACGAGGCCGCGTACATCACCGGAGCCGTCATTCCCGTGGACGGCGGATTGGGCATGGGTCACTGAGCAACATGAGCGGAATCCTTGAGGGCAAGAAGATCCTGATCACCGGCGTGCTGATGGAGTCCTCCATCGCGTTCCACGCCGCGAAGCTGGCCCAGGAGCAGGGTGCCGAGATCATCCTGACCGCGTTCCCCCGGCCCAGCCTCACCGAGCGGATCGCCAAGAAGCTGCCGGCCCCGGTCAAGGTGCTGGAGCTGGACGTCTCCAACGCCGAGCAGCTGGCGGGCATCGCCGACCAGGTGCGGGCCGAGCTGGGCGACCGGCTGGACGGCGTCCTGCACTCGATCGGCTTCGCGCCGCAGGACGCGCTGGGCGGCAACTTCCTGGACACCCCGTGGGAGTCGGTGGCCACCGCGATGCACGTGTCGGCGTACTCGCTGAAGTCGCTGACCATGGCGCTGCTGCCGCTGATGACCGAGGGCGGCTCGGTGGTCGGCCTGACCTTCGACGCGCAGGTCGCCTGGCCGCAGTACGACTGGATGGGCCCGGCCAAGGCCGCGCTGGAGGCCACCAACCGCTACCTGGCGCGCTACCTGGGCGAGCGGGACATCCGCTGCAACCTGATCTCGGCCGGCCCGCTCGGGTCGATGGCCGCCAAGTCGATCCCCGGCTTCCCGCAGCTGGCCAGCACCTGGGACGTCCGCTCGCCGCTCAAGTGGGACCTCTCGGACCCGGAGCCGGCCGGGCGCGGCATCGTGGCTCTGCTGTCGGACTGGTTCCCGAAGACCACCGGCGAGATCATCCACGTGGACGGCGGCCTGCACGCGATCGGCGCCTGACACCGCCTCGTTCTCGTAAGCACCGCCCCGGTCGCGCGATGTGCGCGGCCGGGGCGGTGCGTTGTTCGACCCCGATGTCCCAGTCCGGTCAGTCGTGCTCGGGCTGGTTGCAGGTGTTGATCACCTCGGCGGACTCGCGGGCGGCGGCGGCCGCGTCCCGCTCCCGGATCGCGGCCAGGATCCGGTCGTGCCCGACGTACTTGTCGGGGGAGAGCACCGGGCCGACGTCCCGGCGCAGATGCGCCCGGAGCAGTTCGCCCAGGTCGGCGTAGAGGTCGGCCAGCACCTCGTTGTGGGCGGCGGCCACCACCGACTGGTGGAAGGCGGCGTCGGCCTGCACGAAGACCTCGGCGTCGCCGCCGAACCAGGCTTCGTCACGGCGGGCCAGTGCGGTCTCCATCAGCCCCAGGTCGCGGTCGGTGCGGCGCCCGGCGGCCAGCGACGCCGCCGAGGCCTCCAGCAGTGAACGCAGCTCGGCCACCTGGCTCTGCTCGGCGTCGGAGAACCGGCGGTGCATCACCCCGGCCAGTTCGCTGGTGGCCAGCACATAGGTGCCCGAGCCCTGCCGGATGTCCAGCAGGCCGTTGTGGGCCAGCGCCCGGACGGCCTCCCGCACGGTGTTGCGGGCCACTCCCAGCTGTTCGACCAGGGCGGCCTCGGTGGGGATCCGGGAGCCGACCGGCCACTCGCCCGAGGTGATCTGCGCCCGCAACTGGGCGATCACCTGGTCGGCCAGGGGGGCGCGCCGGGGCGAGGACAGCGTCATCGGTCTCCTCGAAATCGAAGGGTCGGTCGGGGCTCAGGCGGTCGGGCCCCGGGGCAGCCGGCTGCGGTCGCTGCGCTCAAGGACTGTCCCGGCTCGTTCAGAAGCACCATCTTGCCCCTGAAACGCAGCAGCCCCGAATCGCCTTGGGTAAATTCATCCCATCATTCTATGATGCGATCCATGTCCACGGCCGAGAAGACCACCCAGCACCCCGAAACCCCCACCGCCCCCGCACCGCCCCACTCCCAGGGCACCGAGGCCACCCAGGGCACTGAGGCCACCGAGGGCCGCGCCCGGCTGCTCGGCGCCCTGCTCGCACTCGCCGTCGCACTCGCCGCGGTCAACCTGCGCCCGGTGGTCACCAGCCTCGGCCCGCTGCTCTCCAAGGTCCGCACCGACCTGCACATGAGCGCCACGGTGGCCGGCCTGCTCGCCGCCGTGCCCTCGGTCTGCTTCGCGCTGTTCGGCTTCGCCGCGCCCGCCCTGGCCCGGCGGTTCGGGCCGACCCTCGTGGTCACCGCCGGCACGGGCGCCATCACCGCCGGGGTCGCGGCCCGCTCCTTCGCCGGGAGCACCGGGGTGTTCCTGCTGCTCACCGCGGTCGCGCTGGCCGGCGTCGCGGTGGCCAACGTGCTCATCCCGGTGGTCATCAAGCGCTACTTCCCGCAGCGGGTCGGCCCGATGATCGGCCTCTACGCGATGGCGCTGTCGCTGGGCACCGCGCTGGCCGCCGCCGTCAGCGTGCCGCTGACCAACGCGCTGGGCGGCGGCTGGCGGCTCGGCCTCGGCAGCTGGGCGGTGCTCGCCGCGGTCGGGCTGCTGGTCTGGCTGGTCACCGTGGTGCTGCGCCGGGACGGCCGGGGCGACGGCTCGCAGGGCGCGGCCGAGGGCCGGCTGCGGATCGCCCGCAGCGGCACAGCCTGGGCGCTGGCCGGGTTCTTCGGCTGCCAGGCGGGCGGCGCCTACGCCACCATGGGCTGGATCTCGCAGATCTACCAGGACTCCGGCCTCAGCGCCGGCACCTCGGGCGTGCTGCTCGCCGTGGTGATGGCGGTCGGCGTGCCGGTCTCCTTCCTCCTGCCCAACCTGGCCGCGCGCCGCAGCGACCAGCGGCTGTTCGTGGTGGTGCTGGCGCTGTGCGGGATCGCCGGCTACCTCGGGCTGGCGCTGGCGCCGGCCGGCGGCGCCTGGCTCTGGGCGCTGCTGGTGGGGCTGTCCAACTGCGCCTTCCCGCTCACCCTGACGATGATCGGGCTGCGGGCGCGCACCAGCGGCGGGGTGGCGCAGCTGTCCGCCTTCGCGCAGGGGGTCGGCTACCTGATCTCGATCCCGTGTCCGATCGTGGTCGGCATCCTCTACCAGGGCACCGGCGGCTGGTACCTGCCGCTGGCCTTCATGGGCGCCCTGCTGGTGCCGCAGCTGCTGATCGGGCTCCGCGCGGCGCGCAACCGCTTCGTGGAGGACGAGGTCGGGGCGGCCTGACCCGACCCCGGTGCGGCCCGGGCGGAAATGGATGCGACACTCTGCACATGCCCGTTCTCGAACCCAATCCGTCGAACAGCCACCGCAAGCTGCTGGGGATCCTCGGCATGTTCCTCGGTGTGGTCGTCGTCGTCTCGATCATCGCCACCATCGCCCAGTCGATGGGTTGATCCGCAACAGCTGAGCCGGCCGGCCGGTTTTCTGGGAAGCTGACCCCATGACCGACGACGCGACCGCCCGCAGGATCATCGTTCTCCGCCACGCCAAGGCCGACTGGCCGCAGGTGGACGACCATGAGCGGCCGCTCGCCGAGCGCGGCCGGGCGGAGGCACCGGTCGCGGGCGAGTGGCTCGCGGACTCCGGGCTCAACCCGGACCTCGTGCTCTGCTCCACCTCGGTGCGCACCCGGGAGACCTGGAAGCTGGTTTCCCATGAGCTGCCCAAGCGCCAGCGCCACACGGTCTTCGAGAAGCGGATCTACGACGCCACCGCGGGCGAGATCATCGAGGTGCTCAAGGAGACCCCCGACGATGTGGCCGACCTCCTCCTGGTCGGCCACAACCCCGGCGTGCAGAACCTCGTCGAGGTCCTCGCCGGCGACGAGTCCCTGGGCGACGCCCTCACCCAACTGCGCCAGCGCGGCTTCCCGACGGCGGGCGTCGCGGTGCTGGCCTTCGAGGGCAAGTGGGACGGGGTGGAGCCGGGAGTGGCGAAGCTGGTGTCGTACTACGTGCCGGGGCTGGAGTGACGGGAGTCAGAGGGCGGATTCAGAGGCCGGTGAGGTCGGCCGTGACCTTGAACGGAGCGGTTGCCTTGACCAGCCCGGTGAAGGCCTCGCTGGCGCGGTAGGTCGCGGTCTTCGGGTCGAGCTCGTAGGTGAAGACCTTCGGGTCGGCATTGCTGAACTGCTCGACCCGCCAGTAGTACTGGATGCCCGCCTTGGCGTACTGGGCGGGCTTGGTGATGCGGTCGGTGGTCTCCGGGCCGGGGGAGACCACCTCGACCAGGAGCAGGATGTGCTCGGGGCGGGCTGGCATGACGTCGATGGTGCTCGCGCGGTAGAGCACGACATCAGGGCAGCGGTTGGTGAGCGGAACATCCTGGAGCCGGACATCGAAGTTGCCGTCCGCGTACCACTCCGGGCCGGCCGCGGTCTCCAGCGCGTTGGCGAGAAAGCGTGCCAGCCGGTTGTGCATGTGGGACCTGCTGGGCCGTCTGACGAGCAGACCGTCCGAGACCTCGATGTCCGCGCAGACCTCCTCGGACCAGGAGTCGTACTGCTCGGCGGTGATCAGGGGACGCACGGTGCGCACACCTCCTCCGGGGGCCACCGCCGACCATAGCGCGGGCCGGGGGCGTTGAGCCCGGCCCGCGGGGGTGGGTCACTCTTCCGGGGCGGCGTGGAGGTCGGCGGCCTCCACTTCTTCGCGGGTGATGCCGAGGAGGTAGAGGACGGTGTCCAGGAAGGGGACGTTGACGGCGGTGTCGGCGGCCTCGCGGACGACCGGCTTGGCGTTGAAGGCGACGCCGAGGCCGGCGGCGTTGAGCATGTCGAGGTCGTTGGCGCCGTCGCCGATGGCGACCGTCTGGGCGAGCGGGACGCGGGCCTGGTCGGCGAAGCGGGTGAGCCAGCGGGCCTTGCCGGCGCGGTCCACGATGTCGCCGCTGACCTTGCCGGTGAACTTGCCGTCCACCACCTCGAGGGTGTTGGCGGCGGCGAAGTCCAGGCCGAGCAGCTCCACCAGGTAGTCGGTGACCTGGGTGAACCCGCCGGAGACGATGCCGACCTGGTAGCCGAGCCGCTGCAAGGTGCGGATCAGGGTGCGGGCCCCCGGGGTGAGCCGGACCTCGGAGCGGACCTTGTCCACCACCGAGGCGTCCAGCCCGGCCAGCAGCTCGACCCGGGCCCGCAGCGAATCCGCGAAGTCCAGCTCGCCGCGCATCGCGGCGGCCGTCACTTCGGCCACCTCGGCCTCGCAGCCGGCGTGGGCGGCGAAGAGCTCGATCACCTCGTCCTGGATCAGCGTGGAGTCCACGTCCATCACCACCAGCCGCTTGGCCCGCCGCTCCAGCCCGGCGGCGACCACCGCGACGTCCACCCGCTGGGCTGCCGCCTCCCGGGCCACCGCCGGGCGGAGCAGCTCGGTGGCCACGCCGGAGACGGCCAGTTCGACCGCGGTGATCGGGTACTTGGCGAGCCGGAAGATCCGGTCGATGTTGCCGCCGCACTCGGTGATCCGGGAGGTGACCGCCGAGACGGCGGCGGCGGTGAGCGGGTGGCCGAGCACCGTGACGTGCGAACGGCCTTCGGCACGCGGCCGGTTGTCGCCGGTGCCGGAGATGATCTCGGCCTGCAGCCGGTGGTCCTCGGCCCAGCGGTGCACGGTGGCCCGCAGCGCGCCCTCGACGCCGGGGCCGACCACGGCGGGCGGGGTGACCAGGGCGCAGAGCGTTATCCGGCCGCGGGTGACGACCTGCTCGATGTCGATCACGTCGACCTCGAAGCCGGCCAGGGTGGCGAAGAGGCCGGTGGTGATGCCCGGGCGGTCCTTGCCGAAGACCTTGACCAGCAGGGTGCGCTCGTCGTCGGCAATCCGGGGCTGCGGTGGTGTGCTGTCCATGGTGCTGCCCACGCTACCTGGCGAACCCGGGTCGGCCAGGGGTCGTCCGGCTCGTGGACGCGCACCGTTCACCTCCCCGGCACCGCCCGTCACCGGGCTGCCGTGAGAACGTTGCCACCAGGTCACAGTCCGTGGGGCCGACTTTTCGCCCTCAGGGCCGAGCTGGAATGATTACCCCCCGTCAGACGCGATATTCCTCACCCTCCCCAATCCACACGGGGATGCCATCGGGGGACCGAGAGAGCGGGGCAGGCGGACAGTGCCGCAACTCCTTCTAGAAGTCAACGGACAGCAGCGGACGCTGGAACCGGGGCAGTCCTACACCATCGGACGGGATCCGCAGGCGGATCTCCCGTTCGACGACGCCAGGGTGTCGTGGCGGCACGCCACCATCTCGTTCAACGGCGCCAGTTGGCAGCTGGAGGACCACGGCAGCACCAACGGCACCTGGATCGGTGGCGGGCGGACCCTGCACACCCAGCTGCTGCCCGGCACCGTGCTCAACCTGGGCAACGCGGAGAACGGCCCCCGGCTGGTCTTCTCCGCCCCGGTGGCGCAACCCGTGGCCCAGCCGGTCGGCCAGCCGATGGGGCAGCCGCCGGTGCACGAGGCGGAGACCTACCGGCACACCCCGCCGGCCCAGCCGATGGGCTACCAGCAGCAGGGCGCCATCCCGCAGCAGCAGGGCTACCAGCAGCAGGCCGGCTACCCCCAGCAGGGCGCCACTTCTTACCAGCAGAGCCCGCAGCAGCAGGGCTACCCGCAGCAGGGGGCCATCCCCCAGCAGCAGGCGCAGCAGCCCCAGCAGCAGCCGTACCCCGGGGTCCACCAGGACTTCGGCCACGGTGTCGGCGGCGGCCCGGCCGGCTACGTCAGCGAGCGCAACCCCACCATGATCCGGAACCTGACCTCCGCGATGCGGATGGTCCGGATCGGCCGTGCCCTGGACAACGACATCGTCGTCTCCGACCTGCAGGTCTCCCGGCACCACGCCGAGCTGCGCCAGCTCACCGACGGCCGCTACGAGATCGTCGACCTCGGCTCGCACAACGGCATCTACGTCAACGGCCAGCAGGTGCAGCGTCAGCTGCTCGGCCCGCAGGACCGCCTGACGGTCGGCCACTCGTCCTTCCAACTGGTCGGCGACCAGCTGCAGGAGTTCATCGACAACGGCCCGGTCTCCTTCTCCGCGCACCACTTGACCGTCGAGGTCGAGCACAAGGGCGCCAAGAAGGTGCTGCTCAACGACGTCAGCTTCGGCGTCCCGGAGAAGTCGCTGGTCGCGGTGATCGGCCCCTCCGGCTCCGGCAAGTCCACGCTGCTGCGCGCGCTGACCGGCTACCGCCCGGCCGACCGCGGCGAGGTGCTCTACGACGGCCGCAACCTCTACAAGCAGTTCGCCGAGCTGCGCCAGCGCATCGGCCTGGTGCCGCAGTCGGAGATCCTGCACAAGGAGCTGACGGTCCGCACCGGTCTGAAGTACGCGGCCCGGCTGCGCTTCCCCGGCGACACCGAGCCGTCCGAGCGTGAGCGCCGGATCGACGAGGTGCTCTACGAACTGCGCCTGGACAAGCGGGCCGAGAACCGCATCACCGCGCTCTCCGGCGGTCAGCAGAAGCGCGTCTCGGTCGCCCTGGAGCTGCTCACCAAGCCTTCGCTGATCTTCCTGGACGAGCCCACCTCGGGCCTCGACCCGGGCATGGACCGCGAGGTCATGCAGATGCTGCGCGGGCTGGCCGACGACGGCCGCACCATCCTGGTGGTGACCCACTCGGTGGCCGAACTCGCGCTCTGCGACCGGCTGCTGGTGATGGCGCCGGGTGGTTCGGTGGCGTACTTCGGCCCGCCGGACGAGGCCCTGCACTTCTTCGGCTACGAGACCTGGGCGGACGTCTTCCAGGCGTTCGAGAACTACCCGGACCACGACTGGGCCGGCCGCTACAAGGGCTCGGTGCACTACCAGCAGTACGCGGCGGCCGTCGACGGAGTGGCGGTGCAGCAGGCGCCGGTCAACCAGCAGCCGGTGCTGCCGCCCAAGCCGCAGAGCTGGGGCTCGCAGCTGTGGACGCTGATCCGCCGCTACCTGTCGGTGATCGGCTCCGACAAGGGCTTCATGGCGCTGTCGGTGATCCTGCCCGCGGTCCTCGGTGTGGTCTCCACCGTGGTCCCGGCCACCTTCGGCCTGCGGGCCAACCCGCACGGCACCAACAACGCGGCCGGCACCATCATGCTGGTGCTGGCGATCGGTGCCTGCTTCTCCGGAGCGGCCAACTCGGTCCGTGAGTTGATCAAGGAACGGGCGATCTACGAACGAGAACGAGCGACCGGCCTGTCCCGGAGTGCGTACCTGATGTCGAAGATCATCGTGCTCGGGTTCTTCAGCCTGCTGCAGGGCACGATCATCGCCGCGGTCGGCTTCTCCACCCGCAAGCTGCCCACCTCGGGCCTGCTCTTCTCCAGCGCGCCGGCCATCGAGATGGCGATCGGCATCATCCTGCTGTCCTTCACCTCGATGATGTTCGGCCTGGTGATCTCGGCCCTGGTGAAGACGGCGGAGAAGACCATGCCGCTGCTGGTGATGTTCGCCATCATCCAGGTGGTCTTCACCGGCTGCCTCTTCCAGCTCTTCGACAAGGCGGGCCTGGCCCAGCTGGCCTGGCTCATGCCGGCCCGCTGGGGCGTCGCCACGGTCGGCACCACGCTGGACCTCGGCCACATGATGATCCTCGACCCCGCGCACATGAACGACCACGACGGCCTGTGGAAGCACAGCGTCGCGCAGTGGGCGATCGACGCGGGCATGCTGGTGGTGCTCTCGGTGCTGCTGGCCTTCGTGGTCCAGCGACTGCTGCGCCGTCACGAGCCGGAGGTCATGCAGAAGGGCTGACCCGGCCTCACCTGGGCTGTTGCGGGCGGTATCCCCTGAACGGGGGTACCGCCCGTAGTCGTATCTCATGGATGAGATATCGTCTCGCCCATGGCAGATGACTACCTGGCGCGCATCGGCAAGCTCATTCGGGACGCCCGCAAGCACCGCGGTTGGACCCAGGCGGAACTCGGCACGGCCCTCGGCACCAGCCAGAGTGCCGTCAACCGGATCGAGAACGGCGGGCAGAACATCAGCCTTGAGATGATCGCCCGGATCGGTGAGGCGCTGGACAGCGAGATCGTCTCGCTCGGCTACGCCGGACCGATGCACCTTAGGGTGGTCGGCGGCCGCCGGCTCTCCGGCAGCATCGACGTCAAGACCAGCAAGAACGCCTGCGTCGCGCTGCTCTGCGCCTCGCTGCTGACCACCGGTCGCACCACGCTGCGCCGGGTGGCCCGGATCGAGGAGGTCTACCGCCTGCTGGAGGTGCTCAACAGCATCGGCGTGAAGACCCGTTGGATCAACGACGGCGCCGACCTGGAGATCACCCCGCCGGCCGAGCTCGACCTGGACGCCATGGACCAGGCCGCGGCCCGCCGCACCCGATCGATCATCATGTTCCTCGGCCCGCTGATGCACCGGGTGGACCGCTTCAAGCTCCCCTACGCCGGCGGCTGCGACCTCGGCACCCGCACCGTCGAGCCGCACATGGCCGCGCTGCGCCGGTTCGGCCTTGAGGTCACCGCCACCACCGGCATCTACCACGCCGAGGTGGACCGCGCCGTCAGCCCCGGCCGCCCGATCGTGCTGACCGAGCGCGGCGACACCGTGACGGAGAACGCGCTGCTGGCCGCCGCCCGGCATGACGGCGTGTCGGTGATCCGCAACGCCAGCCCCAACTACATGGTCCAGGACCTCTGCTTCTTCCTGGAGAAGCTGGGCGTGCGGATCGAGGGCGTCGGCACCACCACCCTCACCGTGCACGGCCTGCCCCAGATCACCTGCGACGTGGACTACGCGCCCAGCGAGGACCCGGTGGAGGCGATGAGCCTGCTGGCCGCCGCCGTGGTCACCGGCTCCGAACTGACGGTCCGCCGGGCGCCGGTGGAGTTCCTGGAGATCGAGCTCGCGGTGCTGGAGGAGATGGGCCTCGACTACGACCGCGGCCCCGAGTACTTCGCCGACAACGGCCGCACCCGGCTGGTCGACCTGACGGTCCGCCCGTCCAAGCTGCGGTCGCCGATCGACAAGATCCACCCGATGCCGTTCCCCGGCATCAACATCGACAACGTGCCGTTCTTCGCCGCCATCGCGGCAACCGCCCAGGGTTCCACGCTGATCCACGACTGGGTCTACGAGAACCGGGCCATCTACCTGACCGAGCTGACCCGGCTGGGCGCCAACGTGCAGCTGATGGACCCGCACCGGGTGCTGGTGGAGGGCCCGACCCGCTGGCGGGCGGCCGAGATGATGTGCCCGCCGGCGCTGCGCCCGGCCGTGGTGGTGCTGCTGGCGATGCTGGCCACCGAGGGCACCTCGGTGCTGCGCAACGTTTATGTGATCAACCGCGGTTACGAGGAGCTGGCCGAGCGGCTCAACTCGATCGGCGCCCAGATCGAGACCTTCCGCGACATCTAGGGCTGGTCGCCGCGGTCAGCCGTGCCCCTTCGGGAGCGCGGCGATCGCGGCCTCGATGCCGGCCAGCGCCATCTCCAGGCCCTGGTCGAACTGGCGGTTGCGGGCGCTCGCGAAGTCCTGGCGCCGGTCGTAGCCGAACTGCTGCTCCCACACGGTGAAGCGGGAGTCGTGCTCCGACAGCATGTCCTGCATCTGCCGGTAGACGGTGTCCTCGTCGCCCTCCTGCTGCCGGACCCGCCGGGCCCACATGGACTCCGCCATGGCGACGCCGTAGGCGAACTGGAAGACCAGCGCGACGGCGCCGGCCAGGGCGTCGCCGGTCAGCCCGGTGCCGGAGAGCGCGCTCATCACGCTGCTGGACAGCAGCATCGCGTTCGGGCCCACCGACAGGTAGCGGCCGACCATCTCGGCGGCCCACGGGTGCTCCAGGTAGCACTTGCGGTACTCATGGGCCATCACGTAGACGTGCCGGCGCCAGTCGCCGTGGTCCTCCAGCGGCGGCACCTTCATGGTGCCGAAGGCCGCGTCCAGGGCGAGTTCGAGCAGATCGTCCTTGCTGTCCACGTACCAGTAGACCGACATCGGGGTGACGTCGAGCTCGGCCGCCAGCCTGCGCATCGAGAACGCGTCGATCCCCTCGCTGTCGAGCAGCGCCACCGCGGTGTCGATGATCCGCTCCCGGCTCAGCCCGGTCGGCGCAGAGCCCCGCTTCTTCCGCTTGGGCGGGGTGAGCCAGACGCTCATGGCCGGGTCACGGGGCTTGTCTGCCATGCCTGCTGCCCTCTGTCCTTCGTGGTGCGCTTCTTCGGAGCGCGGTTCTGCCTGGTGGTACGACGACGGCACGGCCGCCCGCATCCGCGCGGACGGCCGTGCTGTGATGGTAGATCGTCGCCATGCCTCAGCCGGCCTGGACCACCGGCTGGTCGGTGGGCTGGTCGCCGGGGGCGGCCACCGGCGGCTCGACCCGGCCCGCCCGCTGGATCAGCCAGCCCGCCAGCAGACCGCCGATCAGCACCGCCACCGCGCCGATCAGCTGGCTGTTGGTCAGGCTGTCCCCGAAGGCGGACCGCACCTGGTGCTCACCGGCCGTACCGGCGGCGGCCAGCGCCTCCGGCAGCGAGCGACCCACCGAGGACGGCAGACCGGCCGGCAGCTTGCCGGTGAACCCGGCGGTGAGCACCGCGCCGAGCACCGCGACGCCGAGCGAGTTGCCCAACTCGCTGAGCGTGCCCATCAGTCCGGAGCCGACACCGGCCTTCTCCGGCGGGATCGAGGACATCACCGAACCGGCCATCGCGGGCTGCGCACAGGCAACCCCGGCCCCGATCAGCACCAGGCCGAGCAGGATGCCCGGGTAGGAGCCGTGCCGGCCGAGCTCGGCGACCGAGGTCAGACCGAGGGCCAGCAGGGTCAGGCCCAGGGCGATCGCCACCCCCGGCTTCAGCTTGCCGGTCAGCCGCATCCCGGTGCCGGTGAGGTTGAGCAGCACCACGGTCAGCGCCATCGGCGCGGTCCGCAGACCGGCGCTCAGCGGGCCGTAGCCGAGGACGAACTGCAGGTGCTGGGTCAGCAGGAAGAGCGAACCGCCCATGCCGAAGCTGACCAGCACGCCGCCGGAGACCGCGCCCCGGAACTTGCCGTTGCGGAAGAACCCCATGTCGAGCAGCGGGTGTTCGATCCGCTGCTCCCACAGTGCGAAGGCCACCAGCAGCAGCAGGCCGAGGCCGCCGGAGACCAGGGTGCGGGCCGAGGTCCAGCCGGCCTCCGGGCCCTGGATGATCCCGAACACCACGCCGACCATGCCGGCCGTGGAGAGCAGCACCCCGAGCACGTCGGGCCGGGCACCGCGCGGGTCCTTGGACTCCGGCACCAGTCGGGCGACCGCGATCAGGCCGAGCACCACCACCGGCAGGTTGACCATGAAGCAGGCGCCCCACCAGAAGAACCGCAGCAGCACACCGCCGATGACCGGGCCGACCGCGAAGCCCAGCATGGCCACGGCGGACCAGGCCGCGATCGCCTTGGGCTGCTCCTCCGCGTCGAAGGTGCGCACCACGATCGCCAGGCTGGTGGCCAGCAGCAGGCTGCCGCCGACGCCCATGCCGGCCCGGGCGGCGATCAGCTGCGCCGGGTCGGAGGCGAGCGAGGCGCCCGCCGAGCCGAGCCCGAACAGGGCCAGACCGATCAGCTGCACCTTCTTGCGCCCGTACCGGTCGGCCATGCCGCCGGCGGCGATCAGCAGACCGGCCTGGGCCAGCGAGTAGGCCCCGATGACCCATTGGAGCTGCCCGGTGTCGGCATGCAGGCCGGTGGCCAGCGACGGCAGCGCGACGTTGAGGATGGTGTTGTCCAGGATGACGACCATCTGCACCAGGCAGATGACGGCCAGCACCAGCCAGCGGTCTGGCCGGCGTGTTACGGCGTTTTCTGGCATGGCTGAGCCCCCGGTGCTTCCGTGCACGGCAGTGTCACCGCGCACACTCTTGTACGGTGTAGAAGTGTTCTACACCGTACAAGGGATCGTGGGTGCGCGCCAGTCGGTTCTGACTGCGGGTCAGTTCCGGGTCCTCGTCAACTGGCGGCCAGCTCGGTGAGGTTGATGCGCCAGTCGTTGCTGAGCATGAAGCGGCCGGGCGGGTACTCGAACTCGGTCTCGCCGGCCAGGGTGAAGCCGGCCCGGCGGCAGACCGCGTTGGAGGCCGGGTTGTCGACCGAGGGGAACGCGTGCAGCCAGGTGTGCCGCTCGGTGGCCGCCGCGTGCTCGGCGGCCAGCCGGGCCGCGACGGCGGCGATGCCGCGCCCCTGGAACGGGGGGAGCACGTTCCAGCCCATCTCGAAGACCTGCTCGCCGTGCCAGCGGCGGGAGTAGTAGCCGACGCTGCCCGCCTTGCTGCGGCCCTGGTCGGTGACGATGCGGAACATCTGGCCGGCGCCGAGGCCGGGGAACTCCAGGTAGCGCCGGTGGCGCACCAGCAGGGCCTCCGGTCCCTCCGGGCCGCCGACGTGCTTGCGCATCTCCTCGGTGTTGATCAGTCGGAGCAGGTCGAGGTCGTCCTCGGCCCAGGGTTCGATGCGGACATCGGCGGCAGGCGTGGTCATGCGGTGCTCACTCTCCGGACGTTGCTGGTGAGCTCGCGACCCTAGCCGGTGGGCGGTCGGCCGGCACCTGAGATTCGCCTGGGATTCGCCGGCAGCCGAGGCTTGCCGGGAGGCGGCTGCGGCCGGGCCCCGCGGGCCTACGCCCCCTTGCGGAACACGCGGTTCAGGGCCTTCCCCACCTGGAGGTCGGGGACCGGGCCGGCAACGGTGACACCGAGCTCCTCCGCCAGCGTCTTCAGGTGCAGGTCGACGGTCGACTCGATGAGCTCGGCGTGCAGCGCGGCAGCCCGCCGGCCACGGCTCCAGGCCACCAGCCCGGCCGCGATGCCGGCCACGGCCGCCGGCCACCAGAACACGCCCAGCACGACGTAGCAGACGGCCCACGTCGACCCGTTCACCGCCGCACCGAAGCGGGCTCGGGAGGTGCGCAGCTCTGCCCGGACGGGCTCCGGCAGCACCAGCCACAGCCGGGTCCAGCAGGAGGCGAGGTCGATGCCGTACTGGTTGCGCAGCCGGGTGTCGGTCGCGGCGAACCGGTCACCCGTGAAGGTCGGCCGGCTCGGCACGGCGAGTGCGATCCCGTCGCGGCGGGCGGTGAGCTCGTCGATGGCGTCCCGCGTCTCCTCCCCGCGCCGAGCTGCCGGTACCGCCGCGCGGAGCCCGCTGATCTCCCGCTGGATCCCCTCCCAGCGCGCTCGCCGCCACGAGGTCAAGCGCTTCGCCGGCTGCCTCGCCGGGGCGGGCCAGTCTCCGGTCCAGACCCGCTCGACGCCCCCGGCGCACGTCTGCACCAACGTCCCCACCGCCACGGAGCCGAGGACGATCACCGCGACCACGGCCAACTGCCCCACGGTGGACCACTTGTCCGCCTCCGCCGCCCAGCGCCCGACCCGCTCGCGCAGGGCGGTCGGATCGAGTGCGGCCCCCTGGCCGAGCACCGCGCCGGTCGCTGCGGCGGCCATGAACAGCAGACCCGGGACGGCCAGCGCGGACAGCCACCTGTCGACCAGCTTCTCGCCCAGGCCGTCGAGGATCGTGGCCACCGTCTCACGCCTCGGTGACGAGCAGGGCGCGGTCGCGCAGCCAGCAGCGGCCCCCGGCCGGAACGGGCCCGCCGGGCTCCCGGACCAGGCTGAGGCTGCACCAGCCGTCGGGGCAGCGGTACGACTCGCCCGCGGCGCGCGGCCTGGCTCCGATCATGTCGCCGGGCCCCGGCTCCTCCCCTCGCACCGGCCCGGTCTCGTCCAGGACGTGCTGCGGGATGCCCAGCGCCGCCACTGCCACCAGGACCGGTACGTCCGCCAGCACCGCCCGTACGGCGGCCGCCAGTTCAGCCGCCCTGCCCTGCTCCGCCAGATCCTCCGTCAGCCAGGGCAGGGCCGAGCAGAGCGCGGCCCGCCGATCCCGATCCAGGTTCATCTACCTTCTCCCTCCCCGGGGCCCACTACGGCCCGCGGTGAATCACGGCCCGCTGTGCACTATGGCCCGCTGTGGATCACGGCCCGCTGTGAATCATCGAAGCCCAGAACAGCGGTTCGCCGTAGCGTGGATGACCGCGCAGCGCTCCCACCGCTTGGTGCAGGACCCGCGCAACATCCGGTGCGCCGGCTGCGGCGAGCCGCCGGTACACCTCGCGGGCCAGCAGCGGACCCATGCCGTCCTCCACCGTCCACAGGCTTCCGATCACCTGCCGGTAGCCGCACAGTTGGAAGGCCGAGGCGACCGAGATGGCCTCATTGGCCAACTCCTCGCCCGGCGCGGCACTGTGGCAGGCGGAGAGATAGGCGAACTCGGCATCGAGCAACCGCTCTGAGGCTAGCTGACGCAGCGTCAGACTGCCGTTGTGGAGCAGGAGTCTGCTGTTCGACGGGTCGGAAGGGTTCCGCACGCCGTGGCAGGCCAGATGGGCGTGCGAGTGCGTGCGCAGCGCCGCCAGCACCGCGTCCGGGGTGGCGTCGGTGTGACGGAGTTCGGACCGGGGGCCGGGCAGTTGATCCGTCGCCGCCAGTTCGTCGTCGAGGGCGGTGAGTCGCGGGTAGGGGCTCCCCGCGTCCACGGCGACGGCCAGGAGCGAGGCCCGGACGTTGTCCGGCGCGAACCTGGCGCGGGCGTGGAGCAGCGAGCTCAGTGTCGGTACGTAGGAGGAGACCACGCGGTCGTGCGCGTACACGGGAGTTGGGCGCTGGTGCGGCTCGGGAGTGTCGAGAATGGCCGCGTGCAAAGGCAGTTGGGAGAGCGCACCGGTCAGGCACCACCACAGTCTGGGCAGGGGCTTGCCCGGCCGCGCCGGTCGGTCGAAGCCCAGCCGGTCGAGGACCGGGCACACGACGGTCTCGCCCAACCACCGCAGCGTCTGCTTCATCTCGCGGTCGTACCGGTACTTCTCGCCGGCCGGGGTGCCCGGCGTCGTGAGCTTCGCGACGGTCGCCCGGAAGGTTACGGTCCGGCTGTTGATCTCCTGGACCGTGACATCCGGCAGCGGCAGCACCTCGATGACGGCACGGCCGAACCGGCGGCGCAGCAGGAGGACATCGCAGCGCGCCCGGGAGACGTTGACGACGGCGACGGGCCCCTGTGCTGCGGACTGCCTCAAGTGCTTCCAGTCCGGCGGCTGGTGGAAGTCCGCGAAACCGGGAAGCGCGCGGATCTGCCGAACCACCTCTTCGAACGCCGCCGCCGACGCCTTGCGCTCCTCCCGTCCGCCCTGCTGCTCGACCAGTTCCTCGCAGACCCGCTCGAAACGCTGGGCGAGTCCGGGAGCGGCCGCACGCAGGTCGTCATGCCGTCCGCGCAGCTGGAGCGCCTGGGCCAGCAGGACGCCACGTCCCTGTTCCAGCCGGATCAACGCCTCGCGGGGCCGGCCCGCTGTGATCTCCACGGCAGCCGCGTCGTTGGCCAACGCGCCCACCAGGCGCAGCCGCACCTCCTGAGCCGCCCTGTTGAGTGTCCGTCCGGCCAATTTGGGCAGCAGGTCGTTCAGCGCCACGCCGTAGGCCGTGTGCGCCTGCGCCAGATCACCCAGCAGGACGCAGCTCATCGCCCACATCTCCGCGCCGTACAGCCGGGTCCGCACGTCCTGGGTCGGTGCCAGCGCGGTGACGCGGGACTGCGTGACCGTATCGACGAGGTCTGCGCCGGTGTTCCGGCTCAGGCCCCGCACGGCCAGCAGGCCGCTCAGCTCCACGCGGGCGATCGGCTGGGTCAGCCCGGTGTCCGAGGGCTGACCCGCCACCTGCCTGAGGATCGCCTCGGCGGTGGCGAGGTCTTCGTCCCGGCCCGTGTGCATGCCGCGTTTCCGCAGTGCCACGGCGAGTTTGACCAGCATCACGGGGTAGTCCTGCTGGGACGGCGGAGTGACGGCCACCGCGTGCCTCAGGTGCGCCACAGCCTCGTCCAGTTCGGCGGGATCTCCGTAAGCGTCGAACCGCGTGGTCAGGACGCCGGCCAGGTTGGTGAGCCGCTGGGAGTGGGCGGGCGAGGCGGCCGTCCCGGTGGTCTGCCCATCGCGGACCGCTGCCGAGGCCGCCTCCAGATCGGCAGGGGCTCCCAGGGAGCCGTACCGGTCGAGGTAGGCCAGGCCGAGGAACGAGCAGGCCGACGCCCGCTGCTCGTCGTTGAGCGGGCCGGCCAGGGCGTCCGTGAGCTCGCTGATCGACTCGTCGAGGTCGTCGAGGTCGCCGTTGATCTCGAAACGCATCCGCAGGACCTGGCCCAGTTCGACGCGGCGGAGGGTGCGCCCCGGTTCGGCCGCCGTGGCCACCGTGGCTCGCAACCCGTTGATCATCGCGTCGAGCCGGGCCGGATCCGGGTCCCGGTGGTACTGCTCCATCTCGACGCCGATGCTGCCCTCGTACACCGCGACCGATGGCGCCTTCGCCTGCGCCCAGGCGATCAGGGCCAGCATCGGCTCGCGCGAGGGATCCCCGAGGGGTACCAGGGCGAGCGCCTCGCGCATGTGGTGGAGGGCCGCGGCCCTCAGCCCCTCCGGGACACCGTCACCGCCGAGTTCGGCCAGCACGGTGAAGACCGTGCCGAGATTGACGCCGATGGGCGCCTCGGACTCCCGCCCCCGCGCACCCTCCAGCGCCTCGATCATGAGCGCTGCGGCCAGCGCGACCCCCTCCGCGTCCGAGGCCGCTTCGCTCGCCAGGCACAGCGCGTTGCCGGCCGCGTGCAGGATTTCGTACGCGGGCACCAACTGCGGCGGGTCCTTCTCGAACGCCTCGCGCAGCACCTGTGGCACCGCGTCGGGACGCAGTGCGTGCACGACGGCGAAGAGGAAGACGAACGTGTGGTGCTCCCACTCGCTCCCGCCCTCGGGTAGTCGGTTCACCCGTGCGAGGTAGTAGCAGGCCGCCAGGAACACCGTTTCAAGGTCGACACCTTCAGGCCCGCCGGCCTGATCGGGAGTCAGCCGCTCCCGTGCGTCGTACAGGATCGAGGCCATCAGGAAGTGAGGCTCCTGGCTCAGCACGCCTTCCGGCTCGTCGGAGAGGAACGGCAGCCCGTCGTCCGGCGCGGCCATCGCCTCCCGAACGGCGGCACGAAAGGCCGCGCTCATTTCGGACACCAGTGGTCCCCCCACTTTCCCCGCCCCGGGTGACGGTCACCGTACCCGGTGCGGGAGGCCGCGTGTGCGCCGAACGGACAAAGATCTTCCGGTCGATTCATGGCGCTGCGGGCTGGGGCGTTCGGTGCGCCGCCGAGCCGGCTGACCGGCGCATGGTGAGCTGTGGCAGTGGGGCTTCGAGGTGGTTACTCAGTAGCGGGCTGCCGGGATCCCGATGGCCTGGGTGGGGCGGTGGTGCTCGGGATCGGGGAGCGGGCGGCGGTCTGCGGGTGGGAAGGCGTCGCGTTTCTGGAGCCAGGCGCGCAGGCGGTCGGTGGCCGGCTTGGCGGTGCCCAGTTGACCGCCGACCAGCTCCGCCACCGCCTGCTCGCCAGCGCCTACCCCTCGCCGGTCCCCACCCTGGACCTGGTCGCCGCCGTCACCCAGGCCCCCGCAGGCCCCCCGCCCGCCGCCGCGCCCCCATCCCACCTCGCCATGCCCCCGGCCGCCCCCGGCTCGCCGGCCCCGCGCCAGGCCGCCCCGATCGCCGCCGGCGCCCTCGGCGCGGCCGTCCTGACCGGCGCCGCGGCGGTGGTCATCCCCCGTGGCCGCCGCCAGGGCCGGCGGCCGCGGTGAGCGCGGCACTGCGCTCCTTCAGCAGCTTCAGGAAGGCGTGCGCGGCGGGCGATGGCGTCAGCCCGCGCGCCAGTGCCGCGTGCACCTCGCGCACCGGCAGGTCCCGCCGGTCCAGCGGGACCACCGCCACATCGGCCCGGACCGCGTCGGCTGCCAGGGTCGGCACCAGTGTGATCCCCAACCCGGCGGCTACCAGGCCGAGTTTGGCCATCCAGTCGCGCGCCACGAACCCCACGCGGGGCTGAAACCCGGTCCGCAGGCAGGAGCTGATCAAGGTCTCCTCGGGCCGGGTGCTGGCCGCGATCCAGTCCTCGTCCGCCAGTTCGGCCAGCCGCAGCCGTCGCCGGCCGGCCAGCCGGTGCCCGGCCGGCAGCGCCACCAGCATGAAGTCGTCGGCGAGCTTGTGGAGTTCGACTCCCTCCGGGACTTCGCCGAACGCGGTGCTGAGCACCGCGAGATCCACCGATCCGTCGGTGAGCATTCCCACCAGCGCCGGAGTCAGCCCCTCCTCCAGGGTGACGGACACCCCCGGATGTGCTCGCCGGAACGCGGCTATGGTCTGCGGCACCAGCGCCGCCTCCGCCGTGGCGAAGGCCGCGACCCGCAGCCGCCCGATGTCCAACTCCCGTAGCTGCCGCAGCTCCTGCTGTGCCGTGGCGATGCGCTCCAGCACCGCTGAGGCGTGCACCAGCAGCCGCCGCCCGGCCTCGGTCGGCTGCACGCCGCGCGGCAGCCGGTCGAAGAGCACGCTGCCGGCCTCCTCCTCCAATGCCGACACCTGGCGGGAGATCGCCGACTGCGTGTAGCCGAGCGAGGCGCCGGCGGCCGTGAACGACCCCAGCCGCGCCACCTCGACGAAGACCCGCAGCAGCGGAGTGGAGAAGTCATGCGTGGTAGGCATGACTGCCATGCTAGACATTCGCTGGTCGCATCCGTAGCCGCTGCCTACGGTGAGAGCCATGGACACCAACACCACCGCGCCCGCATTCTCCGGAACCATCGCCTTCCTGGGCCTGGGCGGCATGGGCACCCCGATGGCCCGGCGCCTGCTGGCGGCCGGCCACCGGCTGACCGTCTGGAACCGCACCCCCGCCCGCGCACAGGCCCTGGCCGCCGCCGGCGCGACCGTCGCCGCCACCCCGGCCGACGCCGTCCGCGACGCCGACGTCGTGATCACCATGCTCGCCGACCCGACCGCCGTCCGGGAGGTGGTCACCGCCCTCGCGCCCGCGCTGAAGCCGGGCGCCACCCTGGTGGACGTCTCCACCATCGGCCCGGACGCCGTCCGGGAGTTGGCCGGCCTGCTGCCCAAGACGGTCACCCTGGTGGACGCCCCGGTGATGGGCAGCGTCGACCGGGCCGCCGCCGGCACCCTGCTGCTCGTGGCGGGCGGCGACACGACGGCCGTCCGCCCGATCCTGGACCTCCTCGGCACGGTCACGCCCTGCGGGCCGGTCGGCAGCGGTGCCGCGGTCAAGCTGGTGCTGATCAACGCGGTGATCGGCGGCGTCGCGGTGGTCGCCGAGGCGATGGCCCTCGGCGACGCGCTGGGCCTCCCCGAGGAGCAGGTCCGCACCGCCTTGACCAACAGTCCGCTCGCCGGCGCCGCCGCCCGCGCCTTCGCCGATGACGCCCACTTCCCGATCCGCCTCGCCGCCAAGGACGTCGCCCTCGCCGCCGCCGCCACCCCGCTCCCGGTGGCAGCGGCCGTCCACCGCGTCCTGACCGCCGACCCCTCGGTCGGGGAGCTCGACTTGGCGGAGCTCGTCACCAGGGTGCGGGCGCGGCAGGTCGGCGTCGACCCCGTGTGAAGATCATCGGCAGCCGGCGAGTGGATACAATCCACCGCGTTCCCCGATCTGACAGGAGCTGCCAGTCATGACCGCCCAGCCGCGTTTCCTCGTCCTGCCCGGCTATGAGGGCTCCGGCCCGGAGCACTGGCAGAGCCACTGGGAGGCCGCGGACCCCGCGTTCCAGCGGGTGGAGCAGGCGGATTGGGACCACCCGGTGCTGGGGGAGTGGGTCGAGGTCCTGGACGCGGCCGTGGCAGCCCAGGAGCAGCCGGTGGTGCTGGTCGCGCACAGCCTCGGCTGCATCCTGGTGGCGCACTGGGCGGCGCAGCGGGCTGGGGCGGCGGTCGCGGGGGCGTTCCTGGTGGCGCCCGCGGACATCGAAGCCGCGGGGGTGGCCGCGTTGGACAACTTCTGCCCGATCCCGCTGGAGCCGCTGCCGTTCCCGACCCTGGTGGTCGCCAGCTCGGACGACCCGTGGTGCACGCTCGACCGGTCCCAGCAGTTCGCCGATGCGTGGGGTGCCCGGCTTGCGGTGGCCGGCGCCTACGGTCACCTCAACTCGGCCGCCGGGCTGGGTGATTGGGCGCAGGGCCGGGAGCTGCTCGGGCAGCTGCTCAGCTGAGCGCGTCGGCCAGCGCCTGCGCCTGGGCCGGGGTGATGCCGAGGGCGAGCGGGATGCGGCGCGGGCTGTAGTCGGAGTCGCAGACGGGGATCGGGCTCTCGGGGGTGACCGTCCAGACGGTTTGCCGGGAGAGTCCGGGCACGTTGAGCAGGTAGGCGGCCAACTCGCCTGCAGTGTCCGGGCAGAGGCCGACCTCGACGATGGCGCGCGCCACGGTGTCCACGGCCTCGGCGGCCGGGGTGGCCGGGGTGGCCGCGTCGCCGAGCATCGGCAGGAGCAGCAGCAAGCGCTGAGCGGGAGCTGACAGTCCGTCAGAATAACCATCCGGGGCGCCGGCGGCCAGCTTGGTCAACTCCCGCCAGGACAGCCCGTCCCCCGAGCCGTGCGGACCGTGCTGCCCGAGCCAGCCGACTCGGCTCCAGGCGGGGTGCTGGACGATGAAGTCGATGTTGCTCTCGTCCTCGTCGTTGACGTACACGGCGCAGGCCTGGTGCCCGCCGGCGAACGGCACCCGCAGCACGGTCGGCGGCTGCTCGGGGTCGCCGAGGCGCTCCAGCAGCTCCTCGAAGCGTGACGCCGCCACCCCGTACTCGGTCACGTCCTCGTCCAACGTGCCGAGGGTGATGAGCAGATGGGCCAGCCAGAAGGCCGGGTCGCCCGCGAGGTGCTCGCCCGCGACCAGGTCGTCGTCGGAGTACGGCGGGATGCGCACGGTGGTCGTCATGGCGGGAGGGTAGCGCGAGCCGGCGTCACGCCGCCGCGCCCGCCTTCCGCCAACGCGTCACCCGCCAATGCGTCACCCGCCAAGGCGTCGCCTCTCAGCGTCGCTTGTCAGCCCGCCAGCGCATCCCCCCACCAGGGCGGCGAGCTCCAGCCCGCGTTCGTCCTGCCGCCCGCCACCGCTGCCACCGCCGGCTCCCTCCGCGTGCCCGGGTCCGGCCGCGCCGGCCGGTCGTTCCGCTTCGGTCAACGGCTCCCGGACGACGCGGCGTTCACTCCCCGCGGACCTTGCTGCGGACCTCGATATTCGGCAGCTGAACCCGGCTACCACCCGGTACCGTCCCTAGGTATGGCACGGGGAGCTCGGTTGCCGGTACATGGAGAGAGGGAGCGGATGTCCGACGACGGGTCGTCACCCGGGGTGCGGCGGCTGATCGCGGACTGGCTGCTGGAGCCGCCACCGGTGCTGCCCGGCGTGCCCGCGCTGGAGGTTCCCCGGGCGCAGGCCGCTGAGGTGATCGCCGCGGCGCGCCGGCTCGTGGCCGGCTGTGCGACGGCCGACCAGCCCTGCCCCACCCCGCCGACCGCGCTGCTCCCGCTGGCTGCGGCACTGGTGGTCGACGAGCACCCGTCGGTGTGGAACTGGTCCCGGGAGGAACGCGAGGAACTGCTCGACTGGGTGGCCGTGCTGATCGAACGGCACGGCGAGGAGGGGGTTCAGGAGCTGGTCCGGCAGCTGGCGAGCGCGGCCTGACCGCACGCGCCAATGCCGCGCAACGCGAATGCTGCGCACGCGAATGCCGCGCAACGCGAATGCCGCACGCGCCAATGCCGTGCGCGGCCGCCGCCATGATCGCGTTGGTCCGTTCTTGGCGTCACGTTGGCGCGGCCCGGCACGGTGGCTTAGGCGAGGTCGGGGTCTCCCCTCCCGATCTCGCCGCGGCCGCCCACACGGCCTGTCCGAGCAGCAGACCCGCCTGGACCGAAGAGGTAAGTGCGTGACCAACCAACCTGCCGCCCCGACCATGCCCTTGTCGGCGCGTTCCACACTCGACCAGGAGACCTTGGCCGAGCTCTACCGCCTGCACGGCGGCTACCTGCTGCGTGCGCTGCTGCGGGTGACCAACGGCGACCGCGGAAAGGCCGAGGACATCCTGCAGGAGACCCTGCTGCGGGCCTGGCAGCACCCGGAGTCGATCTCGCGCGGTGCGGCGCAGAGCCGGCCCTGGCTCTTCACGGTGGCCCGCCGGATCGCCATCGACCACTTCCGGATGGCGGCCGCCCGGGCCCAGGAGGTGGCGGGCGAGATGCTGGAGGACCGCCCGCTGCCGGACGACCCGTACGAGGGGGTGCTGGCCGCCCGGGACATCGAGGTGGCCCTGGAGAACCTGCAGCCGCACCACCGCGAGGTGCTGGTGGAGCTGCACCTGAAGGACCGCTCGGTGGCGGAGACCGCCGAGCGCCTCGGGGTGCCGCCGGGCACCGTCAAGTCCCGCAACTTCTACGCGATCCGGGCGCTGCGCCCGGTGCTGGCGACGCACCACGAGTACGCGCCGGACCCGCTCCCGGCGGCCTGAGCCCATCGAGGGCCTGCGCTCATGTCAACTCTCCAGCGACTGCTCCACCTTGGCCAGCAGGTCGGTGACCGCGACGGCCAGGTGGCCGTGCGAGCGGTGCAGGAGGATGGCGGAGCGCAGGTGTTCGGCGGCCTCCGCCTCCCGGCCCAGCCCCAGCAGGAAGTTGGCGTAGGACTGCTCGGCGATCGCGTGCAGGTGCAGGAAGCCGGCCTCCCGGCAGGTGGTCAGCAGCCGGATCCAGGCCTGCTCGGAGGACTCGTGGCAGCCGAGTGCCTGGAGCGACTGCGCCTCGGTCATCAGCGCCCAGGCGTGGATGGTGGCGGCCGGGTGGTCGGCGAGCAGGGTTCGGGCTTCGCGGACCCGGGCCAGTCCGGTCGTCGGGTCGCCGGCCATCGCGGACACCGCACCCGCGTAGCCGAGCGCGGAGGCGAGCTGCTCGGAGCGGCCGCCCCGGCGGGCCAGTTCCAGTGCCCGGTCGACGAGTTGCCCGGCCTTGGCGGTGTTGCCCAGCACCGCCTCGGCCAGCGCCAGGGTGGCCTGGGCGCGGACGTGCGGAAAACCGTCCGCGGCACTGGTGCGATCCACCGCGATGGTGCACAACTCGACGGCCTCGACGATCCGTTCGACGCCGATCAGGGCGTTGGCGATGGTGGACTCCAGCATCGAGACGGCCCACTGCGGGCCGGTCCGCTCGGCGGCTCGCAGGCCCGAGCGCAGGCAGCTCAGCCAGTCGATCAGCCGGCTCGCCGCGTAGTAGAGGCCGCTCGCCTGCAGGGCCAACCGCCAGGCCCGCTCCGGATCCTGGTCGGCGGCGGTCGCCACCAGCGCCCGGATGGTCGGCTCCTCGGCGATGAACCAGGTCAACGCCGCCCGGGCGTCGGCAGGTTGCGGCACCGCGCGCGGCGGATGGGCCCGGGGACCGTAGGCGTCCTGCCCCGGGTCCACATGGTCACCGCACTGCCGGACCGCCTCCTGGTAGTAGTCCAGCAGTCGCTCGGTGCTGCGCCGGCGCACCTGCTCCGGCTGGTCGGCGAAGAGCTCCATGCCGAACAGCCGGATCAGGTCGTGCCGGCTGTAGCGGCCCGGGGTGCTCTCGCTCAGCAGGTGGTACGCGGCCAGCTCGCCGAGCGCACCGCGGGCGGTCGGCAGATCGGTGCCGAGCAGCGCCGCACCGGCGTAGGCATCCACCTCGCTGCCCGGATGGGCGGCCAGCAGGGTCAGCAACTGGCCTGCGGGAAGCGAGAGATGGCGGTACGTCAGCCAGAGCGCGGTGCGGATGCTGACCGCGCCGTGGGTGTCCAGGGTGAGCAACCGGGTGCGCTCGTCGGAGAGTTCGGTGACCAGGTCGGCGATCGTCCAGTTGGGGCGGGCCGCCAGCCGGGAGGCGGCGATCCGCAGCGCGAGCGGCAGCTGGTCGCAGAGCGCGGTCAGCTGGCGGGCGGCCGCCTCCTCGGCGCGCACCCGCTCCGGGGCCAGGCTGCGTTCCAGCAGCCGCAGTGCGTCGTCGCCGGGCAGGGCGGCGAGCCGCAGCAGCGCGGCACCCTCGGTGACCACCAGGTCCTCCAGGGTGTTGCGGCTGGTCACGACGGCGGCACTGCCGGCGCCGGCCGGCAGCAACTCGGCCACCTGCTCGGCGCTGCGGGCGTTGTCCAGCACCACCAGCAGGCAGCGCGGCTCGGTGGCGGCGCGGTACTGGGCGGCCCGGCCCGCGCCGTCCTGGGCGATCGCCGCCTCCGGCATCCCGAGCGCCTTGAGGAACCGGCCCAGCACCTCCACCGGGTCGACCGGGCCGGCGGGGTCGAAGCCGCGCAGATCGACGAAGAGCTGGCCGTCCGGGAAGCCGTCGGCCACGGCGTGCGCCCAGCGGATCACGGTGGCGCTCTTGCCGGCCCCGGCCGGGCCGACCACCAGGGCCAAGCCGTCGCCGGTGCGCTCGGGGCCGCACTCGCGGTCCAGCCACTCGGACTCGGCGCAGCGCCCCACGAACCCGGCCGGCTGGCGGGGCAGCTGGCGCGGCATCACGGGGGCCGGCTCTTCGACCGCTGACGGACCGTCGCCAGGCGGAGCCGGACGCTCCGGCTCCGGTCGGCGGCGCTGCGCGGGCACCCGGCCGTCGGCGGGCCCGCCGCCCAGCACCTCGGCCAGCGCCGCCTGCAACTGCGCCCCCGGCACCACCCCCAGCTCGCCGGCCAGCCGCTCCCGGGCATGGTGGTAGACGGCCAACGCGTCCGAAAGCCGCCCCGCCTGCTGCAGCGCGCGCATCAGCAGTGCCACCACCGGCTCGCGCAGCCCGTTCGCCCGCACACTCTGCTCCAGCGCCGGAACCGCCACCGCCGCACTGCCCAGCCGCAGCCGCCGCTCGGCCCAGGCGGTCAGCACCGTGGTCCGGGCCGCGTCCAACTGGTCCACCAGGGCCCGGCGCAGCTCGGTGTCCGGCAGATCGGCCAGCGCCGCCCCGCTCCACAGACCGAGCGCCTGCTCCAGCAGCGCCACCGCGGCGGCGTCGTCGGACTCCTCGACGGCGGTCGCGGCCAGCGCCTCGAACCGCCGCACGTCGATCAACTCGGTGGCGCCGGTGAGCAGATACCCCGGAGCCCGGGTGCGCAGCTCGAACGGCGAACCGGTCAGCACCTTGCGCAGCGCCGCGACGTGCCCCTGCAGCGCCGCCCTGGCCCGGGCCGGCGGCTCGTCACCCCAGAGCAGCTCGAAGAACCGCTCGATCGGCACCACGCGCTCGGACCGCAGGGCGAGCAGCGCCAGCACCGCACGCCGCTGTGCGCCGGCCAGCTCAGCCGGCTCGCCGTCAGCGGTCCGCAGCTCCACCGGTCCAAGGAGCCGGATCACCATATGTTCCCCACCTTGCGCATATCCCGATGCCCGGGCTGCTTCGTCCGAGCAGTGTAGACCGGTTTAGCGCGCTCATTACAGCTGATCTGAACGGTCTGGTCTATGCCTGGACCTGCGATGATGCGGTTCCAGCCACCCCCGGCGGATGCTTTCGGACGCGGGCGGCCGTATCCTTCCGAGCGGTCATCGCGGGGTGCCGTGGCAACCGATCGGCACCGATGACCCGTCTTCTCGTGGCGTCGGGCGGATTCTCGTGGCGGAGGTGCGGATGCGGATCAACCTGCTGGGACCGATCGCCGTGCGGACCGAGGACGGCACACCGGTCACACCGAGCGCGCCCAAGCGCCGGGCCGTACTGAGCGCGCTCGCCCTGGAGCTCGGCCGCACCGTGCCGATCACCCGGCTGCTCGACACCGTCTGGGAAGGCCACCCGCCGCCCACCGCCCGGGCCGCGCTGCACGGCCACATCACCGAACTGCGCCGCCTGCTCGACCATCAGCTGACCCTGACCACCCGGGACATCGGCTACCAGCTGGACGGCGACCCCGAGCAGGTCGACGTGCGGGACTTCGAACAGTGCTGCGCCCAGGCCTGCGCCGCCGCCGACGACAGCGACGCCGCCCTGCCGCTGCTGCACCGGGCACTCGACCTGTGGCGCGGCCCGGCGCTGGCCGACTGCGGCTCCGAACTGCTGCGCAGCGCCGAGGCACCGCGACTGGTCGCACTGCGGACGCGGGCGCTGCAGCGGCTCGGCGAGCACCTCTGCCGGCTCGGCCGGGGCGCCGAGGCGATCGACGAACTCGACAGCGCCCTGGCCGCCGACCCGACCAGGGAGCAGCTGGCCGCCCAACTGATGGACTGCCTGGCGCAGGCCGGCCGCCGGGACGAGGCGCTGACCGTCCATCAGCGCACCGTCAGGCGGCTGGCCGCCGAGCTCGGCGCCACCCCCGGCCCCGCGCTGCGCGCCGCCCACCAGCGGCTGACCGCCAGAGCCGCCCCGCCGCGACCGCCCACCGGCGAACCCCGGCCCGCGCCGCGCCCCACGGTCACCCAACGCTCCACGGCTGCCCAGCGCCCCACAGTCGCCCAGCGCCCCAAGGTCTCCCAACTCCCGCGCCGCAACCGCCGCTTCGCCGGCCGGGCGACGGAACTCAGCAAGCTGGACGCGGCCATCGCCGACGCCGCGGGCACCGGCCCGGTGGGTGCCACGGGGCTGACGAGTGCCGCGGCCGGCCGCGCCGAGCGGCACCCCGTGCTGGTCACCGGACCGGCCGGGGTCGGCAAGACCAGCCTGGTGCTGCACTGGGCGCACCAGGTCGCCGAACGGTTCCCCGACGGCCAGCTCTACGCCGACCTGTGCGGCTTCGACGAGACCGAACCACGCGACCCGGCCGAGGTGCTGGCCGGCTTCCTCACCGCCCTCGGGGTGTCCGAGGAGGAGCTGCCGGCGGCGCTGGACGACCGGTCCCGCCGCTACCGCGAGCTGCTGGCAGGACGTCAGCTCCTGGTGGTGCTCGACAACGCCCGGGACTACGCCCAGCTCGCCCCGCTGCTGCCCGCGGCCGAGGACACCCCGGTCACCGTGATCACCAGTCGCAGCCGGCTCGGCGACCTGCTCGTCCAGGCCGGCGCCGTCCCGCTGCCACTCGACGTGCTGCCGCTCACCGAGGCGCTCGACCTGCTGCGCCGGGCCCTCGACCCGCAGCGGATCGACGCCGAGCCGCAGGCCGCCGCCGAGATCGCCGAACGCTGCGACCGGCTGCCACTGGCCCTGCGGCTGGCCGCCGCCCGGCTGGCCGCCCGGCCCGACTGGTCGCTGCGCCACCTGGCCGAGGAGATCTCCGACGAGCAGTCAAGGCTCGCCGCGCTCTGCACCGCAGGCGGCGGCTCACTCGGCATCGCGGCCACCCTCAACCTCACCCGGCGCGCCCTGGACGCCCCCGCCGAGCGGTTCTTCGGCTACCTCGGGCTGCACCCCGGCGCGGTGATCGACCCGCACGCCGCCGCCGTGCTCGCCGGCGTCCGACCCGCCGAGGCCCGCACCCTGCTCGCCCAACTGGACGCTGCCCACCTGGTCGAGGAGACCGCCCCGGGGCTGTTCGCCCGCCACGACCTGGTCCGCCTCTACAGCGCCAACCTGGCCGCCGAACTCCGCTGCGACCAGCGGGAGGCGGCGATGGACCGGATGCTCGACCACTACCTGGCCGCGACCGCCGCCGCCTGTGCGGGCCTGCGCATCGCCAACGTCCTCACCACCCACCCCGCCCCGGGGGCCACCACCGCCGGCTCCACCGGCGCAACCGTTGGCGCTGCTGACGCCGTGGCCGGCCCGGTGCACCTGGCCGGGGCGGATGCCGTGCGCGCCGATGCCGTCCACCCCCGCGCAACCCCGGCCCCCGCCACCCGCGTTGGCGCCGTCAGCAACGCAGCGCCCGCCGACGCCACTCACATCGCCCCCGCGACCCTCACCACCGTCGGCACTGACACCACCCACACCACCACCCCTACCCTCACCACCATCCGCACCCACACCACCCCCACTCCCGCCGACGTGCTGCCGGCACTGGGCACCCCGGGACAGGCCGTCGAGTGGTTCCGCCGCGAGGAGCGGGCGGTGCGCGGTCTGGTGCTCTGCGCCGAGCAGTACGGCCGGCCCGCCCTCGCCTGGCGGCTCGCCCACCAGGCGTGCGCGCTCTACTACCAGGAGAACCGCAGCCGCCGCGAGTGGCGGATCACCGCCGAGGCGGGCCTGCGTACCGCCCAGGCGTGCGGCGACCCGGCCGCCGTGGTCCGCAGCCACGTCGACCTGGCCGTGGTCCAGATCGAGCACGGCGAGTTCGCCACCGCGACCGCCCTGCTGGAGCGGGCCGCCGCCCTGGCCGACGAACTCGGCGACCCGCAACTCCTGCACCAGTGCCGGATGCTGCTGGCCAACGCCCTGGTCCGGGCCGGCGAACACGAGCGCGCGATCCCGCTGATGACCGCGATCGTGGCCGACGCCCGTTCCCTGGCCGCCCCGTTGCTACTCGCGCAGACGCTCAACAACCTCGCCAACGCCCTGGTGGTCGCCGGCCAGCCGACCGGCGCGCTGGCCCACGCGACCGAGGCCGTGCGCCTGTTCACCGCGCACCCCGACGACCCCAAGCTGATCAGCGCCACCCTGACCCGGGCCGAAGCGCTGCACGCCCTCGGCCGTCACCGCGCCGCCCTGGCCACCGCCCAGCACGCCCTGACCCTCGGCCAGACCCAGGGCAACCTGCGGATCGAGAGCCAGACCCGCCACTTCATCGCCACGGTCCGCGCGGTCATCAACGCCCAAGCGGCCATCAACGCCCAAGCCGCTCCGCCCCTCGCCGCCACCCTCCCGGCCACAACCTCGGACGCCTGAACCACCCAGGCCCCCGCCCACGCCCCCGGGCCCCGGCCCCACCCCCACCTCCCACCCCCGGTCCTAGGCCCCGAGGCGTAAGCCGGCCCGGTCCGCAGCCGGAGCCGCGGGCCGCGCCCGGCGCGCTACCTTTGGCGGCATGGGGACGATCGACGGCGCCGCCCTGGGCGACCTGGAGGCGGTCAGCGAGGCGGTGCTCGCGATGAGCGGGCATCTTGAGGTACGCGAGGTGCTGCGCCGGATCACCGCCTCGGCGCGCAGCCTGCTCGGTGCCGAGTACGCCGCGCTCGGCGTGCCCGACGACCACGGCGGCTTCGCCCAGTTCGTGGTCGACGGGGTCAGCGACGAGCAGTGGAAGGCGATCGGCCCGCTGCCCCGGCAGCACGGCGTGCTGGCCACGATGCTGCACGAGCTCACTCCCACCCGGCTCGCCGACGTCCGCCGGGCCCCCGCCTTCGAGGGCTGGCCACAGGCGCACCCCGAGCTCAAGGACTTCCTCGGCATGCCGATCCTCGACGGTGAGGAGATCCTCGGCGCCATCTTCCTGGCCAACAAGGAGGGCGGCTTCACCGAGCAGGACGAGCGGCTGCTGCGGATCCTCGCCGCCCATGCCTCCATCGCCCTCGGCAACGCCCGCCTCTACGAGCGCAGCCGCGAGCTCACCCTGGCCGGCGAGCGCGCCCGGATCGCGCACGACCTGCACGACGCCGTGTCGCAGAAGCTGTTCAGCCTGCGCCTGACCGCCAAGGCCGCCGCCACCCTGGTCGACCGCGACCCGACCCGGGCCCGCGCAGAGCTCAAGGAGGTGGCCAGGCTCGCCGCCGAGGCCGCCGACGAACTGCGCACCGTGGTGGTCGAACTGCGCCCGGCGGCGCTGGACGAGGACGGCCTGGTCGCCACCCTGGCGTCCCAGGTGCAGGTGCTCGACCGGGCGCACAGCGCCACCGTCGCCTTCGACGAGGACGGCGGGGTGCGCACCCTGCCGCCCGCCCAGGAGGCCGCCGTGCTGCGGATCGCCCAGGAGGCACTGCACAACGCGCTGCGCCACTCCGGCGCCCGCAAGGTCCAGGTGACCCTGCGCGGCACCAGGAGCCGCGGCGCCAGACTCACCATCAGCGACGACGGCCAGGGGTTCGACCCCGAGTCGGTCCGCCGGGCCGGCCGCCACCTCGGCCTGGTGTCGATGCGGGACCGGGCGCAGACCGTCGGCGGCCGACTCGTCCTCACCTCGGGGCCCGGCCGAGGGACCGTCATCGAACTGGAGGTGCCCGGTGCCTGAGCAGACGTCGGATCGGATCCGGGTGCTGCTGGTGGACGACCACCAGGTGGTCCGCCGGGGGCTGCGCACCTTCCTGGAGGTGCAGGACGACATCGAGGTGGTCGGCGAGGCCGCGGACGGCGCCGAGGGCGTGGCCAAGGCCCGGGAACTGAGCCCGCATGTGGTGCTGATGGACGTCAAGATGCCCGGCATGGACGGCATCGAGGCGCTGCGCCGGCTCAAGGAGGAGGGCAACCCGGCCCGGGTGCTGATCGTCACCAGCTTCACCGAGCACCGCACCGTGGTTCCGGCGCTGCGCGCGGGCGCCGCCGGCTACGTGTACAAGGACGTCGACCCCGAGGCGCTGGCCGGTGCGATCCGCTCGGTCCACGCCGGCCATGTGCTGCTCCAGCCCGAGTTGGCCGCGACCCTGCTCGCCGACGACTCGCCGCGCCCCGCGCACGGCCGGGGCGGCACCCTGACCGAGCGGGAGCGCGAGGTGCTGGGCCACATCGCCGATGGCCGCTCCAACCGGGAGATCGCGCGGGCCTTGACCCTCTCCGAGAAGACGGTCAAGACCCATGTCTCGAACATCCTGATGAAGCTGGACCTCGCCGACCGCACCCAGGCCGCCCTCTGGGCGGTCCGCCACGGCGCCGACGGGCCTTCCTGACGGCGGGCCTTCCTGACAGCAGGTCCTCCTGACGGCGGGCCCGCCCGCCAACGCTCCCCCCGGCGCCGGCGGGCCCGCCCACCCGGCCGCCCCGGCCGTGCCCCCGCCCCACCCCGCGCCTCAGTCCCCCCGCTCGTCCACGATCGCGTTGTAGGCAGCCACCTGCGCCCGGCGGGCGGTGCGCCGCAGCGGAGTCAGCACGGCGGTGCGCGCGGCCATCTCCCCGGCGCTCACCGCGGCGCCGTGTCCGTCGGCCGCGATCGCCAGCAGCGCCGAGACCTGGCGCGCCGACTCCAGCACCCGCACCGCCCGCGGCGGGTAGCCGGGTGCCAGGAGCTTGCTGTGCCCGCGTCTGCGGTACTGCTCCAGCGCCCGCAGTGCCTCGGGTCCGGCGCCGGCCACGTCCAGCCGGGCCAGCAGCTCGGTGGCCTCGCGCAGCCCGTCGGCCAGTTCGCGTTCGGCCTCGTACAGCGAGGGAACGTCGGCCGGCGGCGCGTTCCGCACCTCCCAGCATCGCCACAGCACCGTCACCGACTGGTCACCGGGTGGCCCGTAGGCGTCGATCTCGGGAACGAATCCGATCGGCAGGCCCACCGCGAGCACCGCCTCGCCGACGGCCATGGCGGCGCTGTTGAACTCCGCCGGGCCGGTCAGCCCCAGCGGGTGTCCCTCGGACGGCAGCGCCAGCCGCAGCCCGGTCACCCCGAGCACCCGCAGCCGCCCGATTGCCCAGGTCAGCGCGTGCTGCTCGCCCTCGGTGTCGCCCGGCAGCCCGACCACCCGGTGCCGTTCGTCACTCCCCACCACCTCCTCCACCACGTGGTCGGGCGGGGTGTGGCCGGCCAGCAGGGAGTTGCCCCAGGCGGTCAGCCGGGCGGAACGCGGCTCGGCGAAGTAGTCAGCGGCGGCGGGAGTCAGCGGCATCCCGCCAGCCTACGGACAAGGCGGCCACCTGGGTGGCGTAGGTTTGGGCTGTGCTGTGCGAGCAGCTGTGCCACCGTGCCCGCGGTTGCGCTCCCTCCCCGCCTATCCGACGGGCGGAGTAGGCTGCCCGCCCGCACCGACTGGTCGACACGAGTGGCATCCGAAGTTGGGGAAGGCAGAGGCATGAGCGACGTGCTGGAGCTGGTTGACGTTTCCGTGGTCAGGGATGGCCGCGCACTGATCAGCCAAGTCTCCTGGTCGGTGGCCGAGGGCGAGCGCTGGGTGATCCTGGGCCCGAACGGCGCCGGCAAGACGACCCTGCTCCAGGTCGCCAGCAGCTATCTGCACCCGACCAGCGGCACCGTCGCGGTGCTCGGGGAGAAGCTCGGCTCGGTCGACGTCTTCGAGCTGCGCCAGCGGATCGGCCTGGCCGGCGTCTCGCTGCTGGACCGGATCCCGCGCGAGCAGACCGTGCTGCAGACCGTGCTCACCGCCGCCTACGGCATGACCGCCACCTGGCAGGAGGAGTACGAGTCCCTCGACGAGTCGCGGGCGCTGCTGCTGCTCGACCGCCTCGGCATGGGCGGCTACGAGCAGCGCAAGTTCGGCACCCTCTCCGAGGGCGAGCGCAAGCGCACCCTGATCGCCCGCGCCCTGATGACCGACCCCGAGCTGCTGCTGCTCGACGAGCCGGCCGCCGGCCTGGACCTCGGCGGCCGTGAGGACCTGGTGCGCCGCCTCGGTGCGCTCGCCCAGGACTCGCAGGCCCCCGCCATGGCGATGGTCACCCACCACGTCGAGGAGATCGCCCCCGGCTTCACCCACGTCCTGATGCTGCGTCAGGGCAAGGTGCTCGCCGCCGGCCCGATCGACACCGAGCTGACGGCGCGCAACCTGTCGCTCTGCTTCGGCCTGCCGCTCACCCTGGAGCGCCACGGCGACCGCTGGGCGGCCCAGGGCCTGCCGCTCGGCTGACCGTCTGCTCGGACTCGGCGGGCCCCGCTCGGCCGGCCCTCCGTCCGACTCGGCAGGCCCCGCTCGGTCGGTCATCAGTTCGAGTCGGCAGGCCCCACTCCGCTCACCCTCTGTTCGACCCTGCGGGGCTCCGTTCGACCGACGGTCGATCAGGTGCCGCACAGCTGACCGGTTTCCGGCCCTCCACCTGCGGGAAGGGCCCACACCGGACGTTGTTTCCTCCCTAGGATGGGCATGTGGACAGCTGGCTGTGGTGGCTGCTGGTCGCCGTGCTGCTCGGAGTGCCGCTGGTGGCGACCGCACTGCCGGAGTTCGGCCTGTTCGCGATCGGGGCGGGCGTCGCTGCTGCGGCGGCCGGCCTCGGGGCGGGTGTGGTCTGGCAGTTCCTCACCTTCCTGGTGGTCTCGGTCGCCGCGGTGGCGCTGCTCCGCCCGGTCGCCTACCGGCGGCTCCAGAAGGGCCCGCGGGTCCGGATGGGGATCGAGGCGCTGGTGGGGGCTCGGGCCGTGGTGCAGGAACGGGTGGACGGCCTGGACGGTCGGATCAAGCTCAACGGCGAGATCTGGTCAGCCCGGGCGCTGCACCCCGACCGGGTCTACGAAGTGGGCCAGCAAGTGGATGTGATCGAAATCCAGGGCGCGACCGCCCTGGTCGACTAGCCGGTCGCCAGACCGGCCGGTCGTGCGAGTCGTGGCCAGTTGTCCGAGTTGTCCAGGGGAGACACCGTGGAACCCGTCCTCATCGTGCTGATCGTCCTGGTGGTGCTGGCCCTCATCGCACTGATCCGGACAATCCAGGTGATCCCGCAGGGCAGTGCTGCGATCGTGGAGCGGTTCGGCCGCTACACCCGCACCCTGAACGCCGGGCTGAACATCGTGGTGCCGTTCGTCGACACCGTCCGCAACCGGATCGACCTGCGCGAGCAGGTCGTGCCGTTCCCGCCGCAGCCGGTGATCACCCAGGACAACCTGGTGGTCAACATCGACACCGTCATCTACTACCAGGTGACCGACGCCCGGGCCGCCACCTACGAGGTGGCCAGCTTCATCCAGGCGATCGAACAGCTCACCGTCACCACGCTGCGCAACATCATCGGCTCGATGGACCTCGAGTCGACCCTGACCTCGCGTGAGGTGATCAACGCCGGGCTGCGCGGGGTGCTCGACGAGGCCACCGGCCGCTGGGGGATCCGGGTCAACCGGGTCGAGCTGAAGGCGATCGAGCCGCCGACCTCCATCCAGGACTCGATGGAGAAGCAGATGCGCGCCGAGCGGGACAAGCGCGCCGCCGTGCTCACCGCCGAGGGTGCCCGGCAGGCCGCGATCCTGCGGGCCGAGGGTGAGAAGCAGGCCGCGGTGCTCAGCGCCGAGGGTGAGGCGCAGGCCGCCGTGCTGCGCGCCGACGGTGAGGCCGCCGCGATCCGCACCGTCTTCGAGGCCATCCACGAGGGCGACGCCGACCAGAAGCTGCTCGCCTACCAGTACCTGCAGACCCTGCCCGAGCTGGCCAAGGGTGACGCCAACAAGCTGTGGATCATCCCCAGCGAGGTGGGCGACGCGCTCAAGGGCCTGGGCGGTGCGTTCGGCGGCCTCAGCGGGCAGGGGGCCGGTCCGGGTGCCGCGCCCAAGGTCGGTCCCGATCTGACCAAGCAGCCGGTGGCGGACGGCTCGGTGCCGCGTCCGGTCGGCTCCGCCAACGGTCCGCGCCCGCTGGACACCGATGACTCCGGCGCCACCCGGCCGCGGGTCAACCCGACCCGGGAGTACCCGCAGATCGACCCCGAGTGAACTCGACCCCGCGTGACCCCGAGCTCACCCGACCCCGAGTAACCCCGACTGAGCCCGCCCCGAGTGAACTCGACTCCGACTGAACCGAGTCATTTCATGTGATGTGAAGATTCGTCTCTCATCCTGAAACCGACTGGGCGCTGTGGTGCCCCGTCCGGGATCATCGCGAACGCCGCCACCCCGCCCGGGGGCGGACACGCGAACAGTAGGGACGACTCCATGACTCCATGGGAAGGGCTGGCGGTCTTCGCAGCCGGGGCGGGTGCGGGCACCATCAACGTCATAGTGGGATCGGGGACGCTGATCACGTTCCCGGTCCTGCTGGCGATCGGGCTGCCGCCCGTCACCGCCAATGTCTCCAACACGCTGGGGCTGGTGCCCGGGTCGATCAGCGGTGCGATCGGCTACCGGCAGGAGCTGGTCGGCCAGCGCAGGCGGCTGCTCCGGCTCGGCGTGGCCTCGCTGCTGGGCGGGTTGCTGGGGGCGGTGCTGCTCACCCGCCTGCCCGGATCCGCGTTCAACGCGATCGTGCCGGTGCTGATTTTGCTGGCCCTGGTGCTGGTGGTGATTCAGCCCCGGGTGGCCCGCGCGGTCGCGGCTCGCGGCGGCGCCCCCGCCCACCCCGACGGCAGCTGGGCGCTGGTCCTCGGCATCTTCTGCTGCGGCATCTACGGCGGCTACTTCGGCGCCGCCCAGGGCGTGCTGATGCTGGCCCTGATGGGCATGCTGCTCCGCGACGACCTGCAGCGGATGAACGCGGTCAAGAACGTGCTGGCCCTGATCGTCAACGCCGTCGCCGCGGTGTTCTTCATGTTCACCACGCACATGGACTGGCTAGCCGCCCTGCTGATCGCGGCCGGCTCGACGATCGGCGGGCTGATCGGCGCCAAGGTCGGCCGCCGACTGCCGCCGATCGCGCTGCGCACGCTGATCGTGCTGGTCGGACTCGCAGCGGTCACCAAACTGCTGATCGGCTGACGGCTCGACGGACGGCATCTGACGTTCCATCAGACTCCGCTCCCGGTCCCCTATGCTCGGCGCGAAGGCACTGCCGACCGGCAGCCCAGCGACCCAGCGGACCGGGAGCGACCTGATGAGCAGCAGCACCCTCCTCACCGAGGACGAGATCACCGCGGCGCTGTCCGTCCTGCCCGACTGGCAGCGCAGCGGCGACTCGATCACCAGGACGGCCGACGCCGCCGACTTCCCGGCCGCGATCCGGGTGGTGAACGCGGTCGCCGAGGCCGCCGAGCGGCTCAACCACCACCCGGACATCGACATCCGCTGGCGCACCCTCACCTTCGTGCTCTCCACGCACAGCGCGGGTGGTCTGACCGGCCTGGACTTCCAGCTCGCCGCCTTGATCGACCAGGCGTTCGAGAGGGCCTGACCGCCCGCACGCGTCGCCGTGAGATGCTGGCGGGCGGCAGTACGCAGTCGGATGAACGGGAACTCATGAGTCAGGACGGGTACGACTACCAGCACTCGTGGTACCCCACCGAGCCAAACCAGCAGCCCCAGCCCCATCCCGATGGGACCGGCGAGCAGCAGCAGTGGGCGTGGCAGGGCCAGCAGGAGCAGCAGCCCTACCAGCAGCCCGGCACGGGGGAGTACGGCGCGGAGCACGGCAGTGGGTACCAGGGGGAGTCCGCCGATCAGTACGGCTACCCGCAGCCCCCGGCCGCCCCGCCCGAGTATCCGGCGGGGGCCGAGTACCAGGCGCCCTACCAGGACCCGCACGCCCAAGGCATGCACGCCCAGGCCACCGAGACCATGCCTCGGATACCGGGCGAGGGGCCCGTCACCGCTGAGCCGGGCACCTCGGACCCCTTCGCGGAGTTCGGCACCGACGCAGGCACCGAGCCCACGGGCGGCACCGGAGCCCAGGACGACGGCGACCCCGACGCACGGCCGGGCCGCGGCCGCCGTTCGGACGCCGGCAGCGGCGGCTCGCTGCGTGACCGCGCCCAGGGCGTGCTGGACGGCGTGCTCACCAAGGACGGCGGCCCGGACCGCCGCACCCTGCTGATCCGCTGCGCCGCCGGCGTGCTGGCCCTCGGCGTGCTGGTCACCGCCGGGGTGGTCGCCACCAGCGGCGGCAGCAGCCACCACGCCCCGGCCGCGACGCCGCCCAGCACCGACACCGGCTTCGCCGTCGCCCACAACAAGATCTGGACGGCCCAGCCGGCCAGCGCCCCTCAGCAGGGCAGCGACGACACCCTGGCCGGCAGCTGGCTGGTCGCCAACGCCCTGGTCCGCGCCGACAGCACCGGCGTGCACGCCTATGACGCCGCCAGCGGCAAGCCCACCTGGTCGCTGGACGCCCCCGCCCAGGGAGCAGTCCCCTGCGGCCTCTCACCCACCGTCAACTCGTCCGGCCTCGGCGCCGCGCTCTTCCGCACCGGCGCCGACCCCAAGAGCCCCTGCACCCTGCTGGTCGCCGTCGACACCAAGACCGGCAAGGCCGCCTGGAACAAGCAGCTCTCCAACACCACCAACCCGTACGCCGCGCACGCCGCCGTCTTCGACGACAAGGTGATCGCGGTCGGCGACGACAAGGTCTACGCCTGGGGCGCCGCCGACGGCCACGACCTGTGGCAGTACGCCGGACAGGGCAAGTACTGCACCCTCTCCGGCGGGGCCAACGGCAACACCGTGCTGGTGCACAGCAATTGCGCCGACAGCAACCCCGGCGACCAGATGGTCGCGATGGGCGCGGCCGACGGCAAGGTGCTCTGGTCGCACGGCCTGGACGGGCAGCCCAAGACCGTCACCGTGCTCTCCGCGGAGCCCGCGGCCGTGCTCACCACCGGTGACCAGCCCACCGACGACAAGCTGGTCTCCTTCGGCCAGGACGGCAACCCGTCCGCCACCATCCAGCTGGTCTCCAACACCGGCCGGCTGAACGCCACCGCCGGCACCTTCGACCCGACGCCCGCGATCTTCTTCCAGGACCACCTCGCCGTCGCCACCAGCACCGCCACCGACGGCAAGACCAGCGTCGTCGCCTACGACCTGGCCAGCGGCAAGGAGTCCTGGCACACGGCGATAAGCGAGAAGGGCAACGTCCGCGCGGTCGGCCTGGACAACGGCACCCTGGTGCTGGCCACCGAGGAGCGCGTCGAACAGCCCGCCCACCTCAGCCGGTTCGCGCTGAACGGCGGCCAGGAGACGGTCGGCGGCAACTTCCCGCCGGCCACCGGCTCACTGCTCACCTCCGGGCGGGTGCTGACCGGCAGCGACCGGGTGGTCGTGATACCCGAGCACTCCACCAACTTCGGTACTGCCACCGCGTTCCAGGCAGCCAAGGGCTGACCGGCCCACTGGCTCAGCAGGGTTGCCCGCAGCCCGGCTGAGCCAGTGGCCCGGTGACCGCCGCACTCCGCCCAGCCGGCGGCGCGCTTCAGGCCACCGCCGGCCGACCCGGCAGCCACTGCGCCAGCTCCGCGGCCTCGCCGGCCCGCAGGCCCAGCGCCAGCATCAGCGAGGCCTGCGGCGTCGGCTCGAACGGCCGCCGCAGCAGCACCATCCCGGCCTGCTCCGGAGTCCGGTCCGCCTTGCGCTGGTTGTCCTCGGCGCAGGCCGCCACGGTGTTCAGCCAGCTGTCCGCGCCACCCCGGGAGCGCGGCACCAGGTGGTCCACCGTGGTCGCCCGCCGGTCGCAGTAGGCGCACCGGTGCTGGTCCCGCACCAGGACACCCCGCCGCGACCACGGCGCCCGTTGTCGGAACGGCACTCTGACGTATTGCCTCAGTCTGATCACCCGGGGCACCGGCACCGACAGACCGGTCGCCCGCACCATCCGCAGCGGATGGGCCTGCTCGACCACCGCCTTGTCCTGCAGCACCAGCACCACGGCACGTTGCAGCGACACTGTCGACAGCGGCTCGTAACTCGCATTCAGCACCAACGTGTTGCGCACTTCGGAGCACCTCCCCGGCCCGTCCCCGCCCGCTTGGCGGACTCAAACCACTGTGACCGCCGAGGTCTGCCCCGGACAACGGAATTTCCGGCAGGTTTCGCCCGCTCGGAGCAATCGTCGGAGTAGTCAGCGCCGCGCTCTAGGCTCGGTTCCGTGGCTACCGACTCCGGCACCCCGCTGCCGCGCTCCTTCTTCGACCGCCCGTCACCCGAGGTGGCACCCGACCTGCTCGGCCGCACCCTGCGCTGCACCCTGCCGACCGGCACCGTCGAACTGCGCCTCACCGAGGTCGAGGCCTACACCGGCCCCGACGACCCGGCCTCGCACGCCTACCGCGGCCAAACCGCCCGCAACGCAGTGATGTTCGGACCACCGGGACATTCCTACGTGTACTTCACCTATGGCATGCACTTCTGCGTGAACCTGGTCTGCGGCCCCGAACTCCACCCCGGTGCAGTGCTGTTGCGGGCCGGCGAGGTGATCGGGGGAGTGGAGCAGGCCCGCAAGCGCCGCACCACCAGCCGCCGGGACCACGACCTGGCCCAGGGCCCGGCCCGGCTCGCCGTCGCCCTCGGCATCGACCGGGCACAGGACGGCGAGGACGTGATCGACGGTCCGGTCTTCCGCCTCTTCCCCGGCACCCCGCCGCCGGCCCGGCTGGTCCGCACCGGCCCGCGCACCGGGATCGCCACCGCCACCGACGTCCCGTGGCGGTTCTGGATCGACGGCGACCCCACCGTCAGCCCCTACCGCGCCCACACCCCGCGGCGCCGCACACCCGGACGCGGCCCCTCCACGTCGGCCGCTGAAACCGAGTAGGGGCCGATGGCACGGAACGCGTAGTCTCGGACACGCTGGACTGCACCGGATCCCGTCGGACCGCCACCGGGCGGACCCGACCCGACCAAGGAGAACCGTGACCGTGACGGACATCGTCGACGAGCTGAAGTGGCGCGGGCTGATCGCCCTCTCCACCGACGAGGACGCATTGCGCAAGGCGTTCGCGGACGGCCCGGTCACCTTCTATTGCGGCTTCGACCCGACCGCGCCGAGCCTGCACCTCGGCAACCTGGTGCAGCTGCTCACCATGCGCCGGATCCAGCAGGCGGGCCACCTGCCGCTGGGCCTGGTCGGTGGCGCCACGGGTCTGATCGGCGACCCCAAGCCGACCGCCGAGCGGGTCCTGAACGACCCGGAGACGGTGGCCGCCTGGGTGCTGCGCCTGCGCGGCCAGGTCGAGAAGTTCCTCGACTTCGAGGGCGACCACGCGGCCCGCCTGGTCAACAACCTGGACTGGACCTCGGGCCTGTCCGCGATCGGCCTGCTGCGCGACATCGGCAAGTACTTCCGGGTCAACAACATGATCGCCAAGGAGGCGGTGGCCCGCCGCCTCAACTCCGACGCGGGCATCAGCTACACCGAGTTCAGCTACCAGATCCTCCAGGGCATGGACTTCCTGGAGCTGAACCGCCGCTACGGCTGCACCCTGCAGACCGGTGGCAGCGACCAGTGGGGCAATCTCACCGCCGGCACCGACCTGATCCGCAAGGCCGAGGGCAAGTCGGTGCACGCCCTGGCCACCCCGCTGATCACCAAGGCCGACGGCACCAAGTTCGGCAAGACCGAGTCCGGCACCATCTGGCTCGACGCCGAACTGACCACGCCCTACGCCTTCTACCAGTTCTGGCTGAACTCCGACGACCGCGACGTCTCCAACTTCCTGCGGATCTTCTCGTTCCGCTCGCGGGAGGAGATCGAGGAGCTGGAGCGGGAGACCACCGAGCGCCCGCACCTGCGCCTCGCCCAGCGCGCACTCGCCGAGGAGCTCACCACCCTGGTTCACGGCGCCGAGCAGTACGAGCGCGCGGTGGCCGCCTCCAAGGCGCTCTTCGGGCAGGGCGAGCTGACCGACCTGGAGGCCGCGACGCTGGCCGCCGCACTGGCCGAGGTCCCGCGGGCCGAGGTCAGCGAGCTGGCCCCGATCGCCGACCTGCTGGTCGCGGTCGGCCTGGCCCCCAGCCGCTCGGCGGCCCGCCGCACCCTCAAGGAGGGCGGCGCCTACCTGAACAACGCCAAGGTCGCGGACGAGGAGGCCGTCCCCACCGAGGGCGACCTGCTGCACGGCCGCTGGCTGGTGCTGCGCCGCGGCAAGCGGAACCTCGCCGCGGTGGAGCTGGTCAGCGCCTGAGGCCGCGTCAGGCGGGCCGGGCAGCTTCGGCCGGCCTGAAATCACACCCGGCTTGACCTGGTGAAACACCCCGCAGGGGCCAGATCTGGACAGATCTGGCCCCTGCATGTTTGACGGCGCTGCTCAGCTGACCTAAGGTGGATCGAGTCGCCTGAACCGGGGGACGCAAGAGGCAGTCGAGAGGCTGGCTCGATCCCATCCGGTGCGACCATCACACTTACGGATTTATCAGCCAAGCTACTTTCCATTCGGAAATCAGCATGGTCCGGACCTGGTCCGGAAATGCAGTAGAGTGATGGCCGTCGCAAGAGCAGAAAGCGGCCCTGGCCAGCCAGGAAGCCAGAAAAGGCACCAAGCCGGATCTGATAAGCTGGAAACACGAAAGAACGCAGTACCTAATGAAACGAATGCCCGGAGAAAACGCGGAAGCGAATTCGAAGGAAGCGTCCGTTCCTTGAGAACTCAACAGCGTGCCAAAAGTCAACGCCAGATATGTTGACATCCCCGGCCTTGATCCTTCCGGATCGGGGTTGGAGATTCCTTTTGAAATAAACACTAGCGAGGACGCAGTGCACGGGGCCGCCCTATTCCGGTGGTTGCTGTGCCGCTCTGCGCGAGTGTTCGCTCGATTACGAGCAGACATTCACGGAGAGTTTGATCCTGGCTCAGGACGAACGCTGGCGGCGTGCTTAACACATGCAAGTCGAACGGTGAAGCCCTTCGGGGTGGATCAGTGGCGAACGGGTGAGTAACACGTGGGCAATCTGCCCTGCACTCTGGGACAAGCCCTGGAAACGGGGTCTAATACCGGATATGACCTGGAGCCGCATGGTTCCGGGTGGAAAGCTCCGGCGGTGCAGGATGAGCCCGCGGCCTATCAGCTTGTTGGTGGGGTAATGGCCTACCAAGGCGACGACGGGTAGCCGGCCTGAGAGGGCGACCGGCCACACTGGGACTGAGACACGGCCCAGACTCCTACGGGAGGCAGCAGTGGGGAATATTGCACAATGGGCGAAAGCCTGATGCAGCGACGCCGCGTGAGGGATGACGGCCTTCGGGTTGTAAACCTCTTTCAGCAGGGAAGAAGCGCAAGTGACGGTACCTGCAGAAGAAGCACCGGCTAACTACGTGCCAGCAGCCGCGGTAATACGTAGGGTGCGAGCGTTGTCCGGAATTATTGGGCGTAAAGAGCTCGTAGGCGGCCTGTCGCGTCGGATGTGAAAGCCCGGGGCTTAACCCCGGGTCTGCATTCGATACGGGCAGGCTAGAGTGTGGTAGGGGAGATCGGAATTCCTGGTGTAGCGGTGAAATGCGCAGATATCAGGAGGAACACCGGTGGCGAAGGCGGATCTCTGGGCCATTACTGACGCTGAGGAGCGAAAGCGTGGGGAGCGAACAGGATTAGATACCCTGGTAGTCCACGCCGTAAACGTTGGGAACTAGGTGTTGGCGACATTCCACGTCGTCGGTGCCGCAGCTAACGCATTAAGTTCCCCGCCTGGGGAGTACGGCCGCAAGGCTAAAACTCAAAGGAATTGACGGGGGCCCGCACAAGCAGCGGAGCATGTGGCTTAATTCGACGCAACGCGAAGAACCTTACCAAGGCTTGACATATACCGGAAACGGCTAGAGATAGTCGCCCCCTTGTGGTCGGTATACAGGTGGTGCATGGTTGTCGTCAGCTCGTGTCGTGAGATGTTGGGTTAAGTCCCGCAACGAGCGCAACCCTTGTTCTGTGTTGCCAGCATGCCTTTCGGGGTGATGGGGACTCACAGGAGACTGCCGGGGTCAACTCGGAGGAAGGTGGGGATGACGTCAAATCATCATGCCCCTTATGTCTTGGGCTGCACACGTGCTACAATGGCCGGTACAAAGGGCTGCGATACCGTGAGGTGGAGCGAATCCCAAAAAGCCGGTCTCAGTTCGGATTGGGGTCTGCAACTCGACCCCATGAAGTTGGAGTTGCTAGTAATCGCAGATCAGCATGCTGCGGTGAATACGTTCCCGGGCCTTGTACACACCGCCCGTCACGTCACGAAAGTCGGTAACACCCGAAGCCGGTGGCCTAACCCTTGGGAGGGAGCCGTCGAAGGTGGGACCAGCGATTGGGACGAAGTCGTAACAAGGTAGCCGTACCGGAAGGTGCGGCTGGATCACCTCCTTTCTAAGGAGCACATAGCCGGATGCGAGCGAATGTCTCGCACGGTTGCTCATGGGTGGAACGTTGACTATTCGGCGCACAGGGTTGGTTGTCTCCTAGTACTGCTTCGGCGTGGAACGGGTTCAAGTGATCGGGTGTGTCGGGCACGTTGTTGGGTCCTGAGGGAACGGCCGTAAGGCTGGAACCTCGGTGAGCCGGTCTCATGCGAGATGCCCTGTTGCGGGTGTTGAGTGTGGGTGTCTGGTCGTTGTTTGAGAACTGCACAGTGGACGCGAGCATCTGTGGCCAAGTTTTTAAGGGCGCACGGTGGATGCCTTGGCACCAGGAACCGATGAAGGACGTGGGAGGCCGCGATAGGCCCCGGGGAGCTGTCAACCGAGCTTTGATCCGGGGGTGTCCGAATGGGGAAACCCGGCAGTCGTCATGGGCTGTCACCCATACCTGAACACATAGGGTATGTGGAGGGAACGCGGGGAAGTGAAACATCTCAGTACCCGCAGGAAGAGAAAACAACCGTGATTCCGGGAGTAGTGGCGAGCGAAACCGGATGAGGCTAAACCTTGAGCGTGTGAGACCCGGCAGGGGTTGCGCTTGAGGGGTCGTGGGATTTTTCTTGATCGGTCTGCCGGCCGGTCGGCGAGTCAGAAACCGTATGGGTAGTCGAAGGACATGCGAAAGGTCCGGCGTAGAGGGTAAGACCCCCGTAGACGAAATCTGTACGGCTCGCTTGAAGAACACCCAAGTAGCACGGGGCCCGAGAAATCCCGTGTGAATCTGGCGGGACCACCCGCTAAGCCTAAATATTCCCTGGTGACCGATAGCGGATAGTACCGTGAGGGAATGGTGAAAAGTACCGCGGGAGCGGAGTGAAATAGTACCTGAAACCGTGTGCCTACAAGCCGTGGGAGCGTCGTCACCCTTTGGGTGGCCGTGACTGCGTGCCTTTTGAAGAATGAGCCTGCGAGTTTGCGGTGTGTAGCGAGGTTAACCCGTGTGGGGTAGCCGTAGCGAAAGCGAGTCCGAATAGGGCGTCTGAGTTGCATGCCCAAGACCCGAAGCGGAGTGATCTAGCCATGGGCAGGTTGAAGCGCGGGTAAGACCGTGTGGAGGACCGAACCCACCAGGGTTGAAAACCTGGGGGATGACCTGTGGTTAGGGGTGAAAGGCCAATCAAACTCCGTGATAGCTGGTTCTCCCCGAAATGCATTTAGGTGCAGCGTCGCGTGTTTCTTGCCGGAGGTAGAGCACTGGATAGGCGATGGGCCTCACCGGGTTACTGACCTTAGCCAAACTCCGAATGCCGGTAAGTGAGAGCGCGGCAGTGAGACTGTGGGGGATAAGCTCCATGGTCGAGAGGGAAACAGCCCAGAACACCGACTAAGGTCCCTAAGCGTGTGCTAAGTGGGAAAGGATGTGGAGTCGCAGAGACAACCAGGAGGTTGGCTTAGAAGCAGCCACCCTTGAAAGAGTGCGTAATAGCTCACTGGTCAAGTGATTCCGCGCCGACAATGTAGCGGGGCTCAAGTACACCACCGAAGTCGTGTCATTCACAGAATACGCCCAACGGCGCTGTGGATGGGTAGGGGAGCGTCGTGTGCCGGGTGAAGCGGCCGAGGAATCGAGTCGTGGACGGTATACGAGTGAGAATGCAGGCATGAGTAGCGATACAAGAGTGGGAAACTCTTGCGCCGATTGACCAAGGGTTCCTGGGTCAAGCTGATCTGCCCAGGGTAAGTCGGGACCTAAGGCGAGGCCGACAGGCGTAGTCGATGGACAACGGGTTGATATTCCCGTACCCGCTTTGAAGCGCCAACGGCGAACCAGGTGATGCTAAGCCCGTGAAGCCGCCCCGGAGTCTTCGGACAAAGGGGAGTGGTGGAGCCGGTGACCCAAGTCTGTAGTAGCTGAGCGATGGGGTGACGCAGGAAGGTAGTCCAGCCCGGGCGGTGGTTGTCCCGGGGTAAGGGTGTAGGACGTGGGGTAGGCAAATCCGCCTCACATATAGTCTGAGACCTGATGCCGAGCCGATTGTGGTGAAGTGGATGATCCTATGCTGTCGAGAAAAGCCTCTAGCGAGTTTCATGGCGGCCCGTACCCCAAACCGACTCAGGTGGTCAGGTAGAGAATACCGAGGCGTTCGGGTGAACTATGGTTAAGGAACTCGGCAAAATGCCCCCGTAACTTCGGGAGAAGGGGGCCCCTCCTGGTGATGGCACGTGCTGCCTGAGCTGGGGGTGGCCGCAGAGACCAGCGAGAAGCGACTGTTTACTAAAAACACAGGTCCGTGCGAAGCCGTAAGGCGATGTATACGGACTGACGCCTGCCCGGTGCTGGAACGTTAAGGGGACCGGTTAGCTCTGATTCGTCGGGGCGAAGCTGAGAACTTAAGCGCCAGTAAACGGCGGTGGTAACTATAACCATCCTAAGGTAGCGAAATTCCTTGTCGGGTAAGTTCCGACCTGCACGAATGGCGTAACGACTTCTCGACTGTCTCAACCATAGGCCCGGTGAAATTGCATTACGAGTAAAGATGCTCGTTTCGCGCAGCAGGACGGAAAGACCCCGGGACCTTTACTATAGCTTGATATTGGTGTTCGGTTCGGCTTGTGTAGGATAGGTGGGAGACTGTGAAGCAGCAACGCCAGTTGTTGTGGAGTCGCCGTTGAAATACCACTCTGGTCGTGCTGGATGTCTAACCTGGGTCCGTGATCCGGATCAGGGACAGTGTCTGGTGGGTAGTTTAACTGGGGCGGTTGCCTCCTAAAGGGTAACGGAGGCGCCCAAAGGTTCCCTCAGCCTGGTTGGCAATCAGGTGTTGAGTGTAAGTGCACAAGGGAGCTTGACTGTGAGACCGACGGGTCGAGCAGGTGCGAAAGCAGGGACTAGTGATCCGGCGGTGGCTTGTGGAAGCGCCGTCGCTCAACGGATAAAAGGTACCCCGGGGATAACAGGCTGATCTTCCCCAAGAGTCCATATCGACGGGATGGTTTGGCACCTCGATGTCGGCTCGTCGCATCCTGGGGCTGGAGTAGGTCCCAAGGGTTGGGCTGTTCGCCCATTAAAGCGGTACGCGAGCTGGGTTTAGAACGTCGTGAGACAGTTCGGTCCCTATCCGCTGTGCGCGTAGGAGTGTTGAGAAGGGCTGTCCCTAGTACGAGAGGACCGGGACGGACGAACCTCTGGTGTGCCAGTTGTTCTGCCAAGGGCATGGCTGGTTGGCTACGTTCGGGAGGGATAACCGCTGAAAGCATCTAAGCGGGAAGCCTGCTTCGAGATGAGCACTCCCACCTCCTTGAGAGGGTAAGGCTCCCAGTAGACGACTGGGTTGATAGGCCGGATGTGGAAGCCCTGTGAGGGGTGGAGCTGACCGGTACTAATAGGCCGAGGGCTTGTCCTCAGACGCTCGCGTTCACTGTGTGGTTCCCGGGTAGCGAACAGCTATCGCCGGCGAACACTGAGTCGATTTGTTCGGCTCCGCCAAAACAGAAGCAAAACACTTATCAACTGAAAAGTGTGTTCGCTGAATACCCGATAGGGTTTCGGTGGTCATAGCGTGAGGGAAACGCCCGGTTACATTCCGAACCCGGAAGCTAAGCCTTACAGCGCCGATGGTACTGCAGGGGGGACCCTGTGGGAGAGTAGGACGCCGCCGAACAATTCTTCATAGGCCGTGGCCCCAGCGATGAGCTGGGGCCACGGCCTATTTGTTTTTCCGAACACCGATGCTCAAACGCTCCGCCCGCCACTCCAGGCGCGAGGCCGGAGCTGATGCTTGACAATGAAAGTGGTGCCTGGCCGGCGGCCCGGCACCCAAGCCGCGTGCGGCGTTTCGGCGAACCGAATCGCGGCGAAGCTGATGATGTAGAAGGAGTCACCGCGATGTCGAACCCGCCCCAGGACCGCCCCGAGCGCCGCTCTGGCGAAGGCCGAGGCTACGAGCCGCGCTCCCGTAGCGGCTGGTCGAATGACCGTGGTCCGCGTCGGGACGACCGCGACGGTGGTCACCGCCGCGACGACCGTGACCGTCGTGACGACCGCCCCTCCGGCGACCGTGGCGGTTACCGCCGCGACGACCGCCCCTCGTACGGTGACCGTGACCGTGGTGGCGACCGCGGTAGCTTCCGTCGTGACGACCGTCCGTCGGGTGACCGTGGCGGTTACCGTCGCGATGACCGTCCGTCCTACGGCGACCGCGACCGCGGTGGCGACCGTGGTGGCGACCGCGGCAACTTCCGCCGCGACGACCGTCCGTCCGGTGACCGTGGCGGCTTCCGTCGTGACGACCGTCCCTCGTACGGTGACCGTGACCGTGGTGGCGACCGCGGTGGGTTCCGTCGTGACGACCGTCCCTCGTACGGTGACCGTGACCGTGGTGGCGACCGCGGTAACTTCCGTCGCGATGACCGTCCCACCGGAGACCGTGGCGGTTACCGTCGCGAGGAGCGCCCGTCCTACGGCGACCGTGACCGTGGTGGCGACCGCGGTAACTTCCGTCGTGACGACCGTCCGTCGGGTGACCGTGGCGGCTTCCGTCGTGACGACCGTCCGTCGCACGGTGACCGTGACCGTGGTGGCGACCGCGGTGGCTTCCGTCGCGATGACCGTCCGTCCGGTGACCGTGGCGGTTACCGTCGGGAGGAGCGTCCGTCCTACGGCGACCGCGAGCGCGGTGGCGACCGTGGCGGGTTCCGTCGCGATGACCGTCCCTCGCACGGTGACCGTGACCGTGGTGGCGACCGCGGCGGGTTCCGCCGTGAGGAGCGTCCGTCGTACGGTGACCGTGACCGTGGTGGCGACCGTGGCGGGTTCCGTCGTGACGACCGTCCGTCCGGTGACCGTGGCGGTTACCGTCGCGAGGAGCGTCCGTCCTACGGCGACCGCGAGCGCGGTGGCGACCGTGGCGGGTTCCGCCGGGATGACCGCCCCTCGCACGGCGACCGTGACCGTGGCGGCGACCGCGGCGGCTTCCGCCGCGACGACCGTCCGTCGTACGGCGACCGTGACCGTGGTGGCGACCGCGGCGGGTTCCGCCGTGAGGGTCGGCCCGGTGGCGAGCGTGGCGGCGAGCGCGGTGGTCGGCCGTACGGCGACCGCGACCGTGGTGGGCGCTCGTTCGAGGGCCGGCGCGGTGGCGACCGTGAGCGCGGTGGCTACGAGGACCGGCGCGGTACCCAGGAGCCGGTGCACCGCCTCCCGATCCCGGAGGACGTCACCGGCAGCGAGCTGGACGCCGATGTGCACCAGGAGCTGAGGAGCCTGCCGAAGACGCTGGCCGACGACGTGGCCCGCAACCTGGTCATGGTGGCCCGCCTGCTCGACAACGAGCCGGAGGAGGCCTACAAGTACTCGCGGGTCGCGCTCCGCCTGGCCTCGCGCGTGCCGTCGGTGCGGGAGGCGGCCGGGTTCGCCTCGTACATGACGCAGCGCTACTCGGAGGCGCTGACCGAGTTCCGTGCGTCCCGCCGGATGACCGGGCGTGCCGACCTGTGGCCGGTGATGGCCGACTGCGAGCGCGGCCTCGGCCGCCCGGAGAAGGCGCTGGCGATGGCCGGTGAGCCCGAGGTGAAGCAGCTGGACAAGGCCGGCCAGGTCGAGATGCGACTGGTCGCGGCCGGTGCCCGCGCCGACATGGGCCAGTTCGACGCCGCCGTGGTGACCCTGCAGAGCCCGGAGCTGGCCTCGAACGCCGTGCACCCGTGGACGGCCCGCCTGCGGTACGCCTACGCGGAGGCGCTGATCGCCGCCGACCGTGGCGACGAGGCGCGCGAGTGGTTCGCCAAGGCTGCCGAGGCGGACCCGGAGGGCAACACCAACGCCTCCGAGCGGCTCGCCGAGATCGACGGCCTGGAGTTCGTGGACGCTCTGGACCCCGAGGCCGAGGAGGCCGAGGCGCCTGCCGAGCGTCCGGCGGCCGGCCGCGGCTCCCGGGACACTCGCACCGACGAGGGCCAGGACAAGGTCATCTTCGAGGAGGACGAGGACGTCGAGGAGTACTACGACGAGGACGACCTGGAGCTGGAGGACGCTTCCGCCGAGGAGGCCGACCAGATCGAGCGCGACCGCGCCGCCCGTCGTGACGAGGACGACCGGGACTGACATCCCGCACCGCGGAACGCACTGAAAACGCACCGCTGAAGACGCACCACTGAAGGGGGTGTGGTCCCAACCCGCCGAGTGATCGGCCGGGTTGGGACCGCACCCCCTTCTGCGTCAGCCCAGTTCGAGGCTGCGCAGCACCAGCCCGGTGGCCGGCTTGGGGCCGAACGAGGTGGACTTGCGGGGCATGGTGACGCCCTGCTCGGCGAGCCGGCGGACCACCCGCTCCGCCACCGGGTGCAGCAGCACCGCGGTGCCGCCGGACTGGGCGGCCTCGCGCTCGGCGGCCACCGCGGTGTGCAGGTAGCCGATCTCCTCGGCGCTGTCGGGCACCCGCCAGACGTGCTCCAGCAGCGTCGCGTGCAGCACCGTGGCATCGAGGTGGCGCCACTCCTCGGGCCGGTCCCGGCGGACCGAGGCCGCCAGCAGGGCCTCGTCGGGCCCGGTGAGCAGGTGGTATTCGCCGGTGCCGCCGGTCAGTACGAACGCGTTCTGGCCCGACTCCTTGGCCCGGGCCAGGGCGTCCAGGGCGGCGCTGAGCGGGCCGTCGAGCCGTTGCAGCCGCCAACCGTCCTGCTCCGGCTTGAGCGCGGCCAGCGCCTCCTCGATCGGCAGCCGGTAGAGCACCCGGTGGATGGCGCGCACCCGCAGCGGGTAGCGGGCGGTGTCCACCAGCAGCACCATGCCGCGGTCCCAGGGGCTGAACGGCAGGTGGCGGTGCTCGCGCTGCAGCCGCAGGTACATCTCCCAGCGGTGGTGCCCGTCGGCGATCAGTGCCCGGCAGGTGGCCAGGTCACGGCCGACCTCGGCCAGTTCGGCGGGGTCGGTGACGGCCCAGAGCCGGTGCCGGGTGCCGTCCGAGGTGGTGGTGGTGAGCAGCGGCTCACCGGTCACCGTGCGCTCGATCACGGCCGCCGCGCCGCCCTTGCCGCGGTAGGTGAGCAGCAGCGGCTCCAGGTTGGCGCGGGTGGTGCGCATCAGGCCGACCCGGTCGGCGACCGGGCGCGGCATCACGTCCTCGTGCGGCAGCACCACACCGGCCTCGCTGCCGCTGACCGCGAGCGCGCCGATCAGGCCGCGCTGCAGTTGGTCGCCGCTGGGGCTGTCGGCGGCGGTGTGCTGCTCGTAGACGTAGAGCGCGGGGGTCGGGTCGGGGGCGAGCACGCCGTCGCGCAGCCAGGAGTCGAGGAGCCGGGCGGCGTGCCGGTAGCGGGTGTCGCGGTCCGGGCGCTCCCCGGTGTCGTCCGGTTCGGGGCGCGGCAGGATGAGCCGGACTACGTTATGTGGATCGGCGGTCTCCAGGCTCAGCCGGCGGTGCGGATCCACCACGTCGTAGGGCGGGGAGGTGACTGCCGAGAGGCTGCCGACACGCTCTCGGACATAACGCAGCCCGCGGAACGGTGACAGGGACAGCCCCGCAGTGGCGACATGCCCGGGGTCGCCGGGGCCGCCGGCGGAGGCCGTCGCCTCGTGCCCTGCACTGGGTGCACTCATCAGTTCTCTCCCGAGGGTCTCCGGCGATGCCGGCGGAGATTCAGTTGGCCCGCCGTCGCGGGATCGCCGCGGCGCCGGTGAATGTCCGTGCTTGAGTCGTCCCCTCCGCCATGCGGTGGAGATGGTCAATCTGGGAAGGGTATCCGGGAACCAGGTTGTTCCCAGATCTTGGGGAAGAATCCGTCGATCGGAGCGAGGCCGAGCATGAGTGGTGGGCAAGGGCAGGCCGCCGGCGGGGCGGGCGAGGGGCCGGTGGCCGACAGCGGGCGGCCGCTGGGGGACGTCTACGAGTGGTTCCGGCGGGGCCAGCGGCTGCTCGCCGAGGGCCATCCGGCGGCGGCCGAGCAGTTGCTGGCGCGGGCCGCGACCGCCGAGCCGGACTCCAAGAGCATCCGGGAGACGCTGGCCAGAGCCCAGTTCGACGGCGGCCGGTACGCCGAGGCGGCGGACAACTTCCGGGCGGTGGCGCAGGCCGATCCGTCGGACGACTACGCTCAGTTCGGCTGGGGCATCGCGGCCGCCCGGCTCGGCGACTTCGAGACCTCCGTGGAGCACCTGGCGCTGGCGGTGGCGATGCGGCCGCAGGACGAGCACTACCGCAAGGCGCTGCGGCACTCCCGGGCGACCCTGGCGGCCCGGGCCGGCGCCTTCGGGCCGCTGCAGCCCGGTGCCCCCGGCTACGTCCCGCCCCAGCCAGACCAGCCAAACCAGCCAGACCAGCCGAAGTCGACCGACGAGGATGAACAGGCATGACGACCGCCCAGATACCCGGTCACAGCGATCAGCCGCTGGCCATGGCGTACGACACCGCGCTGCTCGACCTGGACGGCGTGGTCTACGCCGGGGCGGCCGCGATCGACCACGCGGTGGAGGCGCTGGACGCGGCCCGGTCCGGCGGCATGCGGCTCGCCTATGTGACCAACAACGCATCGCGCCCGCCGCGGGTGGTGGCGGAGCACCTGACCTCCCTCGGGGTGCCGGCCGAGCCCGCCGACGTGATCAACTCGGCGCAGGCCGCCGCCCGGCTGGTCGCCGAGAAGGTGCCGGCCGGGTCGAAGGTGCTGGTGATCGGCGGTGCCGGGCTGGTCGAGGCGCTGGCCGAGCGCGGTCTGGTGGCCGTCGAGTCGCTGGCCGACGGCCCGGCGGCGGTGGTGCAGGGCTTCGACCCGTCGGTGGGCTGGGCGCGGCTGGCGGAGGCCTCCTACGCGGTGGCCGCCGGGCTGCCCTGGGTGGCGTCCAACCTGGACATGACGGTCCCGACCGCGCGCGGCATCGCGCCGGGGAACGGCACGCTGGTGGCGGCGGTCCGGGTCGCCACCGGGGTGGAGCCGGAGGTGGCGGGCAAGCCGCTGCCGCCGATGCACCGGGAGACGGTGCTGCGCACCGGCGCCAAGCGGCCGCTGGTGGTCGGCGACCGGCTGGACACCGACATCGAGGGCGCCCACAACGGCGGGGTGGACAGCCTGCTGGTCTTCACCGGGGTGACCACCCCGGCCCAGCTGCTCACCGCGCCGCTGCCGCACCGGCCCACCTACCTGGCCGCCGACCTGCGCGGCCTGCTGGAGCCGCACCCCGAGGTGACGGCGCTGCCGGACGGTGGCTTCGCCTGCCGGGGCGTCCGGGCCGGCGTGCTGGACGGTGAGCTGCGGCTCGACGGCGCGAGCAGCGCGGGCGACCGGTTCGACGGCCTGCGGGCGCTCTGCGCGGCGGCCTGGGCGGCGCTGGACCGCGACGGGGAGCCGGTGGACGGGCGAAAGGCGCTGGCTGAGCTGGGTTTCTGAGCGGGCCTGCTGCGCTGAGTCGCTGAGCCGCTGAGTTGTCGGGCCCAGCGGCTCAGAGCAGGGTGCGCAGCCTCAGCAGGTCGCGCAGGCCGGCCTCCAGCTTGACCCGGCCGGACGCCCAGGCCTTGGCGAAGTTCAGCTGCCCGTTGACCAGGGCGACCAGGTCGTCGCTGGTCATGGTGAGCCGGATCGCCGCCGGGCGGTCGGGCGTGCCAAGGGCCTGGGTGACGTCCTGGATCCGGCCGTCCCGCAGGATGCCGGTGAAGGTCAGCTCCAGGTCGGTGAGCCGGCAGCTGAGCGAGCGGTCCACGGCCGCGGCGCTGCGCACCTTGCCGTCGGCGGTGGCCAGGTTGCGGCTGAACTGCTCCAGCGCCACGCGGCACTCCTCGACGTCGGCCATGGTCTCGCGCTCCTCGCAGGGGTCCGGTGGCGGCTGTTCGGCCACGGTACCCGGCGTCGGCCGCCGCTTGCTGCCGCGCGGCACCGGGATCAGGCGGTAGCGTCAGGACCGACGACGGTGCGGAGGAGGCAGCAGGAGATGCGGCAGGGGCTTCGGCAGTACGTGGAGTTGGCCGCCGGTCTGGCGGAGGAGGCCGGCAAGCGGGTGGTGGGGACGGCCGCCGAGCTGCTGGATCGAGCCGGCGTCGACGTGGTGGCCGCCGAGCGGACGGTGACCACGCTGGCCCACGAGGTGGTCACGGTCTCCCGAGGCGGCATCGACCTGGCGATCGGCGTCGCCCGGACGGAGGCCGAGAAGGCCGTGGAACGGGTCGGCCGGCTCGGGGACCAGGTGGTGAAGGTCGGCGTGGTCCTGGAGTACCTGGAGGGCAAGCTGCGCGGCCTGGAGGACGGCGGCGAGCCGCCGGCCGCCTCGTCGCCGGCGTGGGGGACGGCCGGCGGTGCGGGACGGGCGGACGGGCTGTTCGCGGACGACTGGGCGCCGGAGCAGGAACGGGAGGCCGGCGGCGTCGAGCGGGACCCGGAGCCGCTGCACGCCCAGGGGGCGCCGGTCACGCCGGTGACGCCGGTCGCCGAGGCGGCGGAGGCCGGGGCGGCGGAGGCAACCGAGACGCCCGAGCGGACGGCACCGGCGAAGAAGGCGGCGGCGAAGCAGGCCGCGGCTGAGAAGACGGTGGCCAAGAAGGCGACCACGGCGAAGAAGGCCACCGCGACCGCGCAGAAGGCCACGGCCAAGAAGACCGCCGCGAAGAAGACCACCGCGACCGCCAAGAAGACCGCGGCGAAGAAGACCGCAGCCAAGAAGACCGCGGCCAAGAAGACGGCGACCGAGCAGACCACCGCGACCGCCAAGAAGACGGCCGCCGCCAAGAGCACCGCCGCCGAGAAGACCGCCGCGAAGAAGGCCCCGACCAGGAAGAGCGCGCCCAGGAAGGCCGCCCCGAAGCGCCCGGAGGCCGGGGAGACCGATGTCTGACCAGCAGCCCGCCACCACCTCCGCCGAGCCCGCGGAGCCCGCCGAGCCCCTGTTCCACACCCCCGAGCCGCAGCCGCTCGGCGTCGAGCTGCTCCCCACCGGCCACGACGAGGTGGACGCCGAGCTGGCCGGCCTGTCCCGGCTGGACGGGGTGCCGACGGTGGAGCACCCCGCCGTGTACGAAAATGTCCAGCAGAGGCTCAACACGATCCTCACCTCGCTGGACGAACACGCTAGGAGCTGAACCACCCGTGGCAGTGGCACGACGCCGACTCGACGCCGAACTGGTCCGCCGCAATCTGGCCCGTTCGCGTGAGCACGCCAGCGAGCTGATCGCCGCCGGCCGGGTGACGGTCGGCGGCACGGTGGCGACCAAGTCGGCCACCCAGGTGGAGACCGCCGCCGCCGTGGTCGTCGCCAAGGACGAGAACGACCCGGACTACGTCTCCCGGGGCGGCCACAAGCTGGCCGGCGCGTTCACGGCGTTCATCCCGCAGGGCCTGGTGGTCGAGGGCCGCCGGGCGCTGGACGCGGGCGCCTCCACCGGCGGCTTCACCGATGTTTTGCTGCGCGCCGGGGCGGCCCGGGTGCTGGCGGTCGACGTCGGCTACGGCCAGCTCGCCTGGTCGCTGCAGAGCGATGACCGGGTGGTCGTGATGGACCGCACCAATGTGCGGGAGCTGACTCCGGAGCTGATCGGCGGCGAGCCGGTCGACCTGGTGGTCGGCGACCTGTCGTTCATCTCGCTGGGCCTGGTGCTGCCCGCGCTGTCGGGCTGCGCGGCCCCGGACGCCGACCTGGTGCTGATGGTGAAGCCGCAGTTCGAGATCGGCAAGGAGCGCCTGGGTAGCGGCGGCGTGGTCCGCAGCCCGCAGCTGCGCGCTGAGATGGTCCGTCAGGTCGCCGGTCAGGCCTGGGAGTTGGGCTGGGGAGTTCGTGCGGTAACGGCCAGCCCGCTGCCGGGTCCGTCGGGTAATGTCGAGTACTTCCTGTGGATGCGCCGTGATGCCGCGCAGCTCGATCCGGCCGAGGCGGACCGGGCGGTGGCCGAGGGTCCCCGCTAGCGGGAGGGCCCTGGATAGGCTGCCGCAGGGCTACGGGAGATCGGGTGGACGTAGGGAGAGGGCACTTGAGCGAGGAACGTACGGTCTTCCTGATCGCGCACACCGGCCGGGAGACGGCACTGCGCAGCGTCGAGCAGCTGGTCCAGGGTCTGCTGAAGGCAGGCCTGAAGATCAGGTTGCTGGAGGCCGAGGCGGTCGACCTCGATCTGCCCGAGGGCGTGCAGACGGTGCCGGCCGGCCATGGCGCGGCGGACGGCTGCGAGTTGATCCTGGTGGCCGGCGGGGACGGCACCCTGCTGCGCGGTGCCGAGCTGGCCCGGGACTCCGGGCTGCCGATGCTCGGGATGAACCTGGGCCGGGTGGGCTTCCTGGCCGAGGCGGAGCGCGACGACCTGGCCGTGGTGGTCGAGCGGGTGGTGGACCGCACCTACGAGGTCGAGGAGCGGATGACGCTGGACGTCCTGGTGCGGACCAACGGCGATGTGATGCACCAGGATTGGGCGCTCAACGAGGCCTCGGTGGAGAAGGCGTCCCGGGAGCGGATGCTGGAGGTGGTCACCGAGGTGGACGGCCGCCCGGTCTCCAACTTCGGCTGCGACGGCGTGGTGCTGTCCACTCCCACCGGCTCCACCGCCTACGCCTTCTCCGGCGGCGGCCCGGTGGTCTGGCCCGAGGTGGAGGCGCTGCTGATGGTGCCGATCAGCGCGCACGCGTTGTTCGCCCGCCCGCTGGTCACCTCGCCGAGGTCGGTGCTGGCGGTCGAGGTGCAGCCGAAGACCCCGCACGGGGTGCTCTGGTGCGACGGGCGGCGCTCCTTCGAACTGCCCGCCGGGGCCCGGGTGGAGGTCCGGCGCGGGCAGGTGCCGGTGCGGCTGGCCCGGCTGCACCGGGCGCCGTTCACCGACCGGTTGGTGGCCAAGTTCGCGCTGCCGGTGACCGGTTGGCGGGGGCGCTCGGGCGGCCACTGACGCACCCGGCAGTCGGTCGGGCAGCCATTGCCGGGTTGGCGCCCGTCGGGCTGCCCCACGCGCCAGCACCACCCGTCGGGCTGGCTCACGTACCGGCCCCGGGCTGCCTCAGACTGCCAGCGCGGCGGCCGTGCCGAGGGTGCCGGCCCAGCCGCGGCCGTCCTCCCGGGCGGCCAGTTCGGCGGTGGCGGCGAGCCGTTCGACGGTCTGGGCCGCGGCGGCCGGCGGCACGGTCAGCGGCAGCCGGACGAAGCCCTCGAAGGCGCCGTCCAGCCCGAACAGCGCCCCGGGCGCGACCCGTACCCCGGTGCGCTCGCCGGCCCTGGCGATGGCGGTGCCGGACAGCCCGCCGGTGTCGACCCAGAGCGTGATCCCGCCGGCCGGCTCGGCGAACCGCCACTGCGGCAGCCGCTCGCGCAGCGCCGGCAGCAGCGCCTCGGCACCGGCCCGCAGCTGGCCGAGGCGCAGCTCGCGCAGCGCGGGCAGCCGTTCGCCGAGCAGGTGGGCGCAGATCAACTGCTCCAGCACGGCGGTGCCGTGGTCGTGGTGCAGCCGCTCGGCGGCGAGTTGGCGGATCAGCGCGGGCGCCGCCCGGACCCAGCCGACCCGCAGCCCGCCCCAGGCCAGCTTGCTCGCCGAGCCGACGGTGATCAGCTGGGCCGCCCGGTCCAGCCCGGCCGTCGGGCGCGGTAGTTGCAGCGCCGGGTCCCGCCAGGCGAGTTCGGCCATGGTCTCGTCGACCACCACCAGGGTGCCGGCGGATCGGGCGGCGGCGAGCAGGTCGCGGCGCTGCTGCTCGTCGATCAGGGCGCCGGTCGGGTTGTGGAAGTCGGGGATCACATAGGCGAGCCGCGGAGCGGCCCCGCGCATCACCTGGCGCCATTCGGTGAGGTCCCAGCGCGGCATGCCGCACGGGTCGTCGCGCCGCTGCGGCACGGGAACCAGCCGGGCGCCGGTGTTGCGCAGCGCCTGCAGCACATGGGCGTAGCTGGGGGTCTCCACCGCGACCCGTTCGCCGGGGCGCAGCAGGGCGCCGAAGACCAGCACCAGGGCGCTCATCGCGCCGCTGGTGATGAGGATCTGGTCGGGGGTGGTGGGCAGGCCGCGCTGGGTGAACCGGTCGGCCACCGCCTCGCGCAGCGCCGGGATCCCGGTGGGGTAGTGGCCGTGGCCCTGGGCGTAGGCGGGGAGCTGCTCGACGGCTCGGGCGGTGGCCTCGGTGAACAGCGGCTGCGGGGCCGGCGGGGTGGCGGCGCCGAGGTCGATCACCTGGCCCGCGCCCTCGGGCGGCACCGGGAAGAGCGCGTCCACCGGTGGGCGGCTGCCCTCGGGGAGCGCCGTCCAGCTGCCGGAGCCGCGCCGGCTGTGCAGGTAGCCGGTCTCGCGCAGGGCGTCGTAGGCGGCGGCGATGGTGGTGCGGCTGACCGCGAGGGCGGCGGCGAGTTCGCGTTCGGCGGGCATCCGGGTGCCGACCGGCAGCCGGCCGTCGGTGAGCAGCAGCTGCACCTGGCGGGCCAGCGCCCGGTAGACGGGGTGGCCCGGACCGGCCGGCGCCTGGGCGGTGCGCAGCAGGCGGGCGAGCGCGGGCGGGGTGACGGTGCTGTGCCATTCAGTCATGCCGAGGCCATTCACTCATGCCGAGCAGTCCACTTCGCTCGAATTGGCTCTGTCGTAAGCCCAGGTGGACTTCTCATCATGGCAGAGCGGCCTGTACCACGGCTAGATCCAAGGAGTTGAGATGGCGATCCTCGTGCTGCCCCGTGACACCGCCGGCCTCGGTCGGCGGCTGACCCAACTGATGGCCGGGCTGGTGCTCTACGGGGTCAGCATGGCGATGGCGTTCCGTTCCTCACTGGGCCAGTCCCCGTGGGGCGTCTTCCACCAGGGCGCGGCCGCCCACCTGGGGCTGTCCATCGGCACCGTGGTGCTGCTGGTGGGTGTCGTGGTGCTGCTGCTCTGGATACCGCTGCGCCAGCGCCCTGGCGTCGGCACGGTCGCCAACGTGCTGGTGCTCGGGGTGGCGATGGACGCCACCGACGCGGTGCTGCCCGCCCCGCACGACCTGCCGTCCCGGTTCGCACTGCTGGTCGGCGGCATCGTGCTGAACGGCCTGGCCGGCGGGATGTACATCGGCGCCCGGCTCGGCCCCGGCCCGCGCGACGGGCTGATGACGGGCCTGCACCGGCGCACCGGGCGCTCGCTGCGCCTGCTGCGCACCGGGGTCGAGCTGACCGTGCTGCTCACCGGGGTGCTGCTGGGCGGTGACGCCGGGGTGGGGACGATCGCCTACGCGCTCGCGATCGGGCCGCTGACACAGTACTTCCTCGCGGTGTTCACACCTTCGAGCACCCGCACCGATGCCGAGCGCCCGGAACGAATGAACTTCACGGCCGTAGGTCGTCCTTCGTCGCGCTCCGGGGGCGAGGTCTCGTAAGGTCGTCTCCGTGTTGGACGAGATGCGGATACGGGATCTGGGCGTCATCGACGACGCGGTGGTGGAGCTGGCCCCCGGCTTGACCGTCGTGACCGGTGAGACCGGCGCGGGCAAGACCATGGTGGTGACCAGCCTCGGCCTGCTGCTGGGCGGCCGTGCCGACCCGGCCCTGGTCCGCGGCGGCGCCGAGCGCGCCGTGGTGGAGGGCCGGCTCGACCTGCCCGCCGGCTCCCCGGCCGCCGCCCGGGCGCTGGACGCCGGCGCCGAGCTGGACGACGGCGCCCTGCTGATCAGCCGCACCGTCTCCGCCGAGGGCCGCTCCCGGGCGCACGTCGGCGGCCGCTCGGTGCCGGTCGGCCTGCTCGCCGAGCTCGGCGAGGAGCTGATCGCGGTGCACGGCCAGAGCGACCAGCAGCGGCTGCTCCGCCCGGCCCGCCAGCGCGGCGCCCTGGACCGCTACGCCGGTCAGGCGCTGGCCGAGCCGCTGGCCCGCTACCGGACCGGCTACCGGCGGCTGCGCGAGGTCACCGAGACCCTGGCCGAGCTGACCACCCAGGCCCGGGAGCGGGTCCAGGAGGCCGATCTGCTGCGGTTCGGCCTGGAGGAGATCGCCGCCGCCGAGCCGGTGGCCGGCGAGGAGGTCGAGCTGGCGGCCGAGGCCGAGCGGCTCGGCCACGCCGACGCGCTCTCCTCGGCCGCCGAGCTGGCGCACGCCGCGCTGGCCGGCAACCCGGCCGACCCCGACCTGGTGGACGCCGGCACCCTGCTCGGCCAGGCCCGCCGCGCGCTGGACGCGGTGCGCGGGCACGACGAGCGCCTCGCCGCCCTGGCCGACCGGCTGGCCGAGGTCGGCTACCTGTTCGCCGACGTGGCCGGCGACCTCGCGATCTACGCGGACGACCTGGACGCCGACCCGGCCCGGCTGGCCGCCGTCGAGGAGCGCCGGGCGGTGCTCGCCCAGCTGATCCGCAAGTACGGTTCGCCCGAGGGAGGGACCGCCGAGGTGGTCGCCTGGGCCGAGCAGGGCGCGCTGCGGCTGGCCGAACTCGACGGCGACGACGACCGGATCGAGGAGCTCCAGGCCGAGCAGACCCTGCTGCGCACCGAATTGGCCGCCCTGGCCGCCGAGGTCTCCGCGGCCCGCCAGGGCGCGGCCGGCCGGTTCGCGGACGCGGTCTCCGCCGAGCTGACCGAGCTCGCCATGCCGCACGCCCGGGTGACCTTCGACCTCACTCGATTGGACGACCCGGACGGTCTGGAGCTTGACGGCCGCGCCGTCGCCTACGGCCCGCACGGCGTGGACGAGGTCGAGGTGCTGCTGGCCCCGCACCCGGGCGCGTCGCCGCGCCCGATCGCCAAGGGCGCGTCCGGCGGTGAGCTGTCCCGGGTGATGCTCGCCGTCGAGGTGGTCTTCGCTGGTGCCGACCCGGTGCCGACCTATCTCTTCGACGAGGTCGACCAGGGCGTCGGCGGCAAGGCCGCGGTGGAGATCGGCCGCCGCCTGGCCAAGCTGGCCCGCAGCGCCCAGGTCGTGGTGGTCACCCACCTGCCGCAGGTGGCGGCTTTCGCCGACCGGCACCTGGTGGTGGAGAAGACCAACGACGGCACCGTCACCCGAAGCGGCGTCAAGACCCTGACCGACGAGGAGCGGGTGCGCGAACTCTCCCGGATGCTGGCCGGCCTGGAGGATTCCGAGCTGGGTCGTGCGCATGCCGAGGAGTTGCTCGCCACCGCGCGTTCGCCCAGGGAGGGTTAACAACCGTTTATCGTTCTCCCCAGTAGTGGGCCACTCCAGTGGCGAGTTCCCTAGCGAGTCGGAGCGAGACGACGTGGAGCATTCCTCCGCCCGGGGCAGCGCGGCCGGCCCTTCCAGCGGCCAGCTGCATGTGGTGCTGGTGCTGTCCGCCGGCAGCGGCGGGATCGGCGCCCATGTGCGGTCACTGGCCCAGGGGCTGGTGGCGCACGGGGTGAAGGTGACGCTGTGCGCCCCGGCGGACTCCGACGCGCTGTTCGCGTTCTCCCGCACCGGCGCGGTCTTCCAGCCGGTGGAGATCACCGCGACCTCCGACTGGCGCAGCGACGCCACCGCGATCGGCGAGCTGCGCCGCGCCTTCACCAGCGCCGACCTGGTGCACGCCCACGGGCTGCGCGCCGGGCTGCTCTCCGACCTGGCGCTGCGCACCGCCGGCCGGCTGCCCGGGCTGCGTCCGGAGACCCCGCTGGTGGTGACGTCGCATCACGCGCTGCTCGCCACCGGCCTGGAGCGGCGCCTGCAGCGGCTGATGGAGCGCCGGGTGGCGCGGGCCGCCGACCTGGTGCTGGGCGCCTCCTCCGACCTGGTGGCCCGGGCCCGCGAGCTGGGCGCCACCGACGCCCGGCTCGGCCCGGTGGCCGCACCGCCGCTGGCGCCCGGCACCTTGGACCGCGCGGCGGCCCGGGCGATGCTGCTCGGCCCGAACGAGCCGGACCGGCCGCTGGTGCTGGCGATCGGTCGGCTGGTGCCGCACAAGGGGTTCGGCCAGCTGCTGGAGGCCTCCCGCGGGCTGGTCGGCGGCGCCGGGCCGACCCCGCTGGTGCTGCTCGCCGGGGACGGGCCGCAGGCCCTGGAACTGCGCGAGCGGATCGCCGCCGAGCAGTTGCCGGTGCGGCTGCTCGGCCACCGCACCGATGTGCCGGAGCTGCTGACGGCAGCCGACGCCGTGGTGATCAGCAGCCGTTGGGAGGCCCGTTCGGCGGTCGCCCAGGAGGCGCTGCGCGCCGGGGTGCCGCTGGTGGCCACCGCGGTCGGCGGGATCCCGGAGCTGGTGGGGGACGCGGCGGTGCTGGTGCCCGGCGGCGACCCGGCCGCGCTCGGCACCGCCGTCCGGGAGCTGCTCGCCGACCCGGACCGCCGCGCGGCGCTGGCCGCCGCCGGGCCGGCGCAGGCCGCGACCTGGCCCGACGAGGCCGCCACCGTGGCGCAGGTGCTCAGCACCTACGACGAGCTGGTGCAGCGCGGCTGACGGTCCCGGCCGGCGGTCGCGAGCCGGGACCTCGACGGCGCTCAGACCGGCTGGCTCACCGGCCGGCCGGCGGGCTGGGTCTGCGGGGCCAGGTAGGCGGCGCCGCACGCGGTCAGCCGCAGCGCCGTGTCGATCAGCGGCACATGGCTGAACGCCTGCGGGAAGTTCCCCACCTGGCGCTTGGACACCGGGTCCCACTCCTCGGCGAGCAGCCCGAGGTCGTTGCGCAGCGCCAGCAGCTTGTCGAACAGCTCCCGGGCCTCGCCGACCCGCCCGATCATCGCCAGGTCGTCGGCCAGCCAGAACGAGCAGGCCAGGAACGCGCCCTCGTGCCCCGACAGCCCGTCGACGTTGGCGCCCGTCTCGTCATGGGTGGGGTAGCGCAGCACGAAGCCGTCCGGGGTGGACAGTTCGCGCTGGATCGCCTCGATGGTGCCGATCACCCGCTTGTCGTCCGGCGGCAGGAACCCGACCTGCGGGATGAGCAGCAGCGAGGCGTCCAGCTCGGTGCCGCCGTAGTACTGGGTGAAGGTGTTGCGCTCCGGGTCGTAGCCCTTCTCGCAGACGTCCGCGTGGATCTCGTCGCGCAGCGCCCGCCAGCGCTCCAGCGGGCCATCGGCCTCGCTCTGCTCGATCAGCTTGATGGTGCGGTCCACCGCCACCCAGGCCATCACCTTGGAGTGGACGAAGTGCCGGCGCGGCCCGCGGACCTCCCAGATCCCCTCGTCCGGGGCCTTCCAGTGCTCCTCCAGGTAGCTGATCAGGCGCAGTTGCAGCAGGTGGGCGTGGTCGCTGCGGGACAGGCCGATCATCTGGCCCAGGTAGAGGGCCTCCACCACCTCGCCGTAGACGTCCAGCTGGAGCTGGCCGGCGGCGCCGTTGCCGACCCGGACCGGGGCCGAGTTCTCGTAGCCCGGCAGCCAGTCGAGGTGGGTCTCGGTGAGCTCCCGCTCGCCGGTGATCGAGTACATGATCTGCAGGTTCTCGGGGTCGCCGGCGACCGCGCGCAGCAGCCACTCGCGCCAGGCCCTGGCCTCGTCGCGGTAGCCGGTGCGCAGCAGCGAGGAGAGGGTGATCGCCGCGTCCCGCAGCCAGGTGTAGCGGTAGTCCCAGTTCCGCTCGCCGCCGATGTCTTCGGGCAGCGAGGTGGTGGGGGCCGCCACGATGCCGCCGGTGGGGCCGTAGGTGAGCCCCTTCAGGGTGATCAGCGAGCGGACCACGGCGTCCCGGTAGGGGCCCTGGTAGGTGCACTGGGAGACCCAGTCGGACCAGAACTCCTCGGTGAGCGCCAGCGAGGCCTCGGCGTCGGGGACCTCCGGCGGCGGCAGGTGGGAGGCCTGCCAGGTGAGCGCGAAGGTGATCCGCTCGCCGGCGGTGACGGTGAAGTCGGCGTAGGTGGTCAGGTTGCGCCCGTAGGTCTCGGACGCGCCGTCCAGCCAGACCGAGTCCGGGCCGGCCACGGCGACCGTGCGGTGCGCGCCGCCGGGCTGCTCGACCCGGTGGACCCAGGGCACGACCTTGCCGTAGCTGAACCGCATCCGCAGCGCGGAGCGCATCCGCACCGTGCCGCTGAGCCCCTCCACCACGCGGATCATCTGCGGCACCGGCTTTTGGTCCGCCAGGTGGCGCGGTGGCATGAAGTCGATCACCCGGACACTGCCCTTCGGCGTGTCCCACTCCTGCTCCAGGATCAGCGAGTCGCCCCGGTAGCGGCGGCGGTCGGCGGGCACCGCGGGGGCCGCGGCGCTGCTCGGGACCGTCCGCAGCTCACTCGAATCGGTGAACGGCGCGCGCGGCGCCGGGGCGCTGTTGGTCACCGGGGCGGCCGGCGCGGCCTCCGCGGGGCCGATCCGCCAGAACCCGTGTTCATCGGTGCCCAGTAGACCGGCGAAGACGGCGGGGGAGTCGAACCGCGGGAGGCAGAGCCAGTCCACGGCGCCGTCTCTGCTGACCAGGGCGGCGGTCTGCATGTCCCCGATAAGTGCGTAGTCCTCGATACGGCCGGCCACGTGAATCTCCAGTTCGCGGTAGTGCTCGGCGGTCGCCGACCGGGGCGAGAGCGGCTCCTGCGGCGCCGGGAGGGCGCGGCCCGGGCGGGCGCCCCCTCCTGTCCGCTGGTGGCGGCTCGGCGGGGGCGGGCCGCTCGGAGCCGATCGGGCTCCGGGGCCTGGGCGCTGCTGGGGAACGGGTGGAGCAAGGGAGTCCGGTCGCGCAGCGGGAACGGAAGGCCTCGTCCAGGCCCTCGTCCTCGGCGTGCTCTGCTGTCGGCGATGCGTCCGTGCAGGATACGACGGCGGAACGGGCCTCAGCACCCGGAAACGATCAGGTACAGCCGTCTGCACAGGACGAGTCGGCGAAAGTAGCCCGGTCGGGTGAGAGTGGCGGTTGAACGGGGCATCCGGCGGTGATCATTCCGGGCCACCGCGCAGTGACCCGACTGGCTCCCGCGGCGGCCGGGGATCACCCGGGCGGACCAGCGCAGAGGCGTGCGACCGCGCGACGTCCACCGCGCTGATACCCTGGTACCCCGTGGACTGGTGGGATCAACCGCCCCGGACCCGCTGACTGACGACCCCGGATTCACCCGGAGGATCAGTCCAAGGCGTCCGTCTCCACCAGCGTCAGCTTCGACATGCGACCCACGGGAGCCCCCTCTTGGCACAGCCCCATTCCGGCAAGACGGCCAGCGGCCGCGCCGTGACGACCAAGCACCTCTTCGTCACCGGGGGTGTCGCCTCCTCGCTCGGCAAGGGGCTCACCGCCTCCAGCCTCGGTGCCCTGCTCAAGGCCCGCGGCCTGCGGGTGACGATGCAGAAGCTCGACCCGTACCTGAACGTGGACCCGGGCACCATGAACCCGTTCCAGCACGGCGAGGTGTTCGTCACCGACGACGGCGCCGAGACCGACCTGGACATCGGCCACTACGAGCGGTTCCTCGACACCAACCTGCACGGCTCGGCCAACGTGACCACCGGCCAGGTCTACTCCACCGTGATCGCCAAGGAGCGGCGCGGCGAGTACCTGGGCGACACCGTGCAGGTGATCCCCCACATCACCAACGAGATCAAGTCCCGGATCCGCCGGATGGCGACCGAGGACGTCGACGTGGTGATCACCGAGGTCGGCGGCACCGTCGGCGACATCGAGTCGCTGCCGTTCCTGGAGGCCGTGCGCCAGGTGCGCCACGAGGTCGGCCGGGACAACGTCTTCTTCGTGCACGTCTCGCTGCTGCCCTACATCGGCCCGTCCGGCGAGCTGAAGACCAAGCCCACCCAGCACTCGGTGGCCGCGCTGCGCAACATCGGCATCCAGCCGGACGCCATCGTGCTGCGCGCCGACCGCGAGGTGCCGCAGGCGATCAAGCGCAAGATCTCGCTGATGTGCGACGTGGACGAGGAGGCCGTGGTCGCGGCCATCGACGCCAAGTCGATCTACGACATCCCCAAGGTCCTGCACGGCGAGGGCCTGGACGCCTACGTGGTGCGCCGGCTCGACCTGCCGTTCCGCGATGTGGACTGGACCACCTGGGACGACCTGCTGCGCCGGGTCCACGAGCCCCAGCACATCGTCAAGGTGGCGCTGGTCGGCAAGTACATCGACCTGCCGGACGCCTACCTCTCGGTGACCGAGGCGCTGCGGGCCGGCGGCTTCGCCAACAACGCCCGGGTCGAGATCAAGTGGGTCACCTCGGACGAGTGCGAGACCCCCGAGGGCGCCCGCGAGCAGCTCGGCGACGTGGACGCGATCTGCATCCCGGGCGGCTTCGGTGACCGCGGTGTGAACGGCAAGGTCGGCGCGATCACCTACGCCCGCGAGAACAAGATCCCGCTGCTCGGCCTCTGCCTGGGTCTGCAGTGCGTGGTCATCGAGGCGGCCCGCAACCTGGCCGGGCTGCCGGAGGCCAACTCCACCGAGTTCGACCCGGCCGCCAAGCACCCGGTGATCTCGACCATGGCCGAGCAGCTGGCGATCGTCGACGGCAAGGGCGACCTGGGCGGCACCATGCGCCTGGGCCTCTACCCGGCCAAGCTGGCCGAGGGCTCGATCGTCCGCGAGGTCTACGGCGGCGAGCAGTACGTCGACGAGCGGCACCGCCACCGCTACGAGGTCAACAACGCCTACCGGGCCGACCTGGAGAAGACCGGTCTGCAGTTCTCGGGCCTGTCGCCGAAGGGTGACCTGGTGGAGTACGTCGAGTACCCGCGCGAGGTGCACCCCTACCTGGTCGCCACCCAGGCGCACCCGGAGCTGAAGTCCCGCCCGACCCGCCCGCACCCGCTCTTCGCGGGTCTGGTGGCCGCGGCCATCAAGATCAAGACCGACGAGTAGTAGGAGCGTCGGTTCATCGGACGGCGGTTTCCCGGTTGGCCGGGGAGCCGCCGTTCGGCGTTAGATTATGTCGTACTGACGAGAAGGGGAGTGTCGGCATGATCAAGGACATGGCGGAGGAATTCGCGGTCCGGTCCAGTGCGCAGCCGTTCCAGGGGAAGATCACCGGGGTGCGCAGCGACGAGGTGCGGATGCCCGACGGCTCCTACGCCCGCCGGGACTACCAGACCCACCCCGGCTCGGTCGCCGTGCTGGCCCTGGACGAGCAGCAGCGGGTGCTGCTGGTGCGGCAGTACCGGCACCCGGTGCGCCAGCGGCTCTGGGAGCTGCCCGCCGGGCTGCTCGACGTGCCGGGGGAGAACCCGCTGCACGCCGCCCAGCGCGAGCTGTTCGAGGAGGCGTACTGCAAGGCGGGCGACTGGCGGGTGCTCGTCGACATCTACACCTCGCCGGGCGGCAGCGACGAGGCGCTGCGGATCTTCCTGGCCACCGGGCTGTCCGAGGCCGAGGGCGAGAAGTTCGACGCCCACGGTGAGGAGCTGGAGATCGAGACCGCCCGGGTGCCGCTGACCGAGTTGGTGAGCCTGGTGCTGGCCGGCGAACTCCACAACCCCACCCTGGTCACCGGCACCCTCGCCCTGCAGACGGCGCTGAGCGGCGGCGGCCTGGGCGCCCTGCGCCCGGCCGACGCACCGTGGCCGGCCCGGCCGTTCACGGCGGGGTGAGCCTGAACGCGGACCACCGGGCCGCTCCCGGTGCTCCGGAGTAACCCGCAGCTCACCATACGAGACGGTAGTTCCGCAGCGAATAACGATTCCCTTCCGAGGGCTGTCTGAGAGCTTTTCCTGGTCCTAGGCTGCGGCGCGTGTCGATCCTTCGAAGATTTCGTGCTTCCGGTCCGCGGCTGCTGCCGGAACTCGACGACGTCAAACTCGGTCGAGTACGGCGGCAGGTGAATTCCCCCGGTCTCCCCGGGCAGGACGAGATCCTGGTCGACCACGTCGAACGGCTGCTCAAGGAGGCCGGGGACGACTGGGACCGCCGTGCGCACCGGTTCGCCGTGCTCGCCGACGCGGCTGCGCCCTCGGCGTTGGCCCGCTCCTGGCGGATGCGCCGCCCGCGCAGCGCCGACGCGCTGATCTTCGAGGCCTGGGTCGAGTTGGTCCGCGGCCGGGCCGAGGGGAAGATGGCCGACCTGCAGGCCGTCGCCGACCACTGCTACCGCGCTGCGGACGCCGCGCCGGAGGACCCCACTCCCTGGGTGGTGCTGCTCGGGATCCTGCGACTGGCCCGTGCCGACACGCGCGAAGTCTTCCCGGTGTGGCACGAGGTGACCTCCCGCGACCCCTGGCACCGGGAGGCCCACCTGCAGATGCTGCACTACCTCTCGCCGGAGGAGTGCGGCTCGCGCAGCAGCCAGTCGGACTTCGTGCACGCGGTCCGGGCCGCGGTGCCGGCGACCGCACCGGCGGCCGGTCTCGAGCTGACCGCGCTGGTCGAGGACCACGCCCGGGTCACCGCCAAGGGCGGCGTGGAGGCGCTGCTGGCCCGCAACATGTGGTCGAACAACCGCGGCACCACCGCCTTGGGCACCGCACTGGCCGACTGGCCGCACCCCGGCCGGCTGCAGCACGCGGCCGCCCTGGCCGACCTCAACCTGCTTGTGTTCGCCTTGGTCCAAGCCGGCCGGGTACGTGAGAGCACTGAGGCCTTCCGTCTGATCGGCGACACGGTGACGCCCTGGCCGTGGTCCCTGGACGGCGACCCGGTCGGCCAGTTCGGCTACTGGAGGGCCAAGGCCCTGGGCTGACGCGGGTCAGCGGGCCGCGGTGGCGATCAGGTGGCTGCTGCCGCGGGCGAGCCCGACACCTGGGAGGCCGTCGGCCGGTGAGTTGCCCGCGGAGCGGCGCGGCCGCGGCGGCGTCCACTCGCCGGCGCGACTGTCCGGGTGATTCGGCGCTCGGCCGGATGGCTGGCCCCTCGGCAGCGGGGCGTCGGCGAACTACGCTTCGCTGACGGGAAGCTGGGCGACTGGGTCGGGAGTGGCGCTGGTGGCGAGGGAGACGGCGACGATGGGTGTGCGGCCCGCTTCCGAGCGGGCGGCGGCGCCCGCGCCCGGGGTGCCCGAGCCGTTCGTCGGACGGGCGGCGGAGTTGGCGGCGCTCACGCTGCGGCTGCGGGGCCCGGCGAGCGGGGGCGGGTGCCGGGTGCTGCTGGTGGCCGGGCGGCCCGGGTCGGGGCGGACGTCGCTGGCCCGGCGGTTCGCCGCCACCGCGGCCGGGGAGCGGCGGGTGCTGGCCCTTCGGCTCTCCGATCCCGATGGCACCCCGCATCCGCCCGGGCTGGTGGCCAAGCGCTTGCTCAGCGAGCTCGGCGAGGAAACGGAGGCGCTCCCGCTGCCGGCCCCGAGCAGGAGGACCCGGCCTGCGCCCGCCTGCGCGAGGCGCTGACCGGCCGGGACACCCTGCTGCTGCTGGACGACGTCGCGGATGCCGGGCAGCTGCGCCCGCTGCTGCCCGAGGAGCCGCGCTGCCTGGTGCTCGCGGTGGCCGCCCGTCCGCTGACCGGGCTGGCCGACCGGTTCACCGTCGACCCGGTGATCCTGCGCGGCATCGACGAGCCGGCCGCCGTCGACCTGCTCACCGCACTGGTCGGCGGCACCCGGATCAGCTGCGACCCGGTCGCCGCCGCCGAGTTGGCCGAGGCCTGCGCGGGCCGGCCGGCACCGCTGAGGCTGCTGGCCGGCTGGTTGCGGGCGCACCCCAAGGTGGCCGTCCCCGAGGCGGGCGCCGCCCTGCGCGCGGTGGCCGAGGAGCGGGGAACCGGAGCCGGGGACCCCCTGGTCGCCGCCCTGCACCTGCGCTACCGCGCCCTCCCCGTCGCCCAGGCCCGCCTGCTGCGGATGCTCACCCTGGCGCCGGGCGGCTTCGGCGACCCGCGCACCGCCTCCGCGCTGGCCGGCTGCCCGGCACCCGAGGCGGTGGTGGCCCTGCAGGCGCTGGCCGAGCAGGAGCTGCTGGACCCGGCCGAGCCGACCGCCGACGGCACCGCCCGCTACCGGGTGCCCGGGCGGTTCCACGCCGAACTGGTCGCGCTGCGCGAGCAGCACGACCGCCCGGCCGCCCTGCAGCTGGCCCGGGCCCGGCTGCTGGAGCGGCTGATCCGGCTGGTGGACTCGGCGCGGGCGCTGCTGGACCCGGCCGTGCCGGCCCCCGACCCGCTGCCCGGTCCGCTGCGGCTGCGCGGCGCCGCGCAGGCCCGGGCCTGGCTGGCGGGCGAGCGCGAACTCCTGCTCAGCAGCGCCGAAAAAGCGCTTGCTCAGGGCGACCTGGACGGTTCGGTGGCCCGCCTGGTCGGCGCCCTACTGCGCACCCTCCCGCTCACCGGCCCCGGCCGACCGGGCCCTGCCGACGCCTACCGGCTGCACCAACTGGTCCTGGAACTGGCCGAACGCCAGGCCGCACCCCGCCGGGCCGCCGCCGCCCTGCTCAACCTGGCCGACCTGCGGGCCGCCGCCGGCCACTGGGCGCCGGCCGCCGAGCTCTACCAGCGTGCCGTCGCCCACACCCGGGAGCCGCGCGACGACGCGGCGGCCGCCCGGGCCCTGGAGGGCGTGGGCGAGTGTCGTCGCGCGCTCGGTGAGGCGGTCCGGGCCGCCGACGCCTACGGCCGGGCCCTCGTGCTGCGCCAGCACCTGGACGACCCCGCCGCCCAGGCCCGGCTGCTGGTCCGGATCGCCGAGGCGCACGCCGCCCAGCGCCGCACCGACGAGGCGGTCCGCGAGTACCGGGCGGCGCTCGCGCTGCTGCGCCGCCTCGGCGACGACCGGGGGTCACGGCCGTGGCGGCGACCCTGGAGAAGCTGCACTCCGGCTGACCGGCGGGCATCTTCCCGGCGTCCTTGCGGTGACCCGTGCACTGTTTGGGAGATTTGCCTGGAAGATCGCCGTTCGCCAGGAACTTCCCAGAGCAAGCCTACGAATCTGCCAATGGGTCGAGGAGATTTAGTCACTTTGGAAGGCTGACGGATCAGCTGGGCTTCATTACACTCGACTTAGTCGCGCAGTGCAGCGTGTCCCGGCCTGGCCGTGCCCATGCCGGAGGCATGCCTCCGCGCACCCACCCTCCGGTCTTCCCCCGGTAGGGACCCCCATGGCAAGAGGGACGTGTTTAACCGTGACCAAGGTCGGCATCCCCGCGAGGTCAAGAACCACGAGTACCGCGTGGCCATCACGCCGGCCGGCGTGCATGAGCTGGTCCGCAATGGCCACGAGGTCTACATCGAGGACGGCGCCGGCGTCGGCTCCTCCATCCCCAACGAGGAGTACGTGGCCGCCGGTGCCACCGTCCTCCCCACTGCCGACGAGGTGTGGGCGACCGCCGACCTGCTGCTGAAGGTCAAGGAGCCGATCGCCGAGGAGTACCACCGCCTCCGCAAGGGCCAGACCCTCTTCACCTACCTGCACCTGGCCGCCGACCGGGCCGGCACCGACGCGCTGGTCGCCTCCGGCACCACCGCGATCGCCTACGAGACCGTCCAGCTGGCCAACGGCGCGCTGCCGCTGCTCGCCCCGATGTCCGAGGTCGCGGGCCGGCTGGCCCCGCAGGTCGGCTCCTACCACCTGATGCGCCCGGCCGGCGGCCGCGGCGTGCTGCCGGGCGGCGTCCCCGGCACCCACCCGGCCAAGGCCGTGGTGATCGGTGGCGGCGTCTCCGGCTGGCACGCGGCCACCATCGCGATCGGCATGGGCTACGACGTGACCCTGCTGGACCGCGACATCAACAAGCTGCGCGAGGCCGACAAGATCTTCGGTACCAAGATCAAGGCCATCATGTCCAACTCGTTCGAGCTGGAGAAGGCCGTCGTCGAGGCCGACCTGGTGATCGGCGCCGTGCTGATCCCGGGCGCCAAGGCCCCCAAGCTGGTCACCAACGAGCTGGTCGCCAAGATGAAGCCGGGCTCGGTGCTGGTCGACATCGCGATCGACCAGGGCGGCTGCTTCGAGGACTCGCACCCGACCACCCACGCCGAGCCGACCTTCCAGGTCCACAACTCGGTCTTCTACTGCGTGGCCAACATGCCGGGTGCGGTGCCGAACACCTCCACCTACGCACTCACCAACGCCACCCTGCCGTACGTGGTCGAGCTGGCCAACCGCGGTTGGAAGGAGGCGCTGCGCCGCGACGCCGCGCTGGCCAAGGGCCTGAACGTGCACGAGGGCCAGATCACCTTCCCGGCGGTCGCCGAGGCGTTCAACCTGCCCTCCGTCTCCCTGGAGAGCGTGCTCGCCTGACGCCGCACCACGCGCTCGCCTGACGTTCGATCAGGCGCAGCGGAGGCATGTCGTGAGCCCCTGGCCGGCGGTCGCCGGTCGGGGGCTTCGCCATGCGTCAATCAGCTGTGGGCTGGATCACCCACCCCTTGACAGAACCCGGTCGGATGGCCGACACATCGGTCCTACTACCGTGGATTGTGTTGCTGCGAACGCCCGGAACGGCCTAGAGTCGCAAACCGTCGGCATGGTGTCAGGCTGACGAATCGACATAATGCCCTGGATGCCCAAGGAGGTAAGACGACTTGTGAATGAGTCGACATTTGCTCCCGGGGGTGGTCAGCCAGGTCTGGCGGAGCACATCACCGGACAGCCGACCGACGACACCGGGGCCGGATATTCCACCGTCGGGGCCGAGGAGATCGGCACGGTGGCGGTGAGGACCTTCGAGGCGCGCCAGGCCACCGCCCGCACCCCGGTCTACGAAGCGGACCTGTCGGCCCAGCAGCTGGGCTACTCCGAGTTCGCCGCCTACGGCTCCTACGACGACCCGGACGCCGAGTACGAGCCCGACCCCGAGTACGCCGCCACCCTGGCCCCCGACGCGGCCCGCCAGCGCCGCGAGCGGATCGGTCCCACCGGTCGCCCGCAGCCGTACTTCCCGATCCCGGCCCCGCTCGCCGAGCACGGTCCCGCGAAGATCATCGCGATGTGCAACCAGAAGGGCGGCGTCGGCAAGACCACCTCCACCATCAACCTGGGCGCCGCGCTGGCCGAGTACGGCCGCCGGGTGCTGCTGGTCGACTTCGACCCGCAGGGCGCCCTCTCGGTGGGCCTGGGCGTCAACCCGATGGAGCTGGACGTCACGGTCTACAACCTGCTCATGGAGCGGGGCCTGACGGCCGATGAGGTGCTGCTGAAGACCGCCGTGCCCGGCATGGACCTGCTGCCCTCCAACATCGACCTGTCGGCCGCCGAGGTGCAGCTGGTCAGCGAGGTGGCCCGGGAGTCCGCACTGGCCCGCGCGCTCAAGCCGCTGCTGCCGGACTACGACTACGTCATCATCGACTGCCAGCCCTCGCTCGGCCTGCTCACGGTCAACGCGCTGACCGCCGCGCACAGCGTCATCGTGCCGCTGGAGTGCGAGTTCTTCGCGCTGCGCGGCGTCGCCCTGCTGACCGAGACCATCGAGAAGGTCTGCGAGCGGCTCAACCCGGAGCTGCGCCTGGACGGCATCCTCGCCACCATGTACGACTCGCGCACCGTGCACAGCCGCGAGGTGCTGGCCCGGGTGGTCGAGGCGTTCGGCGAGCACGTCTTCCACACCGTCATCGGACGGACCGTCAGATTCCCGGAGACCACCGTGGCCGGTGAGCCGATCACCACCTACGCCACCAACTCGGTGGGTGCCGCCGCCTACCGCCAGCTCGCCAGGGAGGTGCTCGACCGGTGCCGCCCCGTCGAGTGAGCCTCCCGGGGGCCGACGAGCTGTTCCGCACCACCGGGGGATGGCGCTGTCGCCCTCCCTGGCCAGCCGTCAGAACGCCGAACCGGCGGACGGCAGCGGTGCCCAGCAGCCTGACGCCGCCTCCGCTGACGCTCCCTCGGGCAGCACCGGCGCCGCGCCCGCAGGCGGGCCCGCCGATGGCAGGGGGAGGGTGCCCGCCGGTCGGAGCGCCGAGAGTGCCCCGGCGCCCCGCGTCGCCCCCAGAGCGGCACCGCGGCCGCCCCCGCCCCGGCCGGCCCCGAGGACCAGCAGGCCGACCCGCTGCGGCGCCGCCCGCGCGGCCGGGCACCGCGGCGGCCCAGCGGCCGTGAGCGGCACGACGAGAAGATCACCGTCTATGTGTCCGCCGAAGAGCTGATGGACCTCGAGCACGCCCGCCTGGTGCTGCGCGGCGAGCACGGGCTCGCGGTGGACCGCGGCCGGGTGGTGCGCGAGGCGATCGCCGTCGTGCTGGCCGACCTGGAGCAGCGCGGCGAGGCGAGCATCCTGGTGCGGCGGCTGCGGGGCCGCTGAGCCGGTCCGCGGGCCGGGCGCGTGCCGCCGTGCGGCCGCCCCGCGCGTACAACCGGGCGGGGTCACCTGGCGTGTGAAGATGGACCGCCATGGCCACCACCACCGCCCCCGACACCGCCCCTGAGCAGGACCAGCCGCGCGGCGCCCCACGCGACCAGTCCTTCACCGTCAGGCTGGCCAACTTCGAGGGCCCGTTCGACCTGCTGCTCGGCCTGATCGCCAAGCACCGGCTGGACATCACCGAGCTCGCGCTCTCCAAGGTGACCGACGAGTTCCTGGCGCACATCCGCGCCATGGGGCCGGACTGGGACCTGGACCAGGTCACCGAGTTCCTGGTGGTGGCGGCCACCCTGCTCGATCTGAAGGCGGCCCGGCTGCTGCCCGCCGCCGAGGTCGAGGACGAGGAGGACCTGGCCCTGCTGGAGGCCCGCGACCTGCTGTTCGCCCGGCTGCTGCAGTACCGGGCCTACAAGCGGGTCGCGGCGGTCTTCGAGCAGCGCTGGGCCGAGGAGGGGCGGCGCCGCCCGCGCACCGTCGGCCTGGAACCGCACCACGCGGAGCTGCTGCCCGAGGTGGTGATCCACGTCGGGCTGGAACGATTCGCCCAGCTGGCCGCCCGGGCGATGACGCCCAAGCCCAAGCCGGTTGTCTACGTGGACCACATCCACACCCCGCCGGTCAGCGTGCGCGAGCAGGCCCAGCTGGTCGCCGACTACCTGGCCGCCCACGGCTCGGCGGTCTTCGCCGACCTGGTGGCCGACGCGGACAGCGAGCTGGTCGTGGTGGCCCGGTTCCTGGCCCTGCTGGAGCTCTACCGGGAACGGGCGCTGGCCTTCGACCAGGCCGAGCCGCTGGGCTCGTTGACGGTCCATTGGGTGGCCGAGGCGGACCGGGCGGCGATCGAGGTGACCGACGAGTTCGACCGGCCCGCCGGCGAGCCGGAGAAGGAGAAGGAGCAGCCGTGAGCACCGTGCCACCCCCCGGGGTCCCCGGCGACCGGCCGGCCCGGCGCAGCCTCGGCCTGCCCGGTCAGTCGCGCGACGACGAATGGCTGGAGCCTGCCTACCCGGCGGAGCCGGTACCTGCTCTCCGGGCCCCGGCGGAGCCGGTACCGGACGTGTGGGCCCCGGCCGAGGCAAAGCCCGTGGCCGCCGTCCCCGAGCAGCCGGGCGCCCCCGAGGCCGGCGCGGCCCCCGAGGCTCCTGAGGCCTCCGAGGCCACTGAGGCCACTGAGGCCCCCGAGGTCGCGCTGCGCCCCGGTCTGGAGGCGGTGCTGATGGTCGCCGACGAGCCGATCACCGAGGCCCGCCTGGCCGAGGCGGTCCAGCACCCGGTCGCCGAGGTGGCCGCCGCCCTGCGCGAGCTGGCCGCCGAGTACGCTGCCCAGGACCGCGGTTTCGAGCTGCGCCTGGTCGCCGGCGGCTGGCGCTACTACAGCAGCGCCGCCTGCGCCCCGGTGGTCGACCGCTTCGTGCTGGACGGCCAGCAGGCCCGGCTCACGCAGGCCGCGCTGGAGACTTTGGCGGTGGTCGCCTACCGCCAGCCGGTGTCGCGATCCCGGGTTTCCGCGGTACGCGGTGTGAACTGTGACGGCGTGATGCGTACCCTGGTACAGCGAGGCCTGGTGGAAGAGACCGGGACCGAGCCCGAAACAGGTGCGATCCTGTATCGGACGACGAGCTACTTCCTGGAACGGATGGGGCTGCGCGGCCTGGACGAGCTTCCGGAACTGGCGCCCTTCCTGCCCGAGGTCGACGACGTGGAAGCGGAGTCCCTCGAAGGCACGGCGATCGCGGACGCGGTGGCCGCCGCAAGCGCACGGGAAGCGCAGTGAGGTCGGCCGGGCACGACTTGCACTTCCCGACGAACGACGACGTACGGACATTTGATGCGTAGTAGCGGTAACGGCAGGAACAGCGGCGCGGGCGGCCGGGGCGGCAGCGGTCGCGGGGGCGGCTCCTCCTACGGCGGCGCGCGCGGCGGCGGTGCGTCCCGGGGCGGCAGCGGTGGCGGCTTCCGCAGCGGCGGCAGCGGCGGTGGCCGCGGCGGTGCGGGCGGCGGCGGACGCCAGGGCGGCGAGCGGCGGGACGACCGGCGGGACGACCGCCGCTACCCCGACCGCCCGATGCGCCCCGAGGAGCGGCGCTACGACCGCCCGGAGTACGGCGGCGGCCCGAACGCCGCCCCGTCCCGCGGTCGCGGCCCCGCGCAGCGCCCGGGCGCCAAGGGCGGCCAGCGCCCCGCCCCGCAGCGCTCGCGCGAGCTGCAGGCCCGGATCGAGGACGCCGTGCTGCGCCGCCACGAGCGGCCGGCCGCGGCCGCCCAGGGCGACGGCGGCGAGGCCGGCGAGCGCCTGCAGAAGGTGCTGGCGCGGGCCGGCGTCGGCAGCCGGCGGGCCTGCGAGGAGCTGATCGCGCAGGGCCGGGTCGAGGTCAACGGCCAGCTGGTCACCGAGCAGGGCAAGCGGGTCGACCCGCAGCACGACGAGATCAAGGTGGACGGCCTCACCGTGGCCACCCAGTCCTACCTGTTCTTCGCGCTCAACAAGCCGGCCGGCGTGGTCTCCACCATGGAGGACCCGGACGGCCGCCAGTGCCTGGGCGACTACGTGAACAACCGGGAGACCCGGCTGTTCCACGTCGGCCGCCTGGACACCGAGACCGAGGGCATCATCCTGCTCACCAACCACGGCGAGCTGGCCCACCGGCTGACCCACCCCCGGTACGGCGTCACCAAGACCTACCTGGCCGCCATCCAGGGCCCGATCCCGCGCGACCTGGGCAAGCAGCTGGCCAAGGGCATCGAGCTGGAGGACGGCTTCGCCCGCGCCGACGGCTTCCGGGTGGTCTCCAACGTCGGCAAGAACTACCTGGTCGAGGTCACCCTGCACGAGGGCCGCAAGCACATCGTGCGCCGGATGCTGGCCGAGGCGGGCTTCCCGGTGGAGAAGCTGGTCCGCACCCACTTCGGGCCGATCGCGCTCGGTGACCAGAAGTCCGGCTGGCTGCGCCGGCTGACCAACCCCGAGGTCGGCCAGCTGATGCGCGCCGTCGGCCTGTAGGTTCGCGCGATCCCCGCGAAGGGGCCGGGCACTCCGCCCGGCCCTTCGCACTGTCCGGCATGTGGTCGCCACGGCGGTCGGGTTGTCAACCAACCACTCCGTGGCACAAGATGGCCATGAAATCAGCACTCAACGAATGGCGTGAACTCGCCATGCTCGGGGGAGGGGTCGTCATGTCTGAAGCGTTCGGCGCGCTCGGGCTCTCCGAACCCGACGGTCAGGTTTACGCGGCCTTGGTGGCGGCGCCCCGCTCGACCGCCGCGGATCTGGCCGAGCGCTGCGGGCTCACGGTGCAGCAGAGCGGCAAGTCGCTCAGCCGCCTCGCCCAGCAGGGCATGGCGACCAGGGCCCCGGTGGAGCGCGACCACTACCTGGCGGTCGCCCCCGACGTGGCGATCGGCACCCTGATCGGCCACCGGGAGGCCGAGCTGCGCAGCGCCCGGGCCGAGATGCACCGGCTGATGGACGCCTTCCGCGAGGCCTCCCGGTACACCGACCCGGCCCGCTCGGTGGAGGTGCTCACCGGTGCCGAGGCGATCGCCCAGCGGATCGAGTACCTGCAGGACACCAGCGTGCAGCAGGTGCGCGGCTTCGACTGCCCGCCCTATGTGCAGGACGTCGCCGCCAACCTCGTCCACCAGCGCCGCAAGCTCATCGAGGGCGTTCGCTACCGCGCCATCTACGACCGCGAGGCGGTGGCCTGGCCGGGGCGGCTGGAGGACGACATCCTGGTCGGCGTGCGGGACGGCGAGGAGGCGCGGGTGCGCACCACTCTCCCGATGAAGCTGATCATGTCGGACGACCGGATGGCGATCATCCCGATCAGCGTCGGCGACAGCGTGCTGGACGCCGCCTACGTGATTCACCCGTCCGCGCTGCTGCAGGCGCTGGACCGGCTCTTCGAGGCCGAGTGGGAGCGGGCGGTGCCGCTGCAGGCCAGCCTGAACTCCGAGGTCGGTCCCGCCGAGCCGGACGAGGACCACCGCAAGCTGCTGCCCCTGCTGGCCGCCGGCCTCACCGACGAGTCGATCGCCCGCTCGCTCGGCTGGAGCGCCCGCACCACCCAGCGCCGGCTCCAGGCCCTGATGCGGGAGCTGGGCGCCAGCACCCGCTTCCAGGCCGGAATCTCGGCCCGCGAGCGCGGCTGGCTGTAGCACCGGCGCGCTCGCGGGGGCGGCGGGTCAGCTCCAGGGCAGGAAGCGCGCCCAGCGGCCGTCCGGACCGCGCTCCAGCTTCTCCAGACCGACCACCGCGGTGCGGTTCAGCCGCCCGTAGATGTGCGGGAACAGCACATCGGGAGCCGTCCCCGGCGGGCGGTCGCCGGTCGGCGCCTCCCAGCGGATCATCGGCTCCACCCGGTCCTCCTCGATCAGCAGCGCCATCAGCGGATCCGGCGCCGCGGCGAAGAACACGTTCGCCACCGCCAACGCCGTCGGCTCGTCCGGCGAGCAGTGGATGTAGCCGTCGGTCAGCAGCGAGGTGGCGCTGTACGGCCGACCGGGATCGCGAAGCCAGTCATCCAGGGGCGCGAGATGCAGGATCATGTGTCTGTTGTACCTCTACAGCCCCGTGACTCTGGTGGAGGCGGCCACCTCGTAAACCAGCGTGACGGTCCGTCGGGCGTTCGGCGCCAGCGGCAGCCGCCAGCTGACGATTCCCTCGGCGTCCAGCTCCGCCGGGCGCGGATCGCAGCTCTGCTCGTGCAGCCGCACCTGGACCGCCGAGACCTCCGAGACCGGGATCCGCTCCCGCACCGTCACCACCTGCTCGCCGGTCACCCCCGGAGCCGTCGGCCGGGAGACGTGCACCCGCACCGTGCGGGTGACCGTGCTGCGCCGCCCCGCCACCGGCAGGCCCGCACTGCCCTGCTCCTCGACCACCTCGCGCACCAGCCGGTACTCGTCCGAACCGGGGAACGCCAGCTCGACCACCGCTCCCGGCGCCGTGTACGGCAGCTCGCCGCGGCCCAGGTAGCCACTCTCCCGGACCAGCTCGACCGGCCCGGCCAGCAGCGGCCCGCCGCTCTCGTTGCGCACCGACACCACCTCGCTGACCAGCGGCGACAGCTCCGGCGCCGCGACGAGTTCGGCCGCCGCCCGGCCCGTGAACGAGCCCAGCGGCACCCGGTGCGCCCGGCCGTCCCCGGGCACCGATGCGGGCGCCGGGGCGGTGAGCACCCGGACCTCGCCGCGGTCGTCCACGCCCGGCAGCTCGCTGGTCGGCTCGGGGCCGGCCGCGCCCAGGGTGGCGATCTCCTCCTCCCGCACCTCCACGGCCACCGTGCGCCGCTCCTCGGCGGTGAGCGGCCGCAGCGTCAGCCGGTCCTCGTGCAGCAGCGGCGGCTCGGCGGCCAGCGCGGAGCGTGCGGTGGACAGGGTGAGGCGCACATCGGTCCAGTCCTCGCCGGTGGCCTGCCAGACCACCGCGTCCGAGGCGAGCCGCAGCCGGCCGTCGCCCAGCACCGCCCGGTAGGCCGGCCGCCACAGCGCGCAGGCCGTCAGGTGGCGGACCGTCAGAACGGTGTCGACGGCGGCCTCGGCCTGCACCGTCAACTCCAGGAAGCAGCGCAGTTCGAGCGGCCGGGACTCGGTCTCCTCCAGGGCAGCCGCCACCTGGCGCTCCTGCGCGGCCAGTTGGGCCAGCCGACTGCTCAACTCGCGCTGCCGCTCGGCTTGTTCGTCCTGCTCGGCGCCCAGGCCGTCCAGCTCGGCCGCCCACAGGTCCGGCTCCGCCGCGCCCAGCCCGGTGCCCTCGGCGACCTCGCGCAGCAGCTCCTCCGACAGCTGGCCGAGCAGCGCCAACCGGGCCGCCACCCGCTGCTGCTCGGCGGAGCCGGCCCGGAACGCGGCGCGCAGCTCGTGCAGCCGCCTCCGCAGCGGCGAGTCGGCCTCGTCGGGCCCCACCGGGCGCGGCTCCCAGCTGCGCACCAGCCGGGCGTCCAGCACTTGGCCGTCCGGACTGCCCAGCTCGGTGCGGAGGGTGTGGTCGACGGCGAGCGGGGTGAGCGGGCCCAGGCGCAGCCGGTGGGTGCCGGGGGCGAGCCCGAGGCGGGCGGTGCGCTCCAGGTGGGCGCGGTCCTCCAGGCAGGTCGCGGCGGTGACCGGGAGCGGGATGGCGGTCGGATGCGTGGTCCGGTCGTGGGTCACGGGTCAGCCGCTCCTTCGGTTGCCGCCGGTCAGGGAGCTGCCGGCCGGGAAGCGGATCTCGTATCCGCCGGTCAGCCGGGTGCGCCCGCCCGGCGCCAGCTCGACCCGCCAGCGGCGGGTGCCGCGCGGGTGGTGCGGGTCGTCCGAGGGCTGCCACGCCGGATCGGCGGGCTGCTCGTCCACCCGGATGTCGCGTTCGGCGCTGACCGGGATCCGCTCCCGGACCTCCACCGTCACCGGCCCGGGCAGCTGGTTGGCCAGCTCGATGTGGATCCGCTCGCTGACCACCGTGGTCGCGCCGCGCAGGCCGGCCGTGGACTCCTGGGTCTCGGTGCGGCGGGTGGCCCGCACGCCCTGCGCCACACCCAGGCCGATCCGGCGGCGGGCACCCGGGGCGAGCGTGGGCAGGGCGGTGCCCAGCAGGAAGTCGCCGTCCACCGTGACGTCCAGCGGGCCCGCCAGCAGGGCGTGCGCGGTGTCGTTGCCGAGCAGCAGGGTGGCGTAGACGGCCGGGTCCACCGCGGGCACGCAGACGTACTCGGCGGTCAGCGACACCGGCAGCTCGGTCAGGCTGACGGTGTGCCAGGTGCCGTCCGAGGGCACCACGACCCGGGAGGCGGCCTCGTACCGCTGGTCGAACGAGCCGGCCGACTGGCGCGGGGGCACGGCGTGCGGCGGCAGCGGCGGGACGGTGCGGTCCAGGCGGGCCGCGGCGTACCCGGCGGCGCCGGAGCCGGCCCCGGCCGGCTGGAGCCGCCCGCGCTGGGCCGGCGCGCTGCCCGGGCCGGCCAGCGTCAGGGCCGCGTAGTCGAGCAGCTCGGCGGCCGGGACGGGCGGCGCGGGCGGCGGCGGTGGCGGGGGAGGTGCGGCCATCGCGCCGCCGCCGGGGCGGGCGCGGCCATCGCGACCATCGCGCGCATCCGGTGCTGCGGGCCGGCGGCGCCTGGGGCCTGTGGGGCGGGCGGTCCGGTGGGCGGGGGCGGTGCGCCGTAGCCCTGCGGGGCCGGGGCGGGCGCCGCTGCGCCGTAGGCGATCTGGCTCGGCGCCGGGGCGGCGGCGCCGCCGATCAGGAAGTCGTCGGGTTCGATGTGCGCGGCGTGGCGGATCGGCCCGGCGGCCGCCGCGGCCACCGCCACCGGCGCCGGCCCGGGGGGCGCCGGCGCCTGGTCGTAATCCGCGAACAGCGCGTTCAGCCCGCTCGGCGGCTCCCGCCAGCCGGACGGCGCCGGGGCCGGCTGGCGGCGCCCGATCCGCAGCGACCGCAGCTTGGGCAGCTCGGCCGGGCGGAGCAGATCGGCCGTGGAGAGCGCAAGCCGCACCCCCGTCCAGTCCTCACCGGTGCGCTGGGCGACGGCCGCCCGCAGCGTCAGCGTGCCGACCGCCTCGCCCTGCCGGTGGCTCAGCTGGTAGCTGGGCACCCAGCACGCCCCCGGCACCCGGTACTCCAGCTCGACGGTGACCGTCCCCCAGCCTTCGGCCGGGGGTACCCCCATGGTGGGCCGGGGCAGCGCGGGATCGTCCGGCGCCAGGGTGACCAGCACGGCGGTGCCGGCCGCCACCGTGCGGTCCGGTCGGTCCCGGGAGGCGCGCTCCAGCTCGTCGACCAGCCGGGCGTGCTCACGCTCGGCCCGCTCCAGCTGCTCCCGCACCTCCTCGGCGGACTGGTGCAGCGCGGCCAGCCGGCCGTCGACGAAGTCGGCCAGCGCGCGCAGCGCCGCCACCGGGGCCCGGCGCAGCTCGGCGGGCCGGTCCCGGGCCGGCTCGGGCGGCACCGCGCGCAGCTCGGCCGTCCGCGTGATCCGGGTGTCCAGCAGCTCCGCCCGCAGGCGCAGCGCCGCGACCCGCTCGGCGGCCGCCGTAACGAGCTCCGCCAGCTCGGTCGGTTCCGCCGCCGTACTCGGCGCCGCCTCCAGCGACGGCCGCAGCTCGGTGATCCGCCAGCCCGCCGGCGCGGCCGCCAGACGGGCCCGTACCGTGCCCGGCTCCAGCACCGCCGGCAGGCCGGTCAGCCGCAGCCGGACCGGCCCCTCGGCGGGCAGCGCCACGCCGGCCACCCGGGTGCAGAGCGCGCCCGAGGCGTGCACCACCACCGCGTCCAGCACCGTGGGCGCACTGACCGCGGTATCGGCTGATGGCGCGCTTGACGGCGAGTCGGCTGACGGAGAGTCGATTGACGGGGGCTCAGCCGGTGGCGGGTCGGCTGCTGGGATCGGCACGGGAGCATCGCTCCTTCACGTTGTGGGCCGGCAGTTCCACGGTGTGCTCGGCCAGTCTGCCCTGTGGGACTGACGGCTGTCCTGGTGGTCGGTGCGGATCGACGGGGCTGGGGAAGCGGCCGCCGGGGCGGTGCGCAAGGATGGGGGCGTCCGCCGTCCGTCCCCCGCAGTGCAGGAGCCTCCACCACCATGCGCACAGCCGCCGTCGTCGGCACCGGTCTGATCGGCACGTCCGCCGCGCTCGCGCTGACCGCCCGTGGGATAGCGGTCTATCTGGAGGACGCCGACCCGGACGCCGCCCACACCGCCGCCTCGCTCGGTGCGGGCACCACCGACGAGCCGTCGGAGCCGGTGGACCTGGCGATCGTGGCGGTCCCGCCGGCGCTGGTCGGCACCGTGCTCGCGGACTGCCAGCGGCGCGGCCTGGCCCGCAGCTACACCGACGTGGCCAGTGTGAAGGCCGGGCCCCGCGCCGAGGCGGTCGCGCTCGGCTGCGACACCGCCCACTACATCGGCGGGCACCCGATGGCCGGCCGTGAGCAGTCCGGCCCGCTGGCCGCCCGGGCCGACCTGTTCGAGGGCCGCCCCTGGGTGCTCACCCCCACCGCCGACACCACCACCGAGACGCTCAACGCCGCACTGGAGCTGGTCGCGCTCTGCGGTGCCATGCCGGTGGTGATGGACGCGGGTGCGCACGACCGCGCGGTGGCACTGGTCTCGCACGCTCCCCAGCTGTTCTCCTCGCTGGTTGCGGCCCGGCTGGAGCACGCCGACGAGACCGCCGTCCGGCTGGCCGGCCAGGGTGTGCGGGACGTGACCCGGATCGCCGCCTCCGACCCGCGGATGTGGCTGGACATCCTCTCCGCGAACGCCGGCGTGGTCGCCGACGTCCTGGAGGAGCTGGCCGTCGACCTGAACACCGCCGTGGGCGCGCTGCGCTCGCTGGCCGGCGATGAGGAGACCGGCCGGCGGAAGGGCACCGACGGGATCGAGAGCGTGATGCGCCGCGGCAACAACGGCCAGGCCCGGATCCCGGGCAAGCACGGCGCCCCGCCGACCCGCTACGAGACCGTGGTGGTGGCGATCGGCGACCAGCCCGGCGAGCTCGGGCGGCTGTTCCGCGAGGCCGCGCGGGCCGGCGTGAACATCGAGGACGTCGCGATCGACCACTCGGCGGGCCGGCAGGTCGGCCTGGTCCAGCTCTCCATCGCACCGACCGCCACCCACCAGCTGGTCAGCGCCCTGGTCGAGCGCGGCTGGGACGTGCGGGACTGAGTCCCGCGGACCGCGCAGCCCCCGGCCTCGCCGCTGGGGGACTGGTCGCGGTCGTCTAACCTTGAGTTATCTCCCCCGGGTGTCGAGAAGAGAGGTTCCCCCGTGGACACTGCCGGCCGAGCGAACGCCCCGGTCGTCGTCGCCATCGACGGACCCTCCGGCTCCGGCAAGTCGACCGTCTCCCGTGCGGTCGCGGCCCGGCTGGGCCTCAGCTTCCTGGACACCGGTGCCATGTACCGGGCGATGACCTGGTGGATGCTGACCAACGGGGTCGACACCGCTGACGCCGAGGCCGTCGCGATCGCCTGCGGCAAGCCGGTGATCGTCTCCGGCACCGACGCCGACGGTCCCACCATCACGGTCGACGGCGTCGACGTCTCCGGCCCGATCCGCGGCCCCGAGGTGACCGCCCAGGTCAGCGCCGTCTCGGCGGTGCCGGCGGTGCGGACCCGCCTGGTCGAGCTGCAGCGAGACTGCGCCGGGCTCGCCCCGCGCGGGATCGTGGCCGAGGGCCGGGACATGGGCACCGTGGTCTTCCCGGACGCCACCGCGAAGATCTTCCTCACCGCCTCCGCCGACGCCCGGGCCGAGCGCCGGGCCGCCGAGCTGCGGGGCAAGGGCGTGGACGAGGCGACGATCGCCGCGATGGCCGCCGACCTGGTCCGCCGCGACACCGCCGACTCCTCCCGCAGCACCTCGCCGCTGACCCAGGCCGAGGACGCCGTGCTGGTCGACACCAGCGCCCTGACCCTCGACCAGGTGATCGACGCCGTGGTCGAGCTGGTCGCCGAGCGTGCCGAGGGCCTGACCGCGGCGTAGCAGTCCCGGCGCTTCCCGTACCATTGGGTGTTTCGCCCTGAGATTTTCTCGGCTCTCCGAGATTTTCCGGGTTCTCTGAGTTTTTCGCGCTGCCCGGCCTCCATGCCCGGGCAGGTACGCACGGCCGCGCCCGGTGACGGGGAGCGGGCCGGGAATTGGAACAGACAGCAATGAGTAACGAGCACATCGCCGGCCACGGCGAGCTTGACGACGCCGAGTACGCCGAGTTCATGGCCCTCGCCGAGGGCGAGGGCTTCGAGGACGGCGACCTCGACCTGGAGGCCGGCGCCCATGTGCCGCTGCCGGTCCTGGCCGTGGTCGGCCGCCCCAACGTCGGCAAGTCGACCCTGGTCAACCGGATCATCGGCCGCCGCGAGGCCGTGGTCGAGGACCGCCCCGGCGTCACCCGCGACCGGGTCCAGTACGAGGCCACCTGGAACGGCCGCCGCTTCAAGGTGGTCGACACCGGCGGTTGGGAGATCGACGTCCTCGGCATCGACGCCATGGTCGCCGCCCAGGCCGAGCTCGGCATCGAGACCGCCGACGCGGTGCTCTTCGTGGTGGACGCCACGGTCGGTGCCACCGACACCGACGAGGCGCTGGTCAAGCTGATCCGCCGCTCCGGCAAGCCGGTGGTGCTCTGCGCCAACAAGGTCGACGGCCAGTCCACCGAGGCCGAGGCCGCCTACCTCTGGTCGCTCGGCCTCGGCGAGCCCTACCCCGTCTCCGCCCTGCACGGCCGCGGCTCCGGTGACCTGCTCGACGCCGTCCTCGCCGTGCTGCCCGAGGCGCCGCCGCAGACCTTCGGCACCGCCCTCGGCGGTCCGCGCCGGGTCGCGCTGATCGGCCGCCCCAACGTCGGCAAGTCCAGCCTGCTCAACAAGGTGGCCGGCGAGGAGCGCGTGGTCGTCAACGAGCTGGCCGGCACCACCCGCGACCCGGTCGACGAGCTGATCGAACTCGGCGGCAAGACCTGGAAGTTCGTCGACACCGCCGGTATCCGCCGCCGGGTGCACCTGACCGCCGGCGCCGACTTCTACGCCTCGCTGCGCACCTCCGCGGCCCTCGAGAAGGCCGAGGTCGCGGTCGTTCTGATCGACGCCAGCGAGACGCTGGCCGAGCAGGACACCCGGATCATCTCGATGGCCGTCGAGGCCGGGCGCGCCGTGGTGGTCGCGTACAACAAGTGGGACCAGATGGACGAGGAGCGCCGCTACTACCTGGAGCGCGAGATCGAGAAGGATCTCGTCCAGGTGCAGTGGGCGCCCCGGGTCAACGTCTCGGCGCTGACCGGCCGGCACATGGAGAAGCTGGTCCCGGCGATCGAGACAGCGCTGGCCGGCTGGGAGACCCGCATCCCGACCGCCAAGCTGAACGCCTTCCTCGGCGAGCTGGTCGCCGCCCACCCGCACCCGATCCGGGGCGGCAAGCAGCCGCGCATCCTGTTCGGCACTCAGGCCGGCATCAAGCCGCCGCGGTTCGTGCTCTTCGCCTCCGGCTTCCTGGAGGCCGGCTACCGGCGGTTCATCGAGCGCCGGCTGCGCGAGGAGTTCGGCTTCACCGGTACGCCGATCTCGATCTCGGTGCGGGTGCGGGAGAAGCGCAAGAAGAAGTAGACCTCATATACAGGGGGTGTGTGGGGGCCCCTATATAGAGGAGTGGGCCCGGCGACTGGGGGGAGTCGCCGGGCCCACTCTGCTTTTGCGCCGGCCCCCCCTGCAGCGGGGTGTATGGCCGGGCGGCGGTCAGGAGCGCCCCGGGGGAGGGAGAACAGGTTGCCGCGGTGCCGACCGGGGGTGGCGACCGCGGCCGGCGCGAGGTAGCCGGCCGCCACCCAGCCCTGGCCGCTGGTGGGTTGGGCCTGGGCAGCCGGGCCACCCTGGTTCTGCTGAGGCTGCTGAGCTTGGGGGGCCTGCTGAGCCTGGTGGCTCTGGTGGGCTTGGTGGCCCTGGGGCGCTGCCGGATGGGACGAGTGCGACGGTGCTTGGGGCTGGTACGGCTGGGGCGACTGTGAGTTCGGTGCCTGTGAGTTCGGCGCTTGGGAGGGCTGGTGCGCCGGTACGAACTGCGGGGCGCCGGGCAGTTGGCCGGCGAAGGCCGGGAACGGCTGGTGCTGCGGCGAGCCGCCGTACGACTCGGCGGTGGCCGGCGGCGGGTAGGCGGCGCGGGATTCGTACGGGCGGTTCGCGAAGCCGGTGAAGCGCAGCTCCTCCTCGTTGGAGCGGTCACCGGGCAGCGCACGGAAGAGTCGACGGTACTCGGAGTAGAGCTCGTCGTAGATCGGAGTCGGGGCGGGGGCTACCGGATGCTCCCCGTCGTACGACGGCCTCATCGCCGGGATGCTCCGGAGGGCGGTGGTGTGGCGGAGGGCCGAGGTCACGTCGTAGCTGTACACGCAGGGCCCAACGAGCGAGTCGGGTCGGGGATGCGGGTCCGCTGCCGGGCATCGGCGCCGGCAGTGCACCGCGCGCCCGGGGGCGGACCCGGGCGCGCGGTGTGGCGTGGGGGCGGACGTCGGGTGCCGCGTCTAAACCCGACGACGCGTCAATGTTCCTTGTTCATCGGATACTTGGCGACTTGGCTGATCAGGTGCCGGCCAGCGGGAGGGTGGCGGCGACCAGCAGCCCGCGGGCGGCGGCCCGGTCCAGCGCGGTGCGCAGCAGGTCCTCGCGGGGCTGTCGGCCGATGGTGCCGGCCGGCGCCGCGTACATGATCACGGTGGACTGGCTGTTGGCCGCGTTCCGCCATGCCTCGGTGACCACCAGCGGGGCGTGCGCCTGCCACCAGGCGCTGGTGCCCGCCGCGGAGGGCTGCAGGATCGAGTGCAGCCGCCCCATCGCGAACAGCACCGACCAGCCGCTCAGCCGCGCCGGCGGCTCGTTGACCTCGGGGACCTGGTGGAAGCCGTTGTCCAGCAGCAGCGGCAGGAACTCGTCGGTGCCGCTGGTGCTGCCCGGACGCCCGACCGGCCCGGTGGGTTCGACCACGATGGCGGCATGGCCGGTGTCGCCGCAGAGCACCAGGCCGCAGGTGACGCCGAGCACGGCGGGCTCGCCCGGAGCGGGCGCCCGGGTGGCCGAGTCCGGCGTCGGGGCTCCGGTCGGATAGGGCGAGCCGGCCGGTGCGGTGGGCACGGTGGCCGGTCGGGGGCGGCGGCCAAGGGGGCGGTCAGCGGATCGAGCAGTGGAGCGGTCAGCGGATCGCCGAGCGAGGCCGTCAGCGGGTCGGCGAAGGACGGGGTGGGCAAGCCGCTCAAGGAGCTCAGGCCGTTCAAGGGGCTCATGGAGCTCAAGGAGTCGGGCCGCGGGTCGGTGAGGCGGGTGGCGAACGGGTCGATCGGCGGCGGGCTCAGCGGGTCGGTCATCGGGTTCGCCTGGTTCGTCGGGTTGGCCGGGTTGGCCGGGCTCGTCAGCGGTGCGGTCAGCGGGTCCGACGGCATGCCGGGTGGCAGCGGAGCGCTGCCCTGGGTCTGGTTGATGCTGCGCACCGCGCCGACCAGCTGCGCCTCCGAGACCGGGACCACCTGTGACGGGATGCAGCGGGCGTGGGCGAAGGCCAGCACCGCCGTCTCCTCGCCCACGAAGAGCACGGTGCTGGTCGGCTCGGTGAGGCTGTCGCCAGGCGTGCGACATGACGTGCAGTCATAGCTGTCAGGCGCGTGGGCCCCGCCCAGTAGGCGGTCGGCCTCGTCATCGCCGATCTCGGCGCGGACCTCATCGCTGACATCGAGCAAGCGCGGCAACAGGACTCCTAGATCAGTCGGCTGGGCGGTATGAACGCCCCGGCGCGGCGCGGGCGGGCCCGGCCGCCATTACCAACGGAGTGGTGTGGTCGGAGTCACGGGTTGGGCCGTTGAGTGTCGGATTTTGGCGCTGAAGTGACTGCGTGTGGTTCACGAATGACTACGTTCTGTCGATAATGTGCGCGAGGTCACAGGATTTGAGAAGTGACCGATGCCACGCGAGAAAGGGGTTTGAGCCTCGCAAATCATGGCAAAACGGACAGGTGACCTTGGAAAGGCGTGATCGTTACCTCGGGTAACACCTTTCTGACCTGGTCTGATTCTGAACGGGTCATGAATTTGTTGATTCCGTGCTGGTGGCCCACCTAGCTTTCTCTCCGGTGCAACGAGCACCACCCGGGTTCACCCCCAGCGCACCCGCAGTCGGGTGCCCGCCGATGGCCACTCGTACAGGCCGGTCGGTGCGTGGCGGAGTGGCCAGGGCGGCACGTACGTCGGACACGTACCCGGCCGCCCACAGGACGTGGCACAGCGCAACAGGCTCCTCACCGGGCCTGGTTCCGCATGCCCGCCCGGGGCTGTCGAGAGGGATTCCATGTCTTTCCGTAACGAGAACGCCGCTGCCACCACCGCCGATGCGGGCCAGAAGAAGCGCAACTGGGCCCGGCTGGCTGTCCTGGGTGGCGCTGTCGCCGCCCTCCCGGTGGCGGGCCTCGTCACGGCCACCACGGCCTCCGCCGCTTCGACCGCCACCTGGAACGCCGTCGCCCAGTGCGAGAGCACCGGCAACTGGAGCATCAACACCGGCAACGGCTTCTACGGCGGCCTGCAGTTCACCTCCTCCACCTGGGCGGCGTACGGCGGTACCCAGTACGCCCCGCAGGCCAACCTGGCCACCCCGTCGCAGCAGATCGCGATCGCCGAGAAGGTGCTCGCCGACCAGGGCCCCGGCGCCTGGCCGGTCTGCTCCGTCAAGGCGGGCCTGACCGCCGGCGGTGCCCCCGCGCAGGTCGACACCTCCGCCCCGGCCGCCAGCACCAAGAGCGCCCCGGCCCCGGCCGCCCCCGCGCAGCAGCAGGCCCCGGTCAAGCAGAACACCGCCCCGGCCCCGCAGTCCGCGAAGCCGGCCGCCCCGGTCGCGCCGAAGTCGGACAACGGCTACCACGGCCACAAGGCCGCCACGGGCAACGGTGGCAGCTACACCGTCAAGAGCGGTGACACCCTGAGCGCCATCGCCGCTGCCCACGGCACCGACTGGCACGCCCTGTACCAGAAGAACGCCTCGGTCATCGGTGGCAACCCGAACCTGATCTTCCCGGGCCAGGTCCTCTCCTTCTGAGCCGTCTGATCCGTCTGAGTCTCCTGCTGATCCTTTGGTTGGATCCGCTGGGTCCTGATGGTGCGTCGGACCGCCGCTCCCCTTTTTCGGGGGCGGCGTTTCGGCGTTTCGGCGATGGTCGGCGTGTCGGCGCGCTGGTGCGCCTAACGGAGGAGTAAAACGCGCTCCTGGCTCGCGGGGTCGTGGCACGGCGGTGAGAGTCGGAGGGTGCGCTATCGAACACGTGTAGTTACCGGCCTCTGCCTCTGCCTCTGCGGTGTCGGGGCGGCCGGCCTGGCGGCCCCCGCTTCCGGTTCCCGGTCGGCCGCCGCTGCTCCGGCCCCGCGCTCGGCTGCGCCCTCGGCGCCGGCCGGGGGTGCGGTGGTCCATGAGGTGGCGGGAGGTGGGGGATTGTCCGCCCGGTGGTCGGAGGGGATAGCCCTGGCGCCGGGGCTGACCGGCCGACCGCGCCGGGGGCCTGCGGGCCCGGCGGCTTCGGGTGGTGCGCGGGTGCCCACCGCCGGGTGGACGCCTGGTGGCTCGCCCGCTGGCTCGCCCACCGGTTCGCCCACGGGCTCGCCCGCACCGGGGGTCACGGGGGCGCCCACCGCGCCGGCTACCGGCCGGCCGGTTCCGGGGCCGGCGAACCCGGTCGCCTCGGGGGCTGCCGACCAGCCTTCGCAGGAGTCCGCTGATCCGTCCGGCCCGTCCGATTCGTCTGACTCGTCCGGTCCAGCTGATTCGGAGGCGGCGAGTGCGGCGGGTGACGAGGCGGCGAGCCCTTCTGCGTCTCCCTCCAGGTCCGCCCAGCGGCCCGTCCTGGACACCCCGCGCCCGTCCGCTCCGGAGTCCTCCGAGCAGCCCGATCCCGAGCCCGCGGGCAAGCCCGCCCCGGCCGGGGCTGGGTCGGGTGCCGTCTGGGACCGGCTGGCCACCTGCGAGAGCGGCGGTGACTGGCGTGCCGCGACCGGCAACGGCTACTTCGGCGGGCTGCAGATCCTGCCCGGGACCTGGCGGACGGCCGGCGGGCTCCGCTATGCGTCGCGCCCTGACCAGGCGACTCGGCAGCAGCAGATCGAGGTGGCCGAGGAGATCCGGGCGCGCCAGGGATGGCGGGCGTGGGGTGGCTGCGCCCAGGACCTGGGACTGCGGTGACGCTGCTGCCGGGTGTGGCGGCGGCCGGTTGCCGTGCTGCGCCCGGGGTCTGGGGGTGCCGTGCTGCGCGGGGGTCTGGGGGTGGGTGACGTCGCGGTCGGGTGTGGCGGTGGCTGGTTGCCGTGCTGCGCCCGGGGCCTGGGGGTGGGGTGACCCGGCGGGCCAGGTCGTGCGGGCGACAATGAGGGCGTGGCCGATACCGTGGATCATGCAGTCGTGGTGGTGGGGAGCGTCAACCTCGACCAGGTGATCGAGGTCGGGGCGCTGCCCCGGCCCGGGGAGACCGTGCGGGGCGGGCCGGTGCTGCGCCTCGGTGGGGGCAAGGGGGCGAACCAGGCGGTGGCCGTGGCTCGCCTGGGCGCCTCGGTGGCGCTCGTCGGCGCGGTCGGCTCCGATGCGGACAGCGCCCGGTTGCGCGAGGAGTTGGCTGCCGAGGGAGTCGCCGTCGATCGGCTCGCCTCGGTGCCCGGCCCGCCCGGGCAGGCGATCGTGCTGGTCGATGCGGCGGCCGAGAACTGCATCGTGGTCTCGCCCGGGGCCAACGCCGCTGTCGGGCCGGCCGAGGTGACGGTGGCCCGCGAACCCCTCGCCCGGGCGGCCGTGGTGCTGGCGCAGCTGGAGATCGGACTCCCCGCCGTGCTCACCGCCGCCCGGCTGACTCGGGGCACCTTCATCCTCAATCCCGCCCCCGCCCCGACCGCCGACGGGCTCCCGGAGGAGCTGTGGGGCCTGATCGGCGTGCTGGTGCCGAACCGAACCGAGCTGGCCAGCCTGAGTTCGATGAGCGCACCTACGAGTTCAGTCACTGAACCTATGAGTTCGGCCGCTGAACCCACGGATTCGGTCACTGAACCTACGGGTTCGGTCACTGAACCACCGGCTCCGATGACCGAACCCGCCTTCGCCGAGCTGGTGCGCCAGGCGTCAGCCCTGCCCTGTGAGCGCGTGGTGGTCACCCTCGGCGCCGACGGCGCCCTGGTCCGTGAAGGTTCGGCCATCGAACTGATCCCGGCGCCGACCACGCACGCGGTGGACACCACGGGCGCCGGGGACACCTTCTGCGGCGCCCTCGCGGTGGCGCTCGCCGAGGGCCGCCCGCTGGCAGCGGCGGCCGGGTTCGCGGTGCGGGCCGCCGCGCTCAGCGTCACCAGGACCGGTGCGCGCACGGCCATGCCGACCCGGGCGGCCCTCGACACCGCAGACGGATCATGACCGGCGAACTGTTCCCGCGCCCGAGCCGCGAGCTCGCCCCCGGTGCGGTACTGCTGCCCGACTGGCTCGACCTGACGCAGCAACGGGAACTTGTCGCCGCCTGCCGGGAGTGGGCCAGGCCGCCCGCCGGACTGCGCCGGGTGCGGCTGCCCGGCGGCGCCGAGATGTCGGTCCGCCAGGTCTGCCTCGGCTGGCACTGGGCGGTTGTCCCGCGCTGCCCGACCTGCGGTGTCGCCCGCAAGGCCGCCGAGGGCTGTCCGCGGCACTGGTTCCCGTACGCCTATCTGCGCACCACCGCCGACGGCGACGGCGCCCCGGTCAAGCCGTTCCCCGCGCCGCTCGGCGTGCTGGCCCGGCGTGCCGTGGCCGCGGCCTACGGCCCCCGGGTGGCCCAGATCCCCGGCGCGCTCGACTACGCGCCGGACGTCGCCCTGGTCAACCACTACGGTGAGGGCGCCCGCATGGGCCTGCACCAGGACCTCGAGGAACGCACCGACGCCCCCGTGGTCTCGCTCTCGCTCGGGGACAGCTGCGTCTTCCGCCTCGGAAACAGCAGCACCAGGAACCGGCCCTGGACCGACGTGGAACTGCGCAGCGGTGACCTGCTCGTCTTCGGCGGCCCCGCCCGCTACGCCTACCACGGTGTGCTGCGCACTCTTCCGGGCACCGCCGACCCGGTTCTCGGCCTGTCCGGCAGGCTGAACATCACCGTGCGATGCACCGGGTTGGCGGATTGACAGCCCGAGTAGTCGGTAGCGGCGTCCCGCTCGCCTGGCGAGCGGGAATTCCGCGGCGCCTCATGGACTTCTGAAAGGAAGGCATCGGTGCGACGCGGGCGTCACCAGCGTCCCCGTGCGGAGAGGAAGCGCCATGGGAACGCCTGTTGATCACCTGGTCGATCTGCTGGACTTGGAGCAGATCGAGCTCAACATCTTTCGAGGGCGCAGCCCCGAGGAGTCGTTGCAGCGCACCTTCGGCGGGCAGGTGGCTGGTCAGGCGCTGGTCGCCGCCGGCCGCACGGTGGGGGACGACCGCCCGGTCCATTCGCTGCACGCCTACTTCCTGCGCCCCGGCGTCCCCGGTGTCCCGATCGTCTACCAGGTCGACCGGATCCGGGACGGCCGTTCGTTCACCACGCGTCGGGTGCTCGCCATCCAGCAGGGCCGCAGCATCTTCGCGCTGACCGCGGACTTCCACCGCCCCGAGCCCGGCGGCATCGAGCACCAGGTCCCGATGCCGGACGTCGCCCCGCCCGAGGCCTTGCCCAGCGCCCTGGAGGAGGTCGGCGACCGCCTCGGCGAGCTGCCGCCCTTCATCAGTCGCCGCCAGCCGTTCGACATCCGCTACGTCGAGCGGCTTCGCTGGACCCCGGAGGAGCTGGCCGACGTCAAGGCGCGCAGCGGGGTCTGGCTCCGGACCAACGGCAAGCTGCCCGACGATCCGCTGATCCACGTCTGCGCCCTCACCTACGCCAGCGACATGACGCTGCTGGATTCGGTGCGAGCCCCCGTGGAGCCGCTCTGGGGCCAGCGGAACTTCGACATGGCCTCGCTCGACCATGCGATGTGGTTCCACCGCCCGTTCCGCGCCGACGAGTGGCTGCTCTACCAGCAGGAGTCGCCGATCGCACACGGCGCCCGCGGCCTGGCGCGCGGTGAGATCTTCGACCACAACGGTCAGCTGGTCGTGTCCGTGGTGCAGGAGGGCCTGTTCCGTCCGCTGGTCGACAGGAGCTGAGCAGGTACCCACCCTGGCGGGTGAACGTGCGGCGCGGATGCCGTCCCCTCGGTGTCCACTGGGGTCCGGTTTCGGAGGGTTCGTCCACAATCGCGTAGCGAGATCCGTTCGCATCGATGGCCGTCCGTGCCGATGACCGTCCGCATCCAGAAGCCCGTCAGTCTCCAATAGCCGTCCGCACCGAGGAAGCGACCACAACGAGGAAACCGATTGCGCCTGGGACACCGTCCAGGTTGAGGCACCGCCCGTGTCGAGCAGAGTCGAGGAGAGGAGAGCCAGCCGATGACCATCGATGCCGAGGAGTGGCAGCACTGGACCGAGGCCCGTGCCGCCAGCGTCAGCGCCCCACACGGTGTGCTCGCACTGACCGGCACCCATTGGCTGACGGCTGAGCCGGGTGCGATCCCCGGGATTCCGGGTCGGTGGTCGGTGACGCCGGAGGGGGTGCGCGTGGTGGCCGCCGCCGCGGACGGCCTGCGGGCCGGCGATGCCGCGCTGGACGGCGCCGTGGTGCTGCCCCCCGACACCCACCCGGGAGCCGGTACCGCCCGCTACGGCGACCAACTGCTGGTCCCGATCGAGCGGGAGGGCGAGCTCGCCCTGCGCATCTTCGACCCCGAGGCGGAGAACCGGACCACCTTCGCGGGCATCGCGGTCTTCCCGTACGCGCCCGAGTGGTCGGTCCCCGCCGTCTTCACCGCCTACGAGAGCGGCGACCGCACGGTGACCGTCCCCAACGTGGACGGCCGGGACCGCCCGATGCCCGTGGCCGGGCAGATCACCTTCCAGCTGGGCGGTGAGCCCTACAGTCTGACGGTCAGTCGGGCCGGCGGCGAGGGGACCGCGCTGGCCGGTGTGATCGCCGACGCCAGCAGCGGCACGGACACCTACCGGTTCCGCTTCATCACGCTGCCCGAGCCGGATCGCGACGGCCGTACCGTGCTCGACCTGAACCGCGCCTTCCTACCGCCCTGCGCCTTCTCCGACCACTTCATGTGCCCGTTCCCGCCGCCGGGCAACCGGTTGCCGATCGCGGTCCGCGCCGGCGAGAAGTCGGTCCTGCGGGGTGGGCCCACGCACAGTCGCGACGGCGAGTTGGACATCGCGGACTGAAACCCGTACCCCGACTACTCCAGGGTGGGCCGTTCAGGCGACGATAGGTCGCTGTGTCGACCAATCATCCAACCAATGCCACCCTGGAGCCCCCGCCCGCGACCCCGCGCCGCCGGGTTCTCGCCGACCTGACCCCGCTGCGCTCCAGCGCCGACTACCGGCGGGTCTGGTTCGGCCAGTCGGTCTCCTCGATCGGCCAGCAGATGACCGCCGTCGCGGTCGCCGTCCAGGTCTACGCACTCACCGGCTCGGCCTTCGCCACCGGGGTGGTCGGCCTCTGCTCGCTGATCCCCCTGGTCGGCTTCGGCCTCTACGGCGGAGCCGTCGCCGACCGGGTCGACCGGCGCAAGCTCGGCCTGATCGGCTCGGCCGGGCTCGCCGCCGTCTCCGCCGTGCTGTCCGTCCAGGCACTGCTGGGCCTGCACCAGGTCGGCGTGCTCTACGCCGCCGTGGCCCTGCAAGGCGGATTCTTCGCCATCTCCGGCCCGGCCCGGTCCGCGATGATCCCCCGCCTGCTGCCGCCGGAGCAGCTGCCCGCCGCCAACGCCCTCAACACGGTCAGCATGAACCTCGGCATGACGGTCGGCCCGATGCTCGGCGGCCTGCTGATCGCCTCCTACGGCGCCCAAGCTGCCTACCTGACCGACACCGTCGCCTTCGCCGCCGTGCTCTACGCGATGTGGCGACTCCCCGAACTCCGCCCGACCGGCACCCCCGGAGCCCGGGCGTCCGTCCTGGACGGCCTGCGCTTCCTGCGCGAGCAGCCCAACCTGCGCACCAGCTTCCTGGCCGACCTCGCCGCGATGATCTTCGGCCTGCCCCGCTCGCTCTTCCCCGCCCTCGCCGCCTCCAGCTACGGCGGCCACGCCGGCACGGTCGGCCTGCTGGTCGCCGCCCCCGCCGTCGGCGCCCTCAGCGGCGCCCTGTTCTCCGGCTGGATCTCCCACATCCACCGCCACGGCCTGGCCGTCCTGGCTGCCGTCGCCGCCTGGGGCCTGTCCATCGCCGGCTTCGGCCTGACCGCCGGCCACCTCTGGGTCGGCCTGCTGCTGCTCGCCGTCGCGGGCTGCGCGGACACCGTGAGCATGATCTTCCGCAACACCATGATGCAGGTGGCCGCCCCCGACGAGATGCGAGGCCGCCTCCAGGGCATCTTCATCGTGGTGGTCGCCGGCGGCCCCCGCCTCGGCGACTTCGAGTCCGGCAGCGTCGCCGCCCTGACCTCGCCCGTCACCTCCGTGATCACCGGAGGCCTGGCCTGCCTCGCCTGCGTCCTCCTCCTCGCCGCCCGCCGCCCCGCCTTCCTCCGCTACGACGCCCGCCACCCGACCCCCTGACTGACCTGCACCCATACCTGGCAGCGAGCACCCCCCACCGTGCTGTATTGTTTTCCACGTCGCCGAGAGATCGGCGCGAAGGTCGCAAAGCAGACCAGCCAAGGCTGATCGGCGGCGAGACCACGGGACGTGGCGCAGCTTGGTAGCGCACTTGACTGGGGGTCAAGGGGTCGCAGGTTCAAATCCTGTCGTCCCGACTGTGAAGTCGGTTGTGAGAGCGGGTACTTGGGAAACCAGGTGCCCGCTCTCACTCGTTTCCGGAGGGCGCGTGGTCGCAGGGTGGTCGCGTCCGGCGCGCTGACCTGGCGGTTTGTGGGCTAGGTGGGTGCGAGGTGATCGCACCGTCTGATGATCCGTCAGTTGATCTCGCGGGGGAGGTCTGCATGGTCGAGCGCGTCGGCGAGGGCGGTGACGGCTTCTCGGGCGGCTTGGGGGAGTAGGTGGCCGTAGATGTTGACGGTGGTGGCCAGGGTGGAGTGGCGCAGGGTCTTGGAGACAACGGCGAGGGGTACCTGGGAGCTGATCATGATGGTGGCGGCGGTGTGTCTGAGGTCGTGAAGGCCGATCTTGGGTAGGCCGATCTCGGCCGAGCGTTGGCGCAGGGTGTGCAGGAGGCGCTCGGGGTTGATGGGTTTGCCGTCGGGGCGGGTGAAGGCCATGCCCTGCAGGCGGGGCTGGTCGGGGTGCGTGCTGCGGTGGCGGGCGGCTTGGCGGCGTAGAGCGGCCGTGACGCGAGGGGAGAGGCTGACCCAGCTGCGACTTGAGAGGGTCTTGGGTGCTTGGAGGTGTAGGCGGGCGTTGTTCACTGAGGCGAGGGTCCAGCGTATGAACAGGACGCGTTGCTGGAAGTGGATGTCGGGCCAGTGCAGGCCCAGGACTTCGCCGCGACGCATGCCGGTGCCGAGGATGACCTCGAAGATGTCGGCGTAGACGTCGTTGTAGGTCTCGGCATTGTGGTGCAGGAAGGCGGAGGCTTGCTGCGGGGTCCAGCACAGCCGCTCGGGTGCGGCGGGTCGCCTCAGCGCGGCGGTGCGGGCAGGGTTGCTGGCCAGCAGGTCGGCGTTGACCGCGGCGTTCATGGCGGTGGACAGGATGGCGCAGCAGCGGTGGACGGTGGGGCGTCCGCGGCCTGCGGCCAGCTGTCGGCGGGACCAGGTAGTGACGTGCCGGTCGCGCAAGCCGGTCAGGGGTAGGGGGCCGAAGGCCGGTATGAGGTCGTGGTGGACGTGGCGGTGGTAGCCGGCATAGGTGGTGGCCTTGAGGAACTCCTGCTTGGAGAGCAGCCACTCCCTCAGGTAGTCGGCGACGGTCAGGGCCTCGTCCACCGCGATGCCGGTGCGCTCGGCCAGCAGGAAGTTCTGCAGAGCGGTGAGGGCTGTGGTCTGGTCGGGGAAGCCGCTGCGGCGCCGGGTCTCACGCTTGCCGGTCAGGGAGGGTATGTCCACGGCGTAGGCCCAACTGCCGTGGTCGGGGACGGTGTTCAGTTTCGGGCAGTGGGCTCCGTACTGGCGGCCGTCTGTGTCACGGCAGCCGCAGCGCCGGTAGACGCGTCCGCGCTGAGGATCGGTCAGGTTCACGGGATTCGACTCCTTGTGTGATCAGCTGGACCTAGCTTCACGGCGGAGTGGCCTGGCGTGGCAGGGGGCGGATCATGGCGCAGGGGCAGCGAACCGGGCGACCACCTGGGTCCGTGAGCTGCGGTGATCCCCTTGGAAAGCGCACAAGGGCACGGCGTTTCCCCATTCGGCGGGAATTTCGAGTACTCGGCGACTCAATTCCGAGGTTCGGAGGATCAAGGGCGGCATGCTGGAAGGCGAAGGCGTGAAGCCCTTTATGTCATTCCTTTCGGGCATGCCTTCTGAAGCGAGGCCGCCGTTTCCATATGTAGTGGTCCGTGTCGGCGGTCTGCGGGGACTTCTCGTTTCTTCTCGCGAGTTCGGTCACTCAACGTGACTCTCGTCGGCTGGGTCGGGTAGGTGTTCGGGGTCGGTGGCTGCCGACGCGCCGGTGCGGGGAAGGCGGAGTGACCATGGAGCTGCGGGGCAGCCCCCGGTGGCTCCACGGGTAGGTGCCCCCTGGTCCGTGGCGTGAGGGAGAGGGCCGTGCGTGGAAAACTGCGGGTGTTCCTGGGGGCGGCGCCTGGGGTGGGCAAGACGTACGGGATGCTCGCCGAGGGCCGTCGGCAGCGTGCGGAGGGCCTGGACGTGGTCGTGGGTTTCGTCGAGACGTACGGCCGCAGGGGGACCGAGGAGCAGCTCGGTGATCTGCCGGTGGTGCCGCGGCGGGTGGTGCGGTACCGGGGGATCGAGCTGTCCGAGATGGATGTGGACGCGTTGCTGGCCCGTCGTCCGGCGTTGGCGCTGGTGGACGAGCTGGCGCACACCAATGTGCCGGGCAGCCGGAACGGGAAGCGCTGGCAGGACGTGTCGGAGCTGTTGCGGGCGGGGATCGACGTGGCGACCACGCTGAACATCCAGCATCTGGAGAGCGTGAACGACGTGGTCGAGCAGATCACCGGGATCGTGCAGCGCGAGCGGATCCCGGACGAGGTGGTCCGGGCGGCTGACCGGATCGAGCTGGTGGACCTGAGCCCGGAGGCGCTGCGCACCCGGATGACGCGGGGAGAGATCTACGCCCTCGACAAGATCGACGTGGCGCTGGGCAACTACTTCCGGGCCGGCAACCTCGGCGCGCTGCGCGAGTTGGCGCTGCTGTGGCTGGCCGACCGGGTGGAGGAGGAGCTCGCGGACTACCGGGCCCGGCATGGCATCCGCGCACCGTGGGAGACCAAGGAGCGGATCCTGGTGGCCCTGAACGGCGCACCGCAGGGAGAGAACCTGATCCGCCGGGGCGCGCGCACGGCCACCCGCGTGCACGGCGATCTGATCGGTGTCCACGTCCGGCCGGACGACGGCACCCTGCAGTCCGAGCCGCCCGGGCTGGAGGTGCAGCGACGGCTGCTACGGGAGCTGCACGGCGCCTACGTGGAGATCAGCGGCAGTGACGTGGCGCAGGCGCTGGTGGACTTCGCCCGGACGGAGAGCGCGACGCAGATCCTGCTCGGGCCGACCAGCCGCTCGCGGCTGCGGGAGCTGGTCAGCGGCTCGGTGATCAACCGGGTGATCCGCATCGCCGGGCCGATCGATGTCCGGGTGCTGCCGCCGCTGGACTCGCAGCTGCTCGCGGTGCCGCCGGGGCCTCGCCGGCGCCGGCCCGCGCCGGTGTCCGCGCGGCGGCAGTGGGCGGCGTGGCTGCTCGGTCCGGCCGAGGCGATCGCGCTGGCCGCGGTGTTGTCCCCGTTGCGCGGCTCGCTGGGTCTGTCCGGGGCCCTGCTGTGCCTGCTGCTGGCGGTCGCCGGGGTGGCCCGGCTGGGCGGCCTGCTGCCGGCCGCCGGGACGACCGCGGCGGCGGCGCTGGCTGCGGACTTCTTCTTCACCACGCCCGTGCACAGCCTGGTCGTCGACCGGGCCGCGGATGTCGCGCCGCTGCTGGTCTTTCTCGCCGTCGCGGGGATCATCTCGCACCTGATCGACGGCTTGGCGCGGCGTTCGCAGCAGGCCGCTCGGGCGAAGGCGGAGGCCCAGGTGCTGGCCCGACTCGCCGGCGAGACCGTCGAGTCCGGTGCGCGGGCGCTGCCCGAGCTGCTCGCGGAACTGCGGGAGGTTTTCGCCCTCGACGGCGCCGGGGTCCTGGTCCGCGCGGGTGAGGAGTGGCGGCCGGTGGTGGCCTCGGGCGGACCGTTGCCACAGCAGCCGCAGGACGCCGCGTTCGCCGCCGACCTCGGGCAGGGTGCCGTGCTCGTCCTGGCCGGTCCGGCGCTGAGCCAGGAGGACGCGCGGCTGCTCGGGCCGTTCGTCACCCAGCTGCGGCTGGCCCGGGAACGGGAGCGGCTTGCCGCTGCCGCCTCGACGGCGGAGGCGCTGGCCCACACCGACCGGCTCCACATCACCCTGCTGGAGGCCGTCGAGCACGACCTGCGCACACCGCTGGCGGCGATCGCCACGGCGGCAGCCCGCCTGGAGGCGGTCGACGAGGGCACCGGGCCGCGCGAGATCCGCAGGCTCGGCGCCGGGATCGGCACGGAGTCGGCTCGAACGCTGCACCTGGTCGCGAACCTGCTCGACCTGAGTCGGCTGCAGGTCGGCGCCGTGCCGGTGACGCCGCGTCCGACCGAGCTGGCAGCGGTCGTCGACGCGGCGCTCGCGAGCCTTCCGGACGAGGAGCGCGCGGTCGGGGTGAGGATCGCGCTTCCCGACGGCCTGCCGAAGGTCGAGGCCGATCCGGGCCTGCTGGAGCGGGCGTTGGCCAATGTGGTGGCCAACGCCCGGACGTGGTCGCCGCCGGGCGCGGAGGTGAGGATCGATGCCGGCGCCGTCGCCGGTCGCATCGACGTTCGCGTCATCGACCGGGGACCAGGGATCGCGGCGACGGACCCGGAGAGCCTCTTCCAGCCCTTCCGCCGCACCGAGCGGCATCCCGACGGCACGGCCGGCGGGGTGGGACTGGGCCTGACGGTCGCTCGGGGGTTCGTCGAGGCCATGGACGGCGAGCTCACGGTCGAGACCACTCCGGGTGGGGGAACCACGTTCGTCTTCGGTCTGCGGGCAGGGCCACCGACCGCCCACAGCTGACGCGTCACGGCCGCTGTCGCGCCAGTGATGCGTCAAGACGAGCCCCCGGAGCGCCAAGGAAGCGTCAGGGCCCGGCCGCAATCGTCCCCGTCGCATAGCGTGAGCTGTGCGAGAGGGCCCGCTTCCGCCCGTGAGGGCGGGGACCGGGCCACGCTGATGACAACCAAGCTCGGTGGACCCTCCACCGGGTCCGACATCGGCGGCCAGGTGTTGAGGGAGGGGGCGCGCGGCGAGACACGGGTGAGGCCGGAAGTAAGCCAGCCCGCGTTGGCGGGTCAGGTGACGACGGATCCGAATACCGCGCCGCGCGCCCCCGGCATCGCTGATACCGCGCTGTTCCCGCGGTACGGGTGGGCCTGTGTCCCACCGGCTGAGGGAGCCGCCGACTCTGCATACGGCGGTCCACAACACCAATGGTGACTTGTGCGGACGACTCGCCCTGACCACGGTCGCGAGCCCGTGGATCAACCGTCCTGATCCTCCGGCGCCGTAGCGATGACCGATAGGTGTTCTCGATGTCCCGGGAGCCCACCGGCTTCCGGGACATCGAGCCGTTCGGAGCGTCAAGATCTTGTCAGGATCGCCCATCCAGCTGTCAGGACGCCGTACGGACTGCTGCGCCCACTCCCACGGGTGCCTCACGATCGGACGACAGCCGTCCCATGGAGGTCGATCGATGTCCGGCACCGCCGATCCGTTGCCCGCCGCGGTCCAGGAGACCGCCGAACCGGTGCCTCCTGATACCGGCGCGCCGAACGAGCGCCACCGGCTCACCGCCCTTGGTGGCCTGGCCGCCCTTTCCCTGGACGCGATGGCGTCGGTGGCGTACGGGCCGGAGTCGATCGTCCTGGTGCTGGCCGCCGCCGGCGGATACGGGCTGGGGTTCACGCTGCCGGTCACGTTGGCGATCGCGGTGTTGCTGGCGGTGCTGGTGGCCTCCTACCGCCAGGTGATCGCGGCCTTCCCGGACGGTGGCGGCTCCTACGCCGTGGCCAAGGCGCACCTGGGACGCAGGGCTGCACTGACCGCCGCCGCCTCCCTGGTCATCGACTACATCCTGAACGTCGCGGTCTCCGTCACCGCCGGCGTGGCCGCGCTGACCTCCGCGTGCCCCGGCCTGTACGGCGACCGGCTCTGGCTCTGCCTGGGCGTGCTGATCCTGGTGACAGCGGTCAACCTGCGCGGGATCGCGGAGTCGGCCCGCTGGTTCATGGCGCCGACGGCGGTCTTCGTGCTCTCCATTCTGGCGATCATCGTGATCGGCCTGTTCCGCGACGCACCGGCCTCCACCGTTGCCGCCGCCGGACATGCCTCGGCCCTCGCCGGCAACGCGACCACTGTCGGTGCGCTGCTGCTGCTCAGGGCCTTCGCCGCCGGCTGCTCCGCCCTGACGGGCGTCGAGGCGGTAGCGAACGCCGTTCCCGAGTTCCGCACCCCGCGCGCCAAGCGGGCCCAGCGCACCGAGGTCGCCCTCGGCGCCCTCCTCGGCGTGATGCTGATCGGGCTGGCCGTGCTGATCGGCCGCTTCCACCTCCAGCCGGTCGAGGGGGTGACCGTCCTCGCCCAGCTCGCCGACGCCTCCCTCGGCCACGGACTCGGCTTCTACGTCGTCCAGTTCGCCACCGTCGTCCTGCTCGCCCTGGCCGCCAACACCTCCTTCGGCGGTCTTCCGGTCCTGATGCACCTGCTCGCCCGGGACAACCACCTGCCGCACGTCTTCGCCCTGCGTGCCGACCGCCAGGTGCACCGGCACGGCGTCCTCTTCCTCTCCGCCGTCTCCGCTGGCCTGCTGGTCGCCTCCGGCGGCGACGTCAACAGCCTGGTGCCGCTCTTCTCGATCGGCGTCTTCGTCGGCTTCACCATCTGCCAGATCGGCATGGTCCGGCACTGGAACCGCTGTCGCTGTTCCGGCTGGCGCGGGAAGGCGGCACTCAACGGCTTCGGCGCCCTGCTCACCGGCACCGCCACGCTGGTCGTGGCCGGGACCAAGTTCACCGAGGGCGCCTGGGCCATCGTCCTGGCCCTGCCCTGCTGGTCCTGCTCTTCGAGCTCATCCACCGCAGCTACGCCCGGATCGGCGACCGGCTGCGGCTCGGCCGCATCCCCGGCCCGCTCACCCCGCAGCGCTCGCTCGTGGTCGTCCCGGTCACCTCGATCACCCGGCTCACCCGCGACGCCCTGTCGACCGCGCTCTCGCTCGGCGACGAGGTCTTCGCCGTCACCGTCGTCCACACCGCGCCCGACGCCGAGGACCGCCAAGCTGCCGAGGCGCTGCGCCGCGACTGGGAGCTCTGGCAGCCGGGCGTCCCGCTCGTCGAGGTCCCGGACGCCCGCCGCCGTCTCGGTACCCCGTTGGCTGCCTTCGTCAACGACCTCGCCGCCGAGTACGCCTACGACCGCGTCACCGTCCTCATCCCCGAGGTCGAACCCGTCCGTCTCTGGCAGCGTGCCCTGCAGAACCAGCGCGGCGCCGTCATCGACCGCGCGCTGCGCCGCCACACCGACGCCGTGGTCTGCCGGCTCCGCATGCGCATGTAGGGGAATCGATCGCGCAGCGCACCTGCTGGTGGGCATGTGCTGCCTGCCCGCGATCGAGGTCTCGATGGGCCCTCGTGAACAGCATCGCGGCCCGCGTGATCGCACCGCGAGCGCCTCTGGACCGGTGGTGGACAGCATCACCGTCCCGGCGCGCTACGCGGGCGCGTCGGAGTTGTCGTCGGAAGCCGCGGTGTCGAGCAGGAACGGATACGGGTCGGCCTCGCCGGGGCGACCGCCCGCAACCCAAACATCCGGATCAGCGCGAACGTCGCGAGTCGCCACGGTGCGATCCGGCGCGGGGACTTCGGCGCCGCTGCCCAGGCTGCCCGTGAGGTCGCCGCCCTCGATCGCAGGGGCGGTGACCACTTCATCTCCCGCTCCGCATCCACGAGGTGCGGGCACCGCGGGAGCGGGCGGCTCGTCAGCGGAACTCCCGCAGCCGCGGGCGGACACCGAGCACGGTCAGGGCGAGGGCGGCCGCCAGGGTGAGGCCGCCGGTGAGGGCGACGCCGAGACCGAGATCGTCATCGGCGTCTGTGACGGCCTGGCCGAGGGCGTGCTGATTGATCGCCAGGACATCGTCGAGGGCGTGGCTGAGCTGGGCGAAGTCGGCGTCGGACTGGCCGGCGGCGGTGCCGGTGTCGAACGTGACGGCGTCCTTGAGCTTCCCCTGGTTGCGCAGGCTGCGGATCGTCCGGTCGTCCTTCTCGTACTGCTGGAAAGTGGTCAGGAGGCGTTCGGCGGCGTCCTGTTCGCCGGGAAAGGTGATGTTGTCGAGTTCGGTGCCGAGGTAGCCGCCGAACGGGACGGTGCGGTGGTCGGCGCGGTGCTGGTCGGCGGCCTGGGCGAGCTTGGCGTCGTAGGTGTCGATCGTGGCGCCGTCGAGGCGGGCGATGGACTGGCTCTTGTCGAGGAAGCTCTGCTGGTAGGCGGCGGCGCGCGCCGGGTCGGTGAGGTAGCGGCTCTCGTCGGCGTTCATGTCGTAGGCCACCGCGCGGGCACGGCTGAGGGCTATGACCGAGTCGTAGGCGTTGCTCTTGGCGACGATGAGGTGGTCCTCAGCGCCTGAGGCGAGGGTGAGGCCCGCGGCCGCGGCGAGGACGGCGAGTAGCGTGACGGCGGCCAGCGGTGGGTTGATGATGCGGTGGAAGCGCACCGAGAGCAGGCGCTGCAGCAGCACGAGGGCGGCCAGGGCGAGCGCCATGGTGATGAGAATCCACCACCAGCCGCCGGTGATGGCGCTGCGCTGGGCCGTGTAGGTGCGGTCGACGGTGGCGGCACTGGCGGCGGTGACCTGGTCGGCGGCCGGCAGGAGCTGCTGGCGGAGTAGGTCGGTGGCCTGGCGGTAGGCGGCGAGGGCGTCGGCCGAGGGCTGGCCGGCCGGGGCATGGGCCTGGTCTTCGAGGAGCCGGGCGCGCGCGACGAGGGCCTCGTACTGGCCGAGTTGGTCGAGGACGGTCTGGACGGCCCGCTGTCCGTTCGGGTCGTCGGCGGATGCTTCGGCGGCCTTCTGGAGGTCGCCGTCGGCTTGGGTGCGGCGCTGGTCGTAGGTTTCGAGGGTCTGCTGGCGCTGGGTGGCGTACCCCGGATCGGCGCCGAGCAGGAGGAGGTTGGCGACCTGGGCGTCCATGTCGCTGAGGGCGAAGTACAGGTCAGCGGTGCGGACGGCCTGCGGGGCGTCGCGGTGGCCGATGTCGTCGATGCCGTCCCGTGCGTCGCTGAGGACGCCGGCGATCGCGGTGGCCGTGGCGAGGAGCGCGACGAGGCAGAGGCCGGTGAGGCCGCGCACCAGGCGCGGGGTGTTCCACCAGGTCCGGTTCAGCGGTGCCGACCACCTCCGCGGGCCGGGCCGTGCGGTCCGGCCCGCGAACGGTGCCCCCGTGAACGGTGTGCGGGAGGCACGCGGCGCGGATACCGTACCGGGACGTGCCGCCCCCGTCAGGCTCGTCTTCCCGAGCCCGGTCGTTCCGGCCGGTATCCGCTCTCTCATTGCCGCGTGCTCCCCGTCACCCCGACCACCGGTGGTCCGAAGCCCTTTCGCCCACCGGCGGAACTGGTCCCGGTCTCTGCTCCCCCACGGAGCGGAACCGGGCTTCCGTGAAGAACGCTAGGTGCCGGAAATCCTGATGCCGGATTTCCTGACGGCATCTTCGCGCCGGCCGGGACGGTCTTGACGGTTCCTTGATCCGGTCGGCGTCGGTCGGCCTCGGATCGGGGCGGCGGGGTTCAGGGCTGGTAGCGGTAGCCGATGCCTGGTTCGGTGATCAGGTGGCGCGGCCGGCTTGGGTCGGGTTCCAGTTTGCGGCGCAGTCCCGCGATGTAGACGCGCAGGTAGTTGGTGCGGTGCTGCTGTTCCGGACCCCAGACCTGGCGCAGGATCTCCCGGCCGGGCACCAGGTGCCCGGGCGCGGCGAGCAGCACCTTCAGGATCTGCCACTCGGTGGGAGTGAGCCGGACGACGCCGTCCGGACCGGTGACGGTACCTGCCGCGACGTCCACGGTGTGGTCGCCGATCCTCGCCGTCTCAAGCGGACTGGTGTCGGTGGCCGCGCGCCTGAGGGCTGCGCGTAGCCGGGCGAAGAGCTCGTCGACTTCGAACGGCTTGGTGAGGTAGTCGTCGGCGCCCGCGTCCAGCGCCCGGATCTTCTCCTGGAGCCCGCTGCGACCGGACAGGACGATGATCGGCACCGCCAGGGCGGAGCGCAGCCCCCTGATGACGTCGATGCCGTCGAAGTCCGGCAGGCCCAAGTCGAGTAGCACGGCGTCGGGTGCGTCCTGACTGGCGGAGTCCAGGGCCTGCTGCCCGGTGCTCGCCGTCAGCACGGAGTAGCGCCGGGCGTGGAAGTTGATCCGCAGGGCCCGCAGCAGCCCGGGCTCGTCCTCCACCACCAGAATGTGGCTCATCGCCTTCCCCCTCTCGACTGGTGATCACTACCCCTCCTCCGCGACCAATTGCTCTGCGTCGTCCGGGGCGGCCGGGAGGACCAGGAGCATGGTCGTGCCGCCGCCGGGCGTGTCCTCGACGTCGAGCGTGCCGCCCATGGCCTCGGCCAGGCCGCGGGAGAGGGCGAGCCCGAGACCCAGGCCGGTGGTGTTGTCGTTGTCGCCAAGACGCTGGAACGGCAGGAACACCCGCTCGCGGTCTTCGGCGGCGATGCCGGGTCCGTGGTCGATGACGCGCACTTCGACGCGGTCCTGGTGGTGGCTGGCGGTGACCAGGACGGGTGCGCCGGGGGCGTTGTGGCGCAGGGCGTTGGTGATGACGTTGGCCAACACGCGTTCCAGCAGGGGCGGGTCGACGAGCACGGCGGGGGCGGTGTCCAGGTCGAGCGGCTGGACGGCGGCGTCGGGGCGGGAGAGGGAGTCCATGGCTCCCATGAGGACGTCGGTCAGCTCGGTGGGGGCGAGGTGGAGGGTGAGGGCGCCGGCCTGGAGGCGGCTCATGTCGAGCAGGTTGTCCACCAGGCGGGTCAGCTTGACCAGGGATTCGTCGGCGAGGTCCAGGAGTTCGGCCTGGTCCTCGGGGGAGAACTCGACGTCGGGGCTGCGCAGCGAGCCGATGGAGGCGAGGGCGGCGGCCAGCGGGGTGCGCAGGTCGTGGCTGACGGCGGCGAGCAGGGCGGTGCGCATCTTGTCGGCGGCCTTGATGGGTTCGATCTCGGCGGCGACGGTGGCGAGCCGGTCGCGCTCCAGCGCGGCGGCGACGTGGGCGGCGAAGGCGGTCAGCACGCGCTGGTCGGAGGCGGGCAGCCGCCGTCCGGCCAGGACCATCAACGCGTTCCCGTTGACCGGGACTTCGCTGACCTCGCGGTCGCCGGTGGCCGCGTCGTCGCTGTCACTGCGGGCGATGGCCTCGCCGGTGGTGCGGTCGAGCAGGGCGACGGAGTCCATGCCGAAGGCGGTGCGGGTCTTGTCCAGGAGCGCGGGTACGGCGTCGGCTCCGCGCAGCACGCTTCCGGCGAGGGTGGAGAGGGTCTCGGCCTCGGCGGTGGCGCGGGCGCCGCGGGCGGCCAGTTGGGCGGCTCGGTCGACGACGGAGGAGACGGTGAGTGCGACCGTCGCGAAGACCAGGAGGGCGACGATGTTGTTGGGTTCGGCGATGGTGAAGGTGTGGATCGGCGGGATGAAGTAGTAGTTGAGCAGGAGTGAGGCGATGAGCGAGGCGACCAGTGCGGAGAACGCGCCGCCGAGCAGCGCCACGGCGACGACGCCGAGCTGGAAGATCAGCGCGTCGGTGGTCAGGTTGATGGCATGTCGGAAGGGTGAGAGGCAGGCGGTCAGGAGCACGGGTAGGACGAGGCCGGAGAGGTAGCCGGCGATGGTGCGCCGCTTGGAGTGCCGCCGGCCGAGGGAGGGAAGCCGGCCGCGTCCGGTGAACTCGTGGGTGACCATGTGGACGTCGATGTCTTCGGACAGGTCGATGGTGGTCTGTCCGTTGCCGGGGCCGGTGAGGAAGCGGTTGATCCGCCCTCGCCGGGAGGTGCCGAGGACCAGCTGGGTGGCGTCGTGGGCGCGGGCGAAGGCCATCAGCGCGGTGGGGATGTCGTCGCCGACGACCACGTGGTAGGTGCCGCCGAGGGATTCGACCAGTTGGCGCTGCTGGGCCAGCGCGCCGGGGGAGGCGCCGGCCAGGCCGTCGCTCTTGGTCACGTGCACGGCGAGCAGTTCGCCGCCGGCGGTGCGGTCGGCGATGCGGGCGGCCCGGCGGATGATGGTCTCGCCCTCGGGCCCGCCGGTGATGGCGACCACGACGCGTTCGCGGGTCTCCCAGACCCGGTCGATGTTGTGGGTGGCGCGGTAGTCGCGAAGACCCTCGTCCACGCGGCCGGCAACCCACAGCAGGGCGAGCTCGCGAAGGGCCGTCAGGTTGCCCACGCGGAAGTAGTTGGAGAGCGCGGCGTCCACCTTCTCGGCCTTGTAGACGTTGCCGTGGGCCATTCGGCGGCGCAGGGCCTGCGGGGCCATGTCGACGAGTTCGATCTGGTTGGCCTGGCGGACGACGTCGTCGGGGACGGTCTCGCGCTGGGGGATGCCGGTGATCTTCTGGACGACGTCGTTGAGCGATTCCAGGTGCTGGATGTTGACGGTGGTGATGACGTCGATCCCGGCGTCCAGGAGTTCCTCGACGTCCTGCCAGCGCTTGCCGTGCCGGCCGCCGGGGATGTTGGTGTGCGCGAGCTCGTCGACGAGGACCACCTGGGGCCTGCGGGCGAGGATCGCGTCGAGGTCCATCTCCGGGAAGTCGGTGTCCCGGTAGTGGCGGGTGAGGCGCGGGATGAGTTCCAGACCCTGGAGCAGGTTCTCGGTGTGCCGGCGGCCGTGGCACTCGATGAAGCCCACCACGACGTCCGTCCCGCGGTCATGTCTGCGGTGGGCCTCGTCCAGCATCCGGTAGGTCTTGCCGACGCCGGGGGCCGAACCGAGGTAGACCCTCAGCTGTCCCCGGCGCTTCAAGGAGCCGGGCGTGAGGTCACGGGACATGGGCGCTGCTCTTTCCTGCGAGAGAGGGCCGGACATGAGGGTGGATGATGCTGCAGCCGGGCGGGACGGTCGGCCCCGCTCAGCGGACTCGGCACATGGGCGACCGACCCGGGCACAGGGGGATGAGGCCCTGTGCCCGGGTCGGCCGGATCACTTGTCGGTTGGATATGGAGTCGTCACTGCTGCTCGCTGAGTGCCTTGTTGAGCAGAACGACGTTGACGCCGGGGTTGCCGAGGAAGCCGAGCGAACGGCCGTCGGTGTACTTGTCGATCAGCTGGTTGAGCACGTCCGGCGAGAGGTTGCGGGCCTTGGCGACCCGGTTGACCTGCTCCTTGGCGTAGGCGACCGAGATGTGCGGGTCCAGGCCGGAGCCGGAGGAGGTGATCGCGTCGGCCGGCACGCTGGCCGGGTCGACGCCGTCGAAGGCGGCGACGGCGGCGCGGGTGTCGTTGACCGACTTGAGCAGCTTGTCGCTGTTCGGGCCGAGGTTGGTGCCGCTGGAGCCGTGCGGGTCGTAGCCGGTGCCGGCGGCGGAGGGCCGGGGCTGGAAGAACTTCGGGTCCGGCTGGGCCTGCTCGTTGGGGTCGTTGGGGTTCTTCTTCGGCAGGTTGTAGTTCTGGCCCAGCAGGCTGGACCCGATCTCCTTGCCGCCCGACTTCAGGATGGAGCCGTTGGCCTTGTCGGCGAACGCGACCTGGCTGATCCCGGTGACCAGCAGGGGGTAGGCGATGCCGAGGATGACGGTCATCACCAGCAGCATCCGCAGGGCGGTCCAGTGGGTACGCAGGATGGACATGATGGTCTTCCTCCTTTCTCAGCGCAGGCCGGGGATGAACTGGACGATCAGGTCGATCGCCTTGATTCCGATGAACGGCACGATCAGGCCGCCGATTCCGTACACCCCGATGTTGCGGGTCAGCAGCGCGCTGGCGTTTGACGGACGGTACTTGACGCCGCGCAGGGCGAGCGGGATGAGCCCGATGATGACCAGGGCGTTGAAGATGATCGCGGAGGTGATCGCCGAGGTCGGGCTGTGCAGGCCCATGATGTTGAGGTGCTTCAGACCGGGGTACACGCCGGCGAACATCGCGGGGATGATGGCGAAGTACTTGGCGACGTCGTTGGCGATCGAGAAGGTGGTCAACGCGCCACGAGTGATGAGGAGTTGCTTGCCGATCTCGACGATCTCGATCAGCTTGGTGGGGTTGGAGTCCAGGTCCACCATGTTGCCGGCCTCCTTGGCCGCCATGGTGCCGGTGTTCATCGCCACGCCCACGTCGGCCTGGGCCAGGGCGGGGGCGTCGTTGGTGCCGTCGCCGGTCATCGCGACCAGCTTGCCGCCCTCCTGCTCCTTCTTGATCAGGGCCATCTTGTCCTCGGGGGTGGCCTCGGCGAGGAAGTCGTCCACGCCGGCCTCGTCCGCGATCGCCTTGGCGGTCAGCGGGTTGTCGCCCGTGATCATGATGGTCTTGATGCCCATCCGGCGCAGCTCGTCGAACCGCTCCCGCATGCCCTCCTTGACCACGTCCTTGAGGTAGATCACCCCGAGCACGCGGGCCGGCGCGTCACCGACCTTGGTGGCCACCGTCAACGGGGTGCCGCCGGCGGCGGAGATGCCGTCGACCAGCTGGGCGACGTCGTCACGGACCGTGCCGGCGTTGTCGGTGACCCAGTTGGCGACCGAGCCGGCCGCGCCCTTGCGCACCTGGTGCAGGCCGTCGGCCTCCTCCAGGTCGACGCCGGACATGCGGGTCTGGGCGGTGAACGGGACCCAGGTGGCGTGCGTCAACTCGCCCTGCTCGCGGGCCCGCAGACCGTAGTCGGTCTTGGCGAGCACCACGATCGAGCGGCCCTCGGGGGTCTCGTCGGCGAGGCTGGACAGCTGGGCGGCGTCGGCCAGTTCGTCCCGGGACACGCCGTCGGCGGGCAGGAACTCGGCGGCCTGGCGGTTGCCCAGGGTGATGGTGCCGGTCTTGTCGAGCAGCAGGGTGTTGACGTCGCCGGCGGCCTCGACGGCACGGCCCGACATGGCGAGCACGTTGCGCTGCACCAGGCGGTCCATGCCGGCGATGCCGATGGCGGAGAGCAGTGCGCCGATGGTGGTCGGGATCAGCGCCACGATCAGCGCGACCAGCACGATCATCGTCTGCGGGGCGCCTGCGAAGGTGGCCATCGGCTGCAGGGTCACGACCGCGACCAGGAAGACGATGGTCAGCGAGGCCAGCAGGATGTTGAGGGCGATCTCGTTGGGGGTCTTCTGCCGGGCCGCGCCCTCGACCAGGGCGATCATCCGGTCGATGAAGGACTTGCCGGGCTCGGTGGCGATCTTCACCACGATCTTGTCGGAGAGGACCTTGGTGCCACCGGTCACGGCCGAGCGGTCACCGCCCGACTCGCGGATCACCGGCGCGGACTCACCGGTGATCGCCGACTCGTCGACCGAGGCGACGCCCTCGACGACGTCGCCGTCGCCGGGGATGACCTGGCCGGCCTCGACCACCACGTGGTCACCCAACTGGAGCGCGGTGCCGGGGACCTCCTCCTCGTCCTGCGAGGCGGGCCAGTTGACGAGGCGGCGGGCGATGGATTCGGTCTTGGCCTTGCGCAGCGTGTCGGCCTGCGCCTTGCCGCGGCCCTCGGCCACCGCCTCGGCCAGGTTGGCGAAGATCGTGGTGAGCCACAGCCAGACGGTGATCGCCCAGGCGAACACCGACGGGTGGGCGATGGCGGAGATCGTGGTGACCACCGAGCCGACCTCGACCACGAACATGACCGGGTTCTTGAACATCACCCGGGGGTCGAGCTTCTTCACCGCGTCCGGAAGGGACTTGGCGATCAGCTTCGGGTCGAGCAGGCCGCTGGAGGCTCTGTGCGGAGCAGCCGTCCCCTGGTCGGCCGGTGCGGGAGTGTGAGTGGTGGACATCAGTGCAGACCTTCCGCGATCGGCCCCAGTGCGAGAGCCGGGAAGTAGGTGAGGCCGACGACGATCAGGACGACGCCCGAGAGCAGGCCGATGAAGAGCGGCTTGTGGGTGGGCAGGGTGCCGGCGGACGCCGGGACCGGCTGCTGCTTGGCGAGCGAGCCCGCCAGCGCGAGCACGAAGATGATCGGCAGGAAGCGTCCGAACACCATCGCCAGGCCCAGCGCGGTGTCGTACCACGGGGTGTTGACCGTGATGCCTGCGAACGCCGAGCCGTTGTTGTTGCCGGCCGAGGTGAAGGCGTAGAGCACCTCGGAGAAGCCGTGGGCGCCGGAGTTCAGCATCCCGGCCCGCTCACCCGGCAGCGCCATGGCGACACCGGTGCCGATCAGCACGATGGCCGGGGTGGTCAGGATGTAGAGGGAGGCGAACTTCATCTCCCGCCCGCCGAGCTTCTTGCCCAGGTACTCGGGGGTGCGGCCGACCATCAGGCCGGCGATGAAGACCGTCACGATCGCCAGGATCAGCATGCCGTACAGGCCTGAGCCGGTGCCGCCGGGCGCGATCTCACCGAGCATCATGTCGACCAGTGCGACACCGCCGCCACCAGGAGTCAGTGAGTCGTGCATGCCGTCGACCGCACCGGTGGAGGTCAGGGTAGTGGAGGAGGCGAACAGCGCGGTGGCCCACTCGCCGAACCGCTGCTCCTTGCCCTCCATCGCCGCGCCGGCCGCCTTGAGCGCGGTGCCGGCCGGGTGGGTCTCGAAGAACGTCAGCAGCGCGGCCGAGCCGACCCAGAACAGGCCCATCACGGAGACGATCGCGTAGCCCTGGCGGTTGTCGCCGACCATCTTGCCGAAGGTGCGGGGCAGCGAGAACGAGATCACCAGCAGCAGGAAGATCTCCAGCCAGTTGGTGAAACCGTTCGGGTTCTCGAACGGGTGGGCCGAGTTGGCGTTGAAGAAGCCGCCGCCGTTGGTACCCAGCTCCTTGATGACCTCCTGGGAGGCCACCGGGCCGCCCGGGATCGACTGGGTGTCGCCGCCCAGGGTGGTGAGGTCGTGGAAGCCGTGGAAGTTCTGGATCACGCCGTTGGCGACCAGGACCAGCGCGAACACGATGGAGATCGGCAGCAGCAGGCGCAGGCAGATCCGGGTGAGGTCGACCCAGAAGTTGCCGACCCGGTCGGTCTTGCTGCGGGTGAAGCCGCGGATCAGGGTGGCGACCACCGCGATGCCTACGGCGGCGGAGACGAAGTTCTGCACCGCCAGGCCCGCCATCTGGACCACGTGGCCGAGCGCGGCCTCGCCGCTGTAGGACTGCCAGTTGGTGTTGGTGACGAACGAGATCGCGGTGTTCCAGGCCTGGTGCGGCGCCATCGGCGGGAAGCCGAGCGAAAGCATCAGGTGGTTCTGCACCCGGATCAGGCCGTAGAGGAAGAGGACGGAGATCCCGGAGAAGGCGAGCACCGAGCGCAGGTAGGCGGTCCAGCGCTGATCGGCGTCGCCGTCCACGCCGATCACCTTGTACAGGCCGCGCTCGACTCTGAGGTGCTTGGCGGAGGTCAACAGGTGGGCGATGTAGTCGCCCAGCGGGCGGTAGCACAGGGCCAGGGCGCCCACGAGGGCGAGGGCCTGCAGCCACCCAGCGAGAGTGGAGCTCATGTCAGAACTTCTCCGGGTAGATCAGCGCGACGACGAGGTAGCCGACGAGGGCGACGGCGACGATGAGACCTGCAAGGTTCTCGGCGCTCACAGCTTCTCCACCCCCTTCGCGATCAGGGCCAGGACGGCGAACACGGCGACCGTGACACCGACGAAGACGAGGTCCAGCATGGGCTCCACCAACTGGTTCAGGGACTTTGACCGCCGACTCCCCCTGGAGGCGGCCCGGCGGCACCGGCGGAAGACCGGCTGGAGCAGCCAACCAGCCATTTCCGGCGCGCAGCGGATTCCTGACACCGTCCATACGGGTGACTCCGGAACATTGACGCGACCCTTATATCGGCGTCATGCATCCGAGACCTGGGCTTGGCCGGAATGTGCCCGGGCTGTGCAGACCGGACGACACCTGGCCCGGTAGCCCGACGCCGAGGGGCTCAGTCGGGAGGCCCGACCCGCTCAGCTGGTGGGAAGCGGCTCGGTCGGGAGGTGCCACAGGTGCCTGCGCCGGAGCGACTCGAGTTCGTGCTGCAGCGCGGGCCTGGGGACCGCGAGGACGGGGCAGACGGCGTGCTCCACGCAGTACGACACGACCGAACGGCGAAGCCCCCGCCGCAGCAGGCTGCCACTGGCGCCGAGAACCAGCAGGTCGTCGGGACGGTCCGCCAGATGGATCAGGGCCTTGCCGGTCTCGCCGCGGATGACGACCGAACCGAAGTCCACGTCCGGGCCGTCAGCGCCGAAGGCTTCACCGATCGCCGTGCGGAGCCGTTCGACGGCAGCCTTGCGAACCTCGGCGAGCAGGGGCGGGCATGGCGAGAGGCGATAACCGTGCTCGCCGCCCGGAGGTTCCCAGGCCAGTACGGCCAGGACCTCGCAGTCACCGCGCCGGGCTTCAGCCACCGCATGGTGCAGTGCGGCAAGGCTGCCGAGTGATCCACTGACACCTGCGATGATCCGCCGTTTGATCGACGTGTTCCACCGCTCGTCCGTGTACATCATGTCCTTCCTTCGGGTAGATCCGTACCAGGAGATGCGGTCGGGGACCGGGGAGCGGCGATCATTGACACATTCCTGATGAGCGGAGGGCCGGACCCTACGCAGCCCTGACGATGGCGGCCCGAGCGGCGCACGGTCCGCATTCCGAGCCATCCGGAGCGGGCCTGCTGGGCCGGAGCCCGGTGCACGGGTAGGCCGAAGCCCCGGGGTCCGGCGGACTCCCAGGGCTTCGGCGGTGTGGAACCCGGCGCCGGTGGCACGCGGCGCCGGGGGCTCGAGGTGGTTACTGGCCGGGTTTGCGGCCGTGGTTCGCCTTCTTCCTGCGGCGGGTCTTCTTCTTGCGGGAGCGCTTGGACATGGACGGCCTCTCCTGTCGTCGGGTGTCAGGCCTTGGCGGTGGTCAGCTGGTCGGCGAGCTTGGCGAGACGCCGCTGGGACCGCTCCTCATGGACGGCGACGGCGGTGGGGGCGATGTCCCCGTCGTCGTAGTACTCGCCGTTGGTGAGCTCGACGGTGGGCAGGCACAGGCGGACGACCGCGGCCGCCCCCTCGGCCGGCGGCGCACCGACCCGCCCGTAAAGGGGGAGCAGGGCGGTGTCGCACAGACCGGGGTTGACGCTCACCGCGGTGATGTCGGAGCCGGCCGGAGCCATGGAGCCGGCGGCCATGCTGAGCGCCAGCTGGGACTGGGCGTAGGCGGCCACCCGGGAGTACTTCTTGACCCGGTTGGGATCGGTCCAGTTCATGGCGGCGGTGCGGTGCAGGGAGGAGGAGACGTTGATGATCCGGGCGTTGCCGGCGGCCGCGAGCGGGCCCTGCAGTTGCTTGGCGAGCAGGTGGGCGGCGAGGAAGTTCACCTGGAACGAGACCTCGACACCATCATCGGTGAGCGTGCACCGCTCGGGCGCCATGACCGCCGCGTTGTTGACCAGCAGATGCAGTGCCGGGAAGGCCTGGGCGACGTTCTCCGCTAGGCTGGCGACCGCGGCGAGACGGGTGAAGTCCGCTGCGACCAGGTGGAGTTGGTCTCGCGCCGCGCCACGCTCGACCAGCCGTTCGACGGCATGCTCGCCCTCGTCGGCGGTGCGGGCGTGGACGATGACGGTGGCCCCCTGCTCGGCGAGCAGCCGGGCGGTCTCCCAACCGATGCCGGAGGAGGCACCGGTGACGAGGGCGGTGCGGCCGGAGAGGAATGCGGACATGGTCCATCCATGGTGTGCGGGCACGCCCGGGGTGCCGGGGACGCGCGGGTGCGCGCGACCGGGTGCCGGAGGTGCGGGGAAGTGAATTCGGAAGACCCGCCAGCGCCTGGAATCGAGGCTGGATGGCATCGGGGCCGGGGCGACGGGAGGCGCAGACGGGCCACTGCTGGCGCCCGTCTGCGCCGAGCACTCGGTGGGTCGACCGCAGGGAGGCTACGGGTTACCGGAGTGCGCTGGTGGCCGTGACGGCAGCGCGCGTCCGCGGATGCGGCGGACGGTCGTGGTGGCGTGCCGGACGGTTCATGACGTTCATTCAAATCAACTGGCAGCAGGGGGACAAGCCCGACTCACCCGCTCTGATGAATCCTTGATGCGCTTGATCAGAACAGGAACTGGGCGACCAACAGGTCGATCAGTTTGATGCCGAGGAACGGCAGGACGAGTCCGCCCAGCCCGAAGACCCGCAGGTTCCGGGCGAGCAGGTCGGCCGCCGAAGCCGGCTTGTAGCGCACCCCGCGCAGGGCCAGAGGGATCAGCGCGATGATGATCAGTGCGTTGAAGATGATCGCCGAGGTGATCGCCGAGGTCGGACTGTGCAGGGCCATGATGTTGAGGTCGCGCAGGCCCGGATAGGCCTGGCCGAACATGGCCGGGATGATCGCGAAGTACTTGGAGACGTCGTTGGCGATCGAGAACGTGGTCAACGCGCCGCGAGTGATGAGGAGTTGCTTGCCGATCTGGACGATCTCGATCAGCTTGGTGGGGTTGGAGTCCAGGTCCACCATGTTGCCGGCCTCCTTGGCGGCGGAGGTGCCGGTGTTCATCGCCACCCCGACGTCGGCCTGGGCGAGTGCCGGGGCGTCGTTGGTGCCGTCGCCGGTCATCGCGACGAGCTTGCCCTCGGCCTGCTCCCGCCGGATGAGGTCGAGTTTGTCCTCGGGGGTCGCCTCGGCGAGGAAGTCGTCCACCCCGGCCTCCTGCGCGATCGCCCGAGCGGTCAGCGGATTGTCGCCGGTGACCATCACCGTGCGGATGCCCATCCGGCGCAGCTCGGCGAAGCGCTCGCGGATGCCGTCCTTGACCACGTCCTTGAGCTGGACGATCCCCAGCACCCTCGCCCCGTGGCGGTCGTGGACGGCGACCAGCAGCGGAGTGCCGCCGTGGGCTGCGATGACGTCGACGGCCTCCAGCACTTGTCCCGGCACCAGGCCCCCGCGCTCGTAGACCCAGGCGGAAACGGCCGCCGAGGCGCCCTTGCGGACGTGGACGGTCGGCGCGTCCGGCCAGCTGAGATCGACGCCGCTCATCCTGCTCTGGGCGCTGAAGGGCACGAACTCCATGTGCCCGAGTTCACCCTCCGCCCGCTGCCGCAGGCCGTACCGCTTGGCGAGCACCACGATGGAACGGCCCTCGGGTGTCTCGTCCGCGAGACTGGACAGCTGGGCACCCTCGGCCAGTTGGGCATCCGGGACACCCGGCGCGGGCAGGAAGCGGACGGCCTGCCGGTTGCCGAACGTGATGGTTCCCGTCTTGTCGAGCAGCAGGGTGTCCACGTCGCCCGCGGCCTCGACCGCCCTACCGGACATGGCCAGCACGTTGCGCTGCACCAGGCGGTCCATGCCTGCGATGCCGATCGCGGAGAGCAGCGCGCCGATGGTGGTCGGGATGAGCGCCACCAGCAGTGCCACCAGTACCGGGGTGGACTGCTCGGCGCCCGCGTAGGCGGCCATCGGCTGCAAGGAGACCACGGAGAGGATGAACACGATCGTCAGCGACGCCAGCAGCAGGTTGAGCGCGATCTCGTTCGGCGTCTTCTTCCGCTCCGCCCCCTCAACCAGGGCGATCATCCGGTCGATGAAGGTCAGGCCAGGTTTGGAGGTGATCCTCACGATGATCCGGTCGGAGAGTACCCTGGTGCCGCCGGTCACCGCGCACCGGTCGCCGCCAGCCTCGCGGATCACCGGCGCGGACTCGCCGGTGATCGCCGACTCGTCCACGGCCGCGATGCCGTCGACCACGTCCCCGTCGCCGGGAATGGTCTCGCCGGCCTCCACCACGACGACGTCGTACAGCTGGAGGTGTCTGGCGGGCACCCTCTCCTCCTCGAACCGGGTGAGGCCCACCCGCCAGTGGCGCAGCCGACGCGCGGTCGTGCCGGTCCTGGCGCGCCGCAGCGACTCCGCCTGTGCCTTGCCCCGGCCCTCGGCGACCGCCTCTGCCAGGTTGGCGAAGATGACCGTGAGCCAGAGCCAGCCGCTGATCAGCCAGGCGAACAGGCTCGGCGAGAGCACGGCGGAGATCATGGTGAGCGCGGAGCCGGCCTCCACCACGAACATCACCGGATTGCGCGCCATCAGCCGCGGATGCAGCTTGCGCAGCGCCTCGGGGAACGCCGTGACCAGCTGTCTCACGTCGAAGAGCGCACCGCCCGCGCGCTGGCGGTGACGGGCCGGTGGGGGGGAGACCGGGCCGGGGGCAACAGCTTCGTCGGGAGCCAGGGAAGACATGTGGCTCAGCCAACCGTGCGCTGACGATGAACTTTCCCGCCCTGACGACATCCTGACGCTGCGCCAGGAACGCTTGTCGGGGTATTGACAGTCGGAGCGTCGGAACAGGCGGGGCGCCGGCCGCGGTGTGGCGTAAGAGCCACTTCAGCTGGTGTGAGCGGCCACCGCCCAGGGATTCCGCCGCTCAGGGGTGGCTCTCGCTTGCGTTTGGGGGGCGCGGCGATCCAGCAGACCGGCCGGATCCCGACCTGGACGGTGCCGCGTTCGAACGAACCCGGCCGCGCCCTGGCGGAAGCGGCCGGCTTCGTTCCCGTTCGAGAGGAGGTGGTCTACTGGATGGGCCGGCCGGCCTGAATTTCGGTACTGCTCACGTTACTTGAGGACAGGGCAGAGGACGCGGCCCGCACGCAGCCGAGGAGCGACGGGGCGGACGACCAGCCGCCGGACCGCCAGAGCAGCAGCTGCGTCCCCTCGGCCCGCCAGCTGAACGGCTCCGGAGCGGACAGGAGTTCGTCCACCCCGGCCGCCGAGAGTGCGCTCTGCCCGTTGTGCGGATCGCGGCAGTAGATCTCGTAGGCCGTGTCGAACCGCGCCGCGCCCGTACGAACGCGGCCCGCAGGCACCGGCTCCACGACCCGGACGGTATGGAAGGCCGGCTCGTGCCGCACCTCGGCGGTGTCCACCGGGAACGGCAGGGTGACCAGGGCGATGCCGTAGAAGTGGGACGATCCGTTGTAGTGGCAGGAGTAGCCGGCCGATGTCACCGGTAGGCCCTCCACCTCGCCGGCGACCTGGTCCGTCAGGCGCTGCGCCGACCCGTAGTGGAACGGTGGGCCGGGAAAGGGGATCCGTGAGGTGGTGAACGAGGGCCGGGCCGTGAAACCGTGACGAGCCACCAGCGCACTGCTGACCGCCCTCGTGCGGCGCCGTTCTCGCAGCGGGGGGATCCGGGGCGACCCGAACACGAGGGTGGCAAGACAGACGAAGAGCAGGATCGGGACGATGACGCCCATGGCGCCTCCACTGGTTGAGGTCCTGTCAGCACCTGCCCGCCCGCGATGGGCACGGCACGTGCGACCTTCTCGCCGACCAGACTTCCCGGCACGCCATTTACCGACAGTACTCGGATGGGAACAATGCGCAAGAGGGTGTCGTGCTCCGGGTTCTCAGTGCGGCCCGTCGGCGGCGCGGTGGACCGGCCCAGGACGGATGCGAGCCGCGGTCCGGGCGACTGACCTTCTCCGCCACTCCCGTCATACCGCCCGACGCCCGCCAGCGGGCGGAATCCGGCGCAAGGAACCCGTTAACAGCCTGCCGTTCCGCTTGCGTGCGACGCCGGGCCTGCTACACCGGAATTCGGAGGTGCAACGATGCGCCGGTACACGACAACGGGTCCGCTCTCGCTGATCGGGGCGGCTCTGGCTCCGCTCGTCCTCAGCGCCGTGCTGCTGCCGCTGCGCGGCCACCTGGCGAACACCAACGTGGCCCTGCTGCTGGTGGTCGCGATCGTGGCGGTCGCCGCTTTCGGGCACCGTCTCGCGGGTGCGGTCGCCGCCCTCAGTGCCGCGGTCTGGTTCGACTTCTTCTTCACTCGGCCGTACGAGCAGTTCGCGATCAGCCGCTCGTCCGACATCGTCACCGCCGCACTGCTCTTGGCCGTTGGCCTGGCTGCCTCGCAACTCGCAGCCAAAGCACGGAAGTTCGAGGTCGTGGCGATCACGGATGCCGGATACCTGACGCGGATCCACGAGACGGCGGCCCGTGCCCGGTCCGCCAACTCTGCCCCGGCCGTGGTTGACTACGTGCGGGCCCAGCTAATGGACCTGTTGCAACTTCGTGGTTGCCGCTTCGAGTTCGGATCGCTGCTCGGCCACCCGCCGCGCCTGGAGGAGGACGGCTCGATCGCCGTCGGCCGCAAGGTGTGGGACACGGACGTGCTCGGGATGCCCGCCGAGGAAGTGGAGTTGCGGGTGTACGGCAACGGCAGGTACGTCGGCCGCTTCATGCTCGATCCGGTTCCGGGCAGCATGCCGAGCAGGCAGACGCTGGTCGTCGCGGTGACCCTGGCCGACCAGGCAGGTGCAGCGATCGGCTCCCTGTCCCGAACCACAGCAGCGGCCTGACTGCTGCTCCCGGCTGCGAGAGGGCTGCACGGGCTGCGTCGGCCCGGTGCGTCAGGATTGCGCTAAGAAGCGCCCCAAGGACGTCAGCGCAGGAGACGGGGCATGCGGGGCCTCCTACGGTCGGGATGGTGCAACGCCACGAAACCCTCGCCACGGACCGCCGCTGGACGGCCGCCGCTCGCCATGCCTTCTGCAGCGCGGCGTTGCTCCTTGCGGCGGCCCTCTTGATCGACTGGGGCTCGGGCCGTCTCACACCGCTGCGGGCCGGACTGTGGGCCCTGCTGGCCTGTGCGACGTTCGTGGTCTTCCTGCCGGACAGGGTGTTGGCGGGCGAGGGCTGGCTCGAGGTCCGCGGACTGTGGCGCCGCCGTCGGATATCCACCGACGCGCTGGTGAGCGTTCGCACGTCGGGTGTCGTCGCCGTCCGTCTGATCATGCGCGACGCCTACGGTGGTCGGCTGGAGCTCGATCCACGCGTCCTGGCCGCCAACCCGCTCCTGTGGCACCGACTGGACACGGACGCCTCCCACGCGCGGCGGTGCGGCACCTTGCGCGAGGGCGTGGACGTGTTGTGTGAGCTGGATGAGCGGATATCCGGTGACCAAGCCCGCGCAGTGTTCACACGCTCCGGTCTGTGAAGGGCCCGGTCCGACCCCAGTCCTGGTGATCGCAGCGCCGTTTCCCGCGGCAAGTACGCTTCAAAGCGGAGGTGGAGCACCGCTCGGACTGTTGCCGTCATCCGGTGACCCGCGAACGTCGTACCGGGCGGGCCCGGCTGGGTGCTGCTTCCGTTCAGTGGACCCCGGACCGGAAGGCGAGCCCGATGACCCGAGTTCTCGTCGTCGACGACGAACCCCAGATGGTCCGCGCGCTCGAACTCAATCTCAAGGCTCGCGACTACGAGGTCGATGTCGCCGCCGACGGCGCCACCGCCCTTGAGCTGGCCGCTGCCCGCAAACCGGACGTCGTGCTCCTCGATCTCGGCCTGCCCGACATGGACGGCGTCGAGGTGATCGAGGGCCTGCGCAAGTGGACGCAGATCCCGATCATCGTGCTCTCAGCTCGCCAGGCGTCCCCCGAAAAAGTCCAGGCCCTGGACGCCGGTGCCGATGACTACATCACGAAGCCCTTCGGAATGGACGAGTTGCTCGCCCGGATCCGCGTTGCCGTCCGCCGCACCGAACCCGCGGCCGGCGGGTACGACTCGATGATCGTCGCCGCGGGCTTCACCGTCGACCTGGCGGCCAAGAAGGTCAACCGCGATGGCCGGGACATCCGCCTCACCCCGACCGAGTGGCACCTGCTCGAAGTGCTGGTCCGCAACGCCGGGACCCTGGTGGGCCAGACCCAGCTGCTGCAGGAGGTCTGGGGACCCGCCTACCGCAAGGAGACCAACTACCTGCGCGTCTACCTGGCCCAGCTCCGTCGCAAGCTGGAGCAGGACCCCTCGCGCCCGCGGCACTTCATCACCGAGGCCGGCATGGGCTACCGCTTCGAACCTTGATCTCCCGGTGATCGCACGGCCGGTTTCCTGTTCGATCACCGCGCCGGACGAGGGAGCGCGGTTGCTACGGGCCGCCCAGGGCCGCTTCTTCGCGGTCGAGGTCGTGCTGGAGGCGTCGGCGGGTGGTGTCACTGATGAGGTGCTCCTCGTACAGGCGGTGGAGTTCAGTGTTCTGGACGGCGATCACCTCCCGACGGAGCTGACGGTAGGCGGTGTCCGCGGTGCCCCCTTCGGAGCCGTCCGCGCTGCGGTCCAGGCGGGCGCTGAGGCCGCGCCGGGCCCGGTCGAGGGCGGTCTCCGGCATGACCTCCAATGCGGCGAGGTGTTCGACGTGGTCCAGCCCGGCACGGTTGAGCGAGTCCCGGGCGTCGGTCTCCTCCCGGGCGGTGTGCTCGGGCTCCAGGGCGAGCCCGGAGCGGTTGACGACTCCTGCCAGGGTCAGCCCCTGCACCACCAGGGTGAATATCACCACCGACGTGGTGAGGACGAGGACCAGCGGCCGTCCGGCCAAGGGGGCGCCCCCGTTCGCGGTGAGCGGGATGGACAGGGCGGCGGCCAGCGGCATCACCCCGCGCGTGCCGGCCCAGGTCACCACGCCGGCCACCCGCCAGGACAGTCGGCCCCGGCTGGGCTTGACCGCGCGGGTCAATGGCAGCGTCCACACCACTCGCACGGCGATCAGCACGACCGCCAGGGCGATCGCCTGCAGCGGCCACCAGCCGGTGCCGTGCGGCAGTCCACGGACGAGTGTCGGCAGTTCCAGGCCGACGATGCTGAAGATCACGCTCTCCAGCAGGAAGACCACCACGGCGTACACCGCGTGCAGTTGCAGCCGGATGTGGGCATCGGTCAGCCGGTGGCTGGAGCGGCCGAGCAGGACACCGGCGACGACGACCGAGGTGACGCCGGAGGTGTGTGCGGACTCCGCCAGCACGTACGCCGCGTACGGCGTGACCAGCGCGATGACCGTCTCCAGCACGGGGTCGGTGACGCGCCGCCGGATGAGCCCGACCAGACCCGCCAGGACCGCGCCGACCACACTGCCGCCGCCCCCGAGCAGTACCAGCTCGCCGGCCGCGTGGGGCAGGCTCACTGCTGCGCCGGTGGCCACGGCGATGCCGATGGCGACCTTGAAGAGCACCAGCGAGGTGGCGTCGTTGAACAGGCTCTCCGCCTGGACCAGGACCTGCACCCGGCCCGGTAGCGCTAGGCGGCGTCCGAGGGCCGTGACCGCGACCGGGTCGGTGCTGGACAGCACCGCGCCCAGGACGAACGCCATCGCGGGCGGCAGCCCGGTCACGGCGGCCGCCACGAAGCCGACCGCCGCCGCCGAGGCGAAGACCAGACCGAAAGCCAGGATCGTCACCGGCCGCCACACCATCCGCAGGTCGCGCAGCGACAGCTCCTCGGCGGAGACGTACAGCAGCGGCGGGAGCACCACCAGAGCGATGGTCTCCGGCGGCACGTGCAGCGCCGGCACGCCGGGTATCAGCGCTACCCCGAGCCCGACCAGGACCAGCAGCGAAGGGGCGGGCACCCGCAGCCGACCGGCGAAAGTGGCCACGGCAGTGGCCAGAACCACCAGCAAGAGGACGATCCCCACGGCGTGCATCTGCTCAACGACCCCATCACGAGGAGCGGGGTCACCGCCGTCCGATCGCCGCGGTCGTCCCCCGAGCCGACCAGACTTCCCGGCACACCAGTAGTAATTTTATCGGGATTCTAGCGGTGCCCGATACCCCTCAGGGTGGCCTCTGCCCGGGCGCCGACTGTTGGGCGGAAGCGCGCCTACACCTCGATGTGTGAGCCCATGATGACCGTGCGGTTGCGGGGCAGGCCGAAGTACTCGGCGGCGTCGGCGGTGATGTACGAGGTGGCGATGAACAGCGGCGTGCGCCAGGGGGCGGTGGTCGGTGCCTGCCCACGTCGGAGTTCGATCTTCGAGAGGAAGTAGGACGCCTGGTCGAGCTCCAGACGCCCCTCGGTTCGGGCGGGGTCGACAAGTGCCAGTGCGCCGGGCACGTCCGGCGTCTCCATGTCAGCGCTCCGTGGTACCCGGTCGGACCGGCAGCTAGCCGTACGTCCCTGCTGCCGCGGTCGCGGCCTGCGGATCCGATACCTGGTGGAGTGCGAGCAGCGCCTCACAGCGCCGCAGCACGTCCGCGCGGTCGGCCGGCTCTGCGACGGAGGCTTCGCAGCAGGCCCGGATCATTGCGCCCTGCTCCAACAGCACCTCGCGGCGGCGCGGGATCGCGGTCTGCTCCATCACGCGGCACAGCGCGTCCAGTTGGCGGATCATCACGGCCGGCATGCCCGCCGAGCTCTGGCGGATCTTCTCGAAGGCGCGCTGGACCAGGCGGTCGTAGTCGGCCTGGTAGGCCAGGACGCGGATCCGGCCGGCGCGGTCGCGGTGGACGCGCTGCGGGTGCCAGCTGTGGGTGATCCGGCACAGGCAGTGGCTGAGGCAGTCGATGCAGGTCAGCGCTGTGAACGTGTCGTTGACGGCTGGGGACAGGGCGCGGATGGCGATCTCCACCAGCTGGTCGAAGCCGAAGGAGACGTCCTGGGTCAGTGTCCGGTACGGGCCTGTCACCTGTACGCGGGTCAGCTGTGCGGCCAGTTGCGGTGCGGCCGCAGGGGGCCAGACCACGGCCAGGGGCTGGCCCTGCACCAGGAAGTGTCCGGGACGGTAGGGCAGGTGGAGCACGGCGCCGGCGGCTGCGGCGAGGCGGACCAGTTCGTCGTGCTTGAGGAACTGCAGGTAGCCGGTCTCCGGCGTCGGTATCACCGTCCCCGACTCGTCCACCAGGCGTAGCAGCTCGTCCGCGTTCGGGCCGCAGTCGATGCCGACCGGCGGCTGCCGGTCGGCGCCGCTCTGCGCCTCGATGGCGCGGGCCAGGTCGTCGGCGATGACCGCGATGACCTGCGGCAGCTGGATCATGGTGGCGATGTGGTGGATGAAGTAGATCAGCACTCCGAGGTCGACCAGGGTGAGGCCGAGCGTGAAGGTGATCGACAGGTGCGGGACGAAGTCGCCGTGCGGGCCGGGGCTTATCGCGCCCAGGACCAGCACGGTGTAGCAGAAACTGGCCACGAAGGTGCCCAGGGTCAGCTGGGTGCCCCGGTCGCGGATGAAGGTGCGCAGCATCCGCGGGCCGAGCTGGGTGGATGCCAGCGTCAGCGCCACGATGGTGATCGAGAAGACCAGCCCGACCACGGTGATGAGAGCCGCGGCTATGGTGGTGAGGATCTGGCGGGCGCCGTCGGCCGTGCCGCTCAACACCCAGTCGGCGTAGGAGATTCGGCCGTCGTACGCCAGGCGGTCCAGGGTGACGGTGGCCGCGAAGAGCAGGGCGAACAGCAGCGCTTCGGCGGTCGGGACCAGCCAGAGGTTGGTGCGCAGCCGCTCACGGCGCCAGGAGGCCCCGGCAAGCAGCTGCTTCTGACGCAACGTCGGCATCGATGGGAAAGGTGGAACGGGCACGGGAAGCTCCAGTAGGCAGGACGGCGTCCACTGCCGACCAGGCTTCCCGGCACACCGGGCATCGAGCCTACCCGAGCGACTGTGTGCCGCAGCCCGCCGTGAGCACGACGGCTGCCCATGGCGTCAACTAGTGTCGCGGGCCGGGTCCGTTCGGGGCGGAGTCGGCCGGGGCGGCCCGGCCGGCTGCCACCCTGCGTGCAAGGCCCCGCTGTGGCACGAGTTCACGTTGGAGTGCCCCACCGAACCGCCCCCAGTACAGCGGCAGCCGCGGCGAGCCAGAACCAGAGCGGGATGAGGCTCGCGCCCGCGATGCCTGACAGGTCGTCATGGGAGAGCATCACCCGGTTCGAGGGCCAGGAGACCAGGCTGTCGACCGCAGCGAGGAACAGCAGAGCGGCGCCGCCAGCTTCGGCGGCCAAATCGATCACGGCACAGGCACGGGAACGGGTGCGCCACCGCGCCAGCCGCACAAGAGTGGCGGAGCTCCCGCCCAGCGCGGGGAGCGGCGCAGTGTTGTCGGGTATCGGCACAGCTGGAGGTTAGACCTCCGCCCGACCGGCGTCGATCACATCTTCCATCCGACGCACCGTCCAGTAGCGATTCACCCGAGCCGGAAGGTTATGACAAAGCCGAGCCTGACGCAGCACACGCACACGCCGCTCCTTGTGCAGATCTTGAGGTGTTGAGGCCCGAGATCGGGCGCGCAGGAGAAGCGGTGCGCGGTTCAGGGCCGCCGCAGGGCTACCAGGGTCACCCGATCTGTGGCCGTTTGCGGTGCCCGTACCAGCCGGCCCACCCCACCGCGCCCAGTAGCAGTGCGGCGAAGCCGATCGACCAGCTGGCGTCCCTGGCGGGGTGGACGTCGCCGGGGCGGAGGGGGCCGACCACGCCGTCCGGGTCGAAGACGACGCGGACGGAGTCGCCCGGGTGCAGCCGGTTGTCGCGGTCGAGTAGGCGCGGGCCCGGGACCGGGGCGCCGTCGGGCTGGCCCAGGGTGACGTACCAGCGCTGGTCGCGGTCGATGATGGTGTGTTCGACGGAGACGACCAGGGCGTTGGTGGTGTGGCCGTGCAGGACGAGTGGGAGTTGGACGGCGGATGAGGCGCCGGGGAGCCAGGCGAGGCCGGCCAGCACGCACACCGCGACCGTTGCCTGGCAGCCGACGTCGATGCCGGCCACGAAGAGGAAGACGACGGCGGTCATCAGCGCGTAGCAGAGCGCCAGACCGGTCAGCGCCCAGGCGTTCAGGTACACCTCGCCGAGGATCAGCCCGAACAGGCCGCCGAGTGTGAGCAGCGCCGCCCCGCCGGTGTAGAGCGCCGTCTGCCATCCGCTGCGCAGCGCCCGGTGCGGTACGGTGCGGGTTTCGGTCGCCGTCTGTGTGCTCACCCGAACGCCTCCCGGATCCTGTCGCTCGCGCCGCCGCCGACCGTCTGCTGCGGCGGCGGGTAGAAGGAGAGCCCGGTCAGCGCCGCCGCGACGATCGGCAGCCACTGCTCCCAGTACTCGAGATCCTCGGTGCTGAAGGCCGCTGCGACCAGGTGCCGGGCGTCGGGGTGGGCGAGCAGGGCTTGGAGCTGACGCACTGTGGCTGTGCTGTCCTCGGCGATCCCGAAGGTCCGGCCGGGCACCGGCACCGTGCTGTCCTCGGTGGTCACCAGCGCCCGGCCGCAGGGCAGGCCGAGCACGCCCACCTCGGCCTGCGGGCGTGCCTGGGCAAGGGGTTCGGCGTTGCGCTGGGCGAAGGTGAGCGGCTCGCCGCCAGCGACTGGTACCACTTGTCGAGTTCCTGATACGCCTCGGTGATGGAGTCGGAGGCGTCCTGGAGGTAGCCGGGTAGCTTCCCGAGGTGGTTCCCGAAAGCCTTGGCCGCCTGCCCCGTCCACTCGTCCTGCCCGTTCGCGATCCGGGTCAACGTGGCATGCACCGAGATCAGGTGGCCGGCCACCTGCCGCAGGCTGCTGCTGAGCCCGCCCACCACGCCCTGGTCGCCGGGCGCGGGGTTGAAGCCCAGGCCGGTCCAGTTCCGCTGCTCGGTCACGAGGAGCTCGCCCCCAATGCGCTGCTCAGGCCCTGCTCGGTCTGCGCGTAGCTCTGCTGCACCTGGTCCAGTCCTTCATGCAGCGTCTTGACGCACTCCTGGACCTTTTTCAGGCCGTACTCCCACTTGCCCTGGAAGTGCTTGCACGAGCCGTCCAGGAAGTCGAAACCGAGCCCGGCCGCGCTTGCGCCGTGCAGGGCTTTCAGCCCGTGGTCGAGCTCGTCGGCGCAGCCCTGCAGGTCCTTCGGCAGCTGGGCAAGCGCGTTCACGTCAACAGTGAAATCCGACATCGTCCCCCTTGTCCCCATGCGAACGTGACGACCCAAGGGGCTCTAACTCAGTGTCAGATAGGTTTCACAATCTGTAGTTAGGAAGGCGCCAAGATCAACGACAGAATTTCAGACCCGCGGCCTGATTCACCCGCGGGCTGTCGCTGGTCTGCACTGGCGCGCGCCCGCCAGTGGAGCGCCGAATCAGGAGGGCCGGCAGTTGCAGCGGATCGTCTGTCGGGGCTGTACGAACGCGATCGCACTCGACGACTGACATCCCCGGCAACTTCGCGGGCGCCGCGTGGTGCCAACTGATGCGACGGGAGACCTGCCTGCCCAAGCGGTGTCTCCCAACTGGCTGGGTTTCCACGGCGATTCCTCGGGCGGGCGGCAGCCGACCCCCGTAGCCGCCCTTCCGTGCCGCCTGCCGTCGACCCCGTGGCGACCGACGGTTCGCGCGGCGGCCGACTGCCACGTCAGTCCTTCCGCGGGCGGCCCGAGGGTGTGGGCCGTCCCCGCGTTCGTTCGGTCCCGTGTACTCGGCGCTACAGCGTTCCGCCGAACCACCGCTGGTTGCGGAGGCCCGAGCAGCTCCAGGTGACGAGTGGCGTGCCGTTGTTGATGTTGCTTCCGGTGATGTCGAGGCAGAACCCGGTTTGGGGTTGCGCAGGGCGCCGTTGGAGTACACCCCGCCGCAGCTTGCAGCACGACCTCGACCGCGAGGAGGCCGCGCTCGGCAACCGGTGAACGCGTGACCGGGGCGTCACCGGCGAAATCCCGCGGACGTGCGGGCTGGCGGGGGACCATGGTGCTGCGGGTGGCCTCAACGCCAAGCGCTGGCAGGACGTGTGGGAGCTGCTGCGGGCCGGTGTCGACGTGGCGACGACCCTGAACATCCAGCGCCTGGAGAGCCTCAACGACGTGGTCGAGCAGATCGCCGGGATCGTCCGCCGGGAGCAGATCCCGGACGTGGTGGTCCGCTCCGCCGCCCGGATCGAGCCGGTCGACCTGAGCCCGCAGGCGCTGTGTGCACGGATGGCCCAGGGGGACGTCTACGGTCCGGACAAGATCGATGTCGCGCTGGACAACTACTTTCGGGCCAGCAACCTCGGCGCGCTGCGTGAGCTGGCGCTGCTGTGGCTGACGGACCGGGGGAGGAGGAGCTCGCCGACTACCGGGCCCGGCACGGGATCCGCGCGCCCTGGGAGACCAAGGAGCGGATCGTGGTCGCGTTGAACGGCGCGCCGCAGGGCGAGCACCTGATACGGCGCGGAGCCCGGACGGCGACCCGGGTGCACAGGGACCTGATCGGCGTGCGGGGCCGGATGGACGACAGCACCCTGCAGGCCGAGCGGCAGCCTTCGCCGGTGCTCGGCCCGCAGCGGTGGAGCCCCGTGAACCGGATCGTCAGGAGCGGCCTCGATGGCTGGGCCAAGGTGGCAGCTCTCTAACTGCCCATGATCGTCGCGAAGGTCGTCGGATCAGCATCGAAACCGTGGACGCCGGCATGGAATCCCCAGGCCCCTGAGTCGTCGCGGACGAATTCCGCGACCCTCGCTGCCGTCGCCTCGCCGACGTTGGTGAAGTCCACCGCCGCGAGTTCGTCGTGCCTGTTGCGGATCCGTACAGCTGGGCGGGCAATGTCTCCGAAGGTCAGCCGGCCGTTGTGCTGCTGGATGGCGACGCCCACGAGTACCCGGACGTAGCGGTGCCGCAGGCGGTCGAGCTCCAGGATGAGGCGCTCGTCGACACCGAGGCCCTTGCCGTCACGACTGTCCCTGCTGAGTGTGATTGTGCCGTCGGGAGAGCGGCTGTCGAAATGCACCAGGTAGGCGGGAGCACCAGACGGGGCGTCTTCGGTGTACGTCGCTGCGATGAGGTCCAGGTCGTGGGGCACCGAGCCTGCGGGACTCGGATCCCACATCAGGTCCACTTCGACCCGTTCCAGACCCTTGTTGAGACTGCTCACCGGAATCTCCGTTCGTCAGGACACCGACCTTCCATGGTGCCGCTGCAGGCCAGTCAACAATGTGCAATGGTCAGAAATTTACGTGTTATTGACAAGTCATCAGGCGTGAGAATCCTCGGCCCTGGGTCTGGTCGGCCGCCCGGCTGCGCTCTGCTGAGCCGGCGCCGCGGCCGGTCGGGCTTCGGCGGTCGGGCATTCGCCGTCGCCTCCGCGGCGGCGAGTGCCGCACCGGCCCGCCGGTGAAGGCGCTGCCGCTCGCGCGTGGCCGCGCGTTCCTTCGCCGACTGCCCCGCCCGTGCCTTGGACCGCTTGTTCTGCACCATGTCCTGTTCCGTCCCCCTGAGCCGGCCGCCTCCGCAGAGGTGGCGGCCACGTTACGCCCGTGCCGGTGGTACTCGTCGCCGAGGTACTGGGACATCCCGGCTTCCAACAAGTCGCCGCGGACCAGGACGGTGACCTTGCTGTCGGTCTACAGGCCGCCAGGCCGCACTGGCGACCGCTCCGGATCGAGTCGCCGCAGTGAGCGCGGCCCCTGGGAGTGGCGACGCCTGTGCTCCGGACCGTTCGTCAGGTCCGGAGCACAGGCGTTCCGTGGTGGTTCAGCGAGTCCTGTTCCGCTTCGTCCAACCAAGCGCGAGGAAAACCAGAGAAGCTGTGAAAGCGGCTCCGCCGAGGATGCTGGCATCGTTCCGGGTGGAGTCCCACTCCGCGATGAGGGCGACCAGTGCCGCCAATGCCAGGAGCCCGACGACGACTGCGGCGGCTACCTGTTTCATGGGGCCTACCTTTGTCCGATCCGTTGAGTTCGCCCGGGGAAGTGCTTACCCAAAGGGGTTGCAGACGAAGCCGCCCGCCCCGATGCTCCCCAGCCAGTAGATGATGGTCCATCCGTCCCGGTGCTGGCAGACCTGGATCCCGCCGGCGATGATGCCGAGCGCGGCGGCAACGGCCGCAGCGTACGGGCCGCCGCCGAGCGCGGCCGCCAGGCCGGCGACACCGGCGCCGACCCAGAAACCGCCCTCAACCTTGTTGGTCAGCCACGAGTCCAGGCCGACCTCGATGCCGTACCAGTGAGTCTTGATGTAGCCGTCGTGGCCGCGCCAGGTCCCAACGGGACCGGGTGACGGCCGCCGCCGGTCGACTGCCCGACACTGCTCCGGGCAGGCCCAAACGCTGACAGCGGGGCGAGGGCCCGCACTTCTACCTGCCGCTGGTGGAAGGACCTCGTCTTGGGTCGCCGCCACCGCCCACGGCACAAGTGGCCCGCTGACCGTCACCTTTCCAGTGGGTCCGGGGGGAATGCGCAGATCGCGGGGACGGTACCTGGTGACACCGTCCCCGCGATCGTTCGGTCTCGTGTTCGCGGCCCTACAGCGTCCCGCCGAACCACTGCTGGTTGCGGAGGCCTGAGCAGCTCCAGGCGACCAGTGGCGTGCCGTTGTTGATGTTGCTTCCGGCTATGTCGAGGCAGAACCCGGAGCTGGGGTTGCGCAGGGTGCCGTCGGAGTACACCCACTTCTGGTTGACGGTGTTGTTGCAGTCCCACAGCTGGACATGAGTGCCCCACGTGGGACTGGAACCGAGGTCCAGGCACTTGCCCAGGACGATCAGGGTGCCGACGCCGTCGGTGCCGTGGGCGAAGACGATGTTCTGGGCGGCGGTGCCGTTGCAGTCCCAGATGTCGATCTTGTTGCTGTTGTTCGTGTCGGAGTTGCTGTCATCGATGCACTTGAAGCCGTTGTCCATATTGGTCGTGACCGAGGACACCTTCCAGCCGGGCATGCTACCGAAGTTGACGACGGGCCCCGGTACGTGGCAGGTGTACGGCATCCTGCTGCCTGAGTTGCAGATCTTGTCGACCTGCGGTCGGTTCCAGCTGCCGGAGAAGGCCCAGTTGATCCAGCCGCCGTCCCACTTGTTGTCGAAGCTGCTGCCGCCGCCGAAGACCCAGACGTGGAAGTGGTGGTCGGCGCCGTCCCAGGCGCTGCGGTAGACGAAGTCCTGGCTGTAGAGCACGCCCTGCAGGTTCTGGGTGTAGGGGTGGTTCTCGGTTCCACCGAAGGGCTGGACGTCCTTCTCGTCGAAGACCATCACGTTGTACCGGCCGCCGGTGTTGTCGACGGCGGACTGGAGGACGTTCTTGACGAACGCCTCACGGTCGATCCGGTCGACCTGTGCACCTCGGACGAGGTCGATGATGCTCTGGAGCAGCGCGACGCCACACCCGGTGTTGGCGGCGTTGTTGTAGTTGTCGCCGTCACAGGTGTAGCTCGCGCCGGCGGCGGACGCGGGGCTTGCAAGGCCGACGGCGAGCGCCATCGAGACACCGAGCACGGCCAACATCCGTGCCATGCGCCGGGACAGTCGTATCCAATGACCCACGAGGTACCTCCACCATCGCTCATACATGATCTTCACAGGTCGAGCGCGATGGTATGGCGGTCGGGAGTTGGCAGGGCCGGCACATGACGCAATCCGAACGCCCATGAGCCGTTCTTTGCGGTTTCCTTGCGCTGATGGGGTTTCAAAAGGCGATACTCCTGGTCAGGGAGCATGCGATGTGAACGAACGGGCTGTCAGCTCGGATCCGGCGGGAGGCCCCCACATCCGGATCGGACGCGGTCGCGTGTGCCGCCAGGTCGCGCGGGCCGGGTTCTCCGGGACGGTGATCACGCTCACCGTCGCGGCCTCGACGTGCCGCAGCCGGGTCGTACCCGCACCCGTCTCGTCCACGTCGAGCTCCACCCGCGTGGAAGCGGTGACCGTGATCTTCTGGTGAGTGCGGCCAAGGAGTCGCATTGAGCGCGGTGTTGTCTGCACCAATCGTTCGGTCGCCTCGGCCGCCGGTGCCGGGACGTGTTCTGCGTCGGCCAGTGGGGGCGTGATCAGATCTGCGGCCGCCCGCGACCCGTGGTGTCGACCAGGGCTCCGACGGCAGCATCCAGCCGCCCAACTGCCCTGGGCGAGCACCCTGGTGTCTGCCAGGGCCGTCTCGACACCGCTCTCCTCGACGCCGCGGACGCCACCGCTGACGAGCCGTTCAGGAATCGGGCGGATGACCAAGCCTGTTGACCGGCAGATCATTTACCTGCCGGAGCGGCAGTGGCGGGTGCATGGGTGTCGTCAAATCGGACTCAGAAACCTGCGGTTCGGTCCCTCTTCTGACGTAGTGTCCGACCACGGTCAGATGTTTCGTGTGTGTGAACTGGGTTCCTACCTCTCGCCGTTGACAAGGGGCTCGTCGTGAAGACCTCGCATCTGTGCGCAGCACCATCCGTGTCATCCGTCCAGTCCATCGGTCCGGTGGTCGCAGAGGCCGCCGACCTGGTGCGACAGCTCAGCGCCGAGGGACTCCTGTCGGCAGAGGCCGCGGAGCGTCGGGTCGGGGAGATCGCGCGGGAGCTTGCCGCCACGGGCACCTACCGGCAGAGCGAGCAGGAGCTGCTGGCGGGCACCCGGATCGCCTGGCGGAACAACCCGCAGTGCATCGGCAAGTTCTACTGGAAGGGACTGGAGGTCCGGGACTGCCGCGAGATCGATGCCGGCGGCGGCGCTGAGAGCGCTTTGTTCGAGATGCTGGTCGAGCATCTTCGGCTCGCCTGGAACGGCGGGAAGGTCCGCCTGCTGCTGACCGCGTTCACCCCGGCCGAGCCCGGTAGGCCAGGGCCCAGGGTGTGGAACGGCCAGCTCATTCGCTATGCCGGCTATCGGCGGCACGACGGGTCGGTGCTGGGCGACCCCGAGACGGTCGAGCTCACCGAGGCCGTGCTGCGGATGGGATGGCGTGGGCAGGGTACCGAGTACGACGTGCTGCCACTGGTCGTCCAGTGGCCGGAGCGTGACCCGAAGTGGTTCGAGCTACCACCGGACGCGGTGCCCGAGGTGCGGATCAGCCACCCCGAATACCCGTGGTTCGAGGACCTCGGCCTGCGCTGGCACGCGTTCCCGACGATCTCCAACCAGGTCCTGGACCTTGGTGGCCTGCGCTACACGCTGGCCCCGTTCAGCGCCTGGTACACGTGCACCGAGATCGGCGCCCGCAACCTGTCCGACACCAACCGCTACGACAAGCTCCCCGAGGTCGCCCGCGGCATGGGTCTGGACACCAGCCGCGACCGCACGCTCTGGCGTGACCGCGCACTGCTGGAACTCACCGCGGCCGTGCTGCACTCCTACGACCAGGCGGGGGTGTCCATCATCGACCACCACTTCGCCACCAAGCAGTTCGTGCGGCACGAGGAGCGCGAACTCAAGCACGGCCGCCGCTGCCCCGCCGACTGGTCCGCCATCGTCCCGGCCACCAGCGGCTCGACCACCCCGGTCTGGCAGCGCCGCTACGAGCCGACGAAGGCACTGCCCAACTTCTCCCCACACCAGGTGCCGTGGGCAGCCGGCAGCTCAGCTCCGGGAGCGGTCGTCGACCAGTAGCCGCGGCGGGCCCTCGACCCGCGCGAGAGGCCACTCGGGCGAGCGGCCACTGCCGTGCGGATCCGCGTCGAGGATGCGCGGCGCGTGTCCGGAGCGGGTCGATTCGGGCCCGCAGTGCGGCGCCGACACGGTGCGGCAGGGTGGAGCGGACGATCTCCCAGGGGCCGCTGCGGATCCTGCCGAGCGTCACCTCGCAGTTCAGTAGCGCGGCGGCCTCGGCACGGTCGGCGCGGCCGAGTATCCGCTCCGCGAGCGTGCCGATGGCAGCCCGACATGCCCGATTGACGGCTTGTCGGCCGTAATGACTGGCCTGGCCACCGTCAGGCCGGGTCGGAGTCAGGCGTTGTCGACGACCTGCGTAACGGTGAACCGAGAAAGGCTGTCGGGGCTCAGCCGGTGGCCCTCGACGACCAAGTACTGGTCCGCTTCGCCAATGCGGAGCACCCGGGCGTTCTTCGCGACCGGAGCGAAGTCGGGGTGCCCGCTCCGCGCAGCCTCCAAGGCGAAGGTCCGAGCCTGATCAAGAGGCATCGGATCGGACGTCCGGATCTCGGCGCCGTACCGGTTCTTGGCCAGGCCGATCTCGGCCACGACGATGTAGTCGCTCAATGGTTTCCTTTCGCTTGGTTGTCTGCTTGATCGACCAGCTGGTCAGACATCCGTGGGTGGTAGTTCGGGCCGGTGCGGAGGTGGGTGCGGCCACCGTTGATCATCAGCCTGTGAAGACGAACGATCACGTGCTGGCCACGGGCCACAGCGTAGACCCGGCCTGCTGGCAGGAGGCCTTCGAGGGCTTGATGGACCGGATCGCAGGTCGGTTCGCCCGGATCGAACCCCGCCGCCGGATACGGCGGTTGGTGCTCGGAGTGCTGTCGGACCTGCCCCGCAAGAACTGATGGACCATCGCCGAGTGGGCCGGGGAGGCGAGCCTGGACGGCACACACCACCTGCTGGAACCGGGCCAAGTGGGACGCCAACGCCGTCCGCGAGGAGGCGGGCGCCCCAGCCGCTGCCGGGTGCGCCTGCGGCTGACCCCCGTCCCCAGCGGGTGGTGTCCGCCGGGTCAGGTCATCGGCCAGCCAGCCAGGGCAGCGACGGCGCCGAGCAAGGCGCTGACCACGCCGCGGCGGGCTGCCAGCAGCCAGAGGGCCGCCGCGGCCAGCACGCCGTACTGCCACGCGTGCTGCAGGGCCAGCGCAAGGGGGATCGCGGACCCGGCGATCGCCCCGATCACGGCGGGCCCGGCGCCGGTCATGAACGCCTGCACCCGCTGATCGGCCCGCAGCCGGTCGAACCGGGGCCCGCCGAAGATCACGAATAGGAAGGACGGGGTGAAGGCCACCGCGGCGGCCAGCAGCCCCACACTCCGGCGGCGGCGTAGCCGACCACCGCGACGGTCTGCACCACCGGTCCTGGCGTGATCTGGCCCAGCGCCACCGCGTTGAGGAACTGGCTGTCCGTCATCCAGTGGTAGTGGTGCACGGCGTCGGCCTGCATCAGCGGGATGATCACGAACCCACCGCCGTACGACAGGGCGCCGACCTTGAACGCCACCCACGCCAGCGCGAGCAGGCCGCCTGCGCCAGCCGCCGGGGCGGCGGCCGCCAGTGGCCACGACGCGGACCGGGTCCTACCGGGTCCGCCGACACCGGTCCGCACCGCGACCTCCACGAGGCCGGCACCCACCAACACGAGGACCAGCCACGGCCCAAGAAGCGCGGCCCCGATTCCGCCCGCCAACACGTAGCCGAGCCAACGGCCCCGCGCCACCCGCGCCTGCCCGGCCCGCTTCCAGCTCGCCGGCACCAGCGAGACGGCCGCCTGCACCGCCACCGCCGCCCCGGCACCGGCCGCTGCGCCTCGCACCCACAGCGGCGGATGCCCGGCCAGGAACAGCGCGGCCGGCGCCAGGATCAGCACCAGCCCCGGCACGATGAACCACACCCCGCTCACCAGCGCGCCCGCCAGACCGCGCAGCCTCCACGCCGTGAAGATCGCCAGCTGGGTCGACGCCGGGCCCGGCAGCAGGCTCGTCGCCGCGACCCCGTCCTCGAACTCCGCGGCGGCAATCCACTGGCGGCGCTCCACACACAGCTTCCGCAGCAGCGCGATATGGGCCGGCGGGCCACCGAACCCGATACAGCCGATCCGGCCCCACTCTCTGGCGATCGTCACCAGCCCGACCCGGCCACCGCCCGGAACCCCGCCCATCACCACGCCGCTCCGATACTCCGTCAGGGAGCCGTCAAGGCCCCTGGGCGAGAGCTGTGGGCGGCCCTAGCATCCGAAGAATCGTCTCTCCTCCGCAGACGAACGTCACCACGCCGAATGATCGGGGCACTTCAGCATGCGCGCTTCCTCCCGTCGGACGACCCGACTCGCCCAACGTACCGTCGCGGGCGGTCTCCTGTCGGCCCTGGCTATGACGGGCCTGATCGCCGCGCCGCAGCGGGCGTCGGCGTACGACTGCTCGGGACAGGACAGTGTGGGCGGCGGCAACTGCGACTCGGCCCTGATCAACTCGATCGGCAAGATGATCGGAGGCTTCCGCAGCGCGGCCCTTACCGCGCAGGCCGACAACGCCGCGTTCACCCAGGGCATGGCCGGCCAACTGAGCGCTGCCGCACCCGGGTTCAACGTCATGGTGTTCAAGTACGACGGAACCGATCTCTACGACACCCTCATGTTCCACAACGACTACCAGGCGGACATGACCGGGGTGCTGGTCGACACCACCGTCAAGCTGCAGCACCACGACTCGGAGGGCGGCCCGACCGGCTACGACGACTTTCGCATCTGGGTCTTCTCGGGGGACTCGACATTCACCAACAACGGCGACGGCGGCTACGGGAACTGGGCCTTCGTCGGCAGCGACTCCGACCGCACCGTGACCAACACCAGGCCCTGCCTGCGCATCACCTGCTACGACAGCCAGCGGATCATCCACTTCCCCGCCCGCGACAGCACGAGCCCAGCCGTCAGCTCGGGCGACACACCGCCGACCGGCACGCCCGTCACCCCCGGCATCCCCGCCAACCCCGGCACGGTCCCGGGCGTCAGCACCGGCGGCACCGTCACCCCCGGCATCCCCGCCAACCCCGGCACGGTCCCGGGCGTCAGCACCGGCGGCACCGCCACCCCCGGCACCCCCGCGCACCAGGGCGGCAGCGGCAGCGGTACCGGTGGCACCCTCGCCGGTCTGCTCTACCCCAAGGTGAAGACCGGCCAGGGCCCGATCGCCACCGGTTCCGTCTCGGGCCCCTCGATCCTCGCCGGCACCAGCGGTGCCAAGAACTCCGGTTGGCAGTTCACCTCGGTGGGTGACGGCCGCTACGAGATCACCAGTGCGGTGTCCGGCCTCGCGCTGACCGAGAACACCAAGACCTACGACGCCGACGCCAGGTCGTGGACCGGTGTCGACGAGCAGAAGTGGCAGCTTGTCAGCCAGGGTGCCGGCCAGTACCAGATCCGGATCACCGACCAGGACTGCCTGACCTACGACGAGGACGCCAAGGCCCTCGGCGTCTGGACCTGCAACAACGCCTGGAACCAGCAGTGGAAGCTCCAGTAGGAGCCGGCTTGCCCCGACCCGGCGCCCGTCCGGGTCGGGACCCCGTCGGGTAGCTCCGCAGGATCTTGCCCGGCGCGTTGAGGATCGCAGCGGTCCTGCTGTTCCCGGTCGACCTGGCCCGTGGGTCGGCTGGTCGATTGCCAGGACCGTGGCCAGGGAACGTGCTCCCGGCCGGGGATGTCCTGCATTGCTGTCGGGGCCCGGGCGGCGGCGGGACGGCGGGCAGCACCGCGATCTCCTCGATCCGGCCGAGCCAAGCGTGTGGTGGGCCTGGGCGGCGTCCAGCGCATGGCGGGCCTCTCCAGAGAGGGACGGGCCGTTCCGACGGTGGCTGACCGACTCGCGGACTGCACAAGCGAGCGCGTGGCACGGGCCAGGAAGCGTGGTGGCGCGAGCCCGCGTGGTCGCGCGGCGGACCCGGCCACTCGGGCAGGGCGCAAGACCGGTCACGGCTGGGTGCGGGGCCTTGTCCTTCGGTCCGGTCCTCGCCGTTACAGGGCGTCCCCATACCACTGCTGGTTGCGCAGACCCGAGCAGCTCCACACGTCCAGCGGCGTGCCGTTGTTGATGTCGCTGCCGGCGATCTCCAGGCAGAACCCGGAGTTGGGGTTGCGCAGGGCGCCGCTGGAGTGCACCCACTTCTGGTTGACGGTGTTGTTGCAGTCCCACGGCTGGACATGGGTGCCCCAGGTGGGGCTGGAACCGAGGTCCAGGCACTTGCCCTGGACGACCAGGGTGCCGACACCGTCCGTGCCATGCGCGAAGACGATGCTCTGGGCGGCGGTGCCGTTGCAGTCCCAGATGTCGATCTTGTTGCTGTTGTTCGTACCGGAGTTGCTGACATCGATGCACTTGAAGCCGTTGTCCATGTTGGTCGTGATCGAGGACACCTTCCAGCCGGGCATACCACCGAAGTTGACGTTGAGTTGGGCGGCGGTCACGTCGGCGATTTCGAGGGCGCGCAGGGTTGGGGCATGGTGTGGGCGGCGTCGGCGATGACGTGGGCGTCGCGGTGGCCGGTCTTGGCCTCGCCGGGGTAGAGGTCGGCGATGCGGCGCGTGGCCAGGCCGGGCAAGTATGCGACCTCACAGTCGGCGTCGCGGGCAACCACCACTGGCAGGGCGCCGATCGAGGCCGACGGATGCGGAAGCGATCCAAGGTCCTCGTTCGGCGCTGCGCGGCCCCTACGCGGCCAGGCAGGAGATCGGGATGACCGTAGTGGTGCTGTCTGCGTGGAGGTTGTCCGCGTGGTCGAGGGCTTTGGCCAGGGCGACGACGGCGTCGTCGGCGGAGTCCTTGAGGAGGTGGCCGTAGAGGTCGACGGTGATGGCGAGGTTGGAGTGGCGCAGCGTCTTTGAGACGACGGCGAGGGGGATTCCGGCGGCGATCATGATGCTGGCCGCAGTGTGGCGCAGGTCATGCAGACCGATCCGGGGCAGGCCGAGTTCGGTGGTGCGCTTTCGGAGCTGGTCGAGGACCCACTGGGGGCGCAGGGGCTCGCCGTCGGGGCGGGCGAAGACCAGACCGTCGAGGCGGTCATCGGGGTGGGCGGCCATCTGGAGGGCGGCTTGGCGGTGGAGGGCGGCCATCACTCTGGGGGAGAGGCTGATCCAGGTGCGGCTGGCTTCGGTCTTGGGTTCGCTGAGGTGGATCTTCCCGTTGTTCACGGCGGTCAGGGTCCAGCTGACGAAGAGCTGGCGGTCCATGAGATGCACGTCGGACCAGTGCAGGGCGAGGATCTCCCCGCGACGCATGCCGGTGCCGAGCATGACCTCGAACAGGTCGGTGAGCCGGTCGGCGTAGCGCTCCGCGCTGTGGCGCAGGAACGCCGCAGCCTGGTCGGGGGTCCAGCAAGTGCGCACTGCGGCACGGGGCTTGGTCGGCACGGAGTGCTTGGCCGGGTTGTAACGCAGCCGCCACGTCCGCACCGCGTGGTTCAGGGCGTTGCGCAGCATGGCCACCGCGTGGTGCACGGTGGTGCGTCCGCGGCCGGAGGCGAGCTGCGCGCTCACCCAGGCGTCGATGTGCTTGGGCCGCAGGTCGACGAGCGGCATGCCGCCGAACGCGGGGACCAGGTCGCGCTCGATGCACGCTCGGTAGCCCGCCCAGGTGTTGGGGGCCAGCGCCGGCCGCTTCGACTCCAGCCACTCGTACAGGAACAGCCCGACGCGCAGCGTCCGGTCCTCGTACACACCCCGGTACTCGGCATCCAGCACCCGCGCCATCTCCCGAGCCGCCTCCGCCCGACTAGCGAACCCGCCCCGCCGCCGAGTCCTACGCTTGCCCTCCTCCCGGGCCAGGTCCACCGCATACGTCCACCGGCCATGGGTGATATCGGCAGCCAATCGCGGACACCACGAACCCAACTGCTTCCCGCTGCTCCCGTCCGTGCACCCGCACCGCCGATACACCCTGCCCCGCTTGGGACGCTGCGCCATGGGACTCCTCCTCGAGCTGATTGGTGATGGCGTGTCCAGAGTTGCGGGAGTGGTGGGTGTGTCGGCAGAGCGTGCGGAGCGGGGCGTGGAGCACAGCGAGATCGACTGGCCGGGACACGCGCTGGCGACACGCCGCGAGGGTGATCGCGGAGCACGTTCGGTGGGTAGAGCAGCTTGATCGCGCGGCATCGGCCCGCACGGGGACGCTGCTGGGAAGAGTGGCCGCGAACCGGGAGAGGGCAGTCTGCCGGTCGGTCGTGGGTTGTTGGACTCGTACAATCCGGAGCACGTGTGGTGCGGTGGCGGCGGGCCTCGGATCGGTCTTCGGAGTGCGCCACGGCGAACTCCGAGAATTTCCGTGAGCCCGCAGGGAATGTGGGATGTCGGGATTTACGGTGGCTATTCTCTGACTGGCCATCGGTCAGGGAAGATTGATTTCTACCGGCGGTGGCAGAGTCCCTGCCCGGCGATTTATGGGCGGTCGGCGGGAATCGCTGGATCCACGGTCGGAGTGGCGCTACCCTGAAGACATGAACGCCACTCGGACCCTCCGTCAAGCCCCTGGCTTGGGGACCAGCTGGGGACCACACGTCATGCGCGCTGCCGCACGAGGTGCGCGAAACGTGCTCATCTGCACACGCACGACGCGTGCGTGAGCGCATTTCAGGCAGGAATAGAGGAACCCTTCCTGACTGGGGGTCAAGGGGTCGCAGGTTCAAATCCTGTCGTCCCGACTTGCGAAACCGCAGGTCGTAGGCCGTTTCCGCTTCTGGCGGAAACGGCCTTTTTGATGTCCCGTCGGTTGGTGGTCGCAGTGTGGTCGCCGGGCCACATCGGCCAGGCGAGGGTCGGTTCGATCTCTTGTGGCGTCTGATGGACGGCCAGGCGATGGTGGGGGCGCGGGTTCTGGTGCCATGGGCGCCGGGCGCGGCATGCGGGCTGGCCGAGGTCGGCGCGGTCGGCGGCGTTGAGGGTCCAGGCGATGGCGTCGACGGCCGCCCGCTCCGCGAGACGGGTGAGTTCTAATGGTGACGTCGGCTATTGGAACTGTCTGAATGCCTTGGTCGGGGCGTCACATTCCGCGTTCGGGGCCGTGCCAGGGGACGGTGCGTTCGCCCGGGCTCATGGGGAGGTGTTTGAGCTTGACCGGTCCGGGATAGAAGTACGTTCCGTTCGGGTGGATGACTTCCTCGCCGATGAGGTGCCGGTGGAGCCACTCTGCGAAGCTCATGGCGTGTTCCCAGTACCCGCCTTCGTCCCGGTCGTGCACCACCACGCTCCAGCCGGGCGTCCGCGGACTACGGCTGAGGAAGACTTTGAAGCCAATGTCGGTCGACAGCGCGGGGATCAGGACTCCCTCGGCCCCGGTGTCAGGGTGCGGAAGGCCGTCCCAGTCGGCGTCACGGAATGCCTGCTCGGTCTGCCGGATCTCGTCCAGGAGGTTCCAGCGTTCGGTCGCCGGGTGATCGAAGGAGAGGTGGCTGTTGACTCGGATCGGCGCATACTCGTCGATGAACTCCTTGTAGTCTGACGGGAGTTCTGTTCCGATCTCCACCTCAAGGCGTGTCCAGCTCTGAGGGTCAGCGAAGCGACGGCCCCCCGGTCCCAGCATGGCGAAGACGGTCGGCAGGTGGTCGGGCATGGGGTGGCACCTTTTGTGGGGTGGCAGTAGCAGGACGGCGGACGGGCGGCGTGATCGTACTGAGCGGCTCCGACACGATGCCTCGCCCAGGTGGGCTGAGCATGGTTCGCAAGTAGCCGAAGATTCGCGCTGAGCTGCCGATCCTCGTCAGGTCGGGCCAGGTCGGTTGGTGCGGCGGCTGACGTCGGCGGCGTAGGTTGCCCAGTCGCCTGCGGAGAGGCGTTGCCAGGCGACGGCGACGTCGGTGTGGATGCCGAGGGTGCGGGCGAGGATCGCAGCGCAGGCTCCGTTCAACGCCGGTCTGGACACGTCCGTGATGCTCATCGCTGACGAACACGGCCATGCCCGTCCGGGTCGTGGAGGCCGGACGACCCCGCCCCACGGCCCCTGACGGAGCCGGGTTCGGCGGCCGTAGGCCACACGCACAGACGCTGGTGAGCCCCCGCCGCCTGTCCGGCAGGCGGTCGCGCGATTCTGCGCAGAGTTGTTGACTGTTGCTCATTTTAGCCCCATCTTTAGCACGTTCGAACATGTCTCCCCGTCAACTCGGCCCTGGACACACACACCCGTGGGTCGTGAGCGCCTGCTCGATCCCTTGTAGGAGGTCCTGATGTCGCAACCCCATCCCTCCCGCAGATCACTGCTGCGCGGAGCAGCCGCCCTCGGGGCACTGCAGGCGGTGCCGGCGCTGCCGACGTTCACCCCACGTGCCGCGGCGGCAACCCCGTCCACCGCGAAGGCGTTAGGTCCGGTGCCGGCCGAGCAGGCGACGGTGCTCTGGTACACCTCGCCGGGCACCGAGTCCGCTCTGATGGCGACGGGCCTGCCGGTCGGCAACGGCCGGATCGGCGCCCTGCTCACCGGCGACCCCGGGCACGAGGCCTACTACGTGACCGATGTGACCTTCTGGGAGGGCACGGCCAACGCATCCCTCGACTCCGGCGGGCAGTTCCCCTACGCCGCCACCGATTTCGGCACGCAGCAGCTGCTTGCCAAGGCGTACTTGAGCGTTCCCGCCCACTCGGGCTCCGCCGTCAGCGGCTACCGGCGGCAGCTGGACCTGAGCAACGGCCTTGCCTCGGTGTCCTACCAGGTCGGCGGTGTCAGCTACCGCCGTGACGTCTGGGCGAGCCATCCGGACGACGTGATCGTCATCCACCTGAGCCAGAGCGGCGGTGGCAGCTACACCGGTACGCTCAGCCTCAACGGAACCCACTCCGAACGCACCACCGTGAACGCCGGTTCGGCCAGGGCGTCGTTCACGGGCAAGCTCGCCAACGGCCTGGCCTACGCGGCACTGGTCCAGGCCACCGGCACCGGCGGCGTGATCAGCGCCTCGAAATCGGCGGTGACCTTCACCAACTGCACCGACGTCCTGCTCGTCATCAGCGGCGGCACGGACTACTCCCCGACGGCAGCGGGGTTCATGGACTCGACCATCGCGCCGGCGACGGTGGCAGCGAACCAGGTATCCCGAGCCGTCGGCCTCGGAGCGTCGGCACTGCTCGCAAACCACCTGGCCGACTACCAGCCGCTGCAGCAAGCGATGACGCTCAACCTCGGCCCCTCGACCGCTGCGCAGCGAGCGCTGCCGACCGACCAGCGACTGACTGCAGCGGCCGCCTCCGGCGCGGCACCGGACCCGGAACTGCACGCCGCCTACGTGCAGTTCGGCCGATATCTGATGATCAGCGGCTCCCGCACCAGCCTGCCCATCAACCTCCAGGGACCGTGGCAACTGGACAACTCGCCCGACTGGATGAGCGACTACCACACCGACATCAACGTGCAGATGGTCTACTGGCTCCCGGACCGGGCCGGTTTGTCGTCGTGCTACCAGGCCTTCGCCGACTACTGCGTCAACCAGCAACCGCAGTGGGAGGAGCACACTCGTGCACTGTTCAACTCCTCCGCCAACGGATTCCGCAACTCCTCGGGCCTGATCGCGGGTTGGACCATCGCGTTCTCCCTCAACATCTACGGCGGCCTCGGCTGGTGGTGGCACCCGGCGGGCAACGCCTGGCTGTGCAACGAGCTGTACACCCACTACGAGTACTCGCAGGACGCCGCGTACCTCGCCAAGATCTACCCGCTACTCAAGGGCGCCTGCCAGTTCTGGGAGGCACGGCTGGTCACCACCACCTACACGGATGCGGCCGGAGTGAGCCACACCGTGCTGGTCGACGACGCGGACTGGTCACCCGAGCACGGCCCGACGAACGCGATCGGCATCACCTACGCGCAGGAGCAGGTCTGGCAGCTGTTCGGGAACTACCAGGCCGCGGCCGCCACCCTCGGCCAGGACGCGGCCTATGCCGCGACCATCGGCGGGCTGCGGAGTCGGCTCTACCTGCCGCAGGTCAGCGACGTGACCGGGTGGCTGGAGGAGTGGATGACGCCGCAGGACCTGGACACTTCCGACATCACCCACCGCCACCTGTCGCCGCTGGCCGGGCTGTTCCCGGGGGACCGGATCACCGCCGACCAGAGTCCGGCGGAGCTGCTCACCGGTGTCACGAACCTGCTGACCGCGCGCGGCATGACCAGCTACGGCTGGGGTGTGGCCTGGCGCTCGATCTGCTGGTCGCGGCTGAAGAACCCGGCCAATGCCTACCAGTGCTTCGTCAATGGCCTCACTCCCTCGGTGAACGGCTCGACCGGGACTGCGGGGAACTTCCTCGACATCTACGGCGGGCAGGTCTTCCAGATCGACGCCAACATGGGCCTGCCCGCCGCCGTGATCGAGATGCTGGTCTACTGCCGGCCCGGCCTGCTTCAGTTGCTTCCGGCTCTGCCGTCGGCCTGGTCGGCTTCCGGCAGTGTCAGCGGAGTCGGCGTCCGCGGCGGATTCACCGTCGACCTCGCCTGGAGTGCGGGGCAGGTGACCTCGTTCACCTTGCACAACATCGGCCCGGCCAGTGCCACCACCACGGTGGCGTCGGGCGCGTGGAGCAGGCAGGTGACCCTCCCGCCCGGACAGTCGGCGACGTTCGACAGCTTCGTACTGGTCAACCGCGGCAGCGGCAAGGCCATCGACGACCCAGCGGCCTCGGGCGCCGCCGGGACAGGGCTGATCCAGTACTCGCGCGGCGGCGGGGCCAACCAGTCGTGGACGCTGCAACCCGCCGGGCCGGGTGTCTTCACGCTCGTCAACAGAGCCTCCGGCCTGGCGATGGACGTGTTCGGCGGCTCGACGTCGGACGGCGCCGCGATCATCCAGTGGACCCCGACCGGGGAGACCAATCAGCAGTGGACGCTGAAGGACGTCGGTGACGGCTACGTCAACCTGGTGAGCGTCCGAAGCCAGAAGGTGGTCGGCGTCGTCGGTTCCTCGCCGGCCGACCTCGTCGGCCTTGAGCAGGAAACCGGCACCGGTGCCGCCAACCAGCAGTGGCAACTGATCCTCGCCTGGGCCTGACCGCGCCCGGGGCCTGGTGGCCAGGGCGCCGAACGACAGCTTGAGTGCCAGTGGGCTTCTGTCGGGCTATACCTTCCGAACCGAACAGAATCACGCACGAGCTCGGCCGTCGACGCGCGCCATGCCCGACGGCCTCGCGAGAACCCGCAGGGGCGACAACTCGGAGGATCGGACGTGGCAATGGACATCAAACATACGACTCGCTCGGCACCGCCGCCCGAACCCAGGTGATGAACAAACTGTTCAACCGCAGTGCCGGCGGCATCGGGCTGTCCCTGATGCGCGTGCCGATGGGCTCCTCCGACTACACCGCCACACCGCCCACCTACTCGTATGACGACAACAACAACGTCGCCGATCCCACCCTGGCGCACTTCTCCATCACCCACGACCAGGCGTACACCATCCCGATCCTCCAGCAGGCCCAGTCGCTCAACCCGTCCATGAAGCTCCTCGCCAACGACTGGAGCCCGCCGGCCTGGATGAAGAGCAACGACTCGATGCTCGGCGCCAACGGCCAAGGCGCCCCCGCCGGCACCCTCAACAGCGACGACTACGGCCCCGCTCGCCCAGTACTACGTCAAATTCCTTACGAAACCGCCCGCATCCGCTTCTGGCAGCGCCTGCACCCGCGCGCGTGGCGACACTCTGCCTGGAGCGACCACCGCGGCCAACTCCCCACCATCGAAGGGACCCTGATCCGTCTCGACGTGGACCATCTGCCCTCCGGCGGCACCCCGAAGCCGGTTTGGCTGTGGTTCTCCGACCCCACACCCGCAGACGCGGACACCGACACCGCCTGGCATGCGTTCCTGCGGCGCTTCGACCTGGAGCACACCTTCCGCTTCCTCAAGCAGACCCTGGGCTGGACCCGCCCCCGCCTACGCGAACCCGCCGCAGCCGACCGCTGGACCTGCCTGGTCCTGGCCGCCCACACCCAACTCCGTCTCGCCAGGCCCCTGTCCGCAGACCTCCGCCGCCCCTGGGAACGACCCCAGCCTCCCGAACGCCTCACCCCCACCCGGGTCCGGCGCGGGTTCCGCAACATCCGCACGACCCTGCCCTGCCCCACAGCCGTTGCGAGACCCTCCCGCCCCGGGCCTGGACGCTAACCAGGCCAGCCCAATCGCCGCCGAGCTCCCACTTATGACGTCGGACTCGCCCTGGTCAGCGGCCAATAGCAAACACGCAGGCGAGAACCCGAACGCGACCCAAGATGATCACCGGAGGTAAAACAACAAGCTTAGGCTCACTGGCGCCATGTCTGGTTGCTGGGGTGCTCGCGGAGCAATGCGGAGGCCGGAATTGGCTACTGTGTGTAACCAATTAGGGATCTTTGTCTCGGTAGCCGAGCGGTGCACTTGATGGCGGCCAGCTCTGCCGCCGTCTCGGTGCGGATTGCCTGCGCCCGTTCCGGGATGTCCAGGGCGCGGCCGACGCGGTTCGCGTTCTCCAGCACGGGGCTGTAGGAGGTCGTCATCGCGCCGTCCTGGGGCAGGTTGGGAGTGCCCGCGGCCTGGGTGGCCTCGCTGAACGGCTTGCGTTCGTGCTTGCGCCGCCGGTTCTCGCTGCTCACTGCGAGGGGCTCGGCGGCGCTGGCTGAGCGGGTGTAGGTGCGTCAAGTCGTGACACATGACCAACTCCCATGCGCCTTAGGTGTCTTCAGCCGTGGCAGGGCGCCGATCCGGACAGCCGAATGATTTCCTACGCGGCTCCGGTTCAGCAGCCGCCGAGGGCAGCGAGCCGTTTCGCCAGTTGCCGGAGGCGATCGGTGAAGAGCAGGCCGACGGCGCAGGCGGAGGTCTGGTGCGGCGGGAGCTCTGCGATGGTCCTGGCGTCCCGGCCCCGAGGCGGACTGATGCTGACTGTCGCACTGCCCTCACGGCAGCGAGACTGCGCGCGGACGCCGCGTCCGGCACCGGAGGACACCGGTGCCGGACGCGGCGGACGGACGAAAGGACATCAGATGTGTACGGAGGCGGCCGGGCTGCTTGTCAGCGTCTGGGTGCTGTCCAGCTTCTGCCAGCTCCCGGACGGTCCGGCGCCGATGCGGTACCACTGCCACAGGCTGTTGTCGGTGCCGCGGGCGTAGACGTTGGCGCGGCCCGTGACCTCGGCGGCAGTCGGTGCGCCGACGATGACCTGGCTGCCGAGGTTGTACCAGTTGCTGGTCCAGCCGCCGCCGGCCGTCCAGTTGAGTTCGCCGACCGTGCCGCCGGTCTGTGCGGCGAACACGTCGAGCTGGCCGGGGCCGGCGCTGGCTGCGGCGGGGGACGAGGTCAGCGTGCCGCCGAGGCTCGTCCAGTCGGTCCACGTACCGCTGACGTAGCTCTTCTGCCACAGGGCGTTGTCGTTGCCGCGGACGAAGACGTCGACGCGGTTCAGGGACGCCACGGCGGCTGGGGTTCCGGTGAACGTGCCGGGGCTGGTGGTGTTCGGGCCGCCGAGGTTGGTCCAGTCGGCTGTCCATGCGACGTTCGGGCTGTTGGCCGCGCCGGAGTCGGGGACCTGCTGGTAGGTCTTCTGGTACAGGGCGCCGTCGGTGCCGCGGACGAACACGTCGATGCGGTCCTGCCCCAGGCTCGCCGCGGCCGGGCCGGCCGACAGGGTTCCGCCGAGGCTTGTCCAGGCGCCCCAGGCGCCGTTGGTGTAGCTGTCCTCCCACAGGGCATTGTCGCCGCCCCGGACGAAGACGTCGGTGCCGGACGGCGAGGACACCACTGCCGGGTCGCCCTGTATCGAGCCGGGGCCCGTGGAGCCGGCGACGCCCAGCGACAGGGACTGCCACGCCGACCACGAACTGCCGTTCCAGCTCTTCTGGTTCAGGCCCGATGCGCCGGCGGCGAGCACCGTCTCCGGCTTCTGCTCGGTGCCGCCGGTCAGCTTCAGCATCACCGACTGGTGGGCGGCCAGGGTGAAGGACAGGGAGCCGCTCTGACTCAAGGTGCCGAGGCCGGCGCCGGAGTACAGGTTCTGCACCGACGGGCTGCCCAGCAGATCCAGGCCCTGTGTCGTGAACGAGTACGTCGTGGCCGAGGTGCCGGTGTTCAGTAGCAGCACGGCCCGGCTCCCGGACGTCGCGAGCTGCTTGGACCACACCTGGACGGCGCCGTTGGTGAGGACCTTCTGGGCCTGGTGGTTGGCGCTGTCCTGGTCGACGCCGATGACGGCCGGGTTGCCGATGATGCCGGCGATGGCCGGGGTGAGGTTCGCGACGTCGGTCGACAGGACGAGCGGTGCGCCTTGAATGGCCCACATGCCGAAGTAGGACTGCTGCTCGTCGGGGGTGAGCCCGTAGAGCGTGCCGCCGCTGGACTGCTGCTGACCGGTGGTCGGGTTGGCGCCGAAGCCGGGGCCGACCAGCAGGTAGTCCGGGTCGTTGTACTGTCCGGTGGCTTCGTTGCTGGGGTGGTCGTTCAGCAGGAAGTTGTTCTGCACGTTGTCGAAGTTGATCCAGGAGGAGCCGCCGTTGGACGGGGTCCCGTAGCCGTTCGCGAGGGTGATGTCGCGTCCGGTGCGCCAGGTGCGCCCGGCCGAGGCGCCCCAGACCGATGGGTTGTCCGGGTCGCCCTGCCCCCATTCGCAGATCTCCAGGGCCATCGGGTGGGACACCCCGCCTGCGGTCTTGGCGCCGGCCAGCAGGCTGCCCCAGGCCTGGTAGTCGGCCATGGTCGAGCTGTAGGCCGACGCCACGCCGCCGCAGTGGTCGACCTTGGCCCAGTCGAAGCCCCACGTGGCGAAGGTGGTGACGTCGGCGGCCTCGTGGTTGCCGCTGCCGTTCGCGCCACCGCAGCCGCTGGTTCCGGTGTCGGTGTAGATGCCGGCGTTCAGCCCGAGCGAGTGGATGTAGCCGGTGAGGTCGCTCATGGAGTTCAGGGTCACGGACGGCACGGTGGTTCCGTTGGACAGGGTGACCGACTTGGTCCGGTAGCCCGACAGGAATCCAGTGTTGGGGACGATGTTCCCGTTGGCGTCGCGGCCGGCGGACCCGTTGGTCCACCAGCCGCCGTCCATGCCGACGTTCTTGTAGCCGAGGTCGGCCATGCTCTCGTGGTCGCCCGAGCCGTTGAGCGGAAGGTTGGCGTTCGGTGCGGCGAGGCCGGCGGCCTCGTCGGCGATGTTCTGCGAGGTGTAGTCGTTGTTGAAGAAGTACCACGAGTTCCAGCCCATCGGCGCCGTCGTGGCGCCGATGACGCCGGGCGGCACCATCGCCGCGGCGGGTGGGGTGGCGACGGTGCTCAGCGCCGTCAGTGAGACCGCGACCACGGCGAGGCTCAATGTGGCTCTTGCCGTGCGTGTGGTGCGCGTGTGGGGGGACATGCGGTCACGCTCCCTGGGGGTCGGGTCGCAGAGCCCGGATCGGCCCGGCGATGGCGGAGGCTGGCAGGGGCCCGCTGTCCGATGGAAGGAGCGGGCCCGCGGCCGGGTGGTTACGCGGGCAGCCCGACGGCGCGCTCGCCGGCGCGGCGCTGCTGGATGACGACCGCGGCGACCAGGAGGGCGCCCTGGGCGACGTTCTGCCAGAAGGCGTTGATGCCCTGGACGGTGAGGCCGTTCTGGAGGGCACCGAGCAGGGCGACGGCGAGGAGGGTGCCGCCGACGCCTCCCTTGCCGCCCTTGAGGGCGCAGCCGCCGAGGGCGGCGGCGGTGATCGCCTGGAGTTCGAGGCCTTCGCTGCCGGAGACGGGCTGGCCCGAGCCGGTGCGGGCGGTGAGCAGGACGCCGGCCAGTGCGGAGACCATGCCGCTGAGTGCGTAGACGGCGATGAGGTACTTGTTGAGGTTGATGCCGGCCAGGCGGGCGGCCGTGTCGTTGCCGCCGATGGCGTAGATGTTGCGGCCGATGTCGGTGTACTTCAGTAGGACGTGGACGGCGGCTGCGACGAGGAGCAGGAGCCAGACCATGACCGGCAGGCCGGCGATCTTGCCGCGGCTGAGGAAGACGAACAGGCTGTCGTTGAGGACGTAGCCCTGCGCCGAGCCGTTGGAGATCAGCTGTGCGACGCCCTTGTAGGCCGCCAGGCCCGCCAGGGTGGCGATGGTCGCGTTGACCCGGCCGTAGATGATGACGGCGCCGTTGAGCACGCCGATCACGGCGCCGATGGCGATGGAGGCGCCGATCCCGAGGAGGGGGTTCGAGCCGGTCGCGGTGAAGACCATGGCGCTGGTGACGGAGGCGAGGCCGGCCTGGGAGCCGACGGAGATGTCGAGCCCGCCGCAGATGATCACGACGGTCTGGACGACCGCGAGGAGGCCGGAGATCGTGACGGCTTCGGCGATGACCTGGATGTTGTCCCAGCTGAGGTAGTTGGGGTTGAGCGATCCGAACAGGGCGAGCACGAGGGTCATGGCGCCGATCAGGCCCAGGTTCTGGCCGCCGGCCTTGGCCAGCCAGGTGCGTGCTGTAGCGGCCGGCGTCGGTCGGTCACCGGTCTCGTCGGGCTCTCGGTCGACGGAGAGGGCGGTCGTCATCGGGTGCCTCCGAGGGCCGGGTCGGTTCCGGTGCGAGGTGCCGTGGTGGTCTCGTGCGGAAGGTCGGGGGTGAGGTCGTCGGCCATGGCGAGGGCGAGGATCGCCTCTTCGGTGGCCTGGGTGTGGTCGAGGTGACCGGTGACGCGGCCGTTCTGCATGACGATGACGCGATCGGCGAGGCCGAGGACTTCGGGGAGCTCGGAGGAGATCACCAGGATGGCGGTGCCCTGTCGGGCGAGGTCGGCGATGATCTGGTAGATCTCGGCCTTGGCGCCGATGTCGACGCCGCGGGTGGGCTCGTCGAGGATCAGCAGGGCGGGCTTGCGCGCGAGCCAGCGGGCGAGGACGACCTTCTGCTGGTTTCCGCCGGACAGGGTCCGGACCTCGGCCTCGATGGAGGGGGCGCGCACGCGCAGGCGGTTCGCGTAGTCCTGGGCGAGTGCCTTCTCCCGGCCGCGGTTGACGAACCGCCAGCGGCGCAGCCGCCCGAGGCTGACGAGTGAGGTGTTGTCGCGGATGGTGCGCTGGAGGAACAGGGCCTGGGCCTTGCGCTCCTCGGGGGCCAGGCCGATCCCGCAGCGGATCGCGTCGCGAGGTCCGCGCAGGCGCACAACGCTGCCGTCGACGCGGATGGTTCCGGAGCGTACGGGTGTGTCGCCGGCCAGCGCGAGGGCGAGTTCGGAGCGTCCGGCGCCGATGAGTCCGGCCAGGGCGAGCACCTCGCCGGCTCTCACCTCCAGACTCACGTCGTGGACGTCGTCTGTGGTGAGGTGGTCGACCTGCAGGACGACGCGGTCGGTGGCGACGTGCTGGCGCACGAAGAGGGTGGACAGGTCGCGGCCGACCATGAGGCGCACGAGTTCGCCCTCGTCGGTGGCCCCGGCATCGACGGTGCCGGCAACGGTGCCGTCGCGCAGGACGGCGATCCGGTCGGCGAGCCGGAAGATCTCCTTCATGCGGTGGGACACGTAGATGACCGCGATGCCCGCGTCGCGCAGTCGGCCGATGAGGGCGAACAGGGCGTCGACCTCGTGGTCGGACAGGGAGGAGGTGGGCTCGTCGAAGGCGATGGCCCGCGCTGCGGTGTCTCCGGTCAGCGCGCGCAGGATCTCCACCAGCTGCCGCTGTGCGGCGGTGAGTTGGGATCCGAGCAGGTCGGGGTCGAGGACCTTGTCGAAGCCGAGGCGTTCGAGGTCGGCGGTGATCCGGCGGCGCAGTTCGGCTCGGTCGAGCCGCCGTCCCGCGCGTCGGGGCAGGGAGCCCGCGTAGACGTTCTCGGCGACGGAGACGTGCGGGATGATCTCCGGCTCTTGCGGGATGATGCGGATTCCGGCCCGTCGGGCGTCGATCGGCGAGTCGAGGTCGAGGACCTGGCCGTCCAGCAGGACGCGGCCCTCGGTGGGCTGGTGGTCGCCGGTGAGGATTCGCAGGAGGGTGGACTTGCCGGCGCCGTTCTCGCCCATGAGGGCGGTGACCTGGCCGGGTGGGAAGTGCAGGGTGACGTCTCGCAGAGCCTGGACGGGGCCGAAGCGCTTGGTGATCGCTTCGGCCGCCAGCCCGGCCCCGGACGCCGCTGTGCTGGGGATGTTCATCTGGCTCAGGCGCACTTCACGCCGGCGGACTGCCAGGTGGCGGCGTCCACCATCGTGGTGGGGGCGAACGCCTCGGCGGGCATGTCCTTGCCGTTCTTGAGCTTGTCGTACATCGTCTGGACGGCCAAGGCGCCGATGTCGCTGCCGTTGATGAACAGCGAGGCCTTCATACCCGAGGCTGCGCCGGAACCCCAGTCCTTGCAGGCGAGGTAGGCGCCGAGACCGACGCCGATGATGTTGGCGGGGCTGATGTTGGCGTTCTGCAGGGCCGTCACGCCGCCCTGCACGTTCTCGTCGTTGCAGCCCCAGACGACCCAGTGCTTGACGCCCGGGTTGGCGGTCAGGGTCGCGGCGACCTTGTCCTGGGCACCGGTCGGGGTGTTGTCGGTAGCGACGTCGATGTTCTGCACGCTCGCGCCGGCGCCGCTGTTGAAGGCGTCCTTGGCGGCCTTCACCCGGTCGCCGCAGACGGTGACGTCCTGCTTCCAGGCGGAGATGACCCGGGTGTCGGCGGGGTTCCAGCCGGCCTTCTTGAACTCCTCGGCGGCGCGCTTGCCCACCTCGGTGCCCATCTGCTGCCCGGAGAAGCCGATTCGCGGGACGAGGTTGGCCTTGTCGCAGCTGGACGGGGTCGGGCTGTTCGTGCAGACCTGATCATCGGAGGTGAGCAGCGCGACCTTGGCGTCCCTGGCGGTCTGCACGACCTGCGGACCCACCGCCGGATCGGGAACGACGACGATCAGGCCGTTGGACTTCTGCGCGATCGCGGACTGCACCTCGCTCACCGTCTTGTTCGCGTCGTTGCCCAGGTTGACCACCTTCAGGTCGATGCCCAACTGTGCGGCCTTCGCCTTGGCGCCGTTCGCCTCGTCGATGAAGTACTGCTGGTCGCCCTGCTTCTGCAGGTACGTCAGCGAGATCTTCCCGCTGACCGGGGCGACCGGCGCCGCGCCGGCGGCACTCGAGGTCTGGCCGGTCGAACACGCGCTCAGGCCGAGAACGACAGCCGCGCCCAGGACGGCGGCAGCACCACGGGTGCGTGCAGTGATCATTTCGAGCTCCAGTGGGGGTGGGGGTTCTTCGGGGGCGAAGAGGAGGTGAGTGATCCGGAACTGTGACGGCCTGCGCCCCGTACGGCGTCTCGCCTGTCGTCCTGGGCTCGAATCCTGGGACCGGGCAGCCACCACTGTCAAGATATTTGCATAATTAATCACAAGCGGTACGGTGACGGCGTGACTGAGCAGACCTGTCGAAGATTCCGGGGCCGTGTCGCCCTGATCACCGGTGCCGCCAGTGGTATCGGCGCCGCCACCGCCCGGCGCCTCGCCGCCGAGGGCGCGGCCGTCGTGGCCGTTGACATCGCCGACGCGGCCGGTCGGGCTGTCGTCGAGACGATCACCAGGGAGGGCGGCCAGGCCGAGTACTGGCACGGCGACGTGACCTCGGCAGCGATGTGGGACGAGCTGGCCGAACACGTGCGCAGCCGTTACGGACGGCTGGACGTGCTGCACAGCAACGCCTACGCCGTCGTGGTCAAACCCGCCCACGAGCTGACCGAGGACGAGTGGGACACCCAGCTCGCGGTCACGCTCAAGGCCTCCTGGCTGGCGGTCCGCGCCTTCGCCGGGGACCTGCGGGACAGCGATGGCTCGGTGGTGCTCACCTCCTCGGTGCACGCGCTGATCGGCTTGCCGGGCCACCCCGCGTACGCCGCCGCCAAGGGCGCGCTGTGCGCGATGGGCCGGCAGCTCGCCGTCGAGTACGGCCCCAAGATCCGCGTCAACACCGTCGTGCCCGGACCGATCATGACCGCGGCCTGGGACCGGGTGGACGAGGCCGGACGGGCCGACAGCGTCGCCGAGACCGTCGCCAAGCGTTTCGGCCGGCCCGAGGAGGTCGCGGCAGCCGTGGCCTTCCTCGCCTCCTCGGACGCCTCCTACGTCACCGGCGTGAACCTGGTGGTGGACGGCGGCTGGTCCGTCGTCAAGGCTTCCTCGTAGACGTACGGAAGACCAATGTGCGGGCCGCGGGCCCGCACGCAGACAAGCAAGGGAGGGGCAGCCGCCATGAACCACCCGGTACGAGGCCTGCACGGACAGGCCGTCGAAGTCATCGGCGAGCGGATCATCCGCGGTACCTACGCCCCGGGCGCATCGATCTACCCCGACCAGATCGAGCAGGAACTCGGTGTCAGCAAGACCGTCGTACGCGAGGCGTTGCGGGTCCTGGCGTCCAAGGGACTGATCGACTCCCGCCAGAAGCGCGGGACCTTCGTCCGGCCGCGCTCCGACTGGAACCTGCTGGACAGCGACCTGCTGCGCTGGCAGGGCCTGGGCATCCCCGACGAGACCTTCCTCGACAACCTCGGCGAGGTCCGCGCCATCGTCGAGCCCGCCGGGGCCCGCCTGGCCGCCGAGCGCCGCGACGAAGCCGACCTCGCCGCACTGCAGGACGCGCTCGACCGGATGGCAGCCGCAGGCAGCGACGCCCACGCCGCCGTCGAAGCCGACCTCGCCTTCCACCGCGCGCTGCTGGCCGCCGCCCACAACGAGCTCCTCACCCGCATGGAAGTGGTGATCGAGGCCGGCCTGCGAGTGCGCGACCACATCGTGCACGGCGCCGACCACAGCGCCGACGCCGTTCCCGCCCACCGGGCCGTCCTGGACGCCGTGCGCGCCCAGGAGCCGGAGACGGCCGCCCGCGCCGTCCACGACCTGCTCGCCCAGGCCGCCACCGACCTCCACAACCTGATTGACGACGCCGACCGCGGAGAGACCGGATGAAGATCACATCACTGGAGACGTACCTCGTCGCCCCGCGCTGGCTGTTCCTGCGCATCGCCACCGACGAGGGGATCACCGGCTGGGGCGAGCCCGTCGTCGAAGGCCGCGCCGAGACCGTGCAGGCCGCCGTCCGCGAACTCGCCGAGTACCTGGTCGGCGAGGACCCGTTGCGCATCGAGCACCACTGGCAGACCCTCACCAAGGGCGGCTTCTACCGCGGCGGTCCGGTACTCTCCAGCGCGGTCGCCGGTATCGACCAGGCCCTGTGGGACATCGCCGGCAAGGTCCACGGCGTTCCCGTCCACCAGCTGCTCGGCGGCCACGTCCGCGACCGGGTGCGGATGTACGCCTGGATCGGCGGCGACAGCCCCGCCGACGTCGCCGAACTCGCCCAGGCCCAGATCGAGGCCGGCTTCACCGCCGTCAAGATGAACGGCTCGGCGCAGATGCGCCCGATCGACACCCCCGCCCAGACCCAGGCCGTCATCGACCGCGTGGCCGCCGTTCGCGAGGTCCTCGGGGACGAGCGCGACGTGGCCATCGACTTCCACGGCCGGATGTCCACCGCCATGTCCCGGCGGCTGCTGCCCCTGCTGGAGCCGTTCCACCCGATGTTCGTCGAGGAACCCGTCCTCCCCGAACACTGCCGTGACCTGCGAAGCCTCGTCGAATCGACCTCCGTACCGCTGGCCACGGGTGAGCGGCTCTACTCCCGCTCCGACTTCCGCGACGTGCTCGCCACCGGCATCGCCGTGGCTCAGCCCGACGTCTCGCACGCCGGCGGCATCTCCGAGGTGCGGCGCATCGCCTCCCTCGCCGAGGTCCACGACGTCACGATGGCCCCGCACTGCCCCCTCGGTCCGATCGCCCTCGCAGCCAGCCTCCAACTCGCCTTTGCCATACCGAACTTCCTCATCCAGGAACAGAGCCTCGGCATCCACTACAACCGTGGCAACGACCTCCTGGACTACCTGCTGGACCCCGAGCCGTTCCGCTTCACCGACGGCCACGCCAACCGGCCCACCGGCCCGGGCCTTGGCATCGACATCGACGAGGACGCCGTGCGCCGAGCCGCCGAAAGCGGGCATCGCTGGCGTAACCCCGTCTGGCACCACCAGGACGGCTCGTTCGCGGAATGGTGACCACACTGCCGCTGACCCTCCACACGGACCTGGCCCACGGCGGCCGGTGGACGTCCCTGCGGACCAGCGAGCGCGAATGGCTCTGGCGCCGCCCCGACCCGGCCCGCGCAACTGTCCGCCCGGGCGACGCCTTCGTCGACGCCGGCGGCCTGGAGGAGTGCATCCCCACCGTGCGCGGCGTCCCCGACCACGGCGACGCCTGGTCCCGGCCCTGGCAACGCGACGCCGACACCGACGTCCTGCAGTGCCCCGACTTCGTGCTGCGCCGACGTATCGAGACCGGACCGGTCGCGCTTCGCGCCCTCTACGAGCTGCACGCCGACCCGGGGTACCGGTTCCTGTGGGCAGCCCACGCCCTGCTCGACGTCACACCGGGCGCCCACCTGATCGCGCCCGACACCACGCCGACCCGGCTCTTCCCCGAAGCGGCCGAGCTGCTGGACCGGCCCTGGCCCAGCGGTACCCACCACCTCACCGGACCGTGGCCGGCACCGCACGGCCTGCGCCTGGACCGGCTCGGCCCCGACGACGGCACCGCAGTCGGCGCGATCCTCACCGACTGCGCGAGCGTCACGGTCACCGACGGCCCCGACACACTCTCCATGGCCCTGCACACCGACGCCGACGTCCCCGTCTCCGTCGCCCTCTGGCGCAACCTCCGCGGCTTCCCGGAATCGGCCCCCTACCGCAGCATCGGCGTCGAGCCCATGCTCGGATCCGTCTTCGACCTCGCCGAGGCAGGGCCCCACGACGCCGCGACGGTGCCGCCCGGTGGCACGCTGCGCTGGGAACTCACGATCACCGCGACCACCACCCGCACCAGCACACCCTGACCGACAAGGGCCTCACTCCGTGAACCTGACCGAACTGCCGTACCGGACATTGGCCATCGTGCGCGGCACTGACCGCGACGCGGCGCTGCGCACCGTCCTCACCCTCGCTGAGGAGGGCATCACCGCCGCCGAGGTGTCCCTCACCACCCCGGGCGCCCTCTGGGTGATCGAACAGGCCCGCCGTGAACTGGGCACCCACGCAACGCTCGGCGCCGGCACCGTCCTGACCCGCGAGGACGCCGACCGCGCTGCCGACGCCGGCGCGAGCTTCCTCGTCACTCCCGGCCTCGGCAAAGACCTGAGCCAACGCGGTTTCTCCGAACTGCCCATACTGATAGGTGCACTGACACCTAGTGAGGTGATCACCGCGAACGAGAGCGGAGCCCACGCCGTCAAACTCTTCCCGGCCTCGCTGGGCGGCCCCGGTTACCTGAAGGCACTGCGAGATCCCTTCCCCGCCGTGCCGTTCGTCCCCGTCGGCGGCATCGACGCCGTCTCCGCACTCGCCTACCTCGCCGCCGGCGCGGTCGCCGTGGGCGTCGGCTCACCCCTGGTCGCCGACGCCGCCGGCGGCGGCGACCTGGATGCACTGCGCGAGCGCGTCGCCCGGTGGCGCACTGCCCTGACCGAGGAGATCGCGGCATGACCGGCACGTCACCGCTCGATGTCGTGACCGTCGGGGAGACCATGGCCGCCCTGCGGGCCACCGGCTCGGTCAGGCTCGGAGCGCCGATGCAGCTGTCCGTCGCGGGCGCCGAGGCCAATGTCGCCATCGGCCTGGCCAGACTCGGTCACCGAGCCGGCTGGGTCGGCCGCGTCGGCGACGACGAGTTCGGCGCCCTCGTCCTGCGCACGCTGCGCGCAGAGCAGGTCGACGTCAGCCATGCGCACCTCGACACCGACGGCCGGCCCACGGGCCTGCTGGCCCGCGAGGACCGGATCGCCGACCTGGTCAGGGTCGCCTACTACCGCGCCGGGTCGGCCGGATCGGCCCTGCGGACCGCAGACGTCCTGCCCGCCCTCAACCCCGGCGTCCGCATCCTCCACCTGACCGGCATCACGCCCGCCCTGAGCTCCAGCGCCGCCGAGGCCGTCCGTGCGGCAGCCGCCAGAGCCGCGGAACTCGGCATCATCGTCTGCCTCGACGTCAACTACCGTGCCCGCCTGTGGTCATCGGCCGAGGCGAGGCAGGCCCTGCTGCCGCTGGCCCGGATGGCCGATGTGCTGGTCGCCTCCGCCGACGAACTGCACCTGGTCTCCGAGGACCCGTCCCTGCCCGAGCCCGACGCGGTCGCCGCGCTGCTCGCCCAGGGACGCAGCGACGTGGTGATCACCCGCGGCGGCGACGGCGCGAGCGTCAGCACCGTCCGCGGCACCGTCAGCGTGCCGGCCCGCAAGGTGCCCGTCGTCGATGTCGTCGGCGCCGGCGACGCGTTCGTCGCGGGCTACCTCTCCGGCCTGCTCGACGGACTCGAGGTCGAGGACCGCCTCCACCGGGCTGCCACCACCGGCGCCTTCGCCGTCACCACCCGCGGCGACTGGGAAGGCCTCCCCACCCGCCGCGACCTCGTCCTCCTCGACCAGCCCGCCGGCACCACCCTTCGCTAGCCCTCGGAGAACCCCCGATGACCCTCCCCAGCCAACCCCCGGACCAGGTCGAAGTCTGGGCCGGCGGCGACCACGAACTCGGCGAAGGCGCCCGATGGATCGACGGACGTCTCGTGTACGTCGACATCCTCGCCGGCCGCCTGCTCGAAGTCGCCGACCTCCCCGGGCCGCGAACTCCACGCGAAATCGCCCGCGTTGGCGTCCCCCTCGGCGCCGTCGCCCCGATCAGCGACCGCCCCGGGCACTGGATCGCCGCCGCCGGCACCGGCATCGCCCTGCTCGCCCCGGACGGCAGTCTGGACTGGCTTGCCCGCCCCGAGGACCGCTCACCCGTCCCCACCAGGATGAACGACGGCGCCTGCGACCCGCACGGCCGATTCTGGGCCGGCAGCATGCCCTACGACGGCACCACCGGCGCCGGATCCCTCTACCGCACCGACCTCGACGGCTCCGTCCACCGCGTCCTCGACGGCCTGACCATCGTCAACGGCCCCGCCTTCGACGGCACGGGAGACCTCCTCTACGTCGCGGACAGCGCAGCCGGCGTCATCCACCGCTGCACCCTCGACCCCGACGGCAATCCGACAAGCCGCGAGGAGTTCACCCGCGTAACGGCCGGCGGCGCACCCGACGGAATGACCGTGGACACCGACGGCTGCCTCTGGGTGGCGATCTGGGGACACGGCGCCGTCCACCGCTACCACCCCGACGGTACCCTCCTGAGCACCATCCACCTGCCCACGCCCCAGCCCACCTCCGTCTGCCTCACACCGTCCGGTGGCCGCCTCCTGATCACCACAGCCCGCTACGGCCTCCGCTGCCCCGCCGGCCCGGCAGGATCCGTGCTGTGCGCTCCCGTCGACGCCTCGGCCCCGCCCGCCCGTGCCTACCGGCAGCAGTAGGCACGGCCGATCCTGTCGGACTCCGGCGCCCATTTCGACGGCACGAATCGACGCGATCACCCCGGTGATCCGAAGGTGACCGCCACCGTCGAGATGCCGGGGAGCGGGTCGGCCGCGCCGACCGTGATCCGTAGCGGACTGCGGCTGGTTGCACCACAGATGCACGAACTTGGAAGAGCTTCCCCGGGCACAGGAGGAGCGGCCCGGGCTGCTGCCCAGCCCCCTGCCGTCAGTTGCCGAGCGCGTACAGCTGGCCGTTGCCTGCGGCGGCGAACGCCTGGAGTCCGCCGGTTCCCCGGTTGTCCATGCGCATGGTCCAGGTGGTTCCGCTGCGCTGCCACAGGTGGTCGTCGGTGCTCCGGGCCCAGATGCTGCCGAGGCCGTCGATGGACAGCGCCGTGCCCTGCCCGCCGGTGTCGGTCCAGGAGCCGTTCGACCAGAGCATGATCTCGCCGTTCGCGGCGGTCGTGATGGCCACGGTGTTGCCGGCGCCGGCGGCGATGGTGGTCGCGGTCTGGCCCTGGGAGTGCGCGGTCCAGGTGCCGTTGGTGTACTGCCAGGGGGTGCCGGTGGTGCTGACGGTCCAGATGTCGCCGTTCGCGCTGACCGCGATGCTCTTGCCCTGGCCGCCGGTTGCCGTCCAGGTGCCGTTCACCCGCGCCCAGATGTCGCCGCTGGCGAGGATGACGGCGACGGTGCCGTTCGCGCCGACAGCCACGTCCGTGATGCCCGTGCTCTGGCCCGGCCCGGTGACGGCGTGCCAGCGCGACCCGTCCCACTGGTGGAGCAGGCCGGTGGCGGTCACCACCCAGACGTTGCCCGATCCGTCGACGGCGAGCTTGACGCCGGCTCCGCTGCCGCCGAGCTGCGGGTCGAGGCCGCTGTAGTCGGCGCGCACCTTGTGGACGCCCCACTGGGTGGCGGTGCTCACCAGCTTCGCCAGGGCGGCGTCCGTGCCGGCAAGGCGTGCGGTAAATCCGGCGAAGTCGGTCTCGGCGGCGGGGTTCCACAACTTGGCCGCGATCGGCGGGACGGCCAGCCGCGTCGGAACCTGGCCGTTGGCGCCGTTGAATCCCCAGGAGGCGACCGAGCCGCCCATGACACGGTTGGTGGGAGCGACGCTGACGCCGTTGGAGGTGTACTTGCTGAACCCGTAGAGGCTGGACTGCGGCAGGGTGTAGGCGCCCCAGGCCGGCGCGACCAGGTACAGGGGGTTCCAGCCGGCGTTGATGACGGTGAACCCGTCGGCGATCTCCTGGTCGAACGGGTAGAAGGAGTTGACCCAGTTCTCGATGACCACGTCGTGGTTGACCTGGCTCTGGATGGAGCGGCTGAAGCCTTCCCAGACGATGGAGGTCTTGCCGCGGCCGGTGACGTAGCCGTCGAGGTCGTTGATGAACGACGCGAAGTCCGAACCCGAGGCGGTGCTCTCGTCCGCGCCGAAGTGGAAGTAGGGCGTGTGGGTGAACACGTCCAGCATCTCGCCGATGATCGTCTTCACCGCCGTCCGGGAGCCGGGCAGCGTGACGTCGATCGTGCTCCCGGTGCCGCCGAACACGGCGGGGTACTGCTGGACCATCTTCGCCGAGTGGCCGGGCACGTCGAGTTCGGGGATGAGCGACACGCCGCGCGCGGCCGCGTACTTGTCCAGGGCGGTCAACTCGCCCAGGGTGTAGGCCGGATGGCCGCTGTCATTCTGGGACGACAGCTTCGGGTAGGCGGCCGAGGGGAACATGAAGTTCTGGTCGTCGGTCAGGTGCAGGTGGAGATAGTCGATCTTGTACAGGTGGCAGAGCTCGATCTCGTTCTGCAGGTCCTGGATCGACCAGTAGCCGCGCGCGGTGTCGACCATCACCGAACGGTAGGCCGTACTCGGTGCGTCGGTGATCACCGTGCCGGGGATGGTCCGGTTCGCCTGGAGCAGCTGCAACAGGCTCGCGGAGGCGTTGGCCAGGCCGTTCTGATTGCCGGCGGAGAGCGTGACCACGCCGTCGACGGTCAGGCTGTAGGACCCGTCGTGCGAACTGCCGGCCTCGGTGACGGAGATGTCACCTGGTACGGCCGTGTCGCCGGCAGCCAGGGTCGGGGCGGTGCCGGTGAGCGCACCGACCTCCTGCGCCAGGGCCGCGGCGTAGTCATCGAGGCCCAGCCCAGTGGGATAGACGATCCGGCTCGCCGCCGTGATCGAGGCGGCGGCGCCGGTGCTGGTAACGGCCTGGGGCGCCGGGATGACGACGCCGGTAGCCGGCGCCGCTGCCGCTGCCGGCCCGGCGGGTAACACGGCCGTCGCCTGCAGCACGGTGACGAGGGTGGCCGGGGCGAGGAACGCCGCGAGGCGCCTGCTGGTGAACAGGTTCACTGCCTTCTCCGATCGGAGGTGGGGTCGGCCGTGATGCGGTAGGCCGGTGCCGCGAACCGGGCGAACGGAGGATCCGCGGCATGCGTGCGAGGCTAGGGACGGGCTCGGAGCCGCGCGTTCCCCTTCCTCCGCCGTAAATTCAGGCCGAGTTGACGGGAGCGTCGGGCGCGGTCCTGGCCCCCGTGGGCGAAACGCCCTGGTAGCGGCGGAAGATGGTGGCGAACCGCTGCGAGGACGAGAACCCCAGCGCGTGGGCCACGGCCGTGACCGACACCTGCGAGTCCTGACACAGCCCCCAGTCGGCATCGACGCCGTCAAACCCGGTGACACCGCGCGGGTGACAGCGACACTGGAGGTCGCGGTCGCCCTTGAGGAGGGGACGGAGTTCCGGCTCCGGCAGGCTGGTCGCACAGTAGGGGCCGGCGCGGTCACGCGGATCGTCGCGTAGCACGCGCTCCTCCCCCTCGTCGTGCCCGCCGGCGTCGAGCCGGGCGCGGCTCGACGCCCCTCGTAGACAAGAAAACCCCGGCCCATGTTCACCCGACGTGTCACCGCGACCCTGCTCACCGCAATCTCGAAGGCGGGCAGCAGGCCCTCGACCTTGATCCGCGCCCACCAGGTGAGGCAGCAGGGCGGCCCGCACCGGTCTTGCTGGAGCCCCCTTGGACAACAGTGAACCGTGATGCCTGAGGGGCCGTCAGATTGTAGCTACTGAGGGTTATCGGAGGGGCCTGACGGGCCTGGGGACCATTTGGGGACCGGGATCGGTAGGCATCACTGAGCGCTCCTGGGTGGAACCGGACATCAGCGAGGAAATGAGCGCCAATGGCACCTCGCGCCGAGTTGCCCCAGGATCGTTGTGACGCATGCTCGACGACTCCAACTCGCGGAGATGCAGGGCTAGTTGAGGTAGCAAAGAAACCAGGATCGTCAGCTCCAGGTCAAGGGGCCGAGCGACGCGCTCACCGTCTGCTCGTACAGCACGGCTTGGGCAGTTGGGAAGCGGGCCGGATCGTCGGTATCAACTACCGGAGGGAGACAAGGTGGCGTAACGGATGAGGCCCGTCCGGCACGACCTTCTATGGTGATCCGGCCGCCTCCTTCTGCTAAGCCGCCACTTTCGCACCTTCATGGAGCGTTGCGTCGCGCAGGCTGAGGTAGCGCGGGGCCGCAGCTGTCCGGCGCGGAGTCCACTCGGTGAAGCCGACCTGCGCGACCAGTTCCCGCCGGCTTCGCCGTCGCACCTGCTTCCAGCCCGCCCAGTGGCACGTCTGCGGTGCGACAGCTCTTACCGGTCCACGCCTCCCATGACCGGGTCGATGCTCGCCACCGCGACGATGACGTCCGCGACCTGCCCGCCCTCGCACATCGCGGCCATCGCCTGCAGGTTGGTGAAGCTCGGGTCGCGGAAGTGCACCCGGTACGGCCGCGTGCCGCCGTCGGAGACGACGTGCGCGCCCAGCTCATCCCTGGCGGACTCGACCGCCGCGTAGACCTGCCCCGGCGGGACGCGGAAGCCCTCCGTGACCAGCTTGAAGTGGTGGATCAGGGCCTCCATGGACTCGCCCATGATCTTTCGGATGTGGTCGAGCGAGTTGCCCAACCCGTCCGGGCCGATGGCCAGTTGGGCGGGCCAGGCGATCTTCTTGTCGGCCACCATGATCGGGCCGGGGGCCAGCCGGTCCAGGCACTGCTCGACGATCCGCAGCGACTGGCGTATCTCTTCCAGGCGGATCAGGAACCGGCCGTAGGAGTCCGCGGTGTCGGCCACCGCGACCTCGAACTCGTAGTTCTCGTAGCCGCAGTAGGGGTCCGACTTGCGCAGGTCGTGCGGCAGGCCGGTGGCCCGCAGGATCGGGCCGGTGGCGCCCAGCGCCAGGCAGCCGGCCAGGTCGAGGAAACCGACGTCGACCAGCCGGGCCTTGAAGGCCGGGTTGTCGGTTGCCAGCTTGTCGTACTCGTGCATCCGCGAGCGCAGCAGCTTCACGCCCTCGCGGATCAGGTCCAGCGCACCCGGGGGCAGGTCCTGGGCCAGGCCGCCCGGCCGGACGTAGCCGTGGTTCATCCGCAGGCCCGTCACCAGCTCGAAGATGTCGAGGATGACCTCGCGGTCCCGGAAGCCGTAGACCATCAGCGTGGTGGAGCCGATCTCCATCCCGCCGGCAGCCAGCCCCACCAGGTGCGAGGAGATCCGGTTGAGCTCCATCATCAGCACCCGGATCACGCTCGCCCGCTCGGGGATCTGCTCGGTGATCCCGAGCAGCTTCTCCACCGCCAGGCAGTAGACGGTCTCGTTGAACAGCGGCATCAGGTAGTCCATGCGGGTCACGAAGGTGGTGCCCTGGACCCAGTTGCGGAACTCCATGTTCTTCTCGATGCCGGTGTGCAGGTACCCGATACCGCAACGGGCCTGTCTCACCGTCTCGCCGTCGATCTCCAGGACCAGGCGCAGCACACCGTGGGTGGACGGGTGCTGCGGACCCATGTTGACGATGATCCGCTCGTCGTCCGCCCGTTTCTGTCGCTGCGCGTCGCCGATGACCTCGCCCCAGTCGCTGCCAGTGACGGTGTAGACGCGGCCCTCGGTCGTGTCCCGCGCTCCCGCCGACTCGTGCTCGATGCCGCTCATCAGCCGAATGACCTCCGTCCGGGGCGGTCGCGTCTGCTTGGCCCGCGTCGCGACGCGCGATCGGACACGACGCGCCCCAGCAGGCCAGTTCTCGCGCCGGCCGAACGAGCACGCCGCCGCGCGAGCGGCCGCCCCAGTCCAGGATCGCGCACAACCCGAGCCAGACCGCGGCGGGCGGTCTGTTGCCGGCGTTCTCGGGCACCGTTCGGGCGCGGAACGCGGGGCGCTCGGATCCTGATTCGGACGCGGTCGACTGGGCCCCGGTCGCGGTGTCATTCATCGGTACCTCTCCGTACGTGAGGGACGTTCCTTCAGGAAGCGGAGTCACCCGGTGTGGTCGGGGACATGCGTTGACTGTCGGCTGCCCCATGACCGGGTCGCCACCTGGGATCTGCCCGCCGAACCCTCCGCCGTCGCCCACGCGCGCGCCCTGGCGACCGACCGACTCACGAGCTGGAACGCGGGCGAGATCGTCTTCGTGACCGAGCTCATCGTCAGCGCACTGACGAAGGCGGCCGCGGCCTGTTCATGATCGCCCAGCTGGCCGAGGCCTGGGGCACCCGCTACACCCCCACCGGTAAGACCATCTGGACCGAGCAGGCCTTCGTTCCCTGACGTTCACCCGGTTGGGACCATCGGCGAGGCACGCGGAGGCGCGCCGGGTCGCGGGTGATAGGCCCCCCGGGCCTCGCTGGTGGTCAGGGGGAGCTGTGGTTCGCGATCCGGGTGGAGACGCTGCACCGGTCCGGGCTCAGCGTGAAGGACTTGGGCGTCTGATTCACAGGTACAGCCGGGCGGCCTTCGGGCCCAGGCAGCCGGTGCCCAGCACGCGACTCTGGTTCACCGCTCCGGGTTCTCCTGGGCCTGAGCCTGCTTCTCGTCGTAACGCCGCCGTGCGGCTGCGACCTGTGGCGAGAATTCGATGATCGTGGACAACAGCTCACCGAGTGAGTCGACGACCACCTCGCCTGTCGGGGTGAGGCTGTATTCGACGTGGGACGGGATGGAGCGCACCAGCTTCCGGTCCACGACCCCGTCGCGCTCGAGCACCTTCAACGTCTGCGACAGCCTGCGCTCGCTGACGCCGCCCACCGTGCGCTTGAGTTCGTTGTAGCGCAGCGTGCCGTCACGCAGCGCGAGCAGGATGAGTAGCGACCAGGTGTTGGCAATGGTGTCGAAGGCCTCCCGCACGTCGCCCGCACGCGCGAGTACCTCCTGGACCGACACCTGCCGTCCCGGCCGTCGTTCGTCTTCCATCGCTGCCGCACCCCTTCCGGTCCCTCGAACGAATATACACATTTTGCAAGTACTGCCATATCGCTTGTACTCTCGTTTTGAGAGCACAGGCTCGTTCAAGGAGGTTCCGACATGAGCACCGAGTACAACGACTGGACCGCAGGCGACAGCAACACCGTCACCTTCAAGGCCCCCGCCAGGTTCGTTTTCGACCTCGTCACGCAGGCCCGCTTCTGGCCCGAGTGGCACGTCGCCAGCCACGGCGTCGGCGGCGTCACCGAACGCCCCTACCGCGTCGACGATGTGATCTACGAGTACGGCATCCTCGAGGACGGCAGCGAACAGCACCTCTACTGGCGAGTCGTCCACCAGGAGTACGCCAAGTCCTCCCTCCTCATCGACGACCGCCTCGGCGCGGGCCTGCAGTACCAGCTCACCGAGGACGGCGACGGCACCACCAGCTTCACCCGCCGCACCCTCTACAGCCCCGACTCCCCGTTCACCCCCGCCCAGCGCGCCATCGTCGCCGAGGCCAGCGCCGAAAGCGTCCAGGGCCTGCACCGCCACATCACCGCCCTGCTGGAGAAGGAGCACACCAGCCTCCCCGCAGTCTCCTCATAGAACCGCGACAACCAGATCGAGAGGACATGTCCCAGGTCCCTCGCGACCAGGTGCACCTCAGTCGATCGGCGCCGGAGGTCGGGTGTTGGGCTGATCGGCCGACACCCGACCGGCGGTAGGACACACGTGGAAGGCCGTGTCGAAGGCGCTCGACACGGCCTTCCACCTGCTGTTCGCCGAGATCGGCGGCCCCGTCTGGACCCCCAGCGGAACACCCTGCCCGGGGTGCGCTCGCCAGCGTGCCCACCATCAGCAGGCCCAGACGGTCGAGCGCCAGGCGAACACCACCCGCGAGGTCTGGAGCGCCCTCGACAAGGCCGTCGAGCAGCGCGGCTGGCCCGACCGCATGTTCTTCGCCCTCTACCCGGCAGCCATGGGCAACCGCGTACGCCGGGCCACCTGCCAGGCCGATGCCGAGCTCAGCGAGCAGCAGGCCCAGCGCGACATCCCGGAACTGGTACGCGCAGGCTCGCTCACAGCCGAAGGTGAGGCCCAGGGCCGTTACTACACCGCCCGCCCGTACCTACCACAGGAGATCACGCGCGGAGCACGTGCGCCCCGACCGCTACGTGACCCATACGCGTGATCGCGGCTGTCTGCCGCCTCGTACGACAAGGAACCGGCGACGCCGGCATCAGCCGATGGTGAGGGTGCGGTCGCCGAAGTCGGCGACCATGCGCAGCTGGCCGCCGAGCGCCTCGACGTAGGCGCGGATGGTGGCCAGGGCCGCGGTGTCGAGGGCGCCGCTCTCCAGGCGGGATACGTTGGGCTGCGTGATGCCGATGATCTCGGCGACCTCGGCCTGGGTGAGGTCCTGCTCGCGGCGGATCTCTGCGAGGCGGTAGGCGCGAACCTCGGCGTCGAGCTTCTCCCGATGTGCGGCGACGCGTTGCGGGTCGGTGACGACGTTGGGTCGTACGTCCTTCCACGACTTCATGGCTTGCCCTCCTCGATGGCCTTCAGGTGCCTGCTGAAGCGTTCGTCGGCGATGGGGACGTTGATCTCGTACCACTCCCGCCACGCTCCGGCCTTGTCGCCCGCAACCAGGATGATGGCCTGGCGCTCAGGGTCGAAGGCGAACAGGATGCGGATCTCTCCGGGCCCTGTCGTCCGCGGCCGGAGCTCCTTCATGTTGTGGTGCCTGGAGCTGTGGATACGGTCCACCAGCGGCCGGCCGAGGGTAGGGCCGTCCTGCTCGAGCTTGTCGATGGCGGCCACGACCTCGTCGGCGGTCTGCGGGTGGTGCTGCGCGAGGTCCAGGAGTCACTCCTCGACCTCGCTCTCCAGTGAGACTTCCCATGCCATGGCCCCAGTATGCGCTGGAGCGAATATGCGGTGCAAGTTATTCCTAGCCCGGTGGGGCTTCCCGGACGTGGACGGCCGCGAGGCACGGCAGGGCCCGAGCAGCCAGCGTCCGTTTGCAGCAGGCAGTGCCCTATGCCGCTGCAGGCAGTTCGCCCGTATCGGAGCCGGCGATGAGGGTGGGGTTGCAGCGCTTGGCGTCGGCGTGATCCAGGGCCGAGGACAACGCCTTGACGGCTTCGTCGGCGGAGTCTTTGAGGAGGTGGCCGTAGAGGTTGATGGTGATGGCGAGGGTGGTGTGGCGCAAGGTCTTGGAGACGACGGCGATGGGGATGCCCATGGCGATCATGATGCTGGCGGCGGTGTGCCGCAGGAACGCCGCGGCCTCGTCGGGGGTCCAGCAGGTGCGTTCGGCGGCGCGGGGCTTGGGCGGGACGGATTCACCGCGGCCAGCCACTCCCGCAGGTAGCTCGCCACGGTGGTGCGCCGGTCCTCGTACACCCCGCGCAGCTCACCGTCCAGCACCGCCGCCATCTCCCGAGCCGCCTCGACACGGGTAGCGAACCCGCCACGACGACGCACACGACGCCGACCGTCCTCACGCGCGAGGTCGACGGCGTACGTCCACTTCCCGTGCTTGGTATCCGCGATCAGCCGCGGGCACCAGGGGCCCAGCTGCTTCCTGTTCTCGTCCTGACAACCGCACCGCCGGTAGACCCGGCCTCTGGTCGTACGCTGCGCCATGCGCTCCTCTTTGGAGTGGGTGGTTCTGTGTCCAAGGTTGGCGGTGAGGTGGGGTGTTCCGGCAGAGCGTGCAGGGCAGGGCGCGAGGCATAGCGGGACCGGCCAGGTAGGACACGCTCAAGGCAACACACCGCTTGGAAGGTCACGATCCGTAGCTGATGGGTAATCGACCTCGATCCGCGCCCACCGGCTGGGGCAGCAAGGTGTTCTGCGCTGGTCCTGCTGGAGCCATTTCGGATGACTGCGGACCGTGACGTCTGAACTGTCGTCAGATTGTAGCTACTGACGGTTATCGGAGGGGCCTGATGGGCCTGGGGACCATTTGGGGACCGGGATCGGTGGGCGTCGGTGAGCGCCCATGGGCGGAAGCGGACATCCACGAACGAAATGAACGCCAATGGCACCTGGTGCCGAGTTGTCTCCCTGTGGGTGCTGTGCATGCGCAATGTCTCCAACTTGCCAAGATTCGAGAGTAGTTGAGGCAGCAATGAGGCCAGGACCGTCAGATCCTGGCTGGCGACACTACTTGAAGCACTTGACTGGGGGCGAGGTGCTTGCGTTCCTCCTCGCGGCGCCAGCCCTCGCTGTGCTCTAGCGTGCTTCCTTGCCGCTAGGCGCGACCGGAATGAGAGTCCGGGAGCCGTCATCAGCGCCGCCGCGGGCGGCGAGGGCGGCGGCGGAGGATGGCGCGCCGCGCAGCAGCCAGGCCAGCGGAACGGCCAGCAGCGCGCCGAGGAGGGGGCCGACCAGGTAGGCCCAGAGGTGGCCGGGATGCCCGGAGACCAGGGCGGGGCAAGGCTCCGTGCGGGGTTCATCGAGGCTCCGCCCAGGGGGCCCGACCACAGGCCGGCCAGCGCGACGTAGCAGCCCACGGCGATGGCTGCGTTGTGTCCGATGTTCCGCGCACCCGAGGCGGTGCCGAGGATGACGGTGACGAGGCCCAGGGTGAGGACGACCTCCAGAACGAGCGCCGTGCTGTCGCCCACCCCGGCCCTTGGGACACTGACACCGAGATCGCCGGCCGTGCCGAACAGGGCCCGGAGCAGTCCGGCAGCCGCGATCGCGCCTGTGCACTGGGCCAGCAGGTAGCCGGGGACCCAGCGCCACGGGAAGTCGCGGCGGGCGGCGAAGGCCAGTGTGACGGCCGGGTTGAGGTGGGCACCCGAAGTCTCGCCGAGCGTGTACACCAGGGCCAGGACCATCGCTCCGGGGGCGACCGCGGTGGCTGCGGGTCCGACGGCGCTGTGCGAGAGGGCAGCGGCGACGCCGCTGCCCGCGGCGACCAGGACGAGGAAGAAGGTGCCCACCGCCTCGGCAGCCAGTCGCCGTGACCGGGGCAGGTGCCAGGTCGGGGCCTGGCCTCCCGGCTCTGGCCGTTTCGTCGACCGCGTTGCGTAGGCTGCCTGCCTTGCGTACTTCCGTCCGCTGGTCATCTCCGGCCCTCCCGATGCTGTGCGTTCCGCGGCTGCAAGTCACCAGGGAACCGGAGGCAGGGGCGCCGTGCCGAGGACCGGTGGTCCCTGGTGTGCGGGCCTACGGGCACTGACATCGGTGTGGGCCGCTGCCGGACGCCGGCGGTGCTCGCAGCCGCCGTACCCGATAGCCGTGGATGTGCTTCGTGACCTGCGGACTTTCGCTGGTGGCCGCGAAGGGGCGAAGCCCGGCCACTGTCACGTCCGGACGGGCGTCTGCCAGAATCGAGCGGTCGGTGGCCGGAGACGAGGAGGCTCGCGTGGGCGGGGACGAGGTGCGGTCGCGGATCCCGCAGCTGCGGTTGGACGAGCTGCTGGAGGAGTTGCAGGCGCGGATCGACGCGGCCCGGGGTACCCGCGACCGGGTGCACAGCCTGCTGGAGGCGGTGCTGTCGGTGGGCCGGGAGCTGGACCTGACGCAGGTGCTGCGGCGGATCGTGGAGGCTGCCGCGGTGCTGGTGGACGCCCGGTACGCGGCGCTGGGGGTGATCGGTCCGGACGGCGAGTCGTTGTCCCAGTTCCTGACCGTGGGTCTGGACGAGGAGGAGATCGGCCGGATCGGGCCCTACCCGACCGGCAAGGGGATCCTCGGCGAGCTGATCCACTACCCGGAGGCGCTGCGGCTGGAGGACCTGGCCGCCCACCCGGCCTCGCACGGCTGCCCGGCGCACCACCCGGTGATGCGGACCTTCCTCGGGGTGCCGGTGAGGGTGCGGGAGGAGGTGTTCGGCAACCTCTACCTGACGGACAAGAGGAACGGGGAGCAGTTCGACGCCGACGACGAGTCGGTGATCGCGACGCTGGCCGTGGCCGCAGGGGTGGCGATCGACAACGCGCGCCTCTACGAGGAGGCGCAGAGCCAGCAGCGGTGGCTGAGCGCGAGCGCGGAGATCACCCGGGGCCTGCTGTCGGGTGCCACGCGCGGCGAGGTGATGGAGCTGATCGCGCGGCGGGCACTGGAGATCACCGGTGCCGAGCTGGTCGACCTGTCAGTGCGCGACGGCGATGGCGAGGGGCTGCGGGTCGAGCTGGCCCTGGGGGGCGACCCGTCCGCGCGGTCGGGGATCCACCTGCCGCTGACCGGGACGCTGTCGGGGGAGGCGTTCAGCCTTGGTTCCCCGGTCACGACACTGGATCTGGCGGTGGACCCCCGGCTGACCGGCGGGCCGCGCCGGTTCTCCGGCCTGGGGCCGGCGGTGGCTGTGCCGCTGGGCCGGGCGGACGGGCAGAGCGAAGGGGTGCTGCTGCTGGCCAGGCGGACAGCGGAGCGGGCCTTCACCGAGCGCGAGATCGGCCCGCTCCTCGGGTTCGCCGACCAGGCCGCGCTGGCCCTGGAGCTGGCGGACCGGCGCCGGGACGCTGAGCAACTGGCGATGCTGGAGGACCGCGACCGAATCGCCCGTGACCTGCATGACCTGGCCATCCAGCGGTTGTTCGCGACCGGGATGACGTTGCAGAGCGCGGCCCGGTTCATCGAGCACCCTGGAGCTTCGGACCGGGTGCTGCGGGCGGTCGGTGATCTGGACGAGACGATCAAGATCATCCGTTCGACGATCTTCGGTCTGAGGGCGCGCGAGGATTCGGTGGCTCAGGGGCTGCGTTCGCGGGTGGTGCGGGTAGTCGAGGAGGCGCAGGCGGCGCTGGGCTTCGCACCGAGGCTGAGCATGGAGGGTCTGCTCGACACGGATGTTCCGGGCCAGGTGGCTGATCACGTGGTGGCGGTGCTGGGCGAGGCGCTGAGCAATACGGCCCGGCACGCGAAGGCCGGCCGGGTGGAGGTGGTGTTGCGGGCGACTGGAGCCGAGGTGGTGCTGACCGTGCAGGACAACGGCGTCGGCATCCCGGAGCAGGGGCGGCGCAGTGGGCTGCGCAACCTGGCGGACCGTGCCGAGAGCCTGGGCGGGGCGCTGGAAGTGTCGAGTCCGCCCGAGGGCGGGGCCCGGCTCGTCTGGGTGGTGCCGTTGGAGGGCTGACCGCTGCCCCGGGATCGCGGCCGCGCGTTCTCGGTGTCAGCCGTGCGCGGCGAGGGCGGCGGGCAGGAGGTGGCCGGTTACCCACTCGGGGTGGATCCGGATAGTCACCTGGCCAGCGGGCAGTGCAGCCGGGGCCCGAGTGGCAGCACCTTGCCCGGTGGTCTCGGCCGTGCCGAGGATGGTGACGCTCCAGCCGCTGCCGTCGGCTGTGTCGATCTCGTCGGCTTGGAAGGCGACGAGTGCCCCCGCGACCGCGCGGAGGAACTCGGAGCCGGCGGTGGCCTGCAGCACCACGCTGCCGTCATCGTCGAGGCGGTAGCGGGTCGGCAGGACAGCGGGCAGAGCGCCGACGGTGTAGACGACGCGCCCGACCGGTGCCCCGGCCAGCAGGTGCAGACAGTGTCGCTCATCGAGCGGCGCGGTGTCAGGTGTCATGGCATCGATGGTCGTCCGGTGCCGACGGAGGCGGGAGAGGCCGTTGGTCCCCCGGCCGGTGGCCGGGCGGTCCGACCGCCGGTGGCAGTTGTCAGTGGACGCGCCGGCCGGACGCCTGGTCATGGGCGGCCAAGGCCTGGGTGGCGATGACGGCGGCCTGGACCCGGCGTTCCACGCCGAGCTTGGCAAGCAGACGGGAGATGTGGTTCTTGACGGTCTTCTCGGCGAGGTAGAGGCGCTGGCCGATCTGGCGGTTGGTCAAGCCTTCGCCGATCAGGGCGAGGATCTCCCGCTCGCGGTCGGTGAGCTGGGGGAGGTCGGAGGCGGGCGGGGCGGTGTCGCCGCGCAGGCGGGCCATCAGGCGGGTGGTGGCGCCGGGGTCGAGCATGGATTGCCCGGCAGCGACCGTGCGCACCGCGGAGACGAGGTCGGTGCCGCTGATCTGCTTGAGGACGTAGCCGGCGGCGCCAGCCATGATGGAGTCGAGCAGGGCCTCCTCGTCGTCGAAGGAGGTGAGGATCAGGCAGGCGAGTTCCGGCATGCGGGAGCGCAGCTCGCGGCAGACGGTCACGCCGTCGCCGTCCGGCAGCCGCATGTCGAGGATCGCCACGTCGGGGCGCAGCGCGGGGACGCGGGCGAGTGCCTGCTCGACCGTTGCGGCCTCGCCGACCACGGTCAGGTCGGGTTCCGCGTCCAGTAGGTCGTGCACGCCGCGGCGGACCACCTCGTGGTCGTCGAGCAGGAACACCTTCACCGGGCCACTCGCCCGGTCCGCCGTGCTGTCTGCCATCACTTCTCCGTACCTGCTGGACCCGCCGCCGGAACGGGACGAGTGGGATCGTCGGGCAGTCTGCCTGCCGCTGCGGCGCGCGCGATAGGGCCGGACGGCCCTATTCTCCCGCTCACGGGCGAGCGGAGCCGACCAACGGGGACGCCGCGAGGGCCTGGCCGTCCGCCTCCGGCAGCTCGGCACGGAGTCGGGGGGTGGGACAGCCGGCCGGTCCGTACCCGATACGCAGCAGCATCTGCGGGGCGCAGCGGCCGTGTTCCGGGTCAGCCATCTGCGCACGCAGGTCCGGCCATTCCAGGGCCTGGTGCAGCATCGAGGCGCGCAGGCCGTGCAGGGTGAGCAGGAGCAGGACGTGCTGGAGCGCCTGGCCGGCGCGCAGCCAGTCGGCCCGGCGGTCGTGCCGGGTAGTGAGCATGAGCAACTGGGGGTCGGCCTCGAACGCGGCGCGCTCCCGGGCCAGTCCATCGGTGGGGCCGGCGAAGGTGCGCAACGGCACCACGCCGGTGGAATCCTGGGGGCCGAGCGCGTAGGCGGGGATGCCGACGTGGCTGCCGGGGGCGGCGAGGGCGGCCAGGTTCTCGGCATGCCGGCCGGGGTGGCGGAGGTTTCGGCGCTCGGCACGTGCAGTGAGGTCGAGCAGGGTACGGCGCTCGCAGGGGCCCTGCCGGTGCAGGTCGGCGCCGTCGAGCCGGGCGGCTTCGGCCAGTTCAGCGAGGACCGCGGCGGGTACCGGCTCGGCGGAGAACGGCAGGCGGCTGCTTCGTCGGCGCCAGATGGCCTGGTAGAGGTCGGGACGGCGCAGCAAGGCCGCACGGGGTGACCCGGCGAGACGCACGGTGGCCAGCAGGCCGGGCTGATCGGGCCGGGGCAGCAGGCGCACGACGGGTTCCCAGCCGAGGTGGACAGCGGCGGCCTGGAGGTTGGTGAGCGCGGCGCCGACCGAGATGTGCACGCCTCGGGTCTCCGGATCGGTGAGCATCGGGGCGCGCTGCGGTAACGCGTGCACGAAAACGGTGCGCGTGGTGCGGTCGAGACGGAACCGCCACGGCTGGCAGTTGTGCAGGGAGGGCGCGGCGCCTGCCGCGGCGATGAGTACCTGGCCGAGCTCGTTGTCGAGGGTCACGGGCGTCACCATGGAGCTGTCCTTCCTGCGGGGGCGTGGGCCGGGGCGGAACGTGAGGGTCGGTCGGAGGGAGGCCGGATTCAGCTGGGCCGGGGGCCGTCGGTGCCGCGCCGGCGGGAGGCCCGTCCGGTCCACACGGGTTCCAGCTCCGACCAGGCGCGCTGCCAGGCAGCGTCGGCACGCTGGTCCAGCGATCGCAGACGCAGGCCCAGGCCACTAGCGATGAGGACGAACAGGACGCCCACGGCGAGCAGGCCAACGATGACAGCATCGGAGACCAGGTCGGCGGTGCTGGCCGGGGCGGCGCTCAGGCTCCCGCTGTCGGCGACCCAGACGCCGACGGTGGAGCCCGCCCCCGCCTGTCGGCTGACGCCCACGGTGCCGGTCTGCTGTTGCCCCGCGGGGTACGTCCAGGTGGCGGTGGCTTGGTATCGGGAGGCCGCGGTGTCGGTTCTGTTGGTCGTGGTGCCGGTCGAGGTGAGCAGGACGGCGTCCAGGTGGTGCAGGCGGGTTGCCGCCGCAGCGACGCGGTACTCGGCCGAGTCGAAGTCGGTCCACGCGGCGCCAGCACCGAGCACGAGGGCCAGAGCGGTGGCCACGGCGGCGAGGAGCCCGGCTCGGCTGCGGGCCCGGTCCTCCGGCCGGGCCAGCTCGTTGCGTTCGGCGCCGAGCGCCCGGCGCAGGCCGCGGCGCCACGGGCGGATGGGACGGGGGCGGGGTGTGCGGGTCATGATCGGACTGCCCTTCGGTGATGGATGAGCGGCTGGGAGCGGATGGGGCGGACTCAGATGTGCGGGATCACCGCGACCGGGGCGGCGGCGTGGTGGAGCACGGCGTGGGCGACGGGACCGAGCCGCATGCCTAGGGGGTGGTGGCGGTCGTGGCGGCCGACGACGACCAGGTCGGCGCCTTCACCGGCGGCGACGACGGCGCTGGCCGCGCTGCCGTGCCGGACCTCGACGACGAGCGGGACATCCGGATGAGCCGCGCGCCCCGCGGCGAGCGATTCGGTGAGCAGGCGCTTCACGGCGGCCTCCCGCGCGGCGATCTCAGAGCGTGGCGGCACCCAGCCGGTGGCGGCCCACAGCGGCACCGGATCCCAGCCGTGGACGGCCCGAAGGCGCGCACCACGCCGGGCGGCCTCGGCGAACGCGAAGTCGACCACGGCGGAGCCGGGTTGACGGGTGTCGACCCCGACGACGACCTCGCCCCGGGACACCGTGCCGTTGTGAGGCGAGGCGGGCCGGTCGGCCCGGACCAGGACCGCCGGGATGTTGACGCGAGCCGCCACCGCCAATGCGACCGAGCCGGTCAGCAGGCCGGCGAAGCCGCCGAGGCCGCGTGAGCCGAGCACGAGTAGTTCCTGGCCTTCGGCCGCCTTGACCAGCGCGTCGACCGGGTCGTCTCCGATCACGGTGGTCTCGATGACGAGTCCGGGGTAGTCCTGGCGGATGCGCTCGGCGCACTGGGACAGCGCCCGCAGCGCGGCCGGGCGCAGGTCGCCGGGCCGGAAGTCGCCGGTGTCCTCGGCGTCCTGGGGGCTGAGCCAGGGCCAGGCGTGCAGCAGCCGTAGCGCAGCACCGCGGCGTTGGGCTTCCCCGGCGGCCCAGGAGGCCGCGCTCTCGCTGTTCGGGGATCCGTCGATCCCGGTCAGGACATGGTGGGTCATCAGTGCTCTCCTCCAGGGGCGCCGGCTGGTCCGCGGTCGGGGCCTCTGCTCGGTCCTTCGCTGGGAGAACTCTGTCGGTGGCGATCCGGCCGGGCCCAGGGACCGAGGGGGCCTAGGGGTGGGCCAGTGGTCCCTGGTCGCGCCGGACCCCCGGACAGCTGGGACCGCCGGGACCAGTGGGGCGTGGGGAGGGGACCGGTGGCGCCGTGATCAGGGCCCGATGGTCCCTGGGGTGACCGCTGGTCGCGACCGCAGGATCGTCACCGTGAGCGACGGACGCACCGGTGTCCGTCTCCCCGGAGCGCATCGCAGAGGAGCACCAGATGTCCGCACACGGTCGCGGAAGACCACAGCAGGGCAAGGCGGCTGACGGAACCAGAGGAGCGGGCAGCGGCTTCGGGCTGCCCGCCGCGACCGCGCTGGTGGTCGGCAGCATCATCGGTACCGGGGTGTTCGCGCTGCCGTCCGCGCTCGCGCCCTACGGGCCGATCGCGCTGGTGGCGTTCGTGCTGGTGACGATCGGCGCGCTGGCACTGGCGATGGTCTTCGGGCGGTTGTCGCAGCGGGTGCCGGGCAGTGGCGGACCGTACGTCTACGCCCGGGAGGCGTTCGGCGAGTTCGCCGGGTTCCTGACCGCCTGGTCGTACTGGATCACCGCCTGGGCCGGGAACGCGGCCATCGCGGTCGCCTGGGTCGGCTACGTCGAGGTGTTCGTCAACAAGGGCCATCACACCTGGGGTTCGATCGGGATCGCACTGGCGGGCCTGTGGCTTCCGGCGATCGTCAATCTGACCGGGGTGCGCAACATCGGCGCCTTCCAGGTGGTGACCACGGTGCTGAAGTTCCTTCCGCTGGCGTTCATGGCCACTGCCGGCCTGCTCTTCGTCAAGGCAGGGAGCTTCGGCGCCTTCAACGCGAGCGGCGGCTCGGCGCTGGGCGCCGTGTCGGCGGCCGGGGCGATCGCGCTGTTCAGCTACATCGGGCTGGAGACCGCCTCGGTGGCGGCCGGCCGGGTGCGGGAGCCGAAGCGGAACGTGCCGCGGGCCACCGTGTACGGCACGCTGGCCTGCGCCGCGATCTACCTGCTCGGCACCCTGGCCGTCTTCGGCACCGTCCCGCACGCCCAACTCGGCTCCTCCACCGCGCCGTTCACCGACGCCATGAACAACATTGCGGGCGGCCACTGGGCCGGCAACCTGGTCGCCGCCGCGGCGATCATCTCCGGCCTCGGCGCACTGAACGGCTGGACCCTCATCTGTGCCGAGATGCCGCTGGCCGCCGCCCGCGACGGGCTCTTCCCCGCCGCCTTCACCGGCACCCGGGGCCGGAGCGAGGTACCGGCCTTCGGCATCGTCTCGGCCACCGTCCTGGCCTCGGTGCTGACCGTGGTCAGCTACACCCGGTTCACCAAGGTCTTCACCGAGATCGTGCTGCTCAGCGTGCTCACCGCCGTCATCCCCTACCTGGTCTCGGCCGCCGCGCAGCTGTACTGGCTGGTGGTGCGCGGCCGTCAGGAGCTGGAGCGGCGGCGCTTCGCCCGCTACGTCATCGTCGCGCTGCTCGCCCTGGTCTTCTCGTACTGGTCGATCCAGGGCAGCGGCTACCAGACCGTCTACTACGGCCTGTTCACCATCCTGCTCGGCATCCCCGTCTACATCTGGCTGAAGCGCCCCAACGTCGCGGCCCGGACCGCAGCCACGACCGGACCCGCCGAGGTCGAACCCGCAGTCCCCACCGCGGCGCACCTGCCGAAGGCGGCCCGCACCGCCCACCCGGTGGGCCTGCCGACCATCCTGCTCCGCGCCCTGACCGCGCGTCACCAGCACTGAACTCCCGAGGAGCACTCCCATGTCCACCCTGCGTGTCGAATCCGAGGCGGGCCGCCTGCGCCAGGTGATCCTGCACCGCCCGGGCCTGGAACTGTCCCGGCTGACCCCGCGCAACGTCGACGACCTGCTCTTCGACGACATCCTGTGGGCCAAGCGGGCCCGTGAGGAGCACGACGCCTTCGCCCAGGTGCTGCGCGACCACGGCGTGCGCGTCCACCACTACGCCGACCTGCTCGCCCAGACGCTCGACCTCGCACCTGCCAGGGCCTGGCTGCTCGGCCAGGTCGTCACCCCGGCCACCGTCGGCTCCGCCCTGGTGGAGCCGGTCCGCGAGCTGTGCCTGCAACTTGACGGCCAGAGCCTGGCCGAGTACCTGATCGGTGGCGTCCTCAAGACCGACCTGCCGCTGCGCAACCCGCACAGCCTGGCCTGGCACACGCTCGGCGAGCAGGACTTCGCGCTGCCGCCCCTGCCCAACCACCTCTTCCCCCGCGACAACTCCTGCTGGATCGGCGGGCGGTACAGCCTCAACCCGATGGCCAGGCCCGCCCGCCGCCGGGAGACCTTGCACACCGCCGCGATCTACCGCTTCCACCCGCTGTTCACCGAGACGGCGCCCCCGCTGCTCGACGGCACCACCACGGCTCCCGGTCTGAGCCTGGAGGGCGGCGACGTCCACGTCCTGGCACCGGGCGTGGCCATGGTCGGGATGGGCGAGCGCACCACCGCCCAGGCCGTCGAAGCCCTTGCCCAGCAGCTGTTCCTGACCAACACCGCGCACCGGCTGATCGCGGTGCGGCTTCCGGAGAGCCGCGCGTTCATGCACCTGGACACGGTCATGACGATGATCGACCGCGACACCTTCGCCGTCTATCCGGGCCTGGCCGACCGGCTGCGGTCCTGGACCCTCACCCCCTCCTCCGAGCTCCCCTCCGGCTTCGACGTCACCGCCGACAGCGACCTCGCCGCCTCCCTCGCCGAGGCGCTCGGTCTGGACAAGGTCCGCCTCCTGTCCGCAGAGCAGGATGTGCGCGCCGCCGAGCGCGAGCAGTGGGACGACGGCAGTAACTTCCTCGCCCTCTCACCCGGCGTGGTGGTCGGCTACGAGCGCAACACCACCACCAACACCTACCTGCGCAAGCAGGGCATCGAGATCGTCACCATCGCCGGCTCCGAGCTGGGCCGCGGCCGCGGAGGCCCGCGCTGCATGAGCTGCCCCATTCAGCGCGACCCCGCCAACTAGCAATCCCCCCAGGAGGAACCCCGCCATGACCGCCAACCTGCACGGCCGCCACTACCTGCGCGAGCTCGACTTCACCACTGCCGAGATCCACCACCTGCTCGACCTCGCCGCCGACCTCAAGGCCGCCAGCGCGGCCGGTACCGAGCGTCGGCGCCTCACGGGCCGGCGCCTCGCGCTGATCTTCGAGAAGAACTCCACCCGTACCCGCTGCGCCTTCGAAGTCGCCGCCGCCGACCAGGGCGCCACCACCACCTACCTCGGCCCCGACAGTTCCCACATCGGCCACAAGGAGTCGGTGGCCGACACCGCCCGGGTGCTGGGGCGGATGTACGACGGCATCGAGTACCGCGGCTTCGCGCAGGACACCGTCACCGAGCTTGCGGCGCACGCCGGCGTGCCGGTCTACAACGGCCTGACCGACGAGTGCCACCCGACCCAGAGCCTGTGCGACGTGTTCACCATGCGCGAGCACAGCCGCAAGCCGCTGGAGCAGATCTCCTTCTGCTACCTGGGCGACGCCCGCAACAACACCGCCAACTCCCTGATGGTGATGGGCAGCCTGCTCGGCATGGACGTGCGGATCGCCGCCCCGCGCGAGCTGTGGCCCGACCCGCTGCTGGTCTCCGAATGCCTACTGCTCGGACAGGACAGCGGCGCCCGTTTCACCCTCACCGACCAGGTCGAGGACGCCGTGCGCGGTGCCGACTACCTGTACACCGACGTCTGGGTCTCGATGGGCGAGGACCACGACCGGTGGAAGGAGCGCATCGACCTGCTGCTCCCGTACCAGATCAACGCCGAGATCATGGCCGCCACCGGCAACCCGGACACCGCCCTCCTGCACTGCCTGCCGGCCCTGCACGACCGGCGCACCGACCTCGGAGCCGAACTCGCCGCCGAACACGGCCTGGAGGGCCTGGAGGTCACCGACGAGGTCTTCGAGTCGCCCGCCTCCCTGGTCTTCACCCAGGCGCAGAACCGCATGCACACCATCAAGGCGATCCTCGTCGCCACCCTCGGGAGGGACTGATCATGCGCATCGTCGCCGCCCTCGGCGGAAACGCCCTGCTCCAGCGGGGCGAACACCCCGACGCCGCCGTCCAGCAGCACCACATCCATGACGCCGCCCGCTCACTGGCCGAACTCGTCCTCGCCGGACACGAACTCGTGATCACCCACGGCAACGGGCCGCAGATCGGCCTGCTCGCCGTCGAGAGCGAGAGCGACCCGGTCCTGACCGTCCCCTACCCGCTGGACGTCCTCGGCGCGCAGACCCAGGGCATGATCGGCACCCTGCTCGCCCGCGAACTCACCGGCCGCCTGCCCGGCCGCGCCGTCAACGCCCTGGTCACCCACACCGAGGTCGACCCCCACGATCCCGCCTTCAAGCACCCCGACAAGTTCATCGGCGGCCAACTCACCGACCATCAGGCCAAGATGATGGAGCTCGACCGCGGCTGGACCTGTGCCCGCGACGGCGACCACCTGCGCCGCACGGTCCCCTTGCCCTTGCCGAAGGCGATCACGGAGGTGCCCGCCATCCGCGCCCTGCTGGCGACCGGAGCCGTCGTGATCGCCGCCGGCGGCGGCGGCATCCCGGTCGTCCACAACCCGGACACCGGCCAGGTGCGGGGTGTGGAGGCCGTGGTCGACAAGGACCGCACCGCCGCCCTGCTCGCCGAACAGCTTGACGCCGACGCCCTGTTGATCCTCACCGACGTCACCCACGTGTTCACCCGCTTCGGCGCGGCCCACCCCGGCCCGCTCACCACTGTCACCCCCGGCCGGCTGCACGAGCTGGACCTGCCCGCGGGCTCGATGCGCCCCAAGGTCGAGGCCGCCGCCGAGTTCGCCGAACGGACGGGCAACCTCGCCGCCATCGGCCCGCTGGACGACGCCCTCGGCGCGCTCCTCGGCACCACCGGCACGACCATCCGCGCACTGCCCGCACCGGGTCACCGGGGACCTGCGGCCCTGCCGGCGGGACCTTCGGCCCACGGCCAGGCCGCACCGCACGCGGCAGTCTGAACCCACCAGGAAAGGGAACTGTGATGAACCGTCTGCAGACCGCGCCGGCCACCGATGTCCTGGTCGAGACCCGCGGTGAGGTCACCCTGGCCGCCCCCGACTACGCCCGGACGAAGATCCTCGCCGTGCTGGGGCGCCTCGACGAGCCGGTCGTCGCCGCCCGGGTCAAGCTCACCCAGGAGCCCAACCACGCGATGGCCAAGCCCTCGCTCGCCCAAGCCGTCGTGGACCTGAACGGCAGGCCGGTGCGGGCCCACGTGGCCGCCGCCACCATGCAGGAGGCCGTCGACCTGCTCCAGGACCGCCTGAACGCCCGGATAGCCCGCGTCCGCGGCCACCGGGAGCACCACCGCCACCACGCGACCGCACCGGTCGGCCTGCCGGACGGCGCCCGGCACGAGCACCGCCCGCAGCGCCACGCCCGCAGTGGGCAGGAGCGGCGGATCGTGCGGCACAAGTCCTACAGCCTGGCGCGGCAGACGCCCTGGGAGGCGGTGTTCGAACTGGAAGCCATGGACTACGACTTCCACCTCTTCACCGACGCGGCGAGCGGCGTCGACAGCGTGGTCCACCGCGACCCGTCCGATGACGGGTACCGACTGGCCACCGCCGCCCCGCAGGCCGAACCGGTGCCCGGGCTGCCGGTGAGCACGCTCGCCGTGCCGCGGCTCGCCGTGGCCGACGCGGTCGCGTGCCTGGACCTGAGCGGCCTGCCGTTCGTGTTCTTCACCGACGCCGCCACCGACCGGGGCAACGTGCTGTACCACCGCTACGACGGCCACTACGGCGTCATCACTCCCGTGCTGTAGGGGGCGCGGGTCAGGCCCGGCGGCCGTGGGGGTCCGGCCGGGCACGAAGTGCGGAGCCGGGGACGGTGTGGGGCCGTCCCCGGCTTTCGCGTTCCCGCTGCGCGACCTGGTCGGCGCAGTCGCCCGGTGGTCCGGCCTCGTCGGTCGGCGCGCTGCTTTCGCGTGCGTCGGCGGTGCAGCTCCGCTCTCCCTGAGGAGCAACGCCGCTGCGGCCTCGGCTGGGGCAGGCCCGTGTCCGTCGGGGGTCGGCGCGGATCGCGAGGGGGCGGATCACCGTCGGTTGCCGGGGCCGGGGAACGCCGTCAGAAGACCGGTGCAGGCCGGGACATGCGAAGAGGGTGGTGGACGTCCGGGCTTGCCGGAGTCCACCACCCTCGATGTGGTGGGCGGGTCAGTCGTGCGGGACGACGGCGACCGGTGCCTGCGCGTGATGGAGTACGGCGTGGGCGACCGGACCGAGTCGCATGCCGGCGTGGTGGTGCGGGCGGCGCCGGCGGCCCACCACGAGGAGGTCCGCGTCGGCACAGGCGTCGACCAGGGCCGCCGCACCGCTGCCGATCCGGCAATCCTGGACCACCGCGACCTCGGGATACTTCTCCTGCCAGCCAATCATCGCCAGCGTGAGGAGTTCGTCCTCGATCGCCCGGAACTGCTCGGCCTCGGGCTGCGGGGGCACCCAGCCGGCGTAGCCCCACACCGGCGGCGGCGTCCAGCCGTGCACGGCCCGTAGCGCCGCGCCGCGCCGGGCGGCCTGACGGAAGGCGAAGTCGAGGACGTCCGCGGTGGGCTCGCGGGTATCGACGCCGACGACCACCTCGGGTCCGTCGGGCCGGGCGGTGTGCTCAGCCTCACCGGAGCGGACCAGCACGGTGGGGACCTCGCTGCGGGCGGCGACGGCCAGACCGATGGAGCCGACCATGAGTCCGCCGAAGCCGCCGAGCCCGCGGGAGCCGAGGACCAGCATACGAGCGTCGCCGGCCGCGTCGACCAGCACGTCGACCGGTTCGCCGCCCCCGATCAGCTCGGCGCGGATCTCCAGGCTCGGATGGGTGATCCGGATCGCCTGCTGGGCGTCGGAGAGCATGCGCGTGGTCAGGGCGCGGACGTCAGCCGGCTGGCCGGGGTCGGTGTGGAGGTCGTCGAGCCAGGTCTGGGCGTGGACCAGGCGCAGCGCAAGGTCGTGGCGGGCGGCCTCGGCGGCCGCCCAGCGGGCCGCGGCGATGCTCTGTGCCGAGCCGTCGATCGCGGCGAGCAGGTAGTCGGTCATGGGTGAATCCTCTTTGCACTGGAGTATGCGGGATGCGTGATCGTGTCGGGTCAGTCTTCGTGGGCGCGGGCTGTGGGACCAGGGCCGGCCGGTGCCCCGGGCACGGCCCGATGGTCCTGTACCGGCGGCCTGGCTGCGTTCACGCGAAGGCGGTCCGCAGGGCCCGCAGGGCCGTGGCGGGTTCGGCCAGCGCGTGGTGGACCGGCGGGATGGGCAGTTTGAGGCCGAGCAGCTGGTAGACGGCGTGCATGGCGCCGCGTACGGAGTACTCGACGGTGAAGACGACGTCCTCGGGGATCTCGACGTACTGGCCGAGGAAGGCGAAGTTGCGGGCGCCGTGCGGGATCACGCGCGGGCGGTCGTGCACCGTGCGCGGCGCGAACTGGCTGGTGATGTAGGGCATCATCACGGTGGTGACGGTCGTGGTGGCGCGGACCTCGTCGGCGATGTCCTCGAAGCCGAGCTGGCCGAGGAGTTCGGTGAGGATCTCCTGCCCGGCGGACTCGGCCATGGCCTTGCCGGTGTACTCGCCGGGGGTGCCGGTGAACAGGCCGTAGCCCCACAGGGTGAACACGTCGTCCGGCTGGCCGTCGAAGTGCGGCGGGCGGGGGACGACGATCGACAGCAGCCAGGGCGAGTCCTTGAAGGTCATCAGGGCGCCCGTGCCCGCGGCGTTGCCGCTGAACTCCTCGATCCGCCTCAGCAGCGCCGGGCTGCGCATGGTGAGGGTGAAGGACTCCCAGGCGGCCTCGGGGATGCTGCCATTGAAGACGGCGGGCCGGCCGAAGTCCGGCGCCTTGCGCGCGAGGGTCTCCCAGAGCGTCCAGCTGCCGTCGCGCTTGTCGCGGACCAGCCCGGGCGCGGTGCGGTCATCGCCGTAGGAGGCATCGGCGGTCATCGAGCCGAGCGTGATGAACGCGAGGTCGAGGTCGGCGAGTTCGACCTCCTCGCGGCAGCCCTCGCGGTCGAGGTGCAGGCGCCTTGCGCGGCGGATGCCGTCGTGCTCGGTGAAGTCGACATCGGTGACGGTGACGCCGTGCTCGAAACGCACCCCGTGCTCAAGCAGCCACGCGGTGAGCGGCCGCACGATCGAGTCGTACTGGTTGAGACGGGTGCGGCGCACCCCGGCCAGGGTGTGGATGCGCGGGAACTCCTGGAGGAACCGCAGCAGGTAGCGCTTGAGCTCGATCGCGCTGTGCCAGTTCTGGAACGCGAATGTGGTCCGCCACATCGCCCAGAAGTTCGTGGTGAAGAAATGCTCGGAGAAGAACTCGTCGATCCGGCGCGCGCCGATGACCGATTCGGGCAGCACCAGCAGACGGGTCAGCTCGATGCGGTCGTGCGCGTCGAGGCCGAGGCGGGCGGCGTCGACGATCCGGTGGTCGCGGTCGATCAGCCGGGCTTTGGCGTCGGTCGGCCATGCCCGGTTGAAGTCGGTGATCTCCTGGCGGACAGAGACCTTCGGGTCGTCCAGGGTGGGGATCGTGTCCAGCAGGTTCCACAGGCAGGTGTACGCCTCGTCCTCCAGCATCCGCCCGCCGCGCGTCACGTATGCCTGCTCCGGTGAGCCTCCGCCGTCGAGGGCGCCGCCCGGGAGCGGGAGCTGCTCCAGGATGTGGATGTTCTCGCCGGGTACGTCGCCGTCGCGGATCAGGAAGGCCGCGGCGGCCAGGGCGGCGATCCCGCCGCCGACCAGGTAGGCCTTCGTCTGACGCCCACTGTCGATCATGTCGCGTTCCGTTCGCTCGCTGAGGCCGCCCCTGCCACGGTCGGCAGGGGGTGCCGCCAGCCTCCGCTGGCGCCGCCGCGGGCGCGCGGGCCGACAGGCCCCGCGCTTCAGGGCCGTTCGTCCTCGGCGATGTGGCCCGTCATGGCCCGCCCGCGGTGCGCGGGAGGTTCGGCTGGGCCGCAAGTCCCTCTCCCAGGCGTTGGGCCATGACCCGGTCGGCCCTGTGTCAGGCCGGGTGCGCGGCGTGACGATGGGTAGGGCCCGCCGCCGGCGGCCAGCGAAGTCGACCGATTCCCGAGGAGACCGCCGCCATGACCGTCACCGCCGCTTCAACGCCCGCAGAGCCGAGCGAGGCCGAATTGCGGGCGCTCGATGCCCACTGGCGGGCCGCCAACTACCTGGCGGCCGGTCAGATCTACCTGATGGCCAACCCGCTGCTGCGCGAGCCGCTGCGCCCGGAGCACATCAAGCCGCGGCTGCTGGGCCACTGGGGGACCTCGCCGGGCCTGAACCTCGTGTACACCCACCTCAACCGGGTGATCTCCGGGCGTGACCTGGACACCGTCTGCGTCTGGGGCCCAGGCCATGGCGGCCCGGCAGTGCTGGCCGGCTCCTGGCTGGACGGCAGCTACACCGACACCTATCCGTCCGTCACCCGGGACGCCGAGGGCATGGCGAAGCTGTTCCGGCAGTTCTCCTTCCCCGGCGGCGTGCCCAGCCATGTCGCCCCCGAGACACCCGGCTCCATCCACGAGGGCGGCGAACTCGGCTACGCCCTCTCGCACGCCTACGGGGCCGCCTTCGACAACCCCGCCCTGCTGGTCGCCTGCGTGATCGGCGACGGCGAGGCCGAGACCGGACCGCTGGCAGCCTCCTGGCACAGTGACAAGTTCCTCGACCCGGTGCACGACGGCGCGGTACTGCCGGTCCTGCACCTCAACGGCTACAAGATCGCCAACCCGACGGTGCTCTCCCGCCTGCCCGAAGCCGAACTCGACGCCCTGCTGCGCGGCTACGGCCACGACCCGCTGTACGTCACCGGCGCGGACCCGATGGCCGTTCACCGCGCGATGGCCGCCGCCATGGACACCGCCCTCGACAAGATCGCCACGATCCAGTACGAGGCCCGCACCGACGGCTCCACCCGGCGCCCGCACTGGCCGATGATCGTGTTGCGCACCCCCAAGGGCTGGACCGGCCCGCACGAGGTGGACGGTGTCCCGGTGGAGGGCACCTGGCGGGCCCACCAGGTGCCGCTCGACCAGGTCCGCACCAACCCCGCCCACCTCGCCCAGCTGGAGGCATGGCTGCGCTCCTACCGCCCCGAGGAACTGTTCGACGAGCACGGGCAGCCCACCGCACCGGTCCTCGCCTGCGTCCCCGACGGACAGCGCCGTCTCGGCGCCAACCCGCACGCCAACGGCGGCCTGGTGCTGCGCGAGCTTCCCTTGCCCGCCCTGGAGCGCTACGCCGTCCCGGTCGACAAGCCCGGAGCCACCCTCCACGAACCCACCCGCGTGCTGGGCGACCTGCTCGAACAGGTGATGGCCGACACCGCGCAGCGCCGCGACTTCAGGATCGTCGGACCGGACGAGACCGCCTCCAACCGCCTCCAGGCCGTCTACGCCGCCACCGGCAAGGCATGGCAGGCTGACACCCTGCCGGTCGACGAGCACCTGGCCCGCGACGGCCGGGTCCTGGAGATCCTCTCCGAACACACCTGCCAGGGCTGGCTGGAGGGCTACCTGCTGACCGGCCGCCACGGCCTCTTCTCCTGCTACGAGGCGTTCGTCCACATTGTCGACTCGATGGTCAACCAGCACATCAAGTGGCTGCGCACCACCCGGCAGATCCCCTGGCGCGCCCCGATCGCCTCCCTCAACTACCTGCTCACCTCGCACGTCTGGCGCCAGGACCACAACGGCTTCTCCCACCAGGACCCCGGCTTCGTCGACCACGTCCTCAGCAAGAGCCCCGAAGCCGTGCGCGTCTACTTCCCGCCGGACGCCAACACCCTGCTCGCCACCGCCGACCACGTGCTGCGCAGCCGCGACTACGTCAACGTCGTCGTGGCCGGCAAGCAGCCCTGCTTCGACTGGCTGAGCCTGGAGGAGGCTCGCGCCCACTGCGCCCGCGGGGCCGGCGTCTGGGAGTGGGCCGGCACCGACGACGCCAGCGGCGAGCCGGACGTGGTGCTCGCCTGCGCCGGTGACGTACCGACCCAGGAGGTGATCGCCGCCGCACAGCTGCTGCGCCACCACCTGCCGGACCTGCGGGTACGCGTGGTGAACGTGGTCGACCTGGCCCGGCTGATGCCCGCCGAGGAGCACCCGCACGGCATGCCCGACGCCGAGTTCGACGCCCTGTTCACCCGCGACAAGCCGGTGGTCTTCGCCTACCACGGCTACCCCTGGCTGATCCACCGCCTCGCCTACCGCCGCACCGTCCACCCGCACCTGCACGTACGCGGATACAAGGAGTCCGGCACCACCACCACGCCCTTCGACATGGTCGTCCGCAACGACCTCGACCGCTACCGGCTGGTGATGGACGTCATCGACCGCGTCCCCGGCCTCGCCGTCCGAGCCGCCGCCGTCCGCCAGCAGATGGCCGACCAGCGCAGCCGGCACCACGACTGGATCCGCGAACACGGCACCGACCTGCCCGAGATCGCCGACTGGAAGCCCGGCAACTGACCCGGACCGAAAGGCGCCCCACCCGAAGGAGACGATCACCATGGACCTGCCCGTAACTGTCGGCGTCGACGGCTCCGACGCCAGCCTGGCGGCCGCCGACTGGGCCGCACGCGAGGCGCTGCTGCGCGGCCGCCCGCTGCGCGTGCTGCACGCCCTGCCCCTGATGCCGCACCTGCTCCCCAGCTGGAGCCGGCAGACCCGGCCCGCCGGTGACCTGCTCCACGAGGTCCGGCACGTCCTCGCGGTGCGCCACCCGCAGTTGCTGGTCCGCACCGACGAGGTCCACGATGCCGTCACCTCGGCGCTGGTCGCCGCAGGGGAGGATGCCGAGCTGCTGGTGCTCGGGGCACGCGGCAGCGGCGGCTTCCCGGAGCTTCGCGTCGGCTCCACCGCGCTGCACATCGCCGCCCGGGCGGGCAGCCCCACGGTGCTGCTCCCGGCGAACGGCCCGGGCGCGCATCCGCGCGAGCAGGTAGTGGTCGGGCTGGACGCCCGCCGCCCGGCCGAGGCGGCGCTGCTCTTCGCCTTCCTGGCCGCGCAGAGCTACGGCCTGCCGCTGCGGGTCGTGCATGCCGGGGCGGGGCCGGTGGGAGCGGGCGAGGGCCACCACGGTGAGAGCGTGCTGCTCGCCCGAATCCTGGAGCCCTGGAAGGCGGCCCATCCGCAGGTCGAGGTGATCGCGGACACCGAGGGCACCGCACCTGGCCCGGCGCTGGTGGAGGCGTCGGCCAAGGCACGGCTGCTGGTGCTCGGCCGCCACCCGGCGGATCGGGTCGGCCTGCTCGGCCCGGTGGCCCACGCCGTCCTGCACCACGCCGACTGCCCGGTTGCGGTCGTCCCCGAGGCATGAGTACAGCCCCTGACCGGGACCTTCGGAACCGGTCAGGGGCTGCTCGGCCTCTGTGGCAGGCCCTTCGCCAGGCGCGAGCCTGTCCGTCAGACACGAGGTCGCGCGCATCGGTGCCGCGACCGCAGAAACGAAGGAGGTCGTGACCATGTCTCACGCTGTGGTGGTGGGAGTCGACGGATCGGCGCAGAGCGCGGCGGCGGCCGAGTGGGCGGCCTACCAGGCCCACCGGAGCGGCCGGGTGCTGCGGATGATCCACGCCGGTGGAGTGGAGCCGGCGCTGTCGGCGGAGCCTATGGACCTGGTGCAGTCGCTGCCCCGGCCGGTGCTCGAACTGCGGGACCGCCTCGCTGAGGTGCTGCCGGGCCTGCAGATCTCCTGCAAGCACGTGCCCGGCCACCCGGCCTACGCATTGGTCGCTGCCGGGGACCGGGAGGGTCTGCTGGTGATCGGCTCCCGCGGGCTCGGCGGGCTCACCGGACTGCTGGTCGGGTCGGTCGCGCTGCGTGCGGCGGCGCACGCCGCCTGCCCGGTGGTTCTGGTCCGGGCGGGCACGGACGGCGACGGCGGTGTGCAGTCCGACGTGGTGGTGGGGGTGGACAGCACCCGGCCCTGTGCCGAGGTACTCGCCTTCGCCTTCGAGCAGGCCGCCGAACGGGGGGCGAAGCTGCGGGCGTTGGAGAGCCGGAACCTGCCCACCGGGCGGTACGTGACGGCGGCTCCGGTGGACCCGCCGGAGATCACGGACGCCTTGGCAGCGGAAGCGCTGGTCCGGCTCCAGGACGCGCTGGCACCTTGGCGGGAGAAGTTCCCCGAGGTGCGCGTCGAGGCCGGGGTGACTGGCTGGCCGGCCGGGCGGGCACTGGTGGAGGCCTCCCGCAGCGCTTCGTTGGTGGTGGTGGGCCGGCGGACCCCGAAGATCCGGCCGGCCGTGCCCGGACTGGGCGCCGTGGCCCACACAGTGCTGCACCACACGCACAGCCCGGTCGCGGTGGTGCCGCACGACTGACCCGCAAGGCCATCGTGGCCGTGGCAGGACCGACACCCGGTCCCGCCACGGCCACCGGCATGTCCGGCCCCCGGGGCGTGGTGACCCCAGCCGGGACCTTCGGCCCGCAGGCGTACCCCAACGGCCGCCTCCCTGTACGGCGTTGCTCGGGAAGGCTGTGGGTCAGGCGCGAGCGAGCCCGCCAGCGCACGATCCCCGGATGACGAACCGAAAGGTGGTCCCGCCATGCCCCGCCGCCCGCAGGCCGAGGAACCGAATCCTGCCGCCCCCGCCCCGGCCGGCACCACCGCTGTCGACGCCCTGGTCGCCGACGCTCTGACGGCTCTTCGGGAGTACGCCGACTTCACCCAGGAGCAGGTCGACCACATCGTCAAGAAGGCGTCCCTGGCCGCACTGGCCCAGCACACCGGCCTCGCCGCGCTGGCAGTCGAGGAGACCGGGCGCGGCCTGTTCGAGGACAAGGCCGTCAAGAACGTCTTCGCCTGCGAGAACGTCACTCACGTGATGGCCCGGACGAAGACCGTCGGAGTGGTGCGCCGTGACGAGATCGACGGGATCGTGGAGATCGCCGAGCCGGTCGGCGTGGTCGCCGGCATCATCCCGGTCACCAACCCCACCTCCACCACGATCTTCAAGTGCCTGCTGGCGCTGAAGACCCGCAATCCGATCGTGTTCGCCTTCCACCCCTCGGCTCAGCGCTGCTCGGCGGAGGCGGCCCGGATCGTGCGGGACGCCGCGGTGGCGGCCGGAGCACCCGCGTCCTGCATTCAGTGGATCGAGGAGCCGTCGATGGCGGCCACCCACGTTCTGATGAACCACCCGGATGTGGCTACCTTCCTGGCCACCGGCGGCAACGCGATGGTGCGGGCCGCGTACTCCTGCGGCAAGCCTGCCCTCGGCGTCGGCGCCGGCAACGTCCCCGCCTACCTCGAGAAGAGCGCCGACCTGAAGCGGGCCGTCAACGACATCGTGCTGTCGAAGAACTTCGACAACGGCATGATCTGCGCCTCCGAGCAGGCCGTCATCCTGGACGCGGAGATCCGCGACGCGGCGCTCGCCGAGTTCCGCACCTTGAAGGCGCATCATGCGAGCGCCGAGGAGAAGGAGCTGCTGGAGCGGTACCTGTTCCCCGCCGACGACGGGGGCTCCTCCTGCGCGGGCGAGCGGCTGAACGCCGACGCGGTGGGCCGCAGCGCCCACGAGATCGCCGCGGCGGCCGGGTTCGAGGTGCCGGGCGACACCTCGGTGATCCTGGTGGACGTCGAGCGGGTCGGGCCATCGGAGGCGCTGACTCGGGAGAAGCTCTGCCCGGTGCTGGCCGTGCTGACCGCGGCCTCGCGCCGCGAGGGCGTCGAACTGGCCGCGGCGATGGTGGAGTTCAACGGGCTGGGGCACTCGGCGGCGGGAGGACGCGGCGTTCGTCGAGGAGTTCGGTCATGCGGTCAAGGCGTGCCGGATCATCTGGAACGCGCCCAGTTCGCAGGGCGGCATCGGCGACATCTACAACGCATTCACCCCCTCGCTGACGCTGGGCTGCGGCTCCTACGGGCACAACTCCGTGGCCGGGAACGTCTCGGCACTGAACCTGCTGAACATCAAGCGGATCGGGCGGCGCAACACCAACATGCAGTGGTTCAAGGTCCCGCCGAAGATCTACTTCGAGCGCAACAGCATCAAGTACCTGGCGAGCATGCCGAACGCGCACCGGATCGTCATCGTGACCGACCGGACCATGGTGGAGATCGGCCACCTGGAACGGGTCCGGGGAATCCTGGACCGCCGACGCGACCCGGTCGAGGTCCGGGTCGTCGACTTCGTCGAGCCCAACCCGAGCATCGACACCGTACGGCGGGGCGCCGAGCTCATGCGCGACTTCCGCCCCGACACCATCGTCGCGCTCGGCGGCGGCTCGCCGATGGACGCCGCCAAGGTGATGTGGCTGATGTACGAGCACCCGGAGGTCGACTTCGCCGACCTGAAGGAGAAGTTCTTCGACATCCGCAAGCGCGCCTTCACTTTCCCCGACCTGGGTGAACTGGCGAAGCTGGTGTGCATCCCGACCACCTCCGGCACCGGAGCCGAGGTCACCCCGTTCGCGGTGATCACCGACACCGCCACCGGCCAGAAGTACCCGCTCGCCGACTACGCGCTCACCCCGAGCGTGGCCATCGTCGACCCGGCGCTCACCACCCGCCTGCCCAAGGACGTCACCGCCGACACCGGCTTCGACGCCCTCACCCACTGCATCGAGACCTACGTCTCGGTCTACGCCAACGACTTCACCGACGGCCTCGCCCTGCAGGGCATCCGGCTGATCTTCGACAACCTGGAGCCACGCACCCAGGTCGGCCCCGCCACCGCTCCGATCACCAGCGACGTCATCGACTACGAGGAGGTGCTCGCCACACTCGACCAGCAGCTCGACTGGCTGGCCGCCACCTACGTCCACGCGCTGGACGTCATCCACTACATGCACGACAAGTACGCCTACGAGCGTCTGGAGATGGCCCTGCACGACCGCGACGTCCGGCGCACCCTGGCCTGCGGCATCGCCGGCCTCGCGGTGGCGGCCGACTCGCTCTCCGCCATCAAGCACGCGACCGTCCGCCCGGTGCGCGACGACACCGGCCTCGCTGTCGACTACCTCGTCGAGGCCGAGTACCCGGCCTACGGCAACAACGACGACCGGGCGGATGCCATCGCGGTGCGGCTGGTCGAGGAGTTCATGGACAAGGTCCGCAAGCAACCCGCCTACCGCGGCGCCGAGCACACCCAGTCCGTGCTGACCATCACCTCCAACGTCGTCTACGGCAAGAAGACCGGCGCCACCCCGGACGGCCGCAAGGCCGGCGAGCCGTTCTCCCCGGGCGCCAACCCGATGAACGGCCGCGACCGCCACGGCTACGTCGCCGCCGCCCTCTCCGTGGCCAAACTCCCCTACGAGCAGGCCGAGGACGGCATCTCCCTCACCAACACCGTCACCCCCGACGCGCTCGGCCGCACCGAGGAGGAGCGGATCACCAACCTGGTCGGCGTCCTCGACGGCTACACCGCCTGCCACGGCTTCCACATGAACGTCAACGTCCTGGGCCGCGACACCCTGCTCGACGCCATGGAACACCCCGAGAAGTACCAGCAGTTGACCATCCGGGTCAGCGGCTACGCGGTCAACTTCGTCCGACTCACCCGCGAGCAGCAGCTCGACGTGATCGGCCGCACCTTCCACTGCCCCGCTGCTTGCTGTAGTCCCACTTCCGGGCGACCAGCCTGCGGTGCCACGCGAGCAGTGTCCCGGGCGTCACCGGAAACACCTGCGCCCACCGGCGTCGGGGGATCAGCGACGACAGCGCCGCGAACCACAGCCGGTCCGCCGGCTCGTACCGCACTGGCGCGGTGAGTTGCCTGCGCAGTACCGCGTTCTCATGCCGCAGCACCAGTAGTTCGGCGTCCTTGGCCGCGTCCCGACGCAGCAGTACTGCCGGAACCGCGAGCAGCCTTGCGCGCCACCTTGTACACCAGTGAGACGATCACTCGGACAGAGTTCCAGGAGGCGTGACGGCTCGCCAGATCCACTGCGAGCAGCAGCGATGAGTTTCCGAACGGCACACGCTTGCCAGCGGCAGTAGCCAGTCCGCCATCCGCCGGGAACGGACGAACACCATCTTGGCCGCGAACGCCCCGTAGAAGAAGCAGACGGAGAGCGAGGCCGCCGGTCACAAGGCGCTGCCGGCTCAGGGTGTCCAGCCAGATGGCGACGCCCTCGGCGACCAGGCGATCCAGGTTCTCACTCATGATCTCCTGCGTCCGTCGCCGCCGAGCTGTCGCGGCTACGGGGTGGGGCCCTCGTCCGTCTCCGCAGTTGGGCTTTCGAGGTGTTTCGCGCAGCCGCCGTCGCCGCCCGCCGGGGGCTTGTCGTTGTCGGAGGCGGCGGCGCGTAGTTCGACGCAGCACTGACCGGGCCGGGGCGCCAGGACAGCGTCGATGCCGTGGGTTTCCAGGCCGGCGAGGAAGCCGCAGAGGAAGGCGTGGTTGATCCCGCACACCAGCTCGGGGGAGCGGGCGGCAAGGGGGTGGAAGGGGCAGTTGAGTAGCCGCAGTTCGGTGGGTGCCTGGCGGTCCGGTTCGAAGCCGTGTTCCTCGAGCATGGCCTCGCTGAGGGTGAGGGACCGTTGGGGGCCGAGCCGGCCCGGGCGGGTGCGGGTGCGTTCGGCGGCTCCGACTTCCTCGCCGTGCCGGCGGGCGGTGCGCAGTGCGGCGGCGCGCGCCTCCTCGCCGGGTTCATGGGTGAGGACGGAGTCGATCAGGATCTCAGCCAGGATGTCGGGGCGGCGCTCGGGGATGCTGATGCGGATGTCCGCCTCGGTCGGCTCGTAGACCTTCGGCTTGCGGCCGACCCTTCGGATGCCGCCGGGGCTCTCGTAACGGGCGTGCAGCAGCCCGGCCGCGACCAGCTTGTCGAGGTGGAAGGCGGCGAGCTTGGCCGAGATCCCGACCTCGGCGGCCGCCTCCTCACGGGTGACGGGCCGTCGGGCGCGCCGAACGAAGCCGTACATCCTGCGCCGCTGCTCGTCCGCGAGGACCGAGGCCGCCTCGACGCCGGCGATGCCGGACGACTCGGGCGAGAGCAGATCATCGGAAGCCACCCTTCAACAATAACGCCGACCTGTGTACGTGTAACCCTGGCCGGCCGGCCGTTTCCTGTGGTACTTGACCTCGCTCTCGAATAACACCAATACTTGTTGGTGAAATACTGTCCATGGAGGCCCGGCCATGTCGAGTGAGCTGCAGCACCAGGCGACGCGACCGGTGAGCGCGCTGCTCCCCGGGCCGTGCGGACACCCGTTCCATCCCATCCTGGTCGCGGTGCCGATCGGCGCCTGGGCGGCCCCGCTCGGTATCGGCGGCAAGTGACATGACCCAGCACCAGCACTTCCCCGCCTCCCTCGTACCCCCGGCCGACGCGGCGGAGGAGATACGCCTGCCCGCCGCGCTGCGGGTGATGCACGAGGTCGACGGCATCGACCTTGGTGCGGCAGAAGAGGCCGCCGGACAGTTCCTGCGAGCGCTGGGCGTACGCATCGACACCGAGAGCATGCGGGGCACGCCGGGCAGGATGGCCCGCGCCTACGCAGAACTGTTCAGCCCCAGGCCGTTCGACCTGACCACATTCCCCAACGACGAGGGCTACGACGAACTCGTCCTCGCCCGCGCCATCCCCGTGCGGTCGGTCTGCGAACACCACCTGCTACCGTTCGTCGGCACCGCCCACGTCGGCTACCTCCCCGGAACCCGCATCCTGGGCCTGTCCAAACTCGCCCGCGTCGTCGAGTACTTCGCCTGCCGCCCCCAGGTGCAAGAACGCCTCACCAAACAGGTCGCTGACTGGCTCCAGGCCCAACTCGATCCGAAGGGCGTCGGCGTGGTCATCGAAGCCGAGCACACGTGCATGACCCTGCGCGGTGTCCAGGCCACCGGATCGACCACCATGACCTCCACCCTCCTCGGAGTGCTGCGCCACGACGCGCGCTCCCGGGCCGAGTTCCTCGCCCTGACAGGCGTCGCCTCCTGACCACCACCGGCGGCCCCGCCGACCAGCCCGCATCCGAAAGACCGAGGTCAATGGAAATCTGGATCAATCCCGCCTGTTCCAAGTGCAGTTCCGCGTTGTCGCTGCTCGACGAGGAGGGCGCGCAGTACACCGTGCGGCGCTACCTGGACGACCCGCCGACCGCCGCAGAGCTCGACGAGGTCCTGCACCGGCTTGGCCTGGAGCCCTGGGACATCGCCCGCACCGGCGAACCGATCGCTTCCGAGCTGGGTCTTGATGGCTGGGAGCGCGACAGCGACAGCCGCAACCGGTGGATCGCGGCCCTGGCCGCCCAACCGATCCTGATCCAGCGGCCGATCATCACCGCCGACGATCACACCGCCGTCGTCGGCCGGACACCGGAGGCGGTCCGCTCGGTCCTGCTATAGCCCCTGCGTGCCATCCACGTTCATCGGGACGATGCTCAGTCCGCTGTCCTGGCTGCACCCGCGGCGCAGAACACCATCCGCGCCGTCGGGGCGGGGGCTGTGGCGGCGGAGCTGCCCGCCCGGTCCGCGATTGCCGATCAGGGCATGCCGTGGCGGCGTCGGTTTGACGCGGATCCGGTGCACCGGGTCAGGGCGGTTCGCGGGTGAGTACCTCCCACGGCTGTTCCGCGCGCCGGCACCCGGATGCGTCGCCTGGCGGGCTCATCCGGCCGGGCCCGACTACACCAGAGACATGGCTGCCGACACGGTCGAGGCGCACGACGACGCCCCGAATCCGGAGGTGCCCCGCCCATGCGACCTGTGCGGTGGCCCTCCCACCAATGATCCTGAGATCTTCGCCTTGGTCGTGGATTCCTCGTTCATTCACAGCACTGACCAGAGGTTCGACGGACAGCGTTTCCTGGTGGCCTGTGGCCGCGTGCATCTCGCCGTTCTCGTGGAGCGGTACAGGCGTCGGCCGTTCATCGAGGAAGAGCTGTGGGCCGGCCAGGTGGCGAGGGCAGCCACCTGGCTCAGTCGCCTGCGAACCCCCTACGACCTCGAGTCCCTCGCGCAGGCCGCGGGCGTGACACAGGAAGAACTCCTCCGCGCCGCTCGCTGGACGGTCGACCAGGGCGAGCGGCAACCCGAGCACGAGCTGTTCCTCCGCCTCGCCCAGGACGACGGCACAGTGCGAGTCGGCCCGGCCCCCGTGTGCTGGCCCAATCCGAGAGCTACCGGGGATGAGCCGGATCCGGGCTTGCCAGAGCAGGGGCTTGAACCGATTCGTCCGGGCGCCGCTCTGCTGCAGTGACGGTCGCCCGCGTGGGCTGTCGGCGGCCGCGCCACGGAGCCTGGTGGGTTCGCTGTGCGGCGGTTCGCGCTTCCCGGGGCATCGTCGGGCCGCCCGCGAAGGCCACGAGGTAGCCGACACAGCCGGTGCCCATGGCGTGTTCACCTCCTGTCGCGCCCTGTGCGAAGCAGTCGCCGCCACTGTGCGGGGCGACCAGGGCCACGCCCGCGACGGTCACGGTCTCGTGGCCGTGGGCCACCGATCGGACGAACGCCGCCGCCTGCTGGTCTTTCCAGATGCCGACCGGCCTGAAGGGCAGACGGGTGCGGCGGAGCCCGAGCTGCAGCAGCGCGCACTGTGCGCAGCCGGCCTGCCAGTACACGACGACTTCGTCGCGCTTCGCTGCTGTCGTGTGGGTGTTCACTCCTCCTCATGTTCGCATTGGTGCGTAGCCCGCCAACACGCCGCTGTTGATGATCTCCACCCTGGTCAGGGGCGCCGACGCCATGATGAACGGATCGGCCGGCGCCACGGTCGGCCTGCGGCGCCCGACGTGGCGAGCGCCTGCCGACCGCGCATGGACCGGAGGAAGGAGTGGAGCCCCCATGATGCGCGCAGTCTGGAACGGCGCGGTGCTCGCCGAGACGGCCCGGACCAGGGTGGTCGAGGGCAACCACTACTTCCCGCCCGAGTCGCTCCACCGCGAGTACCTCACCGAGTCCGCCACCAGAACGCTGTGCCCATGGAAGGGCGTCGCCCGCTACTACACGGTGACCGTCGAAGGCCTGGCCAACCCCGACGCCGCCTGGTGCTATCCCCGCCCGCTGTTCCTCGCCCGGCGGATCAAGAACCATGTGGCCTTCTGGCACGGCGTCACGGTGGAAGGCACACCGGAGAAGCAGCCGTGAGCCGGGCATACGACCTGGTCGTGATCGGTGGCGGTAGCGCCGGGCTGACTGCGGCACGGGTTGCGGCAGGCCTGGGCGCCCGGGTCGCGCTGGTCGAACGCGCCCGGCTGGGCGGGGACTGCCTGTGGACCGGCTGCGTGCCCAGCAAGGCGCTGCTGCACGCCGCCGCAGAGGTCCACGCCGCCCGGCGAGTCGCCCGCTACGGCCTCCCGGCTGCGACCGGACCCGCGGACTGGCAGGCCGTGACGGTGCACCTTCGCGCGGCCATCGGCCGCATCGAGCCGCACGACTCGTCGGTTGCCCTGGAGCGGCTCGGCGTTGAGGTTGTCCATGGAGTTGCACGCTTCGGCGGGCCGCGCCATGTCGACGTCGAGGGGCGGCGGCTCGTCTTCCGGCACGCCCTGATCGCGACTGGCTCGAGGCCTTCCCTGCCGACCGTGCCGGGGCTGCGGGACGCCGCTCCGCTGACCACCGACACCGTCTGGGACCTCGACAGGCTTCCCGACCGGCTGCTGGTGGTCGGTGGTGGTGCCTCCGGCTGCGAACTCGCTCAGGCTTTCGGCCGGCTCGGCTCCCATGTCACGCTGCTCGAAGCCGAGCGGAGACTGCTTCCGGCCATGGATGCGGCGGCGGGCGGGCTGTTGGCCTCTCGGCTGACCACCGAGGGCGTCGAGGTCCGTACCGAGGGGCCCTTGCGAGCGGTCCGGCTTGGTACGGCGGAGTTCACCGACACCGAAGGTGCCGTCCGTACGGTGGAGTTCGACCACCTGCTGGTAACGGCCGGACGCATGCCGAACACCGACGGGCTCGGGCTGGAACAGGCCGGTGTGCTGACCGACGAACGCGGTCTGATCCGCGCCGATGCCCGCCTGCGGACCGCCAACCCGCGGATCCACGCTGCGGGCGATGTCACCGGTCGGATGCCGTACACGCACGTCGCCGGAGTCCAGGCCGCCGACGCCGTCCTCGGCGCACTGCTCGGCCTGCGCCCACGGCTGGACTACGGCGCGGTGCCGTACGTGGTCTTCACCGACCCGGAGGTCGCCCAGGTCGGCCCGACCGCCGAGCAGGCCGCCCGTGTGCACGGCCCCGGTGTCCGCACTCGTCTCCTGGCACACGAGGAGATGGACCGGGCCGTCACCGAGGACGCCACCGACGGCTTCACCCAGCTCGTCCTCGACCCGCGAGGAAGGATCCTCGGCGCCACAGTCGTCGGCCCCCGCGCCGGCGAGGCGATCGTCGAACTCGCCCACGCCGTGCGCCTCCGGTGGACACCCCGACGGCTCGCCGCCACCGTCCACCCGTACCCCACCCATGCCGACGGGCCGTGGCTCGCCGCATTGGAGGAGGTCCACCGTGCGCTGGCGGCCCCCCGCAGCCGTGTGTTCACGGGCAGCCTGCTGCGGCTGCGGCGTGGAGTCCTGCGATGAGCAACTCCGACCGCACCGCTACCCAGAACAAGGGACTCCCCGATGACCGAACCTGTCACGCCTCCTCAGAAGACGGACCGGGACGAGGTGTTCCTGGAGTTCACCAAGAGCATCTGCCCGGTCTGCAAGGCCGTCGTCGACGCCCAGGTCAACATCCGCCAGGACAAGGTCTACCTGCGCAAACGCTGCAAGGAGCACGGCCGGTTCGAGGCACTCGTCTACGGCGACGCCCAGCAGTACCTGGACTCCGCGCGGTTCAACAAGCCGGGCACCCTCCCGCTGGCGTTCCAGACCGAGGTGCGGGACGGCTGCCCGACCGACTGCGGCCTGTGCCCGGAACACAAGCAGCACGCCTGCCTGGGCATCATCGAGGTCAACTCCGACTGCAACCTGGACTGCCCGATCTGCTTCGCCGACTCCGGCCATCAGGCCGACGGCTTCTCGCTCACCCTTGACCAGGTCGAGAAGATGCTCGACACCTATGTCGCCGCCGAGGGTGAACCCGAGGTGGTGATGTTCTCCGGTGGTGAACCCAGCATCCACAAGCACATCCTGGACTTCATCGACGCCGCCCGCTCCCGCCCGATCGGCAACGTCGTCCTCAACACCAACGGCATCCGCCTCGCGACCGACCGGCACTTCGCACCCGCCTTGGCCGAGCGCGGCGTCATCGTCTATCTGCAGTTCGACGGCTTCGCCCCCGCCACCCACCTGGCCATCCGCGGCAAGGACCTGCGCGAACTCAAGCAGCGGGCCCTGGACGCCTGCGCCGTTGCCGGCCTGCGCGTCATGCTCGCCGCCGCCGTCGAACGAGGGCTGAACGACCACGAGGCGGGCGCCATCATCCGCTTCGGCCTCGAACACCCGGCCGTGCGCGGCGTCGTCCTGCAACCCGTCACCCACTCCGGCCGACACCTCGAATTCGACCCGCTCACCCGTCTCACCAACTCCGACGTCATCCAGGCCGTCGCCGACCAACTCCCCGACCTGCTACGGCCCGATGACTTCTTCCCCGTCCCGTGCTGCTTCCCCACCTGCCGCTCCGTCAGCTATCTGCTGACCGACGGAACGGACGTCGTGCCGCTGACTCGGCTCGTCCAGCTGGAGGACTACCTGGACTACATCGCCAACCGCGCTCTGCCCGAACCCGGGCTTCGCGGAGCACTGGAGAAGCTGTGGTCGGCCTCAGCGTTCCCCGGCACCGCCACCACCTCGGCCCAACTGGACTGTGCCACCTGCGGGATCGACCTGCCCAAGGCCCTGCGCGCGGTCGTCGACAAGGCCTTCATGCTGGTCGTCCAGGATTTCCAGGACCCGTACACCCTCAACGTCAAGACGCTGATGAAGTGCTGCGTCGAGATGCTCACCCCCGACGGGCGGATCATCCCCTTCTGCGCCTACAACTCCGTCGGCTACCGCGAACAGGTCCGCGAACAGCTCACCGGCGTCCCGGTCGCCGACGTCGTGCCCAACGCCACCGGGCTTCAGCTCCTCCTCGAACCCTCCCCGCACGGTTCCAAGACCGCCCGCAACCGCGGGAAGACTGCCGGGCGCGCCGGCAACAACACGGGGGAGGCCCTCTGATGAGCGGCCCCCAGCGCGAAAACCCGCAGCCCGACGACCCGCAGACCCTCAAGGCGTGCTGCGCGAGCGCCTACCAGTCCGATGCCGTCACGGCTCTCCTTGGCACCAGCCTCCATCCGGGCGGCCCGGCACTCACCCGCCACCTCGCCCGCACGCTCGAACTCGCGCCCGGCATGCGCGTCCTGGACGTGGCCAGCGGAACGGGCAGCACCGCGCTCCTGCTGGCCGCCGAGTTCGGCTGCGAGGTCGTAGGCGTCGACCTCGGCGAGCAATCCGTGGCCCGCGCCCGCGCAGCCGCCGAACAGGCGGGGCTCGCCATGGGGGTCCCTCCGGTCGGAGGCCGGGGGAGGGTCACCTTCCGGACCGGCGATGCCGAACAACTCCCTTTCCCTGACGGCTCCTTCGACGCGGTGATGTGCGAGTGCGCGTTCTGCACATTCCCCGACAAGCCCACCGCCGCCCTCGAGTTCGCCCGCGTCCTGCGCCCCGGCGGACGGGTCGGCATCACCGATGTCACTCTCGCCCCCAGCAACCTCCCGCCCGAACTCGCGGAACTGGCAGGCTGGGTGGCCTGCCTGGCCGACGCCCGCCCGCTGGAGCGGTACGCGGCTCTCTTGACGGCCGCAGGACTGCACACCGTCCGCACCGAACGCCACGACGACGCCCTGCGACGCATGGTCGAACAGATCGACGCACGGCTGCGCGCGCTCCGGATCGCTGGAGCTGCCGTCCCCGGCTTCGCCGAGCCGGTCGACCTCGACCGGGCGCTCGCCCTGACCGCCCACGCCGCCCGCGCGGTCGACGACGGTACGGCCGGCTACGCCCTCCTCGTCGCGCAGAAACCGCAGGCAGCGCAATGACCCGGACGGCCGCGGACTGGGCCGCCTACCTGGACGTCTTCCACCAGGCTCACCCTGGCATCACCGAGGCTGTCCTGCGACGCGCGCATGCCGACGGGACCACCCCTTACCAGTGGCTGGCCGAGACCGTACCTGCCGGGGGAGTCCTCCTCGACCTGGCCTGCGGCAGCGCCCCCATGTGCGCCGTCCTGCCACCAGCCGTCCGCTATCTGGGGGTGGACCGCTCGTCGGCCGAGCTGGCCGCCGCCCGCACTGCCGACGTCGGACCGCTGCTTCGCGCGGACGCGACCGCCCTGCCGCTCGCCAGCGGCAGCATCGACACCGTCGTCTGCTCGATGGCCCTCATGCTGCTCACCCCGCTTCCCAGAGCCCTCCGCGAGATCCGGCGCGTCCTGCGACGGGGCGGCCTCCTGGTCGCGACCGTCCCGGCCACCGGGCCCCTGCGAGCCGGTGACTACGCGCTCGCAGCAGCCCTGCTCCTCGCCATCCGGCGCACCCTGCGCTACCCAAACGACCGGGCCATGCGACACCTGCCCGCCGCACTCGCCCGCGCCGGGCTGGAGCTGAGGAGTGACGAGCGCCGCTGCTTCACCCTCCCGCTCACCCGACCGGACGACGGAAGCCTTCTCCTGGACTCGCTCTACCTACCCGGACTCACCCCGACCGCCCACCGCCGCGCCCTCCGGGTTCTGCGCGCGGCCCACCGGACGGAGGTCCCGATCCCGCTGCGACGGATCACAGCAAGAGCCCGATGACGCAGCCACGTGCCCGCAGAACTGAGTGATCGTGTCGGTGGCGGCACTGTCTTCGAACCGATATTTCGCCGGTGGATGCGGGCGTTAACGGGCGAGTGTCATGAATTCGGCTCTGGCGCACATTCGGTGGCAACGAAGGGTGACAGGATTCGTTGACAGCCCGTGCGAGATGTCAATGAGCTTGTAGGCATGGTGTTTTCGGGGTTGTCGCCGCTTCTGGTCGACCTTGTCGAAGACGAGGGTGCCCTGATCCGTGTGCGAGCGCGAACACCCTACGGCCCGGTGGCGTGCCCGAGATGCGGGGCCGAGGCGGTGCGGGTGCACAGCTATCACGAGCGGACGGTCGTCGACGTGGCGCTCGATGCCCGACGGGTGGTGATTCGGGTGCGCTTGCGGCGTATGGATGAGCTGGCGGCACGTCGGCGCAATCGACCAGCTCTGGACGACCGGTTACGGCCTGGCCCTGCTGGTGAAGGTCATACTGGTCCTGGGCCTGATCACGGCCGGCGCCGTCAACCAGCTCTGGCTGATGCCCCGCATCGCGCAGGCCCGCCGCACCGCCGACACCACCTCACTCCTGCGCCTGACACTGCGACACTTCCCGAAGGGTCGTCTGGTGCGAGGTCGCCCTCGGCCTTGCCGTACTCGTGGTCATACCCTTCCTCAGCGGCTCGGCCCGCACCGAGGCCCGCAGCCCGCAGGTCGCCTCCTCAGCCGGCGTCTTCACCGCCGGCGCAGCCCTCGCCATCGCCCTGGCCGTCTCCCTCTACGCAACGGCCAAGGCATCCGACGCCCGCGCACGCCGACAAGCCCCCGTTGCCGTGCCCTGAGCCGGCGGCGATCCCCGTGGCGGTCTCGGACAGCAGGTCGTCAGCGGTCAGTACCACGACGATCCAGGGGCAGGCCGCCAGTATCGCGTGGATGGCGTCCGCGGCGACGGTGATCCGCTCGCGGGGCTGAGCGGGCAGCTGTTCGGGCCGGCGCAGGCGCCGCGCCGCGTAGTCGTCCACCAGCAGTACAAGCAGTTCGTCCTTGTCGCGGGCGTGCTGGTAGGGCGCCATCGGCGTACTGCCGGGCTCTGTGGCCAGCCGGCGCTGCCCTCGGCGAAAAGGTTGTCCACCCTGCTCAGACTGCACTTTGGTACTCGTGGAGGAAACCCCCGAGCCCGTCGGCGCGGCGCATGCAGAGGCGAGCGATGTGCGCTGATCCCCGAGGTCACGGTCCAGGGCGATCGGGCCGGGCTGATCCACGGGCGGCAGACCGTCGGCGAGCTGCTGGTGCTGGAGGAGGGAGCTGCCGAAAAACTTCTTCTCCCAGGACCGATGAGTTCAGGCGGTGGCGGCGGTCAAACCTGAGAAACCAACGACAGCCGACCAGGGAGACCTGAAATGTCCAGTACCGTCACCGCCGCCACGACCACCGCCACCGCCGCGAAGTCCGGCAAGGCCCTGGGCCGGGTGGTCTGGACGCTGCGGATCCTGCTCGCGCTATTCTTCGCCTTGGCCAGCGCCCTGCCCAAGCTGCTCGCGCTTCCCGCCGCCACGACCGTCTTCGACGCCATCGGTGTGGGCCACTGGTTCATGTACCTGACCGGACTGGTGGAGCTGGCCGGAGCGGTCGGCCTGCTGGTCCGCCGACTGGCCGGGCCGGCCGCGACGGCGCTGATCATCTTCCTGGCGTTCGCGTTCGTCACCCAGCTCACGGCGATGCACGGCGAGAACGCCGGGACCCCGTTCATCTTCATGGCGCCGCTGGCCGTCATCGCCTGGAACCGGCGCGCCGAGACGGCTGAGCTGCTCCGCCGCCCGCGCTGACCCGCTGCTTGGTGGGGTCCGCCAGCAGAGGGCCACCGTTGCGGCGGCCTGGCGGTATGGTCGGCTGCTGCCGGGTCGCCCCATGACGGGCGTCGGCTGTCGGGCGCCAGGCGGGCCGTCCACCGCCTGGCTCCCCAGCGCCTGCCCGCGGACCCGCGGAGCTGTGCCGGCCCGCAGGCAGACGCTCAGTGCCGGCTGAGCCTCCGGCTCAGCACGTCCGCCACAACGGCGCGGGCTCGGGTACAGCCGTCCCGGAACGCCAGGCCACGAAGCCGTCCGGTCGCACCAGCACTGCGCCGTCGGCCGCCACGCCGTGCAGGCCCTCCCCGTCGGCACCGGGCTCTGGCGCCAGGTCGTGCTCGGCGCCGTGGCCCACCCGCAGGCAGCTGAGCGGGACGCCCAGTCGCTGGCCGACCCGTTCCCCCGCCGCGTGCCAGGCGCCGTCCTCGGGGCCGCTGAGCAGCACCGACGTGTCCTCGTAGAGGTCCAGGGTGGACATCCGGGCCCCGGCCCGGGTGAACCACAGGTGCGGCGCGCGTCCCCCGGGCACTGCGACGGGCCGGAAGTCGAGCGGCACGGCGCCCTCCCCGGCCGGACCGCCAGCCTGCACAACCGGCACCGCGCTGGAGGCATAGCGGTAGCCCAGCACCACCGCCAGCATGCCGGGCTGCCGGCCACCGCCCGGGCCGACCGCGCCGACGTCGTAGCCGGGGTGCTTGTGCTCGACGGACCGCGCCGAGGCCCGGGCGCTGGTGGCCAGCGCCACGGGGCGGCGCCCGGCGTCGTAGGTGTCCAGCAGTGTGAGGACCGTCATGATGACGCCTCGATCCTGCTGTGAGTTCTCATGCCATCGTTGCACCTCGGCCTGCGCAGCCCGGGCAGCTGTGACTCCGATCGGACATCGCCGAGGTAACCCGCGAAAGCTCCCGTGGAAGGCCCGGAGCCGCTGCGAGTGTGTTGTCCGCATGGTGACGCAGGCGCCGAGAGTTTTTCGTACCTGCGGTAGCTGACTGTGGGTGTGGCATGTACGCTGCGCTCTGCCGGTGTGGCAACAGCCGGGATCCGAGGCTGCTCCGTGGGGAAGTGTGCATGCCGGACCGGCCTGCCCGGCCAGGGCCCGGTTGCGCTCGTGGGGGAGCGTCAGCCGGGCCGTGCGGGGTTCTTATTACGGCTGCCCGCCGCACGTCGGCATGCGGCGTGCCGTGCGTCCGTGAATGGACCGTGAGGGCGCGGCTACTCCTCCTCGAACCAAGTGGTGATGGCTCGTCCAGGGTTGCTGGGCGGTGGGGTGTGCCAGCAGAGCATGCGGGGCAGGGCGCGGAGCATGGCAAGATCGAATGGTCGGGACACGCTCCCGGCGACACGCCGCGAGGATGATCACGGTGTGCGGGCGGTGGGTAGGCCAACCTGATCCAGCGGCTCGGCTGTTGGGAGCTTGCAGCCCAGGCGAGAGGCCGCCGGCACGAGCGGAGGGCCCGGCGCGCAGCTGCCGACTGTCGGGGTTGCACAACGTGGAGCACCTGGTCTTCGCGCCCTTCCAGGTCAACGCCGAGCTGATGGCCCGCTACCCGGCGGCGGTCTTCATGCACGACCTGCCCGCCCACCGCGGCGAGGAGGTCACCGCCGTTGTGCTCGACGGCCCGTCCAGCATCGCGTTCTGGCAGGCCGGTCACAAGCTGCACAGCGCCATGGCGGTGCTCGAGTGGTGCCTGCGCGGTCGGGGCGAGCCGGCCGGCCGGGCGTGAGCGTCGCCGCCCCGGTCGCCGGTCAGGTCACCGCGGCCGGGGTGCCACGGCGGCGGAGCCGTGCGCACCGCGGGCGGCCGGCCTGCGGGCGACCCCGTCCGCGAGCAGCAGCAAGGCGGCGGTCACCAGCGCGGCCATGTGTTCGTAACCCGCCAACTCCGGGTCCACCGCCGTGGTCGCGGCCGTCAGCAGCACCACGCCCAGCGCGGTCCAGCGCGCCCCGAACCGCCAGGCGACCAGCAGGCCCAGCCCGGCCACGGCCGCCGACGGCCCGGTGTCCCGGACCTGGGCGAATGCGGCGGGCAGGTGGAGCAGGTGGCCGGGCGGCCGGGACACCCCGAAGCGCGCGTAGCAGGTGCCCACCAGCGAGCAGGTGTACCCGACGGCGAGCGTGCGCCACGGGCCGAGGGTCAGCTCGGCGGTCCCGAAGGCGAGGACCACCAGGAACACGGCGGTCCAGCAGGGCAGATGGATGGCCGGCACGAATATCGAGACCGGGAAGCGCAGCAGCGCGACGTCCCACGGCTCGGTGGCCCGGACCACGCCTATCCGGGAGACGAAGGCCGCCCCGCTCGGGAACTCGTCGACCGCCGCGAACAGCAGCACCAGGCAGCTGGAGACCACGGTGAGGGTCAGTGCGGCGGCGCCCCTGGCCCGCAGCCGGGCGCGCGCCCGGCGGTAGAGCAGGCCCCACTCGCTCTCGGCCGCGCGCCGGATGCCGGGATTGTTCACGACGGTCCTCCAGTCCCGATCAGGAGTCGATGGTGGCCGCACACCGGTCCGCGGCACCGGCGTGCGGCCGGCCGTCGGAGCCCGAGGTGCACGGCCGCAGCAGCGCGAAGTAGGCCAGGGCCGGTCCGGACTGCCGGATGACGTGCAGGCCGACGGCGTTGGCGTGCCGGGCCAGGGTCGCCGGGCGGATCTGGTGGCGGTCGAAGAACTCGCCGACGACCAGGCGACCGGTCGGCTTGAGGACCCGGCGCAGCTCGCTCAGGGCGGCGGGGACGTCCGGGATCTCGCCCAGCGCGGTGACCAGGTAGGCGGCGTCGAACGTGGCGTCGTCGAAGGGGAGTTCGCGCGCGTCGGCCAGGGTGGGGACGATGGTGTCGAGGCCGGATCCGGCGGCCCGGCGCATCACGTGGTCGAGCATCTCCTGCTGGATGTCGACGATGTCCAGCCGGCCGTCGGCGCCGAGCCGGGGCGCCACCTGGAGCGACTGCAGCCCGGTGCCGGGACCGATCTCCAGCATCCGCTCGCCCGGCAGCGGCTGGAGCTGCTCGGCCAGCCGCTCCCAGGACAGGAACGGCAGTGGCAGGTCGAGCAGTCGGTGCTGCGCGTAGGGGTACGGCGCGGAGTCGGTCACCCACCAGGCGGTGGCCGCGGCCGCGACCGAGGCGCCCGCAAGGGCCCAGATGCCGGCCTTGCCGAACGGGGCGCGCAGGGGTGAGGAGGGGTGGCGCATGGTTCTTCTCCAACCTTGGTCGTCGGCGTGGGGCGGTGGTGCCCGCTCAGTGGATGTGGATGCCGCCGTTGGAGGCGGCCACGGTGAGGGAGGCCGACGCGCCGTCGGAGTTCGGCAGGTCGATCTGCGGCGCGGAGCTGCTGCTGTGGGCGTCGATCCGGTAGCCGGTGCTCGAGGGCACCGCGAGGTCGACCGCGCCGTCGCCGGTCGTCATGGTGCACCGTCGGGCGGTGCGGCTTGAGGTATTGATCGTTCCACTCCTCGTTCTCCGGAAGGCCGGTGGCCTTCACCGGTGGTTCGCGGTGGCGCTGCGGGGCGGCGCACCTGCGCCGCCCCGCACCGACCATCTGCCCCCCAGCCAACAGCAGTTCGGCCGGGCCGGACACGTGGCCAGCCCACCGAACCGGGGTAGGGATAACCCCCTGTCAGTCCCGGCTGTTGTTGTCGGGCGGGGTGGTGGTGCCGGTGGTGTCGGCCGTGGCGGCAGCGGCCCGCGGCTGCGCGGCGGCGCTGACTCCGGATGCGATGGCGGGCGTGACGAGGGTGAGGGTGATCGCCGCCAGTGCGGCGGCGGCCGCGGCCATGAGGTTGGCCCGTCGTGCGTGGGTGTTCATGCTGCTGTTCCCCGAATCGTGTGTTGAGAGTGATCCGCAGGCCGTGGTGTGCGAGTGTCTCGGTCCTGGTTCCCAGGGCCTTGTCGTCCAGGGCACCGACCACGCCCGACTGGACGCCGAACTGCGCCAGTGGGCACGGCAGTTGCGCAGGACGATGATCCTGCCCGGCTGCGGGCACCGGACCCAGCAGGAGCGACCGGCCGAAGTCACCGCCGCACTGGCCGACTTCGCCTCCTCGCTGGACTCACCCCGGCATCCGTGATCCACCCCCCGACACCCCGTTTCGGAAGGAAACCCTCATGACCACGTCCATGGAACCGGCCCCCGAGGTCCAGCAGCTCGCCCAGTGGCTGACCGAACGGGTCGCCTACTACCTGGAGATCCCGGCCGAGCAGATCAAGCCCGACGTCAAGCTGGTCGAGTACGGCCTGGAGTCGGTCTACGCCCTCGCCCTGTGCGGCGACGTGGAGGGCGAGTTGGGCATCGAGGTCGAGCCGACCCTGGCCTGGGACTACCCCACCATCGACTCACTCGTCGCCCTGCTGATCGAGAGGACGGCCGAGGCCGCCCGACCGCGGGAGACCGCAGAGAGGAGAGCGGGCCGTGCGTGCCGCCATCACCCGAGCGGGGGTGCTCGTCGTCGAAGAAGTCCCCGATCCGGTGCCACAGTCCGGGCAGCTGCTGGTGCGCACGCTGGCCTGCGGGAGCTGCGGCTCCGACCTGCACGCCCTCGGCGACCCCGAAGCGTTCAGTGACATCATGCGCCGCACCGGCGGCACCCCGCACGACATCCGGAACGGCCTGGTGCTCGGTCACGAGTTCGCCGCCGAGATCGTCGACTACGGCCCGGACACCGTGCGGGCCCTGCCGGTCGGGAGCACCGTCTGCGGCCCGCCGATCGGCTTCGGCCCGCGGGGCGGTGGGATCGTCGGCTGCACCCCGGCATTTGCGGGCGGCTTCGGCGAGCCGTTCTCGGTCGCCGCCCGGGCGGTCCGGCGGGGCGAGCCCGGTCCGGGTTCGGTCGCCGTGGTGCTCGGCCTCGGCCCGATCGGCCTGGGCGTCGTCGCGGTGCTCAAGGCGCGCGGCCACGGCCGGGTCGTCGCGGTCGACTTCTCGCCCAAGCGGCGGGCGCTGGCCGAGCGGCTGGGTGCCGACATCCTGATCGACCCGGCCGTCGAGTCGCCCTACGACCGCTGGTCCTCGCTCGGGGTGATCCCCGGGATGCTGGACCGGACGGCCGCGGAGTACCGCGGGGTGCCGACCACCGACGTGGTGCTCTTCGAGTGTGTCGGCGCCCCCGGCATGCTCGCCCGGGGGCGCCACCGTCGTTCGCGGCACGGGCGTGCTCAGTGGACCATGATGCCGCCGCCCGTGGTCTTCACCACCACGCCGTGCGGCGCGTCCGTAGCGGTGTTCGGCAGCGAGACGCTCGGCGACGACTGGGAGGTCTGCGCGTCGACGTGGTAGGTGGCGTCGTGAGGCACCTTGAGGTCGACCCCGCCGTAGCCCGTGGTGACCTTCAGGGAGGCGGGTGCCGCCGTGAAGGAGGCGCTGACCGCGCCGTCGGTGGTGATCACCTCGGCGTTCGGGGCGCTGCTGTCGGCGAGGGTCACCGCGCCGCCCGTGCTCCGCACGGTCAGCGGGCCGGACGACTGGTCCACCTCGACCCCGCCCAGCCCGGTGGTCAGATCCAGCCGGCCGGTCAGGCCCTTCGCCTGGATGCCGGCGTCCCCGGTGCGCACCTGCGCGGCCAGGCCGGCCGGCACCGTGATCTGCAGGTGCCCCGAGCAGTCATTGGAGCAGCCGGCGGTGACCGTGACGTCCGACCCGGACCGGGTGACGGAGACCTGCGGGACATGGCCCTTGTAGCTGCCGCTCATGGCCACCGTGACCTGCGAGGAGCCGTCCTGCCTGAGCGTCACGCCGAGTCCGTCGGCCTGGACCGTCACCTGGCTGGCGCCGGCCGCGTCCTGCTGCCAGTTGCCGCTGTACGGGCGGTACGCCGGAAGCAAGGCGACCACACCCCAACCGGCCACGGCGACGACCGTGACGAGGACGACCAGCCCTATGAGGAGGCATCCGCGGCGCTTCCACGGTGTGGTGCTGATCTCAAGCTCCCAGGTAGCGCAGAACGGCGAGCACGCGGCGGTGGTCTCCCGCCTCCTGCTGCAGATCGAATTTCACGAAGATGCTGCGGATGTACTTCTCCACCGCCGCCGTGCCGATCACCAGATCGGCCGCGATCCCGGCGTTGGAACGGCCCTCCGCCATGGCCGTGAGGACCTCCCGCTCGCGCGGCGTCAGGGTGGACAGCGGATCCCGCTGCCGGCTGCCGGCCAGCAACTGCTTGACCACCTCCGGGTCGAGGACCGTCTCGCCCGCGGCGACCCGGCGCAGTGCGTCCACGAACTCATCGGCGTCCGATACCCGGTCCTTGAGCAGGTAACCGACCCCGTTGTCATTGGTTCTGACCAGGTCGATGGCGTAGCGCTCCTCGACGTAGTGGGAGAGCACCAGGACGCCGGTCTCCGGCCAGCGGGCGCGTACCGCCAGTGCGGCGCGCAGGCCCTCGTCCAGGAAGGTGGGCGGCATCCGGACGTCGGTCACACAGGCGTCCGGCCGGTGTTCGGCCACCGCGCGCAGGAGTTGCTCCCCGTCGCCGACCGCGGCGACCACCTCGATCCCCTGTTCGCTGAGCAGCAGTTCGATGCCCTGGCGCAGCAGCGCGGAGTCCTCGGCCAGCACTACCCGCATGGCAGTTCCACCTCGATCACGGTCGGTCCACCCACCGGACTGCTGAACCGGAACCGCCCGTCCACCCCGGACACCCGGTCCGCCAGACCGGTCAGACCCGTGCCGGCCGCGAGGTCGGCTCCGCCACGCCCGTCATCGCCAACCCTAACGTCCAATCGGGCGCCCTCCCGCCGGATCTCCACCCAAGCGCGGGTCGCATGAGCATGTTTGGCCACATTGGTGAGCGCCTCGGTCACCGTGAAGTAGGCGACCGCCTCGATGGCGGAGGAGGGGCGCGGCTCCACCAGGACGTCAAGGCGCACCGGCACCGGAGCCAGCGCGGCGACGGCGGAGAGCGACGCCTCCAGGCCGCGGTCGGTCAGCACCGGCGGGTGCAGGCCACGGGCCAGGTTGCGCAACTCGGCGATGGTGCTGAGGGTTTCCCGCCGGACGTCCTCGACCAGCTTGTTGGTCTCGTGGTCACCGGACTTCTTCAACCGCGAGCTGGCCCGGCCCAGGGTGATCGACATCGCCACCAGCCGTTGCTGGGCACCGTCGTGCAGGTCCCGCTCGATCCGTTTGCGCTCCGCCTCGGCGGCGTCCACCACCCTGGCTCGACTCTGCGTCAGATCGTTGACCCGCTGCTCCAGTTCCATGCCGCGGGGCCGGGAGAGCAGTGCGACGGCCAGCGCGGTGTCCAGCGCCAGCAGGAGTTTGACGATCAGTGGGGAGAGGACCGCGCCGACCAGCAGCGCCACCGCCGCGACCAGCAGCGCCCGGGGCAGGGAATCCACCAGGAACGGCCCGAGCTGGGCCTGCCCGCCGCGCAGGCCCCGGTAGTAGACCGGAAGCAGCACCAGGGTCAGCGGCACGGCCCAGATCAGCGCCACCCCGACCACGGTCACCACCGCCACCGGCATCAGCAGTACGAAGTAGCCGATCAGCCGCCAGGTGCAGAGGTTGTGGACGAGCGACTGCAGCGACTTGGCCAACCGCCACGACCAGACCGGCGCCGGCAGCTCGTCGAGCTCCAGCCCGCAGGTCACGGCGAACCGGGCGCGCTCGACGGCGGCCAGCCGGAACAGCGCCCACCCCGCCGCCACCGTGACCGGCAGGCCCACCAGGCCGGCCGGCGCCAGGCAGACGGCGACGACCAGCACGACCAGCACGGCCAGTCCCGCCAGCGCCACCAGACCGTCAAGTACCAGGTGGATCGACGCCCGCCACAGCACGGGGGAGGCCAGCGCGCGCAGCGGATTGCCCGGCACCACCTCGCGGGGTGGCCGGGCGTCCGTCCGGGCTCTGCCGGTGGCACGGCCGGCGATGTACTCGGTCAACTGCTTCAGACCCGCTCTCGTGGGCAGTGCGGGCGGCGACCAGGTCACCGTCCGCGCCTCGATCCGACAAGGGGACGGTACCCAACCCGACCACCCGTCAGCAGCGAGGAGAACCCATCAGCGTGGGTAGGGTTTACCCCCCGTCCGGCCGGTGGGTTCACGCTGCCGACCCGGCGCCGCCCGGTGCGACATCGTGGGGACATGACCGATCGACACTCGAGCGCCGCCGGCCGCCCCTGCCCGGCCGGCAGGACCGACGACATCGAGCAGTTCCTCGTGCACTACGGGGACACCATCGACGACCGGGTCGCCGAGATCGTCGCCGAGATCGTCGAAGAGGTCCTCGGCGAGCAGCTGAGGCGGTACCGGCGCGACGTTGTGCTGCCGGTCACCGTCGCGCTGCTGGCGGCCGCGGCCCTCTCGCTGGCGCTCATGTGGTGGAGCCCGTGGACAGTCCCCCTGGTGTGGGCCGCCACCTCCGTCATCTGCGTGTCGCTGTCACAGACCGCCCGGATCCCGCGCCGCTCGTAACGGGCCGCGGGCGTCCGGGCCGGAGACCGGCCGTGGAGCACGTCGAGCAGGCTCGGCACCACGCCGTGCCGGTGGTAGCCGTCGGACAGCTGCGGACGGTCGGCGAAGCCGTCCAGGTTCGACAGCAGCATCCGGGCCGCGGCGGGGTGGCCGGGCTCGGTGGGCATCCGCCACTCGGACAGGTAGCCGTTGACGTCCCGGTCCAGGTCGAGCAGCCCGTCGGAGGCCAGCCGCAGCGCCGCCACCGTGGTCACGTGCTTGCTGATCGAGCCGGCCAGGAAGGCCGTCTCCGGGGTGACCGGTTCGGAGCCCGCCGCGTCGACCGAGCCGAAGGCGCGCACCGCGACGGTCCGCCCGTCCTCGATCCAGGCGAGGCCGGCGCCCGGGATCCCGTGCTCGGCCAGCACCGCCTCGATCCCGTCGGCGGCGGCCGCACCGGCGGCCGGGGCCGCCGGTGTGACCGGCGCCGGCCGGGCGGAGCGGTCTGGCGGTCACGCCGGAGGCGGTGAACCTCCTGCGCGCACTGCACAGCGCCGCCCAGCGCACGTCCGCGTCGATGTCGAAGGCGGTCGCCCAGCTCCAGCAGCAGCTGGCCGACGCCGACCGGGAGGCGCGTCGCTCCGTGGCCCGCAAGGACGTACTGGACGAGGCCTTGGTCCAACGCAACGAGCGGATCGCCGACCTGGAGGTGCGCCTGAGCCTTCAGCCGCTCAGCCCCGGCGACACCGATGAGGCTACGATCCTGGCCGAGCGCAATCGGCTGGCCGCCGAGGTCACCCGACTCCGGACCCAGCTGACGGAGGCCCAGGCCCGGGCCGAGCTGGCCGAGGAGCGGTGCGAACTGCTGGAGCGCCAGCTCGCCCTCGTCGAGGTCCAGCGCGGCCTCGATCCCGGCGAGCAGCTCTTCACCGCGGTTGAGAGCGTTCGCCACCTCCTGCCCCCGGGATCCGGCCGAAGGTCCTGCTGGTCGACGACCAGCCCGCCAACCTGCTCGCTCTCAAGAGCGTCCTACAAGTACCGGACCAGGAGCTGGTAGCCGTCACCTCCGGCAAGGACGCCCTCAAGGAACTGCTCCAGCACGACGACTTCGCAGTCATCATCCTGGATGTCCGGATGCCGGGGATGGACGGCTACGAGACCGCCGCCCACATCAAGCGCCGCACCAAGACCCGCAACATACCGATCCTCTTCCTCACCGCGATCGGCGCTGATGCCGACTACTCGATGCGCGGCTACTCCGTGGGCGCCGTCGACTTCATCGTCAAGCCCTTCGATCCCTGGGCACTGCGCGCCAAGGTTGCGGTGTTCGTGGAGCTGTACCTGGAGCGCCGACTGCGCGCTGACCAGGACCAGCCCCTGGCGATCACTGCCCCGCCCGCGGTGTAGCGCGTCTCGCCGAGCTGCCCGTCCTCCCGGTTCCGCGCAGGACGGGCACGCCCGCCCTGCGTCAGTGCGCGCCGCGCAGCTTGCGCCAGGTGCGGCCGACGGACGCCAGCCCGGCGCGCCCGGCGCCGTCCGCCTCCCAGGTCCGGGCCGCCTCGCCGAACGTCTCCGCAGGCGCCGCGGTGGCCCGCTGCCGGGCCTGTGCGGCCCGCGCGGCGAGTCGCACCTCCGTCGGGGTGACGGTGTCAAGCCTCGCCCGGACATGGCCGAGCAGCGCGGTGCAGGCGTCGGCGATCGCGGCCTCGCCCAGCGGGCGCGCCGGGAGGTCCAGCTCTCCGGTCAGGCACTGCTCCAGGGCCGTGCGCAGGTCCTGCAGGCAGATGTCGCGGACCGTAAGCGACAGGTGCGCGGACAGCCCGGCGGCGCCCACCGCGCGGTGCGCGAAGCCGCGCGGGATGTAGAGCACGCTGCCGGGATCGAGGACGCCGTGCAGGCGCCGCGGGGAGTGCTCGTCGTCCGCGAGTTCTCCCAACTGCCAGTCAGCCACCGCAGGCGCGTCGTGGACGTACCAGGTCTTGCGTCCGGCGGCCTGGAGGACGAACACGTCGGCGTCGTCGCGGTGCGTTGCGAGGCCCTGGCCACCGGCGGGCGTGACGAAGAAGAACGCCTCCACGCGCCGGTCCAGCTCCTCGGACAGCCGCGCCACCAGATCGCCCGTCGGGCGGTGCCACTGGTTGACGCAGCGCAGCAGCAGCGTGGCCCCGGTGCGCAGCAGTGCGACGACCTTCGCGCGGTCGGCGAAGCCGTGGTGGGTGATGCCGTTGACCACGCGTGACGTGGTGTAGGCCTCGGGTGGGATGGTGACCTTGTCGGAGCGGACCATTTCCAGATAAGGGGTGCGCAGCAGCCCCGAGTCGAAGGCTGCGTCCAACTCGTCGAGGTCCAGCGGTGAGGCGGCGGCCTCCGGTGTGAAGATCGCGGGTTCGCGCTGCCACTGGTGCTCGGCGAAGCCCTTGACGTCGCCGACCCAGTCGGCCAGCGTGGGCGATTCCATGGTGTGTCCCGTGGTGTCAGGGTGTTCGGTGCTGGCGGCCGGCAGCGTCCGCCCGGCGCGAAAGGGGGCGGGGTGCCGGGTCATGCCCCGGCTTCCGCCTCGAAGCGCACGGAGAGCAGGGAGCGCAGCGGGACCTGCGCGTCCTGCTGCGGGCTGCGGATGACGAGTCGGTTGTCGAGGGCAACGGTCAGCAGCCTCTCGGCGAGCGGCACGACCAGGTGCTTGGCCCAGCAGCGAGCGCCCTCGAACCCGAACGGCATGAACGCGGGCGTCCCCTCCGGGTCCGCCACCCCGATCCACCGCTCGGGCTGGAACTCCAACGGGCCGGACCAGTAGTCCGGGTGGCGGTGCATCAGCAGCGGGAAGAGCGCGACGCGGTCCTCGGGACGGATCTCGGGGTGCAACTCGGTGTACGCCTCTCCGGTGTTGCGGAACAGCATCCACGCCGGTGGGAGCAACCGCAGCGTCTCCCAGAGGATCGCGGTGAGGTCGGCGCGGTCCGCCTCCCGATCCCGGGCGGCCGGCCCCATGAGCCACAGGGCGTTGGAGGTCAGTCCGGCCACGCCGTCGCAGAGGGTGGCCGTGGCCCGGCGGTACAGGGCGATGGCCTGCTGCCTGTCCTGGCCGCGGGAGGCGTCGCGGATCTGCTCGGCCAGCGCGGTGCCCTTGCCGTTGGCGTCGGAGCCCGGCCAGACGGTGACGGCGCGGTCGGTGAGCCGGGAGAGCGTGTCGGAGCGGGTGATGCCGCGCTTCGACAGCAGGGAGACCGGCAGGGGATCGGACGAGAAGAGCCACCGGCGCAGGTAGGAGGTGGCCGCGTAGGGCCAGGCGCCGGACAGCCCGCGCGCGGGGGGCGGCGGAGCCTGGATGCCCGCCATGACGTCCTGCCCGAGCGCGCGGATCGTCCGGGTCGCGCTGTCGTGGGGGATCTCCGCGCCGGCGGCAGGCTTGTATACGGATCGCTCGGCTGCCACAACGGGACGCGCGGCGACGATCTCGGCCATCAAATGGCTGTCGGAAATGCCGACCGTCCTCGGGTCGATCCGAAATACCTTGTCTTCTCGGGCGAGTAGCTCCTGAATCCTGGGGGCGTAGACGACGGAATGGCCGTGCGCTACTGCCGGGGCCGTTTTTTCCATGGGAATCACGCCTCCACTGGAATGGCGACAAATGCGTTCCGTGCGGCGGCGAAGGACTCCGGGTATGGCACGGGAAGGGCTGCCGTCCTGCGCCGCAGCCCAGCCCGAGGGGCGAGTCCGACGCGGTCTCGGCTGTTACATCATGGCAGGTCAAAGGGTACTTTGTGAGGCCGGTGGAGGTGGCGTCACAGCCACCTCCACCGGCCCCTGTGGCGCGTCAGATGACGTGCAGGATCCACGCGTGGGCAGCGAGGTCCTCGTCCTTCTTGAACACCTTGACCAGCGCCTTGACCATCTTCATGGCTGACTCCTTTCGCGAGAATTCGGGCACATCGGAACGAAGATGCCCGGACCATCATTTGCGATTCGGCACTGCGGCTCCGGAGCCGAATGCTTCGTCTGAGCAGGGACACTATCCGATGATGATCGCCCCCAACATCCTTCGGGAGCGATTTCTTCATTTCGGCGCCACCTTTGTGTAACGGAGGTCGGACGGTTCGGATATCAGGGCATGGCGAATCGCCGTCCGGTGAGATCCCCGGCGCGGTGCTTCCGGCATGGTGAACGGCCCTCGCCCGGCCGGGGTTCACGTACTACCGAACGTACGGACGGGTGAAGATCTCCATGTTGTCCAGCAGTTCGGGGTGGTCGGCGAACATCGTGTCGTAGAACCGCGCCGTGATCTCCGGCAGGGCCGCGCCGACGACCGGCAGGGTCGCCCGGATGACGGGGGCTGAGTCAGGGGACAACATGGCACACCTCTGGATCGGTTGAAGGGGCGGATGCGTCGGTGCGCGGTTGCGGCACCGGCGGCGGTTGAGGCGGGGGACGGACGGTGCCGTCCCGGGGCCCGGTGGGCGGTGCGGCGCGGAATGCCTCGCGCGGAACGGGATGCGGCAACCGGAGGCGTCGTCCGGGCCTTCGTTCCTCCTCTTCCTGAGGACGCTCTCACCGTAGGCCACCGAGCCCATATTACGCAAATAAAAATCAAGATACTTATTTACGTAATAAGCCGCCTGTATAGGGTGGTCCCATGCCTCCGACGAACACCCCCGACCCGTCCGCGCGGCCCGCGGCTGCCGCCGCTCCCCGCCGCCCGCACCACCGCACGGTGGACCGCGTCGCGGCCATCCTGGACGCGGTCGCCCACGCGCCCACGGGTCTGTCGCTCAGTCAGCTGGCGGCCCGACTGGAGGCGCCGGTCAGCTCGATCCAGGGCTTGGTCAACGGGCTGGCGGCGGTCGGATATCTGACCGAGGAGGGCAAGCGCTTCCTGCTGGGGCCGGCCACCTACGTGCTCAACCTCGCCGCCGGTCGCCGACCGGCCGCCGAGGTCACGCAGGACGACCTGGACGAGCTGTCCGCCCGGACCGGTGCCGACGTCCTGGTCGCGGTCCGGGTCGGCGACAGCGTCGTCTACACCAGCCACGCCGGACCGTGGTCGATCCAGCGGCTGGCCTACCGGGCCACCGAATACCGGTCCAGCCCGCTGCTCTGCGCCACCGCCGGATGGGTGATCCTGGCCTTCGCCGACGAGCGCGACCTGCGCGCGCACCTGGCGGCCGAGGGTGAGCGGCATCCGCGGGAGACGGCCGAGTTCCTGGACCGGATCGAGCACATCCGGCGCACCCGGGTGGCCTTCAGCCACGGGCTCGGCGACCCGGACGTCTCGGCCGTTGCGGTGCCGCTCGGCGGCGAGGGGCCGGTGGACGCCGCGATCCTTGCCATAGGGCGGCACGAGCAGGTCGACGGACGCAGTACCGAGCTGGGCGCCGTGTTGCATGCCGCGGTCGAACGCTGGCAGAGCCGCCCGAAGCCGTAGCCGCGCTGACGGGTAGTGCCGAGGATGCGCGTGGGCGACCCGGCATCGGGTCGCCCACGCGCATCCTCGGCATCAGCCGCGGGGCAGCCATTCCGCCCTGCTGGAACCGCGCGGCACCAGCACCGTGCGGTACTCGCCCGGAGTGGCGCTCATCTCCACCTGGTCGGTGACACCCTGGTAGCTGCCGCAGGAGGTCTCGGCGGTGAAGGTGTCGGGAGGCAGGTAGGCGTGCTCGCGGCCCGAGCCGGCTGTCGTCCGGGCGTACTCCTGGTCGAACGTGCCCAGTGACAGGATCCACAGCGCGACCCTGGTGAGTGAGACGTGCACGCGGTAGCTGCCGCCCTCGGTGGCCCGCCGCAGCAGCGCCTGCACGATCCCGGCGGTGGCGAGCCAGGAGACCAGGTAGTCGTTGACCACGGCGATCGGCGACAGCTGGGGCCGGTCCTCCGTGCCTTCCAGGGACATCATCCCGGTGACGCAGCCGGCGCTCTGGTCGAATCCGACCCGGTCCGCCCACGGTCCTTCCGTGCCGAACAGCGACACGGACGCGTGGATGACGCCGGGTCGGACCTCCGCGGCCTGCTCGGCGGAGAGCCCGATCGTCTCCAGGTGGCCGGGGCGGCGGTTGGCGTAGAAGATGTCGGCGTCCCGCAGCAGGTCGCGCACCTGCTGCGCGCCCGCCGGGCTGTGCGGGTCGACCAGGCTGGAGCGCACGCCGACGTTGGCGGTGTAGTAGAGGATGTCGTTCTCGTGCTCGTACGGCTTCCACAGGTTGAGCACGTCCGCGCCGTGCAGCGCCAGCGTGCGGCCGATGCCCGCACCGGCGATGACGTGGCCCATGCCCAGTGCCCGGATGCCGTCCAGCGGGTTGCCCGCGCTCTCGGGCAGCGGCTCCGGGGCACTGTCCGCGATCTTCTCGACCTCGACCAGCGGCTGATGGGCGAGGAAGTCGCGGTACTGCGGCTCCGTCAGGAACTCCTCCAGGGTGCGCAGCATCGGCATCACCACGCCGGCCTCGGCGCCCGCCTGCTCCAGATCGGCGGCCTTCCAGCCGGCGACCGCCCGGGTGACGGCGGCGGTGTTGTCGGCGCAGTCCAGCAGCTCCAACGCACGCTGCTTGAGCCGCGGGTAGGCGTTCAGCGGCATCACCCAGCGGCCGTCGCCGGCCCGGTAGAAGGACAGGGCCATCGGGTTGTCCGGGTCGCTGGGGACGCCGGGCGGGAAGCCGTTGAGCTTCTCCCAGGTGAAGTCGTAGAACGGGCACAGCCGGTGCGGGGCCTTGCGCAGGTCCATGGTGATGTCCTGGCCCTCGCCGCCTCGGGCACGCCAGAGTTTGGCCAGGGCCACCGACTTGGCGGCCAGGCCGATGCCGGCGGCGGAAGCCAGTCGCAGGGTGGACGGGACGATCGGGTCGGCGCCGCGGAAGGCCACCGTGCCGCCCGCGTCCGCGGGGTTCATGCCGACGCCGGCCAGGACCTCGGCGAGCTCGGCGTGGACATCGATCGGGGTGTTGTCGGGAGTGAGCGCGGCGCGCAGCCGGCTATCGAGAGACATGACTGAACTCCGATTCTGTGTAGCTCAGTTGGCGTTGCGCAGGGCGGCCATCAGGGCCAGCTGGTCGCGGTCGCGGGCCGCGCCGAGCTGGTCGTACGTCCGGTCGCCGTATGCCTCGCGCTCCTGGGCGCTCAGGGTGGCGATGGTGGCCTCGTCGAACGACGGCTTGCCGAGCAGCTGCCACAGCATCTCCATGCCGGGGCCGAGGTGCTTCAGGAAGTGCTCGAAGCCGCCGGGGCCGCCGCCGAGGTTGAAGGTGAGGAACGGGCCGCCGGCCGCCCAGCGCAGGCCGATCGAGCTGGTGACGATGGTGTCCAGGTCCTCGAGGCTGACGACCCCGGTGGTGACCAGGTGGACGGCTTCGCGGAACAGCGCGGACTGCAGGCGGTTGGCGACGAAGCCCGGTATCTCCCGGCGCAGGATCAGCGGCTGCTTGCCGACCTGACGGTAGAACGCCGCGGCGTCCTCCAGGGTGGCGGCCTCGGTGTGCTCACCGGGGACGATCTCGACCAGCGGGATCAGGTGCGGCGGGTTGAACGGGTGGCCGACCGCGACCCGGCCGGGGTCGGCCATCCGGGCGGTGAAGTCGGTGGCACGGATGCCGGAGGTGGAGGAGAGCAGCAGCGTGCCCGGGCGGGTGGCCGCCTCGAGCCGGGCGAACAGCTCCTGCTTGAGGTTCAGGTCGTCCGGGCCGCTCTCCTGGACCACCTCGGCCTCGGCGACCGCCTTCTCGACGTCCGGCTCGAACTCCAGCCGGGCGGTCAGGGCCTCGGTGGGCGGGCCGAGCGCGGCCAGCGTCGGGGTGAGCGCGGTGAGCTGCCCGGTGACGTACTCCTCCAGGTCCGGGCGCGGGTCGCTCACGGTGACGTGCAGGCCGTGGGCGAGGAAGAGCGCGGCCCAGGAGGCGCCGATCGTGCCGGCGCCGACAACGGCGACACGGGAGTAGCGAGTCTCTGAGATGGTCATGACAGTGCCTTTCGTGGCAGGAAGGGAGGGGGAGGACGTGGGGCCGGAGGGTCAGGCGAGGTAGTCGTGGACCAGGGTCGCCGGGGAGAGCGTGAGGTCGGTCAGGATGTGGCTGGCCGAGACGACCTCGAGCACCGGCAGATCGGCCAGCGGAGCGATGGCATGCGCGACCAGGTCGAGCCGGGCGGGGCCGCTCCAGGCACCCTTGACGGTCAGGTCCGTGATCCGGGTGCGGACCAGCTCGGCGATCCGCGGGTACCCGTCGTAGCCGGGCAGCATCTTGAGCATGAAAGTCGGGACGGTCAGCTCGGCCGCGGCCTGCTCGTGGTCCAGGGGGCGCTGCTTGTAACCCATGGTGGCGGTGGCGACCCGCAGGCTGCCGTAGTCGAGCGTGCCGACCAGGGTGTCGGCGTCGGTGTACAGGGCCGGCCGTCCCGCCTTCTTCGGGTACGCGCTGATCTCGCGCCCGCTCGCGATGGCCGCGGGGCTGTCGACGTACATCGCGTGCAGGTACTCGCCGTGCTCGCCGTCCAGCACCACCGGGATCGCCTGGCCGGCCTCGGTGTAGCTGCCGAGGCCCGTGGTGTCGGGCATCTTCATGACCTCGAACCGGACCAGCGGCTCGGCGATCTCCAAGGGCTCGGGGACCAGCCGGCGCAGTGCCACCGGGTCGGTGCGGTAGACGATGTTCAGGTACTCGCGGTCGGTGAAGCGGTACGGCCCGAACGGGAAGGCCGGCGCGCCCAGCGGGGTGGTCATCTGGCCCTGGAAGATCTCCGCGATGTTCACGGGTGACGCTCCTTCGAAGTCGGTGGGACGGTCAGCGGGGCAGCCACTCGGGCTTGCTGGAGCCGCGCGGGATCAGCACCGGCTCGGGGTAGCTGCTGGGGGTGCGGGAGTACTGCACCGGCGGGGCCAGGTGCACCAGCTCGCCGAGCGGTGTGTCGGCGGTCATCAGCTCGGGGGCGGCCAGGCGGTGCGGGGCACCGTCGAAGTCGATCGACTCCTTGTCGAGCAGGCCCAGCGTCGGGTACCAGGCCGAGGTGCGGGCGAGCGAGAGCTTGACGTGGTAGCTGCCGCCCTCGGTGGCCCGCCGGACCAGCGCGGCGAGGACACCGGCGGCGGCGAAGTACCCCATGATGAAGTCGTTCAGGATGCCGGTCGGCGGGAACTGCGGCTGCTCCTCGCTGCCTTCCTTGACCATGTAGCCGGTGAAGGCCAGCCCCTCCTGGTCGAAGCCCGCGCGCTCGGCCCACGGGCCGGTGTGGCCGTACGCGTTGAGCGAGCAGTAGACGACACCCGGGCGTAGCGCGGCCGCGTCCTTCGGCCCGAAGCCGGCCCGTTCCATCGCCGAGCCGCGCCGGTTCTCGATGAACACGTCGGCCTCGCCGAGGTGTCGGCGGAAGACCTCGGCGCCGGCCGGCTCCTTGATGTCGACCCGGGCCGAGCGCATGCCGAGGCCGACCTCGGCCCAGTTGATGTCCTGCTCGTACTCGTGCGGACCGTTGACGTGCAGCACGTCCGCGCCGTGCTCGGCCAGGGTCCGGCCGACCACCATGCCCGCGATCACCTTGGTGTCCTGGAGTACCCGCAGGCCGGCCAGTGGCACGTCGGCCAGGGTGAACGGCTCGGGGTCGGAGTCGGCGATCTTCTCAATCGTGATCAGCGGCTCGGTGAGCACCGCCCGGCCCTGCGGGTGGGCCCGGAACTCCTCCTCGGTGCGGACGACGCAGAGGGCGATGTTCTTCTCGGCGCACGCCTCCTCCAGCTCGAAGGCGTCCCACCCGGCGATCGCGGCAGTGACGGCGGCCTTGTCGTGCGGGACGCCGAGCAACTGCAGGAAGGCGTCGCGCTGGTGCGGGAACGGGCAGGTCGGGACGACCCAACGGCCGCCGCGGGCCTGGTACATGTCGAACATCAGCGGGCTGATCAGCCGCTCGCCCATCATCACCTCGCTGCCGCCCTCGGTCAGGGTGACCTCGCCGAGGTTGGGCAGGTACCCGTTCAGCTTGGTCCAGCCGGTCATGAACGGACTCAGGCTGTGCACGGCCTTGTTGAGGTCCAGCGCGAGGGTCTGGCTCTCGCCGCCACGCTGCTTGGCGATGGTGGCGACACCGGTGCCGACGGCGAGCAGCGGAACGCCGATCGAGGCGCCGAGCCGGGCCACCGACTTCATGATCGGGTCCTCGCCGGTCACCTCCACGGCCGCCACGGCGTCGTCGCGGGACAGACCGATGCCGTCCAGGACGTCGTCGAGGTGGGCGATCAGATCGAACTCGGGCTCGGCCTCGGGCCGGGGTGTGTCGGGCATGGCTGTCTCCTGCAAAGTACTGATGGGAAAGGGGAGTTGAGGCCCGCCAGGGCCTCGGGTCACCCGGTCTCCCGGGGTGTTTCCCACCGTAGTCCGCACTCGTGCCTTACGCAAATATAGACTTAAATACGTATATACGTAGAGGCGGCGGCGGTCCATTCCCGGCGTGCCGTGTGTCGGCGTGGCGGGGGGCCGAGTCCGGCGGTGCGCAGGATGCGGCGGACGGTGACTGCGCTGGCCTGGTGTCCGACTCGCACATCAGCTCTCCGAGTTCGAGGTGTGCTCCCCGAAGCGGCAGTTATGTGAACCACGCTGGGGGCCAAGGAGTCGCAGGTTCGAATCCTGTCGTCCCGACCAGCGTTTACGCGGGTCGGAGGGCGCTTCCATCGGAATGATGGGAGCGCCTTTTTGTGCATGCCGCGGGGTGGTGGTCGCATGGTGGTCGCGCCTGATCGGCCTGGGAACGCCGCCTCATGGTGGGCAGTGCTGTACAACTCGCCTTAGCCGGGCTGGCGTTGGGGGCCTGGCTTAGCAACACCTGGGGCCGCCGAGAGAAGCTCAGCGCCGAGCAGGTCGAGCAGTTGGAGGCCCTGGGCGTGGCCTGGTAGGCCAGTCGGTCGGGTGGGTCCGGGGCCGGGCGGGTCGGTCAGGCGTCGGGTAGCCAGTTGCCGTGGAAGCCGGTCGGGATGCGGCGGGGCAGGTGCACGGTGGCGACGGGCGGTGCGGGCAGGTTGTCGGCCGGCTGGCTGATGGCCTACGTCCATGACCGCTTCGCCCACCCGGCACCCCGTGACGGCCCGCCGCCGTCGCGAAGCGCGGGTCGCCGCGCAAAGCACATGCCGACTGGTCGACATTTCGGGCGCCGGTCTAGTGAGGTCAGGAGCGTGGCGTCACGGCCTGTCGCGCTCGGGTGGCTTCCCCGGGGCTGGGGGCAGCCCCGGGGGGACGATCACGGCAGCAGGGAGTTGCTGAACGCCTGGTCCACGGTGACCGGTTTGGACAGCAGGTCGTGGGAGCGCATGAACTCCTCCATCTGCTTCCAGGCGGCCGGATCGTTGTACCCGGGCTGGGTTCCGGAGGACTGCAGGAGAGGAACGGTCGCCTTCAGCACGGCCAGGGCGTCGGACCGCTTCTTGGGGTCATCCAGCCCGGGGACGAACTTCTTGCTCAGGTCCACCGCTTCCTCGGGGTGGTCGACGGTGTACTGGACGGCCTTGAGGGTGGCCCCGATGAAGGATTTCAGGTCGGCCTGTCGACTCTCGGCCGTCTTCTGGGAAGCCCCGAGGCCGGCGGCGACCAGCGGCAGCGTGGTTGCCGCCCCCGTCGGCTGGATCGTGCGGACGGCTGTTCCCGCCTGGGCGAACTCGACGGCGTCGTTGTTGAGGTAGCCGGTGACGGCATCGACCTTGTTGCCGGTGAGGGCCGCCTGCTGGGTGAAGCCGATGTTCTGCACCCGGACGTCGGAGGTGGACAGGCCGGCGCTCTGCAGCAGCGCGAGCAGCGCGAAGTACGTCTCGCCGTATGGTCCCGGAGTGCCGATGGTGTGGCCCTTGAGGTCGGCGGCCGCCTTGACCGGCGAGTCGGCCCGCACCATGACGGTCACCGGGTACCGGTTGTAGAGGGTGGCGACGTCCACCACCGGCACGGACTGGGAGCGCGCCTGGAGCATCTCGTCGCCGCCGGCGAAGACGACGTCCTCCTGGCCGGCGGCCAGCGCGCCGAATTCGGCGTCGGTGAAGCTGTGGTGGTGGAGGTTCACCTTCAGGCCCACGTCCTTGTAGTACCCGAGGGACTCGGCGACGTAGAAGGGGGCGAACTGGATGTTGGGCACGTAAGTGAGGCCGACGGTCAGGGCGTGGCCGCCGGCGCGGTCGGCGGAGCTCGCGTTGCTGCCGCAGCCTGCCATGGCGGCGGCGCCGAGCACGGTGAGGGCGCTCAAGCTCGCCGTCCAGCGGAGCCGCCTGGTCCGGATGGAACTGTGCACGTGTGGAATCGCTTTCTCGTGGCGCTTCTGACGATCTGTCAGATTCAGGACGGCTGCGGCGCGGAGGCGTGCGCGCGGCGGTAGGCGGCGACGTCGCCCACCGAGATGAGGGGCAGCCCTTCGCGCTCGGCCAGCTCCCGCAGGTCGCCGAGGCGGGCCATGGCCCAGTCCGGCCGGACGACCTCGCAGATCGTGGTCACCCCGGACAGCCCGGCGAGCAGTGAGAGGTCCACGGCGGCCTCGGTGTGGCCGTCGCGTTCCAGCACCCCGCCGCGCGCGGCTCGGATCGGGAAGATGTGACCGGGGCGCGCGAAGTCCTCCGCCCGTGCGCCCGGGTCGGCGAGCGCCTGCAGCGTCCGGGCGCGCTCGTCGGCGGGAATGCCCGTGGTACCACCGGCGATCAGGTCCACGGACATGGTGAAGGCGGTGCCGTGCAGCCCGGAGTTGTCGTCGACCATCTGCGGCAGGTCGAGGTCGGCGCAGCGCTGGTACGGCAGCGCCGCGCAGACCACCCCCGAGGTGTGGTCGAGCAGGTAGGCCATCGCGGCCTCATCGGTGTACTCGGCGGCCACCATGAGGTCGCCTTCGTTCTCGCGGGACTCGTCGTCGAAGACGATGACGAAGGCCCCGCGACGGAAGGCCTCGATCGCCTGCTCGACGCGCTGCAGACGGTCGGTCGCGGGGTGAACTGCGGTTGCCATGTGCTCTCCTGCGGTCGGGATCGCGCGGACACGGTCGGTCCGGGCGATGCACTGATCTGCGAGAGAACGCGGACCATCCGGCAGGGCGTACGCGTCCGCGCACACGCCTGCCGCAATGGACGGCGCGCAGCGCGACGGAGAAGAAGAACGGCTCGTCCCCCGTGCGCCGACGCCGTTCCGGGGAAAGCGAGCACCAAGCCCCGCCGGCGGGCGCCGAACGCCCGTGCCGTGGGGACAACGTGTCGCCGCGCACTGCCTTCCATCCGGACTTTCACCGTCGGTCCT